>JAFGHR010000087.1 GCA_016930015.1 Anaerolineae bacterium | reverse complement strand
CTACACCACGCCGCTGTGGAAAGGGATCGGCGGCCTGCTGTTCAGCCCTGGCCGCAGCGTGTTTCTCTACGCGCCGCCGCTGGCGCTGGCCGTGGCGCTGTGGTCGCGTTTCCGCCGTCACCATGCCGCGCTCGCGGATGTGCTGGCCTTGCTGTGGATCATGGCGCTGGTGTTTTACGGGGGCTGGTGGGCGTGGCACGGCGGGTGGTGTTGGGGGCCGCGTTTCCTGGTGCCGCTCCTGCCATTAAGCTGCCTGCCGCTGGGCGCGCTGCCGGATCGATCCGCGTGGCGGCGGCTGGCGCTGAACCTGTGTGTGATCGGGCTGGGCGTGCAGTGTGCAGGCGTGCTGACCGATATCACGCCGCATTACGCCGCTGTGTTTGGTGCGTCCCCTGTCACGGGGGACACCCCTGCTACAGCAGGGGACGCCTACCACCGCGTGAACTATACCTTTTCGGATTCACCGCTGGCGGCAGGGCTGCGGCGGCTGGTACACGCTCAAACCGAGCCGCTGGCGCTGTTTCATCTGGCGGATACGGGCCTGCCGCCGACGTGGGCGGTTGGCGTGCCGCTGCTGCTCCTGATCGGGTTGGGGGTTGGCGTGCGGCGCGTATGGGCGACCATGCGCGCCTGCCGTAACGCGGGCGTGTCGTTTTACGTATAAAATATTAGGGCAAGTTATTTAAATTGAGGGGAAAGCCAGCATGGCAATGCGTGCGTTTAAACTACCGCAGGATTTAACGGCTCTGATCGAGTTGATCCCACCCACATTTCAGTACCCCGAAAACCCGGAATGGAGCGTTCAGGAAGACGAAGTCGAAAACTGGGTCGATGGTTTTTCCGGTGCGCGCCGTATCTGGCCGCTGATCCGGCTGGCACAGCTTGTGTCGCCGCCGCTGCGGGACATGATGCGCGGTTATGTGTGGGAAGAAGACGGTAAACCGGTCGCCCTGGTGAACGTGATGCGGCAGGGCAACACGGACCGCTGGTATATCGGCAACGTGTCGGTGCTGCCCGACTACCGGCGGCGCGGCATCGCTCGCCAATTGGCGGAGAAATCGGTCGAATACGCCCGCCAGCGCGGCGCAAAGGCGATCACACTGGATGTGATCGCCGGGAACGAACCGGCTTACCGGCTGTACGAAAAACTGGGCTTCGAGCACTTCGCCGGGAACGTCCAGATGCGCTACGAGTTGAAGGACGGGCAGCCGGAACCGGTGAGCGATCAGCCGGTGCCGGACGGCTACCGCGTTGAACCGGCGTCAGCCTTTGACTGGCGGCCACGTTATGAGCTGGCACGCCGCATCACGCCGGACGCCGTGCGCGCGTATACCCCGGTGGAAGAAGGACGGTTTCGCCAGCCCGCCGTGCTGCGCCCGCTGATGCCGGTTGTGGATTGGGCCATGGGATCGCGCGCGCTCCGTTTTCTGGCCCACCATACACCGTCAGGGCAGGTCGTGGCATCTGCCCGGTGTAATATCCGGCGGCGGGCGGGCGGCGTGAACTACATGGATGTGACCAGCGATCCGCAGCATCCCGAATTGGGCCGTTTCCTGGTACACTACCTGCTCAAAACGATCTGGCAGGCCAGCCCAGGGCGCCGCATCGAGTTCATGCAGCCTGCGTACCAGGAGAGTGTGATCGAAGCGGCGGAAGCGGCGGGATTTGCCAGCGTATCCGAATACCACACGATGGGCATGCGCGTCGAATAGGACACACTGTTAGATGGAGAAACCATCATCAACCGGGTTTGTACGGGACCGGTTTACATGGCTGGCATACGCGATGCTGGCCTATTTCAGTTATTTGCAGGCCCTGTTGGGTCCCGCCATGCCGTTTTTGCGTGATGACCTGGATATCAGTTACAGCGTGGGCGGGCTGCATTTCAGCGCGCTGGCGCTGGGCATGGTTATGAGCGGGCTGATCGCGGATCGCGCCGTCAAAACCTGGGGCCGCCGCTTCGTGTTTTGGGCGGGCGGGGCCGGGATGGCTGGGGGCGGGCTGGTGGTAGCTTTCGGCCAGCGCGCCGCGATCACGATTGTCGGCGCGTGGATCATGGGGTTTATGGGTACCTTTTTGCTGGCGATGATCCAGTCCACGCTGTCGGACCACCACGGCGACCGGCGGGCGTTTGCGCTCACCGAGTCGAATGTTGCTGCCAGCCTGTGCGCCGGGCTGTCACCGCTGGCCGTAGGAGGGTTTCAGCGTGCCGGAATCGGGTGGCGCGGTGCGTTGTATGCCGGTGTGCTGGCGTGGGGAATCGGGCTGTTGTGGGGGCGCGGCGAGTCGTTCCCGGCATCACCACCCCCGGCCCGACCGGCAGCCGCCCGCCGGGGGGGAACGCTGCCGCCGGTATTCTGGTTGTATTGGGGTGCGCTGGTGCTGGGTGTGGCGGCGGAATGGTCCGTCGTGTCGTGGGGCGCGGAGTTTATGATCGAGGCGGGCGACGTGGGTAAGTCCGACGCGTCGATCCTGATGACGTTATATTTCGCGGCGATGGTGACCGGGCGTTGGGTGGGCAGCCGGTTAACACGGCTGACCGATACGTCGCGCCTGATCCTGGCGGCGTGTAGTACGGCGCTGGTGGGTTTTGCGCTGTTCTGGCTGACACCGGTCCTCGTGATCCGCGTCGCCGGATTGTTCGTGATCGGGTTGGGCATTGCTAATCTGTTCCCATTTCTGTTATCTGTTGCGGTAGGGGCTGCCGCCGACCGGCCCGATATAGCCAGCGCACGGATCACGCTCGCGGCAGGGCTGGCGATTTTGATCGCGCCGCAAATCCTCGGAACGGTGGCCGACCAGACCGGGATTCAGGACGCCTACGGGCTGGTGGGTGTGCTGCTGCTGCTGACGGCTGCCACATCCGCATTTGCAAACCGGCGCGCAGCGCGGCACAATGGTATGGGTGTGACCCAGACAAACAGATAACAAGCTGGTGGAATCGGAGTTGAGTTGATGGCCGAACAAAAACCGTTGGAATTTTCGTATGGTGGGCAGGCGGTGATCGAAGGCGTGATGATGCGCGGTCAGTATGTGGCCGCGATCGCCGTGCGAAACCCTAAAGGTGAAATCGTGGTTCATGAAGAACCGCTTAACGCGGCGCTGTACCGGGGGCGAATCGCCCGGCTGCCGTTTGTGCGCGGCTTGGTGCTGCTGTGGGATGCGCTGGGACTCGGCACACGGGCCCTGATGTATTCGGCAGATGTGGCGCTCGAAGATGAGGAAGATATCGATATTTCATTCCAGAGCGCAGCCGGGGCTGGCCTGGTCATTGTGTCGCTGGCGATGAGCATCGGCCTGTTTTTTGTGGTGCCCGCCGCCGCATCGGCGGCGGTCCAGAAGGCGACCGGCTTTGACAGCCGTTTTCTGGCGGACGTGATCGAGGGTGTGATCAAACTCGCGCTGCTGGTGGGTTACATCTGGGTGATCGGGTTCATGTCAGACGTCAAACGCTTGTTTGGTTATCACGGCGCGGAACACAAAACGATCAACGCCTACGAAGCCGGGGCCGAACTGACGCCCACCAACACGGATAAATTCCCGATCCAGCATCCACGCTGCGGTACCGCGTTTTTGTTAACGCTGGTCGTCCTGTCTGTGCTGATCCACATGCTCACCGGGCGTCCGGACAATGTGATCGTGCTGCTGCTGTCACGCGTCGGGTTGATCTTCCCGATTGCGGGCATTGCCTACGAGGTGATCCGGTTTACGGCCAAACACCTCGATAACCCGCTGATCCGGTTGATCATTAAGCCTAATTTGGCGCTGCAAAACCTGACCACGCGCCAGCCGGACGAGGGGATGCTCGAAGTCGGTATCGCTGCGCTGGAACGTGTGTTAGCGGCGGAACGTGCCGCGTATGGCGAAAGCGCCGAACCTGTGGCCGAGGCGGTTTCAGCCGAAATTCCGGTCAGCACGGCGGGCTAACGGCCTGGTAGTGTAATCACACAAACAACACGCAGGCGGCAAAAAGCCGCCTTTTTGTGTCCCTGGTGTGCTGGCGCACGCGCGCACAGCGGGATCAAGCCGTCGTTTTTTTTACGACGAACAACAGCACTATGCTGCGGTTTAAGTTTTCGGTGACAACGTCGCCGCTAAAACCGGCGTCTGCCAGCCGTTCTTCTACATTGACCGGCCAGGGACTGCGCTGCCCCGTGACGCGGTAGGCGAATTCGAGCGCTTCTTTGGCGAGACTGCCGCGCGTCAGGATGCCGTTGAACACCACGACCAGCCGCCCATCTGGCGCTAACACGCGGTGGATTTCCGCCAGCGTGCCGGGATCAATGATAAACTCGGTGGGGAACGTGCTCACGACGGCGTGAAAACTCGCATCGGGGAAGGGCAGCGCCTGCGCGCGGCCACGCACCAGCGGCGGACGCAGTCCCCACCGGCGCAGCTTGTGCGCGGCGATACGTCCCATCGCGCGGCTGAGATCGAGTCCCACCGCGCGATACCCGGCGCGGCGCAGGTCGATCTCAAAATTCCCGGTGCCGTGCGCCAGTTCGAGCACGCGTCCGCCCGGCGGGGCGTCCAGGTGATTTAGCGCCGCCCGCTGCCAGTCGCGCCACTGGCCCAGGCTGACGCCCCAACTCACGAGATCGTAGGTGAACGCCATTTCGTTGTACAACAGGCGGAAGCCGAAGCGGATCAACGTCCACCAGGCTTTTGCTGCCGTGCGTTGGGATGACCTGTCCGGTGTTATGGACCCCACAAAAGCCGCTCCTTTTTTGTGCGCAAACCGCCGCATGGCTCACCGTGTTTTGTTTAACGTGGGCGTTTGATGCGGTTGATCCTTTCCGTTGAAGACTATACCATTTTCGGCGGTTTCCGGTACACTGGCAGCAGTGAACAGGTGGGTTCGGACACGGTTTCTTCTGGACATATTCCCACTAGTGTGTAAAATCAGCCGGTAGTTTAGCGGTCGTTGTGTACCTCGCGGCGATTCAAACCGAAAAAAACCTGTTTGCGACTGCTGCCGTGTATCGGATAGACACGGACTTATTTATGTGCCGATGTGAAGGAGAACGTCTTATGCCATATTCCTGGCGTTTACTGCGGCCAGTGCTTTTGGTGGCGATGTTGCTTGCGCTGGCTGTTCCGCTCGTTGTACCTGTAACGTATGCCCAAGATGACGAAACGGTCACAATTCAAGGATCGCTTCAGGCGGAAGCGCTGTTGAGTATGATTCGTGAAGCTTACCTGGTAGATACCCCGGATGCGTCGATCGTGATCGATGCGCAGGGCCCCAGCCAGGGTTTTTCCGCGCTGTGCACCGGTGAGGCTGATATTGTGATGTCCACGGAGCCTATTTCGGACTCGCAAATGGCGTCGTGTAATACCCGTGCGGCAACGTTCATCGAAACCGTGATCGCGTATGAAGCGGTGGCGCTGCTGGCGGCTCCTGATGCCGAGCTCGTGTGCCTGAATCGTGATCTGGTCGATACATTCTGGTCACTGGGTGCGCCCGCCGACGTGTCGTGGGCCGATCTCGGCTCGACGACGCTGGACTCAACCGTGACATTCTACGGCCCGGACGATGCTTCATCCGCTTTCCGGTTGTTTGCATCGCTGGTGCCAGCCGGTGAACTGCGCGAAAACATCACCACCACCGGTGAGTCCGCTGCCATTCCTGACAAAGTGCTGGAAGAAAACTCAAACGCGCTGGCTTATATGTCGCTGGCCGACTTCGACGCGCTTGGTCTGGACGCGGATATTCTGCCGCTCGATATCGGCGATGCTGACGGCCAATGTGTGCCGCTTGACCAGATTTCAATCGAAGATGGCTCGTACCCGCTGATGCGTACCTTTTACCTGTACATCAACGGCAGCAGCGCTCAAAAGCCAGCGGTCCAGGCGTTTTTGGACTTTACGTTTACCAATGAAGACGCTGGTGCACCGGCGGCAGCCGCCGAGCAGGGTTACACGGTGCCGGGCGCGAGCATTTTTGAAGCAGACCTGGCGAACGTAGAAAATAACCGCGTAGGCCGGACGTTCACCCGCCCGCTGACTCCGGTTGATCTGGTGACCACGGCTGATGGCGCGGTGACGGTTGGTGGCTCGTCGATGCTGTACAGCCTGATATCACCGATTGCCAATAATTTCACGCAGACCTTCACCAACGCCGACATACAAATCGATCCCCTGGGCAATACGCCGGGCTGGGCTGCGTTCTGCACGGGCGAACTGGACGTACTCCAGGCGACGCGCGAAGCGACCGCTGATGAGCTGGCCCTGTGCGAAGAAAACGGTGTCGATCCCTACGTGATCGATCTCGGTTACGAAGCGCTGGTATTGTCTGTAGCGCCCGGTAATGACTGGGTAGACTGCATCAACGGCGAGCAGGTCGCGGCGCTGTTATCCGCTGGAACCGACGACAGCCCCGCGCCGTTACTGTGGAGCGACGTGGATGCGGCGTGGCCGGAAACCAGCCTGCTGCTGGTGGTCCCGCCGCTGAACACGGGCGAAACCGATTACCTGATGGTCACGCTGGCCGGTGACCTGTCGGCTGCCATTCGCAGCGATATGATCGAGGACAACGACCCGCTGTACCGCGTGCAGGGTGTCGCCAACACCGCCCAGGACGAAGCGAATCCGAACAACGGGTTTACATACCTGTATTGGAGCGACTTCCAGGCCAGCGAGGCGGATGTCAGGCTGCTGGCAGTAAATGACGGCGGCGGGTGTGTCGTGCCTACGCCGGAAACGTTCGCCTATGGCTCGTATGCGTTGTCTTTCCCGGTGCGTTATTACTTCGACAAAACCGCGATGAACGATAACGCGATGGTACGCGCGTTTTTGTGGCATTTCTTCAGTGATAACACACTCGACCGCCTGGCCGGTCAGGGGTACGAAGGGCTGGACGTGGATACGCTCGGCACGACAGAAAAAGATGCTGTCTTTGAGATGCTGGCCGGGTATGAAAACCAGCCGCCCGCGGATGCTGATGCTTCCGAAGATGCTGACGCACCGGCTGAGTAACCATCTGCGGCCCCGGTAAACAACACAGACACACAACGCCCCCGCTTGGCCGGGGGCGTTTTTTATCGTTATGGGTTGTGATCGGTTGGATCAATAGCGGTAGATCAGGACTTCGCCGCGCAAAATGCCGTCAACGAAGCCGCCGGTAGCCTGCGCGAGATCGGCTTCCACGGTGAACGCCTGGTCGGATTCGAGGAGGAACGTCCAGCGCAGCCAGTTGATCGCGCCCAGGCTGGTCCACAAAATCGGCTGGTGGCGGTAGCGCACGGAGTTGTAATCGTCCGGGCAGACCAGGGCGTGATTTTCCTCGCGCAGCGGGTCATCCGGTACGATCTCGATTTCTGCCTGGAAGGGTGTTGAATCCAGGAGCACGCGCCCGTGTGCCGAAAAAACCAGCGGCGCGGTATCCAGTACGCGGGCTTCACACGCCGTGTCACTGAGATTAGATGTAAAGTGGCCGCTGCCGGTGATGCTGCTGTCCATTTCGACCAGCAGGTCAACCGCGCCGTTGTAGTGTAGTTCCTGCACGAACGCACTGCCGGAAATGCTGAGTTCAAAGTACATCACCCAGCGACCGGTAACGGTGCTCAGGTCAACGGTTAGCGTAGGCGTAGGGGCGGGGGTTTCGGTTGGGACGGATGTCACAATACGTGTAACCACCGGGGGAATGGTTGTAGCGCTGGGGCGCGGCGTAGCGGTTGGCGAGTCGTCGTGTCCGCAGGCGGTTAACGTCGTTATGCTCACCAGAATGATCAGGAAAACGAGTGACCGGCCAAAGCGTTGTCCAGACATGTAGTTATCCCCTAGAACAACAGAGGCAGCGCAGAAAACATGTTACTGGTCCGCATCGACGCGGCCAGCTTCCTGTGATTTTCGCAGCCGTTGGAGCCGCTCGCGGGCGGCTTCACGGTCTTCCATTTCCTGCACGCGGTCGATCAGGAAGCGCCACATGTCGATGGGGACCTGGACGGCGATGATTTCTTCACCTTCGTTGCGGATGTGCTCAACCGATTTCCAGACATCCTTGAGTTCCATCTTCACAGTTCCCTTTTGTGGTCAGTGATGCAGAATACATCCCATTATACCGCGCTGGCTGAATTGTGCCGCAGGTTGCGCGCTGGCTGGCTGCCGGTCACTCACCTGTGGCGGTTGGTGCATCATTATTGACCATATGTTCGGCTGTGAGGATCACATGTGTTACAATACCTCCCCATAGTCATACTCATGGCCTGATGCTTAGAAACGGAGCCTCGCATGCGCGACGTAATCGTCGCCCTTGACCTTGAAACAACGGGACTCAGTCCCACCGAGGACGATATTATTGAAATTGGCGCGGCTCGTTTTCAGAACGGCGAGCTGCTCGACACGTTTTCCACCCTGGTTAACCCCGGTCGCAGCATCCCGGAGCGGGTGACGGCCCTGACCGGCATCCAGACCGATGACTTGATCGGAGCACCGCGCGTGCGTGAAGTTCTGCCGGAACTGCGGCAGTTTATCGGCAGCAGCCCGATTTTAGGCCACCGCATCGAATTTGATCTCGCATTTCTGCGGCCCTATGACGTGGGTCAGACCAATGTGTCGTTGGATACGTATGAGTTGGCCTCGGTCATGCTGCCCAGGGCGCCGCGTTATAACCTGACCAGTCTCACCAACCAGGCCGGGCTGGAGTTGGAACACGCCCACCGTGCCCTGGATGACGCTATCGCTACCGGCAGGCTGTATTGGGTGCTCTGGGATCGTGCGATGGACCTGCCGTTGGGCACGCTCGAAGAGATCGTGGAGGCGTCGCGCGGCCTCGATTGGGAAGCCGGGCCCGTCTTTATGGCCGCTTTTCAAGAACGCAGCCGGACCGCGCTCACCGAGAAAAAATCCCGGTCGGCGGACCCTGCCGCTCATGAGGTGTTCAAACCGGCGGGTAAGGGCTGGAAGGTGCTGCGACCGAACGCCGAGCACGTGCCGCTAAACGTGGATCATCTGGCGGCGATCATCGAAGACGACGGGCGTATGGCGCAAGCCATGCCCGGCTACGAACACCGCCCGGAACAGGTGGACATGCTGCGCAGCGTGGCGGACGCGTTCAACCGGTCCGAGCACCTGATGATCGAGGCCCCTACGGGCGTCGGCAAGAGCCTGGCCTATTTGATCCCGGCGGTCTATTGGGCCACGTTTAATAACGAACGTGTTGTTGTCAGCACGGCCACGATCAATCTTCAGGACCAGTTGATCACCAACGATTTACCGCTGCTGGCCGAAACGATAGGTATTCCGTTTCAGACGGCGGTGGTCAAGGGGCGCAGCAACTACCTGTGCCCGCGCCGGTTGGCGATCCTGCGCCGCCGTACCCCCAATTCGGTAGAAGAACTGCGCGTGCTGGCTAAAATCCTGGTCTGGCTGCTGGAATCCGACAGCGGCGACAAAGGTGAAATTTCGCTGCGCGGTTACGAGGAAAACGCCGTCTGGGCGCGGTTGAGCGCTGAAGATGAAGGCTGCACGCTCGAACGCTGCGATACGCAAATGCACGGCACATGCCCGTTTTTTAAGGCGCGGCGCAAGGCAGAAGCTGCCCATGTTTTGATCGTCAACCATGCGCTGCTGCTGTCCGACGTTCAGATCGGCAGCCGGGTGCTGCCCGATTACCGTTATTTGATCGTGGATGAAGCCCATCACCTGGAAGAAGCGACGACGAATGGGTTGTCGTTCCAGACGAACTACATCACGCTCCAGCGCCAGATTTCCGAGCTGGGAACACCGCGTTCGGGGCTGCTGGGCGACGTGATCCGCAGCACGCGCGGCAGCGTGCCCCCCAAGTATTTTGAGCAGATCGAGCAGTATGTAGCGGTCGTCAGCGAGACGGTCCAGGCGATGGGGCACCACGCCAGGATGTATTTTGATACGCTGTACCGGTTTCTTGATCAGGCGGGGCTGCT
>JAFGHR010000086.1 GCA_016930015.1 Anaerolineae bacterium | reverse complement strand
TGAGTGGGCCAGGTAGGACTCGAACCTACGAAGGCGTCCGCCAGCGGATTTACAGTCCGCCCCCTTTGCCGCTCGGGACACTGACCCATGAAAAACGAACCCATCACAGAGCCGACGATGGGACTTGAACCCATAACCTAGCGCTTACAAGGCGCTTGCTCTGCCGATTGAGCTACGTCGGCACAGTAGCGAACATTGTACCATGTCACGCACGCAGCCTCAAGGGTGAGTCTTCCCCTTGAATGGTCGGAATTCTATCGGACGGCAGCCGGTTTGTCAATGGTTCTTGGTCCGCGGCTGTACAACCTCAAGCGCTGTTCGGGCCGCCCCTGGCCGCCGGGTACGATCCCAGCATTTTGACTATCGACGCGTGACGCAGCAAATCAACTAATGCGGCCTCAGCGTGCGGATCGCGCCAATGCCCTTCAAAATCCAGATAAAACCAGTACTGCCACGGGCGTCCTTGCATCGGGCGCGACTCGATTTTGGTCAGGTTGATGTCACGGTTGGCAAACGCGCCGAGGCAGTCATACAGCGCCCGTGGGCGGTGGCGCACCGCAAACACCAGCGATGTTTTGCTGGGATCGCGCCGTTCAGCATCCTCCGGCCCGATCACAAAAAAGCGCGTGGAGTTCGACGGATCATCCTCAATGCCACTTTCTACAACGGCCAGCCCGTACAACTCCCCGGCCAGCGCGCTGGCGATCACGGCAGTGTGCGGCTCCGGATTCTGGGCCAGATCACAGGCAGCGCCCGCCGTATCATAGGCGGCCACCGGCTCCCAGCCGCGCCGCCGGAGCGTATCGGCACATTGAGCCAGCGCCTGCGGATGCGACCGTACATGTTTGATGTCGTCTGCTGAAACACCCGGCGCAGCCAGCAGGTGATGGTGGATCGGCAAAATATACTCCGACTGCACGCGAAAATCGTATTCCATCAGCAGTTCGTAGGACTGGGCGACCGTGCCCACCAGCGCATTCTCGACCGGCAGAATACCGCTGGTCGCTTGCCCCTGTTGAATCGCCTGGAACATGGCCCCAAACGACTCGCACGGCAGCGTTGTTACATCCGGCCCCAGGTGATGGCGGATCGCTTCTTCAGAATAAGCGCCATGTGCGCCTTGAAAGGCTACAATCTGCTCGCTCACACTTTTTCCCCTGACTTATGGCGCTAACAAGGCTTCCAGCGCCAACCGGTAGCCGATCCAGCCCAACCCGCAGATTTGCCCGACACACACCGGCGCGATCAGTGACGTGTGCCGGAATGTTTCGCGGGCGTGGATGTTAGATAGATGCACTTCAACGGTGGGCAGTTCAACCGCGCTGATCGCGTCACGCAGGGCCACACTCGTATGGGTGTAACCGCCGGGATTGATGATCACGGCATCGGCCCAGCCTCGCGCCGCGTGCAGCGCGTCGATTAATTCGCCCTCGTGATTACTCTGCAACATGCGCAGCGACACATCTTGCCCGGCAGCGTAGTCCTCTAACCGGGCGTTGATGTCGCCCAATGTCAGCGTGCCGTATACCTCCGGTTCACGCGTGCCGAGTAAGTTCAGGTTGGGGCCGTGCAGCACCAAAACGTTCATGTGTCCTCCCGCAAACTATCCAGCACATCGATCACGTCGGCCTGCACCACGTCGTGACTGATCACCGGCTGGCCGGTACCCTCTAACAAAACAAACGTAGCCGCGCCGCCGCGCCATTTTTTGTCGTGGCGCATCGTGTCCCACAACACGTCAGGCGCATAACCTGAATAACGCACGGGCAGCCCCAGCCCGGTCAAGACACGCTCAATACGACCGGCCAGCGTGGGATCACACAGCTCTAACCGCACCGACAGCCGCGCCGCCGCCATCAGCCCAACCGCCACCGCCGCGCCGTGTTTCCAGGCGTAGCCGCTGGCATGTTCCAGCGCATGGCCGAATGTGTGCCCCAGGTTCAGGAAGGCCCGCGGGCCGCTTTCGAGCCGGTCCTGCTCGACAAGGCCGATCTTGACCGCCGCCGTTTGGGCGATCACATCCGTGATCGGCTCCGGGCCAACCTGCTCCAGGTGATCCAGCAGTGCCGGATCACCCACCAATGCCGATTTTACGACCTCGGCCAGGCCGCACCGCCGCTCGATATCGGGCAGGGTGTGCAGCGTGGTCGTATCGGCAAACACTGCCAGCGGGTCTTTAAACGCTCCGACCAGGTTTTTACCCTGCGGCAGGTCCACGCCCACCTTGCCGCCAATGCTGGCGTCAACCATGGCTAACAGGCTGGTTGGAGCCTGCACAAACGCGATCCCGCGCATGAAGGTAGCCGCCACAAATCCCGCCGTATCACCGATCACCCCGCCGCCCAGTCCGATCACCAGGCTGGCACGGTCGGCGCCGCCAGCCAACAGGTCGCCGTACAGCGTGCGCACGGTGTCCAGCGTTTTATACTGCTCGCCGTCCGGCACAGCGACCAGGAAGCCGCCCGGCAGCTTATCCGCGAGCGCCTGGCCGTAAAGCGGCGCCAGCGTTGTATTGGTGATCACGGCCACGCGGCTGAATCCACGCTCCGCGGCCAGGTGCAGCAGCGTATTGTCCAGCGCGCCGGGTCCAATGATTACGGGATAGGTACCGTTTTCACCATCAACGGCCAGGTGTTTTGTGTCTACCATTGCCATAAACGAATCACCTCCTCGACTGCTTGTTCAGGACTTAAGCCGGTTGTATCGATCTGGTGCGGCAGCCCATCGTACAGGGCCGCGCGTTCGGCCAACAAACGCGCCAGCCGTTCGCGGTCCGGGCTGAACAAGGGACGTGACGGATCATCACCCACACGCCGCAAAATCTCGTCCAGCGTGCACTGCAAACACACGATCAGGCTGGCTGCCGCAAACGCTTCAACCACCGCCGGATCGAGCAGCGCCCCGCCGCCCGTTGCGATCACGTACCCGCGTTGGGCCGCCAAATCCCGGCAAACGTCGGCCTCAAGCTGGCGGAACGCGGCTTCGCCGTACTGGGCGAAAATCTGGGCGACGGAACACCCGGCCCGCGTCATGATCACGTCATCGGTGTCCACAAACGCCATCCCCAGCCGCGCGGCGGCCATCCGGCCCACCGTCGTTTTGCCGGTGCCCATAAAACCCGCCAGCACCAGGTTAACTTTACTGCCACGCGTCATAACCGAACCGCCAAGGCTGATCATCCATCACCAGATCGGCCAGATCACCGCGCCGCAGCGTTTCGAAGCGGGGGTGCATCTCGTCCAGGCTGTCGCCGCCCAGCTTGCGCAGCAGTTCACCGGCCAGCACGATGCTCACCATCGCTTCGACTACCGGAACGGCACGCGGCACCGCGCAAAAATCGCTGCGCTCGTACTCGGTTTGATCCGGCTCGCCGGTGGCCAGGTTCACGGATGCGAGCGGCGTTAGCGTCGTGCTGATCGGTTTCATGGCGGCGCGCACGACCAGCGGCGCACCGGTCGTTATGCCGCCTTCCAGCCCGCCCGCGTGATTCGTGTGCCGGGCCAGGCGTCCGCCCGGCTCTAGCGTAATCGCGTCGTGAACCTGAGTGCCGGGCCGCTGCGCGTTCTGGAACGCTGACCCGATCTCGACCCCTTTGATACTTTGAATGCTGCACACCGCGCCCGCCAACCGCCCGGTCAGGCGGCGATCATCATGCACATGTGAACCCAATCCCGGCGGCAGGTAAAGCGCCACGACCTCGATTATGCCGCCCAGCGTGTCTTTGTCGATCTTGGCCTGCCGGATGGCGGCCTGCATACGTTCCGACGCTGCCGGATCGGGACAGCGCACGTCCGATCGTTCCGCCGCTTCAAACCGGGCCGGGTAGTCGGGTGGCTCCGGTAAATCGGCGGTTTCGGCGGCGATCGCGGTCACGTAACCGCCCACCACGATATCAAACTCGGCCAGCAGGCGTTTACAAATCGCGCCGACCGCCACGCGCACAGCCGTTTCACGCGCGCTGGCCCGTTCGAGCGCCAGCCGCAGATCACGGTAGCCGTATTTGATCGCGCCGGTCAGGTCGGCGTGACCGGGGCGGGGCGTCGTCATCGGGGGAATGTCTTTCTCGGCCCAATTTTCCCAATCGCGGTTGGTGATCAAAAAGCTGATCGGTGCGCCAGTTGTGCGCCCGTTCATCACGCCGCCGGTAACGCGCGCGTGATCGCGTTCGATCTGCATCCGGCCCCCGCTGCCGTACCCTTTTTGGCGGCGGGCCAATTCCCGGTCGATATCGTCCGGCGCCAGCGGCAGCCCGGCGGGCATGCCTTCCAAAATGCCGGTCAGCATCGGGCCGTGACTCTCGCCCGCAGTCAAAAAACGGATCATGGTTTGGCCTCCGCCCACAATGATGATAAGGCGCAGCGAGCGGCCTCCGCCATCACGTCAACCGGCGGCGGCGAACCCGTCCACATTTCGAACGCCAGCGCCCCCTGCTGCACCAGCATGCCCAATCCGCCCACGACTCGCGCCCCGGCGGCGTCAGCCTGCGCCATCAAGCGCGTGACCGGCGGGTTGTAGACGAGGTCATATAACACCGTGTGCGGCGGAAACGGCACGCCGTCCGGCCAGGGCGAGTGATCGGCATCCGGTGCCATGCCGACCGGGGTGCAGTTGACGATCACATCTGCTTCGGGCGCGATGTCAGCCAGGGCGTCATAACCGACAACACCATCCCGCCCGCCCGGATCGCGGCTGACCAGGGTGATCCGCGCGGCGCCGAGGCGTTCCAGGGTATACCGGACCGCCTGCGCGCTGCCGCCTGTACCCAGGATCAGGCACTTCTGCCCATTGACCGTAATGTTGTGCGCGGCGAGATCGGCAGCAAGCCCGCGCCAGTCGGTATTATCGGCTTCCAGCATGCCATCAGGCCGGACAATAAGCGTGTTAGCCGACCCGGTAGCCCGCACCGCCGGGCTGATAAACGCCACGCCGGGCAGGGCCAGCACAGCCCGCTTGTGCGGGATGGTGACGTTAAAACCACAGTAACCGGTTTCCGTGATCAGCCAGGACACGGTTTCTTCAAGCTCGCCAGGAGGGACAGCCAGCGCCGCATAACGCCAGTTGAGTCCCAGCGCTTTGAATGCCGCGTTATGCATGACCGGTGAAATGCTATGTCCTACCGGCCAGCCCAGCAGCCCGACACGAACACATTTTTTATTCGCCATTCTGTTCCACCTCTGCACCTAGCGTCTGTAACATCTCGACAAAACCGGGGAAGGAATCGTCGATACATGCGGCGTTTTTGACGGTCGTTTCGCCCTCAGCGCACAGCCCGGCCAGCACGAGCGACATGGCGACCCGGTGATCGCCGTGCCCGTCCACAACCGCACCCGCCAACCGCTGCGGCCCGACAATGACAAAACCGTCCGGCTGTTCGTCGATCGCGGCCCCCAGTTTGCGCAGTTCTGCCGTCATGACCGCGATACGGTCGGTTTCTTTGACACGCAGTTCTTGCGCACCGGAGACACGCGTTTCACCAGCCGCCTGTGTCGCGGCGACCATCAATACCGGGAACTCGTCAATCGCGCGCACGATCAGATCACCGCCAATACGAGCGCCTTGAAGCCCTGCCGGGTACACGGTCAGATCGGCCACGGGTTCACCGGCTTCGTAGGATAAATTCGTCACCTGGATATCCGCGCCCATCCGCGCCAGGATATCGAGGATGCCGGTGCGTGTTGGATTCACGCCTATTCCGGCAAGCTGGATCGCTTCGCGGGCGGCGACCAGCACCGCGACTAATAAAAACGCGGCTGATGAGACATCACCGGGCACCGTCAAATCGAGTGGGCGCAGCACGCCGCCCGGTTCAACCGTTATCCGGGGATGATCCAC
The DNA here is from genome assembly GCA_016930015.1 of Anaerolineae bacterium. Classification (GTDB taxonomy): domain Bacteria; phylum Chloroflexota; class Anaerolineae; order Aggregatilineales; family Aggregatilineaceae; genus JAFGHR01. The sequence continues at coordinate 35,489 of JAFGHR010000086.1, read as the reverse complement.
AGACACCGCCGCATCCATCGCCAGCAACAGCCGTTCCGTGTGATCGCGCGCCGGTCCCGGCTCGATCACGGTTGTATGCCCTGTAGCATACAACCCGGCCAGCAGCAGGCAGCTTTTCACCTGGGCGCTGGCGACCGGCATTTCATACATCACGCCGCGCAGCGGTGAACCGTAGATATACAGCGGTGCGCGCCCGTCCGCGCATTCGATACGCGCGCCCATCTCGCGCAGCGGATCAACGATCCGCGCCATGGGACGGCGGCGAAGCTGCGGGCTGCCATCCAATACACAGGAGTAAGACTGTCCGGCCAGCACACCGGCCAGCAGCCGCATAGCCGTGCCCGCGTTCTTACAATCAAGCGGTAAATCAGGCGGGCACAGACCGTACAGCCCCTTACCATTGATAACCAGCGTGGTCAGGTCCGGCTGTTCGACCTGTATCCCCAGCTTTCTGATACAATCCAACGTTGCCAGCGTATCACCTGCCGGTAAAAAACCGCGAATTTCACTGGTGCCGTCGGCCAGTGCGCCCAGGATCAGCGCACGGTGTGATATCGACTTATCGCCCGGCACACTGGCCGTGCCGCTCAATGGGCCGCCGGACCGGACCGTGATGTGCATATGCGTCATGAGATCAATCGCTCCCCGTATCTGTCGGTATACGAACGCCGGGCGGCAACGATGGCGTCCAGTTCATCGCGCAGCGCCGGCGTTTCTAATAGTGCCTCCAGGTGATCCAGATGTTCACGTAAGCGTGCGGTCACACTGCGTAACTGTTCGGCATTCGTGCTGAACATGCCCACGATCATTGATTCCTCGGTTCGAGCTAACCGGGTTGCGCCGTCGAATCCCCCAGCCGCCAGGTCGTACAGGGCGCTGTCCTCGGCGGATACTTCCATGGCGAGCTGCATCAGGGCAAAACTGAGCAGGTGGGGCAGGTGGCTGGTCAGCGCCGTTAGATAATCCTGGCGGACCCGGTCCATCCACAGCGGGACCGCGCCCACGGCGGCGACTAACGCTTCGGCCAGTGTGCGCGCCTGATCCGTGGTGCGTGCCGTCTCGCACAATACAAAACGCGCTCCAGCGTATAATGTCGGAAGCGCGTTCGTGTAGCCGTTTTCGGCAAGCCCGCACATCGGATGCCCGCCCACCGCCTGCACATTTTCCGGCAACCGGTCAAGCTGGTCGCAGATGCGGGTTTTGGTGCTGCCCAGATCAAGCACCAGCGTCCCCGGCCTTACCGTAAGAGTCGGAATGATATCGATAATCCTGTTGGCGGGAATCGCCAGCACAACGATATCAGCATCCGCCGCGCTGCCGCCGGTTTCGATCACACCGTTACCTGCCGCTGCCTGTAACACTGCCGGTTGGATGTCATCTGCTGTCAGGCGCCGGACTTTGCCACGCAGCGCCATCGCCAACGATCCACCCATCAGGCCCAGGCCAATGACATGCACCGAACAATCATTCAGCGTTGTTGTCATAACGTCCCCTAATCTGCTGCCACTTTCAGGGCTACCCGACGGCCCACCACCGGCGCCAACTGCGCGATCCGGCTGACCAGCGCGGCAAAACGTTCCGGCTTAAGGGACTGCCGCCCGTCCGACTGGGCATGTTCCGGATCGGGATGGACTTCGATCACCAGGCCATCCGCGCCCGCCGCGATCGCCGCCATCGCCACACTCTCGACGTATTCCCATTTGCCGGTTGCATGGCTGGGATCGGCAATAACCGGCAGGTGTGATGCTTGTTTTAAGACCGGGATCGCGTTGATATCAAATGTGTTGCGAGTGGACGTTTCAAACGTACGGATGCCGCGCTCGCACAGCATCACACGCATGTTGCCGTGACTCAAAATATATTCAGCCGCCATCAATAATTCTTCAATTGTACTGCTCATACCACGTTTGAGCAGTACCGGGTGCTGGCTTTCGCCCACAGCGTGCAGCAGGGCGTAGTTTTGCATACTACGCGCCCCGATTTGCAGCACATCCGCATAGTCGCACACCATCGATACAAGCTGCGGGTCCATCACTTCGGTGACCACGGGCAGGCCGGTTGCTTCACGCGCCTCGGCCAGGTAACGCAGCCCTTCTTCGCCAAGTCCCTGAAAGCTGTACGGTGATGTACGCGGCTTGAACGCACCACCGCGCAGCGCGGTTGCCCCGGCCTCGCGCACCATGTGCGCAACCTCGATGATCTCCGAACGGCCCTCAACAGCGCACGGCCCGGCGATGATCGCCAGGGTATCGCCGCCCACCTGAATACCGTTCAGGGGGATCAGCGTGTCGTCGGGATGATACTCGCGGCTAGCGATTTTGTACGGGTGGGTCACCGGCATGACCTGCTGTACGCCGTTCATCAAACCTAACTGCTCACGGTCAAGGGGACGCCCGCGCCCGATGACCCCGATTATGGTTCGTTCCTTGCCTTCGGACAGGTGGACTTCATAACCCATCGCCCGAATGCGCGCAATGACTTCTGAAATATCACGTGCGCTGGCCAGTGCTGACATGACAACGATCATCGGTTGTTTTCCTCCCGGTCCTGTGATCTGACAAAAAACCTTACTGCCGTTTGAGTAGGGTTGTGCTGGTAGAGCGATCGGGACGCAGACTTATCGCATCCCCCAGGTAGATGTGCTGGATGTCCTGCGCACGCAGCCGGGTATTCCACATGATCAGGATGCGCAAACAGTGTTTCAGACCGTGCGGCACATCCATTTCGTGCCCGCACAGAATCGCCACATCGAGCCAACCAAGCTGACGTGCCGCTACAGCAGGAAACTCAGCATTGAGATCAGGCGTCGTGGTAAAAAACACGCAGCCCACATCATCCGGGTCGATCTGGTTGGCATCGATCATGATACTGAGCAGGTCACTCACGGCCTGCAAGATAGCATCGGCGGTGTTTTCGGTAACGGTGATCGCACCGCGAACACCTCGACACATCAACGGTGAGTCCACTTTCACGTTCTACTCCTTTCGACAGGCATAAAAAAAGGGCACTGAGCTTGTGCCCAGCGCCCTTCTATTTCACATTTCAGAAGTTAGTCAGCGATTACCGCCCGCAGCAGCCAAACTCGACACCGTTTTATGGCGACTAAAATAAAAATAGAAATAGCCAAACCACACCCACAAGCGCCGGTTGGCGGCTTGCACAAGATTAGAGGTGATGTGGTAGGTGTTCGACATGATGCTGCTTTCGCTCCTGTTGACAGGCACAGCTTAGCACAGCGCCGGGTAACTGTCAATGACTCGACGTTAGTCAACTTGACCAATCGGTACAGATAAATGTTCAAGAACGCGATCGGTAAACGCCGTCGTCCCGATGGGTGTGTCATCCGGCCCCACCAGATCGGCGGTGCGCGCGCCTGCCGCCAGCACGTTATCAACCGCGTCTTCGACCGCGTCGGCTTCGGCATCCAGGCCCAGGCTGTGCCGCAGCAGCATCGCCGCGCTCAGGATCGTGCCGGTCGGGTTCGCGATATTCTGCCCGGCAATATCCGGGGCGGACCCGTGAATCGGCTCGTACAGCCCGAAACGGCTGGTGCTCACGGACGCCGACGGCAGCATGCCCAATGACCCGGCCAGCACTGACGCCTCATCACTGAGGATGTCGCCAAACAGATTACCCGCCAGGACCACATCAAAACGGCCCGGATTCCGCAGCAGGTGCATGGCGCACGCATCAACGAGCACATGTTCCAGCGCCACGTCAGGGTAGTCGGCGGATACCTCATTCACGGTGCGCCGCCATAACCGCATGACAGCCAGCACGTTAGCTTTATCCACCGACGCGAGTTTGCCGCGCCGCCGCTGCGCCGCTTCGAACGCCACGCGGGCAATCCGTTCAACCTGGCCGGTAGTATACGCCATCGTATCCCATGCCCGGTCGCCATCACCCTGTTCGGCTCGCTCACCAAAATAAATGCCGCTGGTCAGCTCGCGCACGAACAGGATATCGACATTTTGCAGCAGGTCGGCACGCAGCGGCGCATGCTGCGCCAGGGCCGGGTACGCCTTCACCGGGCGCAGATTGGCGAACAGGTCAAAATGCTGCCGCAGTTGGAGCAGCCCTTGTTCCGGGCGCACGGCGGCGGTTGGATCGGACCACTTCAGCCCGCCGACCGCGCCCAGCAGCACCGCGTCTGCTGTTTCGCACACACGTATTGTTTCATCGGGCAGACTGGTTCCGGTGACGTCAATCGCACACCCGCCGATCTGCGCTTCTTCGAATGTCCACGTGTGACCAAAACGGGCAGCGACCTGTTCGAGCACACGTACAGCCTCGGTTACTACTTCCGGCCCGATTCCATCACCGGGCAGTGTGATGATCTTTGCTTGCATTACACACTCTCGCTTGCTTGATGACCCATGATTAACCCATATTCAACGCTGTCGGCCAGCGCACGCCAGCTTGCTTCGATGATATTCGCGCTGGCCCCGACGGTGCTCCAACGGTTTTGGCCGTTTTGTGTATCGATCAATACGCGTGTCGTCGCGGCGGCGCCGTTCTGGCCATCCAGGATACGCACCTTGTAATCGACCAGGTGGAAATAAGCCAACTGGGGATATACGGGTGTCAGCGCTTTACGCAGCGCGCGATCCAGCGCGTCAACCGGCCCGTTCCCTTCGGAAACCGTGTGAAGTTCCTGATCACCAACGCGCACTTTGACCGTCGCTTCGGCCAACAGGCCGCGTCCCTTACGTTGTTCGACGACTACCATAAAGTCCACCAGTTCAAACGGCGGCTGGTAATTGGTTTGGCGGCGCTGCATCAACATTGCGACCGATGCTTCGGCGCCTTCAAACACATACCCCTGGTGCTCCAGGTCTTTGATCTCCTGAACGACTTCACGCGCATCGTCCGCCGAAAGGTTGATGCCATATTCCTCGGTTTTGGTCAGGATGTTACCGCGCCCGCTCAAATCGGAGATGAGCACGCGCATTTCATTACCCACCAACACCGGATCAATGTGCTGGTAGCTGTCCACATTACGCCGCATAGCCGCCGCATGCATGCCGCCCTTGTGCGCAAACGCGCTTTTACCTACAAACGCCGCCTGGTTGTTAGGCGTCATGTTGGCGATCTCGGACACGGCGCGTGAAACGTGCGTGAGTTTGGGAAGATGGCCCTCAGGCAGCGCCCGGCAGCCCATTTTTAGCTCCAGGTCAGGCAGAATAGAGCACAGGTCGGCATTGCCGCAGCGCTCACCATACCCGTTGATCGTGCCCTGCACCTGTGTCGCGCTTTCGCGGACGGCTGCCAGCGTGTTGGCGACGGCCAGTTCACTATCGTTATGGGTATGGATGCCCAGCGCTACACCGGGGAACGTCTGCGCTACGTTGCGCGTAAACTCAGCGACTTCCCAGGGCATCGTGCCGCCGTTGGTATCACACAGCACGAGTGTCTCGGCCCCGCCTTCCAATGCGGCCCGGAGGGTAGCCAGCGCGTATTCCTCATCCAGCTTGTAACCGTCAAAAAAGTGCTCGGCGTCATAGATCACTTCGCGCCCCTGCGCTTTGAGGTACGCGATGCTGTCGCGAATCAGGCGCAGGTTTTCTTCGGGCGTGGCGCGGATCACGTCATACACATGCATCAGCGAAGTTTTGCCGACGACCGTCACGGCGGGAGTCTGGGCGTCCAACAGCGCCTTGATGTTCGCGTCTTGCGCGGGATCGCCGTCAACGCGGCACGTCATCCCAAACGCGGTTACGCGTGCGTGTTTCAAGTCAAACTCGCGCACACGGTCAAAATACATCGCGTCTTTCGGGTTCGATCCCGGCCAGCCGCCTTCAATATACGCCACACCGAGATCGTCCAGGAGCAGCGTGATCTTAAGTTTGTCTTCCACGGAGAGCGAAACATTCTCGCCCTGGGTGCCGTCGCGCAGTGTTGTATCGTAGACCTGTATCATTGGGGCCGTGTCCGGCTTGTTGCTCATGCGTTGCCTCCTCATAGGGTTGTGGATGATGAATGATGCGTTTATGGTCCAATCAAGGGGCTGATGAGCGTCCGGTTAACGGCGCACACCTGCCCCTTGCGGAGCAGGTATGCTCCGCCCGTTCTAAATCTCAATACCCAGGGTGTTACGCGTGTAGGGCACCAGCCCACCGGCTTCGATGATCGCCAGCACAAACGGCGGATAGGGGTTAGCCTGGTAAGTCTGCCCTGTACGTGCGTTGGTGATCGTTCCGGCGGTGAGATCAACGGTCAGGCGGTCGCCCTTTTGCGCATCCCGTGCCGCGTCAACACTCTCCAAAATGGGGAGCCCGATGTTGATCGCGTTGCGGAAAAAGATACGCGCAAACGATTCAGCGACTATGCACGATACGCCCGCCCCTTTGATGCTGATCGGGGCGTGTTCCCGGCTCGAACCGCAGCCGAAATTGGCCCCGCCCACCATGATATCGCCGGGCTGCACCGACGAGGCGAACGTCTCGTCGATGTCTTCCATACAGTGCGCGGCCAGCGTGACCGGATCGGTCGTGTTGAGATAGCGCGCGGGGATGATCACATCCGTGTCGATGTTGTCGCCAAACTTCCAAACATTGCCTTGCAGTTTCATCGTTGTTGTGCTCCCTCTGGCTACAACTCGTCCGGATGCCCGATGCGCCCCAAAATGGCGCTGGCGGTTGCAATGGCCGGATTCGCCAGGAACACGCGTGCATCACGGTGTCCCATGCGTCCCCGGAAATTACGGTTACTGGTGCTGACACACACTTCTTCCGAGGCCAGCACACCCATATGCCCACCCAGGCACGGGCCGCACGTACTCGTGCTGACGGCGCCGCCTGCCAGCGTGAACAACTCGATCCAACCCTGGCGCAGCACGTCAAGATAAACCGCCTGCGAACCGGGGATGATCATCACGCGCACATCCGGGTGAAACTCGCGCCCGGTTTTTTCGAGGATATCGGCCACAATGGCGAAATCCTCAAAACGCCCGTTGGTGCAGCTCCCGATAAACACCTGATCGACTTTTTCCGGCTCGACCTGGCTGACCGGCTTGACGTTGTCGGGGGAATACGGGCAGGCGACCTGCGGTTCCATGTCCGACAGGTCGAACTCATGCACCGAGACGTAGTCGGCATCGTCATCGGCGGCGTATGGCGTATAAGACCGGGTCGCGCGCGCTTCAACGTATTCCTGCGTGACCGCGTCGAAGGGCATAAAGCCGCACTTGCCGCCCGCTTCGATGATCATGTTGGCCATGGTGAGGCGGTCGGACATCCCCAGGCCGGTGATGCCCTGCCCGGTGAACTCCATCGCCCGGTACAGCGCACCGTCCACGCTGATCTCACCGATGGTGCGCAGGATCATGTCTTTGCCGTATACCCACTGTTGGCGCTGCCCGTGATAGACAAACTTCATGGTTTCGGGCACGCGCAGCCACGTTTGACCGGTAGCCATCGTTACCGCGATATCAGTCGAACCCATCCCGGTAGCGAAAGCGCCCAGCGCGCCGTAGGTGCAGGTGTGGCTGTCGCCGCCGACCACGAGATCACCGGGCAGGACAAGTCCGCGTTCCGGCAAGATGACGTGTTCGATCCCGGAGCGGCCTACTTGGAAGCGGTGTGACAGCATTTGTGACTCGGCAAACCGGGCCAGGGTGCGCGCTTGTTCGGCGCTCTTGATGTCTTTGTTGGGCGTGAAGTGACTCGGCACCAGCATAATACGATCCGGGTTGAAGACCTCTTCAACGCCGACCGCATCAAACGAATTGATAGCGATAGGGGCGGTGATGTCGTTAGCCATCACCACGTCCACATTGACGGTAACCAGATCGCCCGCCGACACACTATCCTGTTCGGCGTGTGCTGCGATGATCTTTTCGGCGAGTGTTTTTCCCATTCTGGGCCTCTTTATTCTGTACGATTTGTGTTAGCAACGGTCTGAGGGCGGCTGCCGCTGGTCGCGGACAACTGCTCCAGCGCGTGACCATCCCACTTGAGCGACCAGCCGTTCGGCTCGGCAAACGCCGGAAACAGCTCGGTCACAGGTTGGGTGTTGTTTTTGCCGTTTTTCGAAACGACGTGCGCTTGCGTGGCGGGTGTGAATGCTGCTGACATGTGCTTCTCTCCAAGCCCTCTTCAGTAACCGACCGGTCCGGACGATAACAACCCATTGATAGCGGATTTTTATGGGGCAGCACGGGGTTGACTGCCCCATTCTCTCCGTTTTAAAACACAGATCAGGATGCTGCCCCGATCCGGATTGTGGCCGATCCACCTTCCGGTTCGTGGCCCTCATACCCGGTGTAGGCCAGCAGCTTGTTTAGCGCGGCAAGGTATGCCTTCGCGCTGGCGACGATAATGTCGGTATCCGCACCATGCCCGCCAAATGTACGTTTGCCATTGGCATCCCGCCGGATGCGGACGGTCACTTCGCCGAGCGCATCAATACCCTCGGTGATGGCCGCCACGCGGAATTCAACCAGCGTGTTGGGCATCTGTACGATTTTGTTGATGGCTTGATAGGTGGCGTCAATCGGGCCGGTGCCAATGGCAGCGTCGATGTATTCTTTGCCATCCGGACCGCAGAGCTTGATCGTGGCCGTCGGCATCCCCATCTGGCCGCAGGCGACCTGAATGCCTTCCATACGGAACACTTCTTCCGGCCCGAAAAACTCGTCGGCAATGACCGCTTCGATGTCGGCATCGGTGACGGTCTTTTTCTTGTCGGCCAAATCCTTGAACCGGTTGAAGGCGTGGTTCAGTTCCTCATCGTTCATCTCGTAGCCCAATTCTTCCAGGCGTACACGGAACGCGTGCCGGCCACTGTGTTTACCTAACACCAGGCTGCTCTGGCTCAACCCCACCGATTCGGGCGTCATGATCTCATAGGTGGACTGATGCTTGAGGACACCATCCTGGTGAATACCGGCTTCGTGGCTGAAGGCGTTCGCGCCCACAATTGCCTTATTGGGCTGTACCACCATGCCGGTATAGTTGCTCACGATACGGCTGGTGCGTGTGAGCTGCGTCGCATCGATGTTTGTCGCCAGGTTATAGATCGTGGGCCGCGTGCGAAGCGCCATCACGACTTCTTCAAGCGACGTGTTACCGGCCCGCTCGCCGATTCCGTTGATCGTGACTTCCGCCTGACGCGCCCCGGCCATCAACCCGGCGAGAGTATTCGCCGTAGCCATACCGAGATCGTCGTGGCAGTGCACCGACCAGATCACGCCGTCACCGCCGGGCGTTTCACGGATGAGTTTTTGCATCAGCTCAAAATATTCCGCGGGTGTGATGTAACCGACCGTATCCGGAATATTAAGCGTGGTCGCGCCCGCCGCGATGGCTACGCCCAGCACCTCGACCAAAAAATCAGGGTCGGAGCGGCAGCCGTCCTCCGGCGAGAACTCCACGTCGTCACAAAAACTTTTCGCGTATGAAACCATCTCGCGCGTTTTCTCAACGACCTGTTCGCGCGTCATCCGCAGTTTGTGTTTCATGTGGATATCGGACGTCGCCAGAAACGTATGGATGCGCGGCTTAGCAGCGTCTTTGATGGCTTCCCACGCCTTGTCGATATCGTTCTGAGTCGCACGCGCCAGCCCACAAATGATCGGGCCATCCGGTGTACCGACTTCGGTCGCCACACGTCGCACGCCTTCCAGATCGTCAGGTGAGGCCGCCGGGAACCCGGCTTCGATCACGTCCACGCCCAACCGGGCCAGATGGCGCGCGATTTCGATTTTTTCGGCGCTGGTCAGGCTTGCGCCCGGTGACTGTTCGCCATCACGCAGGGTGGTGTCGAATATCCGAACATGGTTGTCGGGCATAACCCCAGATTCGTCCATTGTGCTTGTTTCCTTTCAGGTCTACTCATTACAGGTACAAAAATGGTCAGGATTACGGTCCTAAGCTCAGCAAGGCCATCATCGGACATACTCACCACCTCCCTTCTGACACTTGTTTTACGATCCGGTTATGCCAGTTCTCAATCGCTGTCCGGCACACGTTTCGCGTCCAGAAACGGCATCATGGCGCGCAATTCAAGGCCCACTTTTTCAACCATCAACTCGCGTTCCGCCTGGCGATCCTTATCAAAGTGCGGGCGGCCCGCCTTGTTTTCGGCGATCCACTTGTCGGCGTACTCACCTGTTTGAATCTCCTGGAGCATCTGCCACATTTCGGCCTTGGTTTCCTCGGTGATGATACGCTTACCGCCGGTATAACCGCCGTGTTCGGCTGTGTCGGACACGGAATACCACATGTAACTCATGCCGCCCTGGTAGATCAGGTCCACGATCAGCTTAAGCTCGTGCAGGCATTCAAAGTACGCGATTTCCGGCTGGTAACCGGCTTTGACCAGGGTTTCAAACCCGGCCTTGACCAACGCGGTCACGCCGCCGCACAGCACCACCTGCTCGCCGAACAGGTCGGTTTCGGTTTCTTCGGCGAACGTCGTTTCGATCACACCGGCGCGCGTGCAGCCGATACCGCGCGCATAAGCCAGCGCCATTGCTTTGGCCTGCCCGCTGGCATCCTGCTCGACGGCGACCAGGCCCGGCGTGCCAGCGCCCTCAAGAAAAAGTTCACGCACGCGGTGACCGGGCGCTTTGGGCGCAACCATGCTCACATCCACAAAATCGGGCGGTTTGATCTGCTTAAAACGGATGTTAAAACCATGCGCGAACATCAGCGTATCACCGGGTTTGAGGTTCGGTTTAATGCTCGCGGTGTAAACCAGGGGTTGGACTGTATCCGGTACCAACAGCATGATCACGTCGGCTTCGGCAGCGGCTTCAGCGGCTGATTTTGGCGTGAAGCCATCCGCCAGCGCCTTTTGCCACTGCTGACAGCCTTCGCGTTCGCTGACGACCACGTTAACCCCGCTGTCATGCAGGTTGAGCGCGTGAGCATGTCCCTGGCTGCCGTAACCGATAACGGCCACTGTTTTACCTTCGAGCAATGCCAGATCGGCATCTTTGTCATAATAAAGTGTTGCCACAACTGCCTCCTCAAATTAACGCATGCAAAAAGAATCCAACAGGCGCAGATAGATATCGCGCCTAGAGCACATTCTGCCGGTTGCCATTGGTCCGTTGGCCGTTAGCGGGCTGATACCCGTTGCGCGGCAGTATCGCTGCGCCGCGTGTCATGGTCACAACGCCGGTGCGCACCATTTCCAGAATGCCCATCGGCTTGAGCAGTTCGACCATGCTGGTGATCTTCTGTTCGTCGCCGGTCACTTCTACGATCACGGTATCCTGTCCGGCATCCACGATGTGAGCGCGGAAAATGTCGGATAACTGGGCGACTTCGGCGCGGCTTTCGCTGTTGACGCGCACTTTGATCAGCGCCAGGTCGCGGCTGACGTTGGGCATGTCGGTTACTTCTTCAACTTGAATCACGTTGACCAGCTTGTACAACTGGTTCTTGATCTGTTCGGCGTCAGCATCAACCACGATCGTCATGCGCGACACATCCGGCGATTCGGTCCGGCCAACGGTCAGGCTGTCGATGTTAAAATTGCGCCGCCGGAACAGGCTGGCTACACGGTTGAGGACACCGGGTTTATTTTCGACAAGGGCCACCAATGTCTGTTTCATGTTTGTTTTTCTCCCCTCGCTCAAATGCTGTCGGGCGACGCAGGCCGCCGGATCATGTTGTGCAAATCGGCGCCCGCCGGAACCATCGGGTACACGATGTCGCGTTTTTCCACGACATATTCGATCAGCACCGGACCATCGGTAATGCTGTTCGCCCACTCTACGGCTGCCGGTACATCTTCACGGCGCGTCACACGCCGGGCCGGAATGCCATATGCGTCAGCCAGCTTGAGAAAATCCGGGCTGAGCATCGGGGTCGCGTTGTAGCGTTCTTCGTAGAAAAATTCCTGCCACTGGCGCACCATGCCCAGATAACCGTTATTGATAATGGCGATATTGATCGGCACCCGTTCCTGAGCCGCCGTACCCAGCTCGGTGATGGTCATCTGGAAGCCGCCATCACCCACAATCGCCCACACATTCGGCACTTTGAGTCCCAGTGCCGCGCCTATTGCTGCGGGCATGCCAAATCCCATCGTGCCCAAACCGCCCGACGTCAGCAGCGTATGCGGGTTTTGGTGCGGGTAATACTGGGCTTCCCACATCTGGTGCTGGCCGACATCGGTCACAATCACGGCATTACCGCCGGTGGCTTTCCACATATCGTGGATGACGTGCGCCGCCAGCAACCGGTCACCGGCATCCTGGTGAATGATGTCGCGGTCGTCGGTGTCTTCCATCCAATCACGCACCTGAGTCATCCATTCCTTGTGCTCGATTGTTTCCAACATCGGGTTGAGTTGGTTCAACACGGTTTTGAGATCGCCCACAATCGGCACGTCGGCATGTACCACTTTGTGAATTTCTGACGAGTCGATATCAATGTGGATTTTACGAGCGTCCGGCGCGTAGGTCTTGAGGTTGCCGGTGACACGATCGTCAAAACGCATCCCAAACGCGAGCAGCAGGTCGGCATTTTGAATCGCCATGTTGGACTGCGCCGTGCCGTGCATGCCCATCATGCCCAGCGACAGCGGGTGCTGTTCTGGTAAGCCACCTTTGCCCAGCAGGGTCAGCGAAAACGGGGTCTGCGTGCGCTCGGCAAAGGTCAGCACTTCCTGTGTCGCGCCCGACATCAGCACACCATGACCGGCCAGGATCACGGGGCGCTTGGCCTGACGGATCAACTCGACAGCGGCTTCAAGCTGGGATTCACTGGCGTATGTGGGTGGGTGATAACCCGGTAAAACAATGTCCTCTTCCGGGTAGACAAACTCGGTCACAGCGTTCTGAACGTCTTTGGGTACGTCGATGAGCACGGGGCCGGGACGCCCGGTGCGCGCGATGTGAAACGCTTCGCGGATGGTATAGGCCAGTTCTTCGACATCGTAGACCAGGTAATTGTGCTTGGTCACAGGCAGCGTGACCCCGGTGACGTCGACTTCCTGAAACGCGTCACTGCCGACCGCCCCGGTCGTAACCTGCCCGGTGATACACACGATTGGGGATGAGTCCATCATGGCTGTTGCGATACCGGTAACCAGGTTGGTTGCGCCTGGGCCGGAAGTCGCGATTGCCACGCCGACTTTGCCTGTGGCACGCGCGTAGCCATCCGCCATGTGAGCCGCTCCTTGCTCATGACGGACCAGGACATGCCGCAACTGCGGATACTTGGTCATCGCGTCATAGGTCGGGAGAATGGCACCACCGGGGTACCCAAACATGACTTCGACCCCTTCACGGACCAGGCATTCTAATATGATCTCTGCGCCGGTAAGTTTCACTGTTCTGTTCCTCTCTCTCCTGTGATCGGCCAATATGAGGTAACTGCTTCGTTCAGTCCAAAAAGACCGCCCCCGTGCTGGCACTGCTGACCAGCCGGGCATAACGACGCAGCCACCGGCTTTCTATAGTGGGTTCAAAAGGCGGGAGCGCGGCCAACCGGCGCTGAACTTCAGCCGGATCGACCAGCAAGTCCAATGTGCGCCGGTCCAGGTCCAGCGCGATCTGATCGCCGTTCTGTACAGCCGCGATCGGGCCGCGAGCCGCCGCCTCCGGGCTGACATGCCCAATCGACGCGCCCCGGCTGCCGCCGGAAAATCGCCCGTCAGTAATCAACACAACGCTGTCGCCCAGGCCCATACCTTGAATCTGGGCGGTTGGGCCTAACATTTCCTGCATTCCCGGACCGCCGCGCGGTCCTTCATAACGAATGATCACCACGTCGCCGGGTTGCACTTCACCATTCAAAATGCCGCGCGACGCGTCTTCTTCAGAGTCGTAAATGCGCGCGGGGCCGGTATGCTGGCGCAAGTTGGCCGGTGCCGCCGCGCTTTTGATCACCGCCCCATCCGGCGCCAGGCTGCCAAACAAAATCGCCAATCCGCCGGTTTCGCTGTGTGGATTTTCACGCGGGCGGATGACATCGTGGTTTTTAATGGTGGCGCTGGAAATGTTTTCGCGGAGGGTCTTTCCGGTGACCGTGGGGCGGTCGAGGTGGAGGGTGTTGCCGTCTTTAGCAACTTCGGCGAGGATGGCGGGGATGCCTCCGGCCCGGTGCACGTCCTCCATGTGCCAGTTTGAAGCCGGACTCACCTTACAGATACAGGGCACCTGTGCGGCCACCGCGTTGATCCGCTGCAAGGGATAATTCACCCCGGCTTCGTAGGCGATCGCCAGCGTGTGCAGCACGGTGTTCGTACTGCCGCCCATCGCCATATCCAGCGCGAACGCGTCGTCGATGGCTTCGGGCGTCACGATCTGGCTCGGCGTCAACCCGGTTTCTACCAGGTTCATGATCTGGCGAGCGGCTTGTTTCGCCATCTCCACTCGTTCCGGGGTATCGGCCAGCGCCGACCCGTTGTAAGGCAGGGCTATGCCGAGCGCTTCACATAAGCAGTTCATCGAGTTGGCCGTAAACATGCCGGAGCACGATCCGCACGATGGGCAGCCATAATCCTCCAGCAGCTTGAGTTCAGCCTCGTCAATTTTGCCAGCCTTGTACGCGCCCACGCCCTCAAACACACTGATCAGATCAACCGTGCGCCCGTCGGGGGTTTTCCCGGCAGCCATCGGCCCGCCGCTGATAAAAATGGTCGGGATATCCAGCCGCATAGCAGCCATCAACATGCCGGGCACGATCTTGTCGCAGTTGGGAATGCAGACCATGCCGTCGAACGCGTGCGCGGCCACCATCGTCTCGACGCAGTCGGCGATCAACTCGCGGCTCGGCAGGGAATAGTTCATGCCGATGTGCCCCATGGCGATCCCATCATCCACGCCGATGGTGTTGAACTCAAACGGAACACCGCCAGCCTCGCGGATGGCCTGTTTTACCACCTGCCCAAAACGCTGTAAGTGGACGTGCCCCGGTACAATGTCGATGTACGAGTTCACGACGGCGATAAAGGGCTTGCCCATGTCCTCGTCCGTGACGCCGGTCGCCTTGAGCAAACTGCGATGCGGTGCCCGTTCGAAGCCCTTCTTGATCCGATCTGATCGCATGTTGTGTCCTTTACCTTTCAAAACAGCCGTCCAAATTAAGTCAACAAAAAACCGCCCCCGCTTGCCTGGGGCGGCTCTTTTCCGTTTTTCCGGTTCTTTTTACCCTCTGCGCTGCGCTGACCTTGTCTCGCATTGCATCGGGACCAGAACCGCCCCAGGTCCGTGCACCTCCTTCTCAAGAACGAGAAGGAGGTTAATAATGACGACAAGAACAAGGACTAACGGGTTGTAGAAGGGTGTCATGATCGTTTTTTGACTGCCTGCTGCTATTTGCCTGACTATGGTCCAGTTTTGTTTCAGTGCGGCTGTGCCGCGATGCTGCCTCAACAAAAAAGCCTCCCGTTTCGGTTGGGAGGCTTTTTACTCTCGCTGTAAACCCGGTTCGCGTTTGCCTACGCTCTCCCAACCGCCAATGCCCCGCCAAGAATGACGAGGACAATAACAACGATAATAAGAGCGAGAAGGTTTTGACGCGATTTCATGGTTAAACTTTTCTAAACTCTGTCCGTGCAAATTACATGACGAGTTACGAGTTACAAGACTGTCCCTAGACTATCCCAGCATGAGCAATGTGTCAATAGCACTGGCGGAATTTTAGTTATTTTACACAAACTTGCCCGACCGAGAAGAAACTGACCGGTTGAACCACCGGGGCACTGGTTGTGAACAGCTTGACATATCCGGCCATTCCTGTTACCGTTTTGATCGACAAGCGAATAGTTAAAAACGCTGATCTGGAAAAGTACACATCAAAGCGGTGTTCAGAGAGCTGCCGGGCGGTGCGAAGGCAGCACATGCGCAGATGTCGAATGGTCCAGGGAGTTGTGCGGTCGAACGTGAAGGTCCACCAGTAGCCCGCGCCGGAGTCCCCACCGTTACCGGGTGACGGGTATCGATGTTGGTATTTTCTGGCCGCGTCCGTACCTCAATTGAGTGAAGCTGGCTTCTCCAAAATCAAAAATCTGCGCACACCGTGGATTTTTTTGTTTCTGGGCAGTCGCTTAATCAAGGTGGCACCACGGGATTCCCCTTCTCGCCCTTGAACGAGGAGGGGAATTTCCGTTTGGACACACCACTAAGGAGGGCGACTACATGGCTTTTTCACCCGCAGCACAACGCACACAAGCCCATATCACGCCGGACCGTGATACCGTCCGCCGCCTGTTCGTCCAGGGCGATCTGGTTCCCGTTTATCGCACGTTGTTAGCCGACCTGGAAACACCAGTATCGGTGTACCTCAAGCTGGCCCAAACCGGCACGGCTTCCTTTTTGCTCGAAAGTGTGGAAGGTGGCGAACAAGTCGGGCGTTATTCGTTCCTGGGCGTGAATCCGAAAGGACTGATCACCGTCCAGGAACGCACCGTAACAACCACCCGTCACGGCACCACGACCACGCGTGAACTCACCTCCGGTGAAGATCCGCTGCACGTGATCGCCCATGAATTTGAGCGTGTGCAGCCGGTCCGGTTGGAAGGTCTGCCGCGCTTTATCGGCGGAATGGTGGGATATCTTGCCTATGATATCGTGCGTTATATTGAGCGCCTGCCAGACACCGCCATCGATGAGCTGAAAATGCCCGACGTAGCGTTTATGCTGGCCGATACGCTGGTGATCTTCGATCACGCCAAGCACCAGTTGATCGTGCTGGCCAACGCGCACAACACCGGCGATCCGGACGCGGCTTATGATGACGCCCTGCGCCGCATCGACGCGATCACCGGTGCGCTGGCCGAACCGGTGCCGTACATGTCCATCGACGACCTGGCACCCGCCACAAACGGCGACTTAGAATCAAACATGACGCGTGAGGCATTCGAAACCAATGTTCGCGCCGCCAAGGAATACATCGCCGCAGGTGACGCGTTCCAGATCGTGATCTCGCAGCGTTTCAGCCGCCAGACCAGCGCCCACCCCTTTACCATTTACCGGGCGCTGCGTGCGCTAAACCCCTCACCCTACATGTTTTTCCTGCAATTTGACGACACATTCAGCGTAATCGGCGCGTCGCCAGAAATGATGGTGCGTCTCGAAGACAGTGTCGCGACGATGCGCCCCATCGCAGGCACGCGTCCACGCGGCACGACCGAACAGGAAGACAACGCGCTGGCTGACGAACTGCTGGCCGACGAAAAAGAACGCGCCGAACACGTGATGCTGGTGGACCTGGGCCGCAATGACCTGGGCCGCGTGTGTGACTATGGCACCGTGCACGTACCGGAGATGATGGCCATTGAGCGTTATTCACACGTGATGCATATCGTCAGCCAGGTGACCGGCCACCTGCGTGACGGCCTGAACGCCTTTGACCTGCTGCGGGCTACGTTCCCGGCGGGCACGCTCAGCGGCGCGCCCAAAGTCCGCGCGATGGAGATCATCGAAGAACTGGAAGGCACGCGGCGCGGTCCCTACGGCGGCGCGGTCGGTTATTTCAGCTTCGACGGATCGATGGATACCTGCATCACGATTCGCACGCTCGTTATGCGCGGCGACACGGTTTATGTCCAGTCCGGGGCCGGGATCGTGGCCGACAGCGATCCGTCACGCGAATATGACGAAACGGTCAACAAAGCGCGCGCGGTCGCGGTGGCGATCAACAACGCCGAAACCGGCCTGTAACTCGCCCAATGCGGGCGCCGCTACTGCGCGGCGCAGCTATCGAAAGGCAACATCATGATTCTCGTGATCGACAACTACGACAGTTTTACCTATAACCTCGTGCAAAAAATGGGCGAACTGGGCGCCGACCTGCGCGTCGTGCGCAACGATCAAACGACGGTGGACGCGATCAAGGCCATGCAACCGTCGCACATTGTGATATCACCCGGACCGGGCACCCCTGACGACGCCGGGATATCACAGGACGTGATCCGCACGATGGGCCGCTCTACGCCCATTCTCGGCGTGTGCCTGGGCCAGCAGTCAATCGGGCAGGTGTACGGCGGGCGAGTCGTGCGCGCGCCGCGCCTGATGCACGGCAAAACCAGCATGATCTATCACAAAAACGCGGCGCTGTTCACCGGCGTCCCCAGCCCGTTTGAAGCCACGCGTTATCACAGCCTGATCGTCGAGGAACCGCTGCCCAACGACCTGATCGTCACGGCGTTTACCGAAGCCGGTGAAGTGATGGCGCTGCGCCACAAGGATTTTCCCGTCGTCGGCGTGCAGTTCCACCCGGAAAGCATTCTGACTCGTTTTGGCCCGCGTATTTTGCAGAACTTTTTAGAAAACCGCCTGTAATCTATCGTATCCATGCGCATGGTGTATGCGCCATGCACACACTGAGTGGAGGATGAAGTGGAGGAAAACCTGATGACTATTGATATTCAGCGCGCGATTGAAATCATCAGCCGGTTCGGCCATTTGCAGGCCGAAGAAGCCGAAGACGTGATGAACCAGATCATGACCGGGGAAGCCAGCGAAGCCCAGATCGGCGCGTACCTGATGGGGCTGCGCATGAAAGGCGAAACGCAGGACGAGATCATCGGCAGCGCCCGCGCCATGCGCGCTAACGCCGTTCGCGTCCCGACCCGCGCCAACGGTGATCTACTCGACACGTGTGGCACCGGCGGTGATAAATCCGGCACCTTTAATATCAGCACCACGGTCGCGTTTGTGGCTGCCGGGGCCGGGCTGCGTATCGCCAAACATGGCAACCGGGCCGCTACCAGCAAATGCGGCAGCGCTGACGTGTTGGCCGAACTCGGCGTTAACCTGGACCTCACACCGGAGCAGGTAGGGCAGTGCGTGGACGAGATCGGGATCGGCTTCCTGTTTGCGCCCAGGCTGCATCCCGCCATGAAACATGCGATCGGCCCGCGCCGCCAGTTGGCCGTGCGCACGATCTTTAATATCCTCGGTCCACTGACCAACCCGGCGGGCGCTCAACGCCAGTTGATGGGCGTGTTTGCGCCGGACCTGACCGAGTTTATCGCCCACGTGCTCGGCGCCCTGGGATCAACGTCGGCGATCGTGGTGTGCGGCTACGGCAACATCGACGAACTGACCACGACCGGCCCGAACCGTGTCAGCCATTACCGGGACGGCGCGGTGCATACTTACGATCTGAATCCGATCGACTTCGATCTCAGACCGGCGCACATCTCGGAGCTGCTGGGCGGCGATGCGCCTACCAATGCGGCCATTCTACGGGGCGTGCTGGCGGGCGAGATCAACAGCGCCAAGCATGATGTGGTGCTGTTGAACGCCGGGGCGGCTATGCTGGCGGGTGGACTGGTCGAGAGCATCGAAGACGGGTTGATCCTGGCCGCCGATATCATAAACAGCGGCAAGGCCCTGGCTAAACTCGACGGGTTGATCGCGTATAGCCAGGAGTTAGCCAACGTATGAACAAGCAGTACGTTTCGACGGGCACCGTGCTCGACAACATCCTGGCGCACAAGGTGGACGAAATCGCGGCTCAAAAAGCCCAGATTCCACTAAGCCGGATGCGGGACGCGGTCAAGGCGGCGGCGCCACCACGCGACATGATCGCGGCGCTGCGCCGGGATACGGTGGCCTTGATCGCTGAGATCAAACACGCGTCACCGTCGCGTGGGGTGCTGATCGAAAATTTCGATCCGGTCGTGCTCGGCACCACGTATGCCGAACACGGCGCGGCGGCGATCTCGGTGCTGACCGACGAAGCTTTTTTTCAGGGGCACCTGGATTACCTGCGCACCGTGCGCAGCGCGGTAACTATCCCGGTGTTGCGCAAGGATTTTATCATCGATCCCTACCAGGTGGTCGAAGCGCGCGCTGCCGGAGCCGATGCCGTGCTGCTGATCGTGGCCGCGCTGGACAATGCCCAACTGGCCGACCTGTACGCGCTGGTGGTCGAACTGGGCATGGCGGCGCTGGTCGAGGTGCACAACGAACACGAACTAACGCGCGCGCTGCGGATCACACCCGCGCTGCTGGGCATCAACAACCGCGACCTGAAAACGTTCGACGTCAGCCTGGGCACCACCGAACGCCTGGCCCGGCAGGTGCCGGACGGGATCACACTGGTGGCCGAAAGTGGAATCTTTACCCAGGCGCACGTGCAGCAGATGGGCCGCGCCGGGGCAAACGCGATCCTGGTAGGCGAGGCGCTGGTACGCGCACCTGATACCGGCGCCGCCGTGCGCACGTTGAGCAGCCAGCCCGCTTTCACCGGCAGCAGCTACCAGCAAAGCGAGGTAACATCGTGACCCGGATCAAACTATGCGGCGTGACAACTGTCGAGGATGCTGCCGCTTGTGTTCAAGCGGGCAGGTGCGCACGCGCTGGCGTGGATATGCTTGGACTGAATTTTTACCGTCCCAGCCCGCGTTACATTTCGCCCGACACCGCCCGCCAGATCACGGATACGTTACGCGGCACGCTGGGCAATGCCTGCCCGGTGTTCGTCGGCGTGTTCGTCAACGAAACGGCAGACGCCATACAGCAAATCATCGACGCGGCGGGACTGGACGCGGCCCAACTCAGCGGTGACGAACCGGTCGAGGTGCTGGCCCAACTGCAAGGCCGCGCGTTTAAGGGTATCCGGCCTCGCAGCGTTCAGGACGCTCTACAGCAGGTCGCGATTTACCTGTCCTACGCGCCGGAAGACGAGCGCCTGCCGTCGCTGCTGGTCGATGCGTTTCACAAGCACCTGTACGGCGGCACCGGGGAACAGGCCAGCCTGGATATCGCCCTGGCCGTCAAGCAGCGTGTGCCGCGCCTGATGCTGGCCGGAGGTCTAAAACCCGAAAACGTGTCCGAACGTGTCCGCGCGATTCAGCCCTGGGGGGTTGATACGGCCAGCGGGGTCGAAAGCGGCCAGCCGGGCGTAAAAGATATCAGCCGCGTCAGCGCGTTTATCGCCGCCGTGCGTTTATTGGAGAAGTAACCGTGACCACCACGATAAACAGGTTGCAAGCCGCCGACTGGCCCCAGGTAGCTGTTATTTATAAAGAGGGCATCGCTACCGGCCAGGCAACATTTGAAACCGACGTACCCGACTGGGACACGTGGAACGCCGCCCATCGCAGCGACTGCCGGTTAGTTGCCAGGGAAAACGAAACCATATTGGGATGGGCCGCCCTGTCACCGGTATCAGGCCGCTGTGTATACGGCGGCGTGGCCGAAGTCAGTGTCTACGTGGCCGCGTCCGCACGCGGGCAGGGGATCGGCAAAGCGCTGCTGCACGCGCTGATCACTGCGTCCGAGGAAGCCGGAATCTGGACGCTGCAAGCCGGGATTTTCCGCGAAAACACGACCAGCTTGGCGCTGCACCGCATCTGCGGCTTTCGTGATATCGGCTACCGGGAACGACTGGGCTGTCTGCACGGCGTATGGAAAGACGTCGTGTTGATGGAACGCCGTAGTTCAGTGGTGGGCACGAGTTAGACTAAGGACACAACATGACAACAAAGCAGGACACCTTTATACATACAGGTACCACGAATGTGCCGGATGAACGCGGCTATTATGGTGAATACGGCGGGCGTTTTGTACCGGAAACCTTGATGCCAGCGCTCGACGAACTGACCGAAGCCTACCATGATGCCATGCATGATCCCGCGTTTCAGGGCCGGTTGGCCGATCTGCAAGCGACCTATACCGGGCGTCCCACGCCGATCACGTTTGCCCAACGCCTGACCGACTATCTCGGCGGCGCGCGTATTTACCTCAAACGTGAAGACCTGGCGCATACCGGCGCGCACAAAATCAATAACGCGTTGGGGCAGGCGCTCCTGGCGCAGCGCATGGGCAAACGCCGCATTATCGCTGAAACGGGCGCCGGACAGCACGGTGTCGCCAGCGCGACGGCGGCGGCCCTGTTGGGCCTGGAATGTCACGTTTACATGGGCAGCGTGGATATCGCACGCCAGCGGCCAAACGTGTTTCGCATGAAACTGTTGGGCACCGAGGTGATCCCGGTGGACAGCGGCAGCCGGACCCTGAAAGACGCGATCAATGAAGCGATCCGCGACTGGGTGACCAACGTCAACACCACGTATTACCTGTTGGGATCGGCGCTGGGGCCGCATCCCTATCCTGAGATGGTGCGCGACTTCCAGAGTGTGATCGGCACCGAAGCCCGCCGCCAGATGTTAGAGCAGGTGGGCCAACTGCCGGATAGCTGCATCGCCTGTGTTGGCGGTGGCAGCAACGCGATCGGACTGTTTCACGCCTTCCGCAACGATGAAACCATCGATCTGATCGGCGTTGAAGCGGGCGGACGCGGGATCGCCAGCGGCCAACACGCCGCCCGTTTTGCCGATCCCGGCATTGGGCGACCGGGTGTGCTGCACGGCACACGCTCGTTTGTGCTGCAAGACGCCGACGGGCAGATCATGAATACGCACAGCGTTTCCGCCGGGCTGGATTATGCGTCGGTTGGGCCGGAACACGCCTACCTGCGCGAGATGGAACGCGCGTTTTATACACTGGCGACCGATGAAGAAGCGCTCGACGCCTTCGACAAACTCAGCCGGTTGGAGGGCATCATCCCCGCCCTGGAAAGCGCCCACGCCATCGCCGAAGTGATCAAACGCGCACCGCATATGCCAAAGGACGCGATCATCCTGGTGAATCTATCCGGTCGAGGTGATAAAGACCTGGATACCGTTATGCAAGAACTGGGGGAATAACACACCGATGGCCGAGATAACACACTCAACCGGGCTGGCAGCCCTTGACAGTATGTTTGCGCGCACCCGAACAGAACATCGCGCCGCGTTTTTGCCCTATTTCCCGATCGGTTACCCGGATTACGTTACGTCGCTTGATGCGATCACGACTATGGCCGAAGTGGGCGTCGATGGCTTTGAGATCGGCATACCCTTCAGCGATCCGCTGGCCGATGGACCGACCATTCAGGCCGCCACACAGATCGCGCTGGACAATGGTACCACGGTGCGAACATGCCTTAACGCCGTGCGCGAACTGCGTACACGTGGCATCCAGCAGCCCATGCTGCTGATGGGCTACCTTAACCCCATTCTGGCCTATGGACCTGATGCTTTTGTGCGCGATGCTCACGCCGCCGGAGCGGATGGGATTATCGTGCCTGACCTGCCACCGGAGGAATCGCACCTGCTGTGTGATGCCTGTGCGGATCATGGGCTGGCGCTCGTGTTTTTCCTGGCACCGACCAGCAATCCTCGGCGTATCGCCCTGGTGGCGGAACAGGCCACCGGGTTTATCTACGTGGTGTCGATAACCGGGATAACCGGCGCGCGGCACACACTCCCGCCCGATCTGATCGACGTCATCAATCACATTCGCGCCCACACCGACAAGCCGCTGGTGGTCGGGTTTGGCATCAGCCAGCCGGAACAGGCACGTAAAATGAACGACCTAGCGGATGGCTTCATCGTCGGCAGCGCGCTGGTCAAAGCCGGGAAAACGGGCGTTTCCGCTGTGCGTGACCTGGCGGCGCAGCTTCGCCGGGCGCTTGACACTGCCTGAGCAGCCACCAGCCTCTAAAATAACCACAACCACACCAAGCCGGGCCACTTACCCGGTTTTTTTGCACCCTCTTGATACCGGCGCCGGTCGTACCTTATCACATTAATCATATATATTAGTTTTTAATAATTTATATAATGTTTAAATTGACAATTCGATCCGGTCTTGATTAAAATACACTTGAAGCAGTATCACAAAACGCCGTTTGGCAAAAAGCCATCCTCTTTGTTTTTGTGCTCATTTGGAATCAAAACATCAAGTCGCGCATGGGGTATGATGATGAATAATAAACTACTAATCGCTGTGTTTGCTGCCGCCCTGTTATTGGGTGGAGGGTACGTCATTAGCACCCAACTGCTGGATGACGATGACACGGCCACGTCAGAAGCCACAGAAGCAGCAGATGCGACTGCGGTACAAAACACGCCGGAGGTCGCCGCCACAAAAGAGGTGACACCCGATATCAGCGCAACCGAAGAGATCACACCGGATGTCAGTGTGACCGAAGAAGTTACACCGGACGTGACGATTACCGAAGAAGTCACACCAGACGTGAGTGAGCCGGGTAACGGGGTGTCATCCATACCGGGCCAGTACACCATCGCGGTGAGTTACGCGCTCGAAGACAACCTGCCCGAAAACACACCCGATCCGCCGGATGGCTTCCGCTGGATCGTGGTCGTTGCCACACTGGGCAATCAAACCGGCGATACGGTTCCGGTTGACCAGGACTCGTTGGCGCTGCTGGATCGCGATAATCACCGGTATTCGTCCGAACTGCCCGACGACAACACACAACCGCCGCTTGTTGGCGCAGCTCTCGCACCGGGTGAGTCGCTACTCGGACTGGTGCGTTTTGCTATTCCAGAGGGGGCCACTGCCGACCGCCTGGAATGGTGCCCCGGCGGCAATTGTGATCAACCACTGCACGCCATTATTCCCTGAACATAAACAGACCAAACTACTCATTATCTGCACTGCACGGTAGAACGCGTCGAGGAAAATAACACCATGTTACAACATCACTCATTTAATCCCTGGAAAAACCTGGTCAGGCTTGTTACCCTCACAGTCAGCCTGGCTGTTTTGTTTCAGTTCGGTGGGGCGGGTATGGGCACAAACAGCGTACCTGCTGCTCATGCGCAGGCGTCCATCAGTTTTGTGTCGGCCACATTGACGGGCACAAGCGGTTTAGATAATCCGACCACGTTACAATTTGGCCCGGATAACCGGCTGTATGTTGCACAACAATACGGTGTCATCGCCGCGTATACTATAACGCGTGACGACACTGGCGGGGTCATAACGTATTCGGTGTCCGGCCTCGAAATCATTTCGGAAGTTAAGCAAATTCCCAATCACAACGATGACGGAACGCTGAATACCAATATCAACACCCGGCAGGTGACGGGCCTGGTAGTGACAGGCACCTCAACAAACCCGGTGCTGTACGTGACCTCGTCCGACTCGCGTATCGCCGTCGGCAGCGACTCCGGACTTGACACGAATTCGGGCATTGTCTCGCGCTTAACGTGGAATGGCGCAAGCTGGGATCATGTTGAACTCGTGCGTGGTCTGCCGCGTTCCGAAGAAAATCACGCGCAGAACGGCATGGCGCTGGACGAGGTGAACAACATACTCTATGTCGCCTCAGGCGGCATCACCAACATGGGCGCGCCGTCTAACAACTTTGGGCTCACGCCCGAATACACCCTTTCGGCAGCCATTCTGTCGGTGGACCTGGATGCAATTGGGGACACCACCTACGATATCCCCACCCTGGACGATCCATCACGAACCAACACAGCCCCTGGTGTAGATGAAAACGATCCATTTGGCGGCAACAACGGCGCCAACCAAGCCAAGATCGTGCCCGGTGGGCCGGTTCAGGTGTACTCACCCGGCTGGCGCAATCCCTACGATGTTGTTCTGACCGAAGCCGGTCGGCTGTACTCGATTGACAACGGTCCAAACGGCGGGTGGGGCGGCATACCGATAGGTGAAGGTACGCCGAACTGCACCAACGATCCCAACGAGGGCAGCAGCGCCAGCCACGGCGACGGCTTGCACTACATCACCGGCCCCGGTTATTACGCCGGTCACCCGGTCCCGGCACGTGGCAACCCGGCGGGCATTTTTGGCACGGAAGCCGACTCGCCGGTGCCGTTCGCGTTGGCCAACCCGGTTGAGTGTGACTACCTGGTGCCCGGCAGCGAGGACGGTTCACTGGTCGTGTTCGGTAGTTCAACGAACGGCCTGGTTGAATACACCGCCTCAAACTTTGGCGGGGCCATGCAGGGCGACCTGCTAACAGCCAGTTTTGACGACAACATTTACCGGATGAAACTCAACGCCGCCGGTGATGATATTGTCCAGATCAACGGGCAGAACGCGGAAGCGCTGCTGTCTGGCTTTGGGTCGATTCCACTCGACGTGACCGCCCAGGGCGACGGCGATATTTTCCCTGGTACGATCTGGGTCGCTGTGTTTGGTAGTGATGCTATCCAGGTTTTCGAACCGACCGACTTTGTCTGTCTGGGCACTTACGATCCATTCCTGGATGAAGACAGTGATGGTTACTCCAATGCCGATGAGATCGACGCGGGCAGTAATCCATGCTCACCGGGCAGCACGCCAGCGGACAATGATGGCGATTTTGTGTCAGACGTCAACGACGATGACGACGATAACGACAGCATTCTGGATATCAACGATGCGTTTGCCATCGACCCGGACAACGGCACGACGACCCATATGCCGCTGTTCTACGACCTGTTTAATGCTGATCCCGGCTTTGGATTCTTCGGCGTCGGATTCACCGGGCTGATGATCAACAACGCCGACGATTATCTTGACCAGTTCGAGGTGACGAATCTAACAGTAGGCGGCGCCGCCGGTAAAGCCACAGTGGATAACGTCCCCGCAGGTGACGCACTGGGTGCGCTCAACAACCAGGCTTACGCGTTCCAGTTTGGCGTGAATGCCAGCGTATCGACCGGTAACTTCCTGGTGACCGGGCGCATCGAGTCGCCGTACTTTGACGACGGCGACGCCGACCCGCCGCAAAATGACAAATCACAGGGTATCTTCATCGGCACCGGCGACCAGTTCAACTACCTCAAGATCGCACTCACGGCCAATAATGGGGCGGGCGGCGTTGAGGTTGTTGTCGAGGACGGTGATACCGTGTCGGCGGCATCGTATGCACCGGCTGGTTTGTTAACCTCTCCATTTATCGATTTCCTGCTGCTGGTTGACCCGGTTGCAGGCACGGTCCAACCGCGGGTTTCGGTTGGTGGCGGCCCGGTGACCGATCTGGGTTCACCGCTGGCGCTGTCCGGCAGTCTGCTGGCGACGCTGCAAGGCTCAGACCCGATCGCGGTCGGTATCATTGCCACATCCCGCAACGCTGATCCCTTCACCGCCACCTGGGACCTGTTTGAAATCAAGCCGGTCCAGCCGTCGGTCGTGGGGACATCCCCCAACCCGGCAGACTTTGGTTCGATCCAGGTGGGATCGTCGGCGACAAAAACAATCACGCTGTTCAACCTGGGGCAGGACGGCGACCCGGACATCGAAATCACCGGTTTACAGGTGACCGGCGCAGCAGCGTTCAGCCTGACATCCGGCCCCGGCCTGCCGTATACGCTCCAGCCTGAAGAATCAGTAAACATTGACGTGACGTTTACACCAATCGCGGGCAGCGCTCAAAACGCGGCCCTGGTCGTGACCCATGACGGCACTAATTCGCCGTTTAACGTCAATTTGCAGGGGGATGCAGAAGGCGTGCCGATCTACCGGGTGAATGTGGGGGGGGCGGAACTGGCAGACAGCCAGCTAAACTGGAGCGAAGATACCAGCGGCAGCCCGTCACCCTACGTTAATACCGGGCAATTTTATAATCCCGGCACGTTTACCGGCACCAACGACACCGACGCGCCATACAATTTGTTTGCCAGCGAGCGCTGGGATGCAAGCGCAGCGCCGGAAATGATCTGGAACTTCCCGGTCGATCCTGGCACCTATGAAGTACGCCTGTATTTTGCCGAGATATATACCGGCACTCAAAATCCGGGCGACCGTGTCTTCGACGTTGAAGTTGAAGGTGAACTTGCCCTGAACAACTACGACATTGTGGCTGATGTTGGGTTCAACACCGCCGTGATGAAGTCATACACAACCCAGGTTCTCGACGGCAGCCTGACCGTCGAGTTTATTCACGTGGTCGAAAACCCGTCCCTGAAGGGTATCGACGTGTATCCCGCCGCCGGGTCTTCACCTAGCGTGTTGACGGCAGCACCCGATCCGCTGAATTTTGGGGCGGTCGCGCTCAACACCTCATCGACCGGGTTTGTCACCGTGACCAACCAGGGCAGCAGCGGCGATCCGGCGATCACCATCAGCAGCGCGTCGATCACGGGGGCTGATGCGGCGGCGTTCGCCACCAGTTTTGTAGGCCCGGTCACCGTACAGCCCGGCAGCTCAACCAACATCGAGCTCACGTTTACACCGACCACGTCCGGGCAGAAAAACGCCGACCTGGCCATCACCCATAACGGGATCAACTCGCCGGTGATGGTGGGCCTGTTGGGAACCGATACCTCGTCCGGCAGCGATACCGCGTCGGCCCTGGTTGAGATCACACCCGGCGGCACGATCAACGCCAGCACGTACACCTCTCAGACGTTTAAGGTCACCAACACCTCGACCGACAACCAGCAGATCGTCAGCGTGCGGTTCGATCTGGGCACGGCGATTCTGCCGGACATGGTCTTTGATCCGAACGGTATCGCCGGTGATGTCGTAGCCAAGTGTTTCACGCCAGATGCCGGTGCCGCGTCAACGGGCCTCGTTACGTTTGCGAACAACTGCACCGATCCGTTTGACGTACCACACGACGACGGATTCGACGCGATAGACCTGGCGTTTACGGACTTCGATCCGTCCGAGCAGTTCGCGTTTTCGGTGGATGTAGACCCGACCAGCATTCGCGGTGTCAGCGCACCCGGCCCGAACGAATCCGGCAGTGTGTCCGGCCTCGAACTGGTGGGCGCCCAGGTAACTGTCGAATTTGATGATGGGTCGGCGCTGGTAGCGGACATGTACCGCGTGCCCAGCAGCCTGTCCGGCTCGCAAAACATCGTCAAAGCCAACGCGCCCGCAGCCCCGACGATCGACGTTATCGGCGTACCGACCACACCCGCCGTTGTCCCCGACGCAGCGCAGACCATCCGGGTAAATGGCCCGGTTGGCGCCAATGCGGCCCTGCTGATCATCGAAGGTGGGCTGTTTGAACAGTCCGGCGGCGGCTTTGATATCGATCCCTTCGAAGCCAACAGCGCGATCGGTGTGTCTGAATACAGCGACACGATCGGTGCCAGCGGTTATGTTGACATCCCGGTCACGCTGGCCAAAACCGATCCCGATGGCGGGCTGAACTATATCACGGCGGTTATCACCGAAGGCGGTGGCCGCACCAGCCCGAATTCGAACGTCGTGATCCTGGAACTTGATCCGGCGGCAACGGCTTCTACATTGGGCGCTGCACCGAACCCGGTTAATTTCGGCTTTGTACAAACCGGCGAATCGGCGGCACAAACTATCACGCTGGCCAACCTGGGTCAGATTGGCGAACCTGCCATCACGATCACTGAACTGAACCTCACAGGTGATGCTGCCTTTGCGATCACATCCGGCCCAACGCTGCCGGTTACGCTGAATCCGCAAGCCACTGTCGATGTTACGATCACGTTTGCGCCCACGGCTGACGGACCGGCGTCGGGCACGTTGAATGTCGTTCACGATGGCACAAACACTCCGCTGGCTGTTGCGCTGAACGGCTCCAGCAGCCTGGTGACCACCGATCCGATCTACCGCGTGAATGCGGGTGGTGCGGCGCTCACCGGCACACCGATCAATTGGAGTGAAGATACAAAGGCCAACCCGTCACCGTATGTGAACGCCGGTCCGACGGGCAACCAGACTTATACCCCCGGTGCATTCGGCGGTACTAATACCACCGGCGCACCCGACAACCTGTTCTCGACCGAACGCTGGGACCCAACCAATACGCCCGATGAACTGACGTGGGACTTCCCGGTTCAACCCGGTACTTACGAAGTACGCCTGTACTTCGCGGAAACGTACAGCAGCGCGGCGAGTGTTGGCGCACGCGTGTTTGATGTCACTATCGAAGGCGCGACCGTGCTTGACAACTATGATATCTTCGCTGATGTGGGTTTCGAAACCGCCGTGATGCAGTCCTTCACAACGGCAGTTTCCGACAGCGTGCTGACGATCGAGTTCCTGCATGTGGTTCAAAACCCGGCGATCAAGGGTATTGAAATCCTGCCGATCACGGTGCAGCCCGGTTCCACACTGGACGCCACACCCGATCCGCTGGCCTTTGACGCGGTGCAAACCGGCAGTTCGAATGCCCAGACCCTGACCCTGACCAACGAGGGCAGCACCGGCGATCCGGCTATTACCATCAGCGCGATCGCGGTGGAGGGCTCCAACGCCGCCGACTTCAGCACGGACTTCAGCGGCCCGGTATCACTTGACCCCGGCCAATCGACCACGGTTAGCGTCACCTTCGCGCCGACAACAGCGGGCAGCAAGATCGCTAACCTGTCGATCACGCATGACGGCGACAACTCACCGCTGTCTGTGGCCCTCTCTGGCACCGGCCAGGCGCCCGCCGTCTTGAGCACGAATCCCGACCCGGTGACCTTTGGCACGATCCTGACCGGCGACACATCGGTTCAAACGCTGACACTGACGAACGACGGCGGAACCGGCGATCCGGCCATTACCATCAGCGCGATCGCGGTCGGCGGAACTGACCCCGCCGACTTCACGACCGACTTCAGCGGCCCGGTCAGTCTTGACCCCGGCCAATCAACCACGGTTTACGTCACCTTTGCGCCCACGACATCCGGCAGCAAGACCGCCAGCCTGTCGATAACGCATGACGGCGACAACTCGCCGCTGGTGGTTGACCTCTCCGGCGCGGCGAATGCGACCTCGTCTGACCCAATCTACCGGGTGAACGCTGGCGGCCCAGCCATCAGCGACAGTCCGATCGGTTGGAGCGAAGATACAAAGGCCAACCCGTATGTTTATGGCAACGCGGCGGACAACGGCAACATGACTTACAGCCCAGGACCGTTCAGTGGACCCAACACAACCGGTGCCCCCGATGCATTGTTCTCGACCGAACGCTGGGACCCAACGTACACTACCGCCGAAATGATATGGGACTTCCCGGTTGAACCGGGCAGTTATGAAGTGCGCCTGTATTTCGCGGAAACGTACAGCGGCGCGGCCAGCGTTGGCGCACGCGTGTTTGACGTCACGATCGAAGGCGCGACCGTGCTCGACAACTACGACATCTTTGCTGACGTGGGTTTCGAAACCGCCGTGATGCAGTCCTTCACCGTCACGGTATCCGACAACGTACTGACGATCGAATTCCTGCATGTCGTTCAAAACCCGGCGATCAAGGGTATCGAGATCGTGCCGAACCAGGTGATTGTTTCCTCTACACTGGACGCCGATCCCGATCCCGTCGATTTCGGAACAACACCCATCGGCACGCCGGTCAACCAGTCCGTCACGCTGACCAACCTCGGCCAACCGGCGGCCATCTCGCTTGAC
Source organism: Anaerolineae bacterium (assembly GCA_016930015.1). Lineage (GTDB taxonomy): Bacteria > Chloroflexota > Anaerolineae > Aggregatilineales > Aggregatilineaceae > JAFGHR01. The sequence continues at coordinate 4,387 of JAFGHR010000086.1, read as the reverse complement.
GTGACATCCGTGTCAATCAGCGGCGCCGACGCGGCCCTGTTCAGCGACAATTTCAGCGGCCCGGTTTCGCTCGAAGCCGGGGAATCCATGACAGTCGATGTCACCTTCACACCGGACTCGGCAGGCGCAAAAACTGCCTCGCTGGTGGTAAACCACACCGGCAGCAATTCGCCGCTGATGATCACGCTTAATGGTAGTGGACAGGCTCCCGCTGTGTTATCGGTGACACCCATTGATTTCGGCAATGTTGCCAATGGCGGCATATTTACGCAGGCTGCCACGCTGACGAATGAGGGCAGCACCGGCGGTCCGGCCATCACGATCAGTGCGATCGCGGTGAATGGTACCGACGCCGCCGACTTCACAACCGATTTCAGCAGCCCGGTCAGTCTTGACCCCGGCCAATCCGCTACGGTGAATGTTACCTTTACCCCAACAACGGCAGGCAGCAAGATCGCTGAACTGTCGATCACACATGACGGCGACAACTCACCGACAACGGCTGCGCTGTCGGGCACGAGTGTAGACACCACATTCGGTGTGATCAGCTTCACGCTGGTCAATGCTGATACAGACACCGACATCGGCCCGTTGGTTGACGGCGGCACGATCAATATGGCCCTGCTGCCCACGAGTAATCTGAATGTCCGGGCCAATACACTGCCTCAGCCGGTTGGCAGCGTTGTCTTCGCCTATGACAGCAACCAAACGTTCCGCACGGAAAACGTGGCACCCTATGCCCTGGCAGGCGACAGCTCCGGCAACTATGGCCCCTGGACGCCGACCCTGGGCGAACACACGCTCAGCGCGACGCCGTATCTGGGCGCCAGCGGCAGCGGCGACGCGGGTACACCGCTCAGCATCACGTTTACCGTAATCGATACGGTGGTTGCCAACCTGTCAACGTCCACCGTAGCGGAAGCGGGATAACGTCCGGAGAAAAAATATCATGACGCATGCACCTACCATGTCGGTCGTCATCTGCTGTTATACCGGTGAACGTTGGGACCAGTTGGTGACCGCTATCCGGTCGGTACAGCACCAGACTTATCCAGCAGCGGGCGTTGTGGTCGTCGTCGATCACAACCCCGATCTGCTGGCCAAAACGCGTTCGCATTTCCCGGATACCGTCGTCGTCGAAAACGATCAAAAACGCGGCCTGTCCGGTGCGCGAAACAGCGGTATCGCCGCCGCACAAGGTGACGTGCTCGTATTCTTCGATGACGACGCCTTCGCCGAACCGGATTGGCTCGAACAACTCGCCGCCGCGTATGCCGATCCACAGGTCGCAGGCGTCGGCGGCGAAATCGAACCTATCTGGGCAGCCGGGCGTCCGGGCTGGTTCCCGGAGGAATTTAACTGGGTCGTGGGCTGTACGTATCGCGGTATGCCGCGCCAAACCGCCGAAGTGCGCAACCTGATCGGCTGTAATATGTCGTTCCGGCGTGCTGTTTTTGAGACGATCGGCGGCTTTCAGAGCGGCATCGGTCGCGTGGGCAAAATTCCCGTAGGCTGTGAAGAGACGGAATTATGCATTCGGCTGCACCAGAGCGCATATCCACAAAAAAAACTGCTCTACATACCCCAGGCGCGCGTGTACCACCAGGTGCCCGCCAGCCGTAGCACCTGGCGTTATTTTCGCTCACGCTGCTATCAGGAAGGGCGATCGAAAGCCCTGGTATCTACCCTGGTCGGCGCTAATGATGGCCTGTCATCCGAACGCACCTATACCCTGGTGACGCTGCCCCAGGGTGTGATCCGCAACCTGTTCAAGGCGGTCCGTTACCGCAACCTGGATTCCGCCAAACGCGCAGGCGCGATCGTGCTGGGCCTGGCGATCACCACCTTTGGTTATGTCCGCGCTGCGCTGGCGATGCGACTGAGCAAAAAACAGGCCGTCGAGCACGAAGCCAAACCAAGCTACAGCAAACCGTAAACCGCCCGGTGCGGCATGTCGCGGTCAGGAAGGATCACCATGCAAAACAAGCCATCATCACTCCGTCTCCTGGTGACTACCGTGCGAGCCTTTCCCTATATGGGAGGCATCGAAACGCACGTATACGAAGTCACGCGGCGCCTGGCGCGGCTGGGGGTGGATGTCACGCTGCTGACCACCGATGTCAGCCGGGACCTGCCCGCCGAGGAAACGATCGAGGGCGTGCATATCTGGCGTGTACCGGCCTGGCCATCCCAACGTGACCTGTATTTTGCGCCCGGCATCATGCGCCGGATCGCGGGTGGCGAATGGGACCTGATGCACTGCCAGGGTTACCATACCCTGGTGCCGCCCATGGCGATGCTGGCGGCCCGGCGAGCGGGACTGCCGTACATCACCACCTTTCACAGCGGCGGTCATTCGTCCACGCTGCGAAACGCCGTGCGCCGGGTCCAGAAAACGCTGCTGCGCCCGCTGCTGACCGGGTCGGAAAAACTGGTGGCCATGTCACGTTTTGAAGCCCGCGTGTTTCAAAACCAATTACGGCTGCCAGCCGACCGGTTTATGGTCATTCCGAACGGGTCGGACCTGCCGCCGCTGGAATCACCTGCCGCGCCGGACCCCAACACACAGCTTATCGTGTCCATAGGCCGCCTCGAACACTATAAAGGCCACCACCGCGTGATCGATGCCTTCCCGGCTGTGCTGGTGCATTTCCCGAATGCGCGGCTGCGTATTGTAGGTTCGGGACCCTATAAAGACGCGTTAAAACAGCGTGTGCGCACGCTTGGACTCGAAAACACGATCACGATCGGCGCGGTTCCGCCCGAAAACCGGCAGGGCATGACCGAACTACTGTCACGGGCATCCCTGGTAACCTTGTTGAGTGAGTATGAATCCCAGGGGATCGCGGTATGGGAAGCCCTATCGCTGCGGCGCCCGGTGCTGGTTACACATGCAACCGCGCTGGCCGAGCCTGCCGAGGATGGATTAGCTCGTTCGGTGCCGCCGGACAGCACAACGGACGATATCGCGGCGGCGATCATCACGCAGTTACGCGATCCGCTGGTCCCAACCGGTGTTGACCTGCCCACGTGGGACCGGTGCACCGAGAGTCTATTATCACTCTATGACACGGTAGCCCATTCATCCGGGCAGCCAGCGCTGACTTTTTCACCCCAAAGCACATTGTAAATAAATCACAGGTGGAGGCGGTTAAAAAACCGCAACCATCAAACACAGAAAACACGATCGTCATTATCGTATGAATCATGCTTTTCTAATCGAGAAGCCGAACACGGAAACACATGGGGAGACATAGTACGATGAATCCGCTAACCAAGCCTAAAAACACACCCACGACCGAACCCGGATACGACGGTTTTGAGCCGATACGAGTCGTTCAGGTTGAACTGAGCCAGCCGATTCCGCCGATATTGGCTACAGACGAGAAGACGGGCCGCCAGTACCAGCACGCCCGATCACTGGTGCGTTTTCATTCGCAGCCCATCGGATTCGTTGACGTTGACTTGCGCGAATTCGGTCTGAGCGCAGAAGACTATGCCCGGCAGATTTGGGAACAGCTTGGTGAGAACATCAACCTGTACCTGCACCAGAACGAGCTGCCGAAGGTGTCATCGCTCAGCGTGAAGGGCATTGCGACCGGGCGCAAACCCAAACACATCATCGAGCGCGACAAGGTGCTGGCCGATCCACCCATGATCAGCGTCGTCATTCCGACGCGTGATCGCACAGCCAGCCTGGCCGTGTGCCTGAATACGATCATGCAGCTTGAGTACAACAACTTTGAAGTGATCGTAGTCGATAACGCGCCCTCAACGCAGGACACGCAGCACATGATCCGCGAGAAGTACGGCCATGATCCGCGTGTGCGTTATGTGCTCGAATCCCGTCCGGGCGTAAGTTGGGCACGGAATCGCGGCGTTGAGGAAGCAGCCGGTGGCATCATCGCCTTCACCGATGACGACGTGCAGATCGATAGGCATTGGCTGGCAGAAATCGCGGTTGAGTTCATGACCGGGGATAATATTGCATGCCTCACCGGGCTGACTCCGGCAGCCGAACTTGACACGCCGCCGCAGGTCTGGGTTGAGCGGGACCTGGCCGGCTTTGGCAAAGGGTTCACACGCCTGGTGTATGACAAAACCGAGCACAAACCCAGGAGCCTGTTTTACCCGTATTCGGCGGGTATTTTTGGCGTCAGCGCCAACATGGCCATCAAAAAATCGGTTTTCACCGATCTGGGCGGATTTGACCCGGCGCTTGGTCCGGGTACTCCGGCAGGCGCAGGCGACGACCTGGATTTGTTCTTCCGCATCATCGCCGGTGGGCACCGGTTGGTTTACCAGCCTAATGGATAAGCCAATTAGAACTCGCATAATATAGCAGGCGCATATTGCGCCATGAAGTCTGTTTCGAATGGCGTTTCAT
>JAFGHR010000085.1 GCA_016930015.1 Anaerolineae bacterium | reverse complement strand
CGAGCGCCGCCAACATGGCGTACAGGCCGTCGATCTCGGTTGGTGATTCGGTCAAAAAGTGCAGCCCGCTGCGCACCGATTCCAGTTCGGCGCGGCCCTGGGCGTGTTCGATCACCGTGCGCAGTTCGTCGAGCGCCCGGTCCGGCTCGCCCAATACCAGCTTCGCCTGGGCATAGTCGGCCCGCGTCCAATAATCACGCGGATCGTCGTCAAGCCGGAGTTCGGCGGCACGCAGCACACGGCGATAATAATCACCGGCCTGGGCGTCGTTGCCCTGGTGTTTGTGCAGCGTGGCCAGATTCGTGATCGGGTACGACGAATTGGGCGTCACCTGCCGCGCCCGCTCATAAGCGTTAAGCGCCTCGTCGTAGCGCTTCTGGCGGCGGTACAGCCCGCCGAGTGTGCCAAAATATGACTCGCCGTTGGCGTCCGTCAGCCGGAAGTCCATGTCCAGCGCTTCGAGCAGCTTGGTTTCGGCCTGCGACCAGAGTATGCTGCGGGCCGTGCGCTGGTCCTCACCGGCCAGGCTGTCGCCTTTGCGCCGGAGCGCCAATCCCAGCGCCGCGACAGCCGGGGCAAAATGAGGTTCCGACGCCAGCGCCCGTTCCAGGTGGGCAATCGCTTCGTCAAACCGTTTTTGCGTGGTGAACAAATAACCCAGCAGGTAATTTGTCGCCTGGTTATCCGGGTCCAGCGCGTAGGCGCTTTCGAGCGTGCGTGTCGCCGTGTCGATATTATGGGCGCGGACCTGCTGCTCGGCCAGCACCAGCATCGACAGCACGCGGAACGAATCGGCGGCCTGCTGGCGCGTGGCTTCGATCTTGACCTCGGTTTGCGCCACCATCGTTTCCAGGTTGTGTTTCAGCGTTTCCTGAAGCTCTTGAAAACTGCGTTCGCGCGCGGCAAACGTGTGTTCGGTCTGTGCGACAAACGCGTTCGTCTCTTCGATCTGGCGCTGAATGCCGTTGCGCAGCATCCACGCGCCAACGGCCAGAATCACGCCGACCACGACCGACGCGCCTTCCAAAAAACTCAGGATGCTGTCAGCAAACGCGGTGGTTTCGTTAGCCCGTTCCAGGATCGCCTCGGCTTGTTCGACGGTCACGTCATCGCCGGTTTCCAGGCGAACGCGCCGGTCATTGCGCCACGCTACAAACAGCGCCAGGACCGCCAGCGCCACCGCGACCAGCGTTACCAGCATATAACCGTCACTGCGCCGGAAAATGGATGAACGTTTCTCGTTTTCAGCGGCCATTCAGCGCCCCTCTCTGGCTCCGGGCCTCAGGGCAATCGCTTCAAAGGAATGATTGAGCCGTTTGTACAACGCCTTCCCCCTAATCCCCTTTCCAGCCAAGCTGGACGGGGGACTTGACAACACGCGAACTCTGATCGCGCGCGGCTGTTTTTCCCCTCCATAGCTCGGCTGGGGAGGGGAACCGGGCGTTAGCCTGCGGGCTAATGCCCGGAGGGGAGGGGCGTTTTTCGATTTTGAAGTGATAGCCCTAGATACTAATCATGGTACAAGCATACGCTAACCCCCGTGATCTGAAAAGTGATCGCGGCGCACATTTACCAGAGTGATCGCATCAAATGGCCGGTTGAGCTTTTTTGTGAAACGCCTTCCCCCTAATCCCCCTTCCAGCCAAGCTGGACGGGGGACTTCAAAAACACACACGAGCCGCATTTTCTCCTTCATAGCTCGGCTGGGGAGGGGTGGGGCGCTTTTGGTTGTTGATACGATTACCCTGGCACATGTATACCGGCACTTGGCGTATTCCGTCAGTGTAGCAGGTGGGAACTCACAATGTGATAGGAAACCCGGCTTATTCTGCGTCTTCCATGTCGGCGCGGCGGAACTGCACCCGGTCAACGGCCAGTGTTAAAGGGCGGCTGTCTTCGGACAGCCCGGCATCCACCGCGGACAGCAACCCATCCGACGACAGCGACAGGATCAGTTTACCGGCTACCTGATCGACCACCTCCGCCGGAATCGACAGCGTGTAATCGGTCCAGCCGCCGGGCACGATATCCAGGTAGCCCAACAGCGCCCCATTTGCCACAACCTTAACGCGGCGTGGTTCAGCAAACGCGACCGCGCGCACGGTCAGATCGTAGGCGCTGCCCGGCGGCACATCCGCATACAGCAGCGATTCGACACGCTCACCGCCCCAGCGCGCCGTCACGCCGCCGATATCCTCGTGCCAGAACCAGCCATGCCCGATAAAACCCTCGTCGCCCGGCTCACCAAGTTTGATCGTGTATTCACCCGGCGCGGTTTCGGGCGGCGTGCGCGGCGGGCAGCCCTTCGGGTGACTCGTAGTGCGGTACAGGATCGCGTCACGCTCAACGCCGATGTAACACAATGACGGCGTGCTGTTAAAAATTTCGAGGTATTGCAGCACGCGCTGCGGCGTGTCCCAATCCTGGTGAATGACCACGTAACCGATCGGCCACTCGTCCACAAAACGGTTGATCTCGCTGATGGTGCGCCCGGCATCCAGCGCGCGGAAGTCGGTCAGCCAGCCCAGCAAATACGAGTTTTCATAAAACAGGTGCTCGTGTAGTTCAATCCGCGACAGCAGCCCGCTGACCATCCGTTTTTCGTGCGTGATGCCGTAGATCATGGCTTCCGGGTGGCTGCCAATCGAGCGCCAGCCGGTAAACGGCCCGGATGGCACTTCCAACACCACGTAATCGTAATCGTCGTAATGTTCGTCACGCATCATGTGATACAGCTCGTAGTCCGGGAGTTTGGCGCTGGTCGGCAGTGGGAGCAGCACACGGTAATCCCACAGCAGGAACAGCAGCAGCCCGGCGATCAGGGCCGTGCGCAGGTGCGCCAGCCGCAGCCGCCGCACAACCGGATCAAACACCAGCGCGACAAACGTGATCAGCGGGACGAGTGTGGGCGGCGTAAACCGGATCGGCGTGCGCATCTGGCCGCCGAATACTTCGTGAATCACGCGGAACGGCAGCGGGACACGCGTCCCAAAAACGTCGATATCCGGCCCCAGGATCAGCAGCAGCGGCAGGACCGACGCGGCCAGCCAGAACCACTGGCGGTGATCCTTGCCGCGCACCAGGATTCCGGCCACGACCAGCACGATCAACAGCCGCCCCAGGTGCTCGTCACCTTCGCCGGGCGTGTTCTGTGCCCCTTCGAAAAAGGGGAATACCAGCAGTTTGACGGGCAGCGCGTAAGCACGCAGCGTCAGCAGGCGGGCGGGCTGCAACATGTCATTGTCAAAATCGAGCGTGGGCTGGAGCGGTCCGATCAGCCAGGCCAGGATCACCGTGATCACCAGCGCCAGAATCCCCGCGCCCAGCAGCCGCACGCGCGCCCGGCGATTAACAGCCTGCCACAGCGCGAACAGCGCATACGGGCCAAGCAGCAGCCCGCCCCAAAACACGATCAGCGTGTCGGTGAACCACATCGCCCACAACACGACACCCGCCAGCAGTCCCCACCTGGCCAGCGGCAGCAGGCGATCACGCGCCGACGCGGACACGGTTTTTTCCCAGATCATCAGGATCAGCGGCAGCCAGAACACGGTCAGCAGGTTGAGATGGCCGCCGACGTTGTGTTCGTGCATATAAGGCGAATAGGCGAGCGCCACGCCGCCCAGCAGCGCGACTCCGGCGCTGACACCGTGCCGCCGCAAAAACAGCATCATCAGCGCCCCGGTGAGCGTGATGCTGGCCCACATGATCAGGTTCGGTGAGCCGGGGAAGCCGACCAGCGGATCAAGGAGCGCGTGTACCGGCAGCCAGACCGGCGTCAGGGAATGGTACGCCAGGTTGTGCGTAAACGGGGCGAGCACTTTGTTGGTAGTGTAAAAATCCTGGCCGTGCTGAACCGCGTACTTGACCCACCACAGGTTCCAGTGGAAATGGAAATAGTCCCATTCGCCGCTGGGCACGCCGGGCACACTGCCGCCGATATCCAGGCTCAGCGGGTACAGCGTGAGGGCGGCCAGCGCCGTAAAAAAGACGAGGACCGGCGCGGTTTTGCGCAGCGTTTGCCAGGACAGCATCACGACTCCTAATCGTATTACGCGTGTACACGCGTGCACCATACCGTAACCGTACAGACTGGCGCATTATACCCATTCTGCCCGCGTGTGTGTACCCGGTGGTATCCGTTTTTTGGGGGAGTGATCGTATCACAAAACGCCTTCCCCCTATTTTCCCCTTCCGCCAAGCTGGCAGGGTACGCGGCGAACGCGCTTTTAAAGCGCGATCAGCGCGATGGCGATCAGCGCGGCGACGATGCCGACGGCCTGAATACGCGATAACTGCTCCTTCAAAATCGCGCGCGCCAGCAGCAGGGTGACCGCCGGGTACAGCGAGGACAACACGGTGGCGATATCCAGGCGGCCCGCGTGAGTCGCCAGCAGGAAAAACGTATTCCCGCCCACGTCGAGGATACCGGTCATGAGCAGCAGCGGCAGCATACGGCCCGGTGGCAGCCAGTTCCGCTGGCTGAGCAGCGCCACGACGAGCGCTACTCCGGTGCTGCTGGCACGCGCCATCACCAGCGACCACCACACCGTGTGATCACTTACCTGGGCCAGGAAGATAAAGAATCCGCTAAAAGAAACCGCCGCCAACAAGCCCAGGCCCAACCCGGTCGGGTGACCGGTGGTGCTCTGCGGGTTGGCGATCAGGATCACGCTGACGAACGCAAAACCAAAACCGGTTATCTGGTAAGCGCCGGGCAGGCCCTCGGTGAGCAGACCGGCCAGCACCGGGATTGCAGCGGCGATCACGGCGGTAAACGGCGCAACGATGCCCATCTGGCCGACAGCCAGCGCGCGGTAAAAGGCCATCAGCCCGACCACACCTACCAAGCCGGACGCGCCCGCCCAGAGCATATCAGCGGCGTAGGGCGTAGGTTCCCCCGCGATCAGCGCCAGCGCCACCAGCAAGGCCAGCCCGGTGCCGTAGGTTGTGAACGCCACGCCGAACACGTTCGCCCGGCGGGTAGCGATCCCGCCGCCGAAATCGCCCGCGCCCCACGATACCGACGCGGCCAGGCCAAATACAAGCGATCCGAATCCTGAGATCGAAACCATCAATCGGTGTCCATTTCGTTGAGATAGGTGGTGATCGCGTCGCCGTCAAGTGCGCCGATGTGCCGGAAGCGCACGATGCCATCACGGTCGATCACATACGTGATCGGAATCTGCACCACGCCGAAGTCTTGCAGCACGGGCTGGGTATAACGCGCCACCGTCAGCGACAGGCCGTACCGGTCCAGAAAAGCGCGGATAGCGTCGTCGGATGCCTCGGCGGGCGTTTCGATGTTCACGGCCAGCACCGTCACGTTATCGTGATCGTCCTGGGCGGCCTGGAGCGCGGGCATTTCGCGGCGGCAGGGTTCGCACCATGTCGCCCAGAAGTTCAAAAACACGATTTGACCGTCGGCGCTCGCCGCCATGTCACGCAGGCGGATTGTGTTACCCTCAAGCGTGGTCAGGCTGATATCGGGCACCTGTTTGTCGAGTACGCTGGCTTGCGGCGGCACGGCGGTCGCGTCACTGGTAGGGAGCAGAGTCGGCGGCACAAACGTGACCGGCGGCGGGGATGCAAACGTGATCGCGCCACTGGTGCGGGAATCGTCCGAATCACTGGTCGTGATGATGATCAGCGCTGCCGCACCGATCCCGATCAACGGCAGGAGCAGCAGCGGCAGCCAGCGCAGCGGCTCGCCCTGTCGGGTATCGCGCCGCGTGCGTTTCATCACGCGCCGCGTGCGCCGGATCACGCGTAGATAGTTGGTCAGGTGGTGCCAGGGTTGGATGTGGCTGGTTTCCCCGGCGTAGATCGTGCGAATGGGCACTCCTTCCAGGCGGCAGCCGTGTGTCACGCACGTGACGATCATGTCCACTTCAAACTCGAAACCGTGTTCGCTGCTGCTGAAGGTGGCTTCCATCAGGCGGCGGCTGACCAGCCGGTAGCCGGATTGGTTATCGCGCACCGGCTGGCCGAGCGCCCACGCAAACAACCAGCGGCCAATGGTGTTTGAGATGTTGCGTGGAAACGGCATCTGCCGGAAATTCCGCTCACCAATGATCAGATCGGGCTGGCGAGCGGCGTAAGCATCCAGAAACGCGGGAATCTCGGCGGGGTCGTGCTGCCCGTCGGCGTCGAGCATGATCACCGCGTCATACCCCTGGTCCAGCGCCCACCGGAACCCGGCCAGCAGGGCCGCGCCTTTGCCCTGGTTGGGGGATTGGCGCTGCACGATTGCGCCTGCGGCCTCGGCACGGGCGGCGGTATCATCTGTCGAGCCGTCATCCACAACCAGCACCGGCAGGTATTCACGCGCAGCGGTCACCACGTCCGCGACCCGCGCGGCTTCGTTATAGGCCGGGACCAGGATCGCCAGGCGATCACCCGTGGTATGTTTCGCGGGTTCCGGGTGTGTTTCCGGCTTGTTGTTCATATGATTCACTCCTGATGGTTGCCCAGGCGGCCAACGCCCGATCCTGTTTGCGGCTGCGGACAGGGTCGGGCTGCCGGTCGGCTGGCAGTCTGTTTCACAAACACTAATTTTTACACGCGTGAGAGTCTCAGTCGTCGCCGTTTGCAGGTGGTTCGAGCGTGTATTCTTGCTTGTAACCAAAACGGCGTTCGTTATCCAGCCAGCGCAGCCAGCGCGGACGCAGCACGTAGATCACACTTTGTTCGATCAGGTCGGCGAATTTGTCGGTGACAAACGGGAACTTGGCCGTATACACATCCAGGGCATGCTGGCGCTCGTTGTCATCGGTGACGGCTGTGGCATCACCTTCGATCTGCACACCCTTGATCCCGCTCCATTCCCACGTGTCCGCATACACGGCGGCGGCCACGTCGTTCCAATCGGTGATATTCTGGCTGTGGCGGCCATCCGGGCTGGAAATCCAGTACAGGTTAAGCGCCTCGTCACTGGCAAAAAAAACCGGCGATACCTGGGGCCGGCCATCCTTTATACCGGCAGTTCCCAACGCCATCGTGGACTGCTGCGCCAGGAATTCACACAGCACCGGGCGCTTTTCATCGGGGAGCGGCGGAATATCGGTCATGCTGGTTTGCCTCTCAGGCCAAGCCATTCATAATAGTGATCATTATTGATCCCCAGCCGCAGCAAAATACGGCCAACGGTCCCATTTATCATATCATCGATGGTTTGCGGACTGCCATAAAAGGCCGGGACCGGCGGCATAATCACCGCGCCGATCTCGGCGGCCTGCACCATCAGGCGCAAATGGCCCAGGTGCAGCGGTGTTTCACGCACGACCAGCACGACCGGGCGGCCTTCTTTAAGCTGTACGTCCGCCGCACGCGCCAGCAGCGTCCCCGCGTTGCTGAGCGCGACCGCCGACAGGCTCTTGATGCTGCACGG
>JAFGHR010000084.1 GCA_016930015.1 Anaerolineae bacterium | reverse complement strand
TCTCAATGAAACGCCATTCGAAACAGACTTCATGGCGCAATATGCGCCTGCTATATTATGCGAGTTCTAATTGGCTTATCCATTAGAAGAATACCATACAACATTGTTTCCAGAAGAACATCAAGAGAGCTACTTTGCTTTTGCTGTTGCATCGTTCATGAAGAATAGCATCGCAAGATATGTAGATGAAGAAGTCAGGCAACTGATTCTCGATACTGCCACACCTGTGCCTGGCCACACCATACTAGATATAGTCCGTAACAGAATAGACGAACTATATCAGCGATGGCACAATGAAAACGATTTGTTTGATAACAAAAAAAATGAAAGAATAGCCAGCGAACTCACGGATAAGTATTATCACATTTTTGAGCGCCTTTATTCTATTTACCTCGCCGGACTCGGTCTAGATACATCTGATCAACAAAAAATCTGGCAGCATTGCGTAGATTGGTTTCTCAAGGAACGATGGTTTGATAGGCGATACACAGGTATCTGTTTTTCCGGTTATGGTGATGATGAACTGTATCCTGTGTTCACCCATTATCAATTTGAGAGTTTTTTGTGTGGCAGTTTGAAGTATATCCATATACGGAAAGAATACGGCGAAAACACGGCAGGTATATTCCCCTTGGCACAAGATGATATTATGAAAACCGTGATTAGTGGTATGCATCCTTTATCTTGGGCAAAGCTAAAAGAAATATTCCACGAGCAAATGCTAAGTCGTCTCAAACAGATTCTGGCAAATGTAACTACCGTAACTTCTGACAATTCATACTCGGCAAATGAGATTGAACAAATTATCAGGCAAGAATTTGCCACGTTAAAAGCAAGTTTGGAGCAATCATTATATGATACCTATACAAGCCCCATGTTATCTATCGTGGCTTCCCTTCCAAAAGATGAACTTGGTTTGATGGCAGAAACATTAGTAAACATCACATCGTATATGCGTAGAGTGTCTAATATATCAGAGACGGTAGGGGGCCCAACCGACGTTGCAGTTATTTCCAAGAAAGATGGCTTTATTTGGATTAAGCGCAAACATTATTTTGAACCCGCGCAGAACTATCATTTTTTTGATGACAGTAGAATCACCAATCAATCGCCACTATTGCTCCAAGAGTTAGCTTCTATAATGACCGACATTAGAGAGTTACTTCAGGGAGAGGGGAAAAATGAGCAAGAAAAAAACAAATAGGATAAATGACAGACTGGACAGAAAATACACACACACGGAATTCCTTAAGGAATTTTTTCCGAATGTTAATCCCAACGAACTGCGAGATGATACACGTATGCTAACAGAAGATGAGTTTTTCGATGTCCTTCAAAAGGTCACTGAGCCAGCACCATCCAACCAAGAAAAGTAAGGCACATCGGAACATCATCGCAAGCATCCAAAAACTCACGATTACCTGCGTATGCACAGTGCCCTTAAGTTAACTTCGGCGGCACTGTGCATTTTGTGACGGTGCTTGTAGTTGTGTTCGTTCTACATCCCTTGGGGTGCCATTCTCGTCGGCGTCACCACACAAACCATTTACTACGCTAAAGCCTCACGAATCAGCTTTGCCATACGCCACGCGGTTTTGTATGTAACGCCTAGTTCGCGTTCGATCTGCTTAGCAGACACACGACCGCGTGTCAGAGCCATAAGATAGATTGCGTAGAACCAAAGAGATAGCGGCGTCCTAGATTTGTGGAAAATCGTTCCTGCTGTAGGATGCACATGGTGTCCGCATTCTTGGCAAGAGTAGGATTTCCTACTTGCGATATAGTAATGCTTCGTTACTTTGTCACATTGTTCGCAGTGGATACCATTGGGCCAACGGTGATTTTTCAGCCATTCTATGCAAACTTCGTCGTCAGGGAAATCATTTTGAAAATCGCGAACGGTGTAGCGTTGCATCTCATCACCTACTGTGCTTACCTATCTAGATTTCAGTATAGCACAGATATTACCTACAGTAAGGGGGTAGCCTTTTTCCCTGTATGGCGCTTGCCGGGTGTCACACACTCACAGAACGAGTCTGCCCGCGTTTACGGTCCAAATAGGCTTCCAGATCAAAAGAATGGGACGGCGTCTGCACACCGTCCCGGCACAAGTCATATTGGTACGTTAGATTATGGAGGCGTTACCCGGCGGCGGCGGCTTCGAGGTGCTCAATGATCTCACGGAACAGCGTGATCTTAAGCGTGTCTTCCGGGTTCTCAGTGAGCATGGCCTGGGAAATCGTCACGATCTCAACGCCGGGGAATTGGTGAGCGTAGTCAGTTTGTTCAAACACTTCTGGAACATCGATGTGAACGATCAGCGGCAGCGGGTAACTTTTGCGATCATAAAAATTCACCAACTGGCTCAGATCACGCGCCGACATCACGATAAAGAAATGATGCGGCTTATGAAAATCGATCTCCGTAGGATGCACATAATGTGTCATCGTCAGGCGGTCGCGAAGACGATATGTCAACAGCTCAACCAATGCATGTGAGTGCCGTTCGTACGCAATAATGACGCCGCCATACAGCTTATGATGAGGTTGAGTCACCGTACACTCCCAATATCCATTTACGTTCTTCACATATCCTAAGGCACAACCAACACTTCGTCAATCATATTCTTCCCGACACAGACAATACAATAACATTTTCCGAACACACGCTGACACAACCTGGCTTATTTCCGGCCTAAGCGCTGCATCAGCTTGTCGTAAAGGTCCAACTCCAACGTTACATCAGGAACCCCCGACAAACGCGCCTGACCCAACAGCATAACATCAACGCCGGGGAAAAGCAGATCATAACGCAGGCGGTTCAGCACAAACGGGTCATCCACATGCACCATCAGCGGCAGCGGCAAACGGCGTGCATCGAATGTTTTTATGACCGATTCCAGGTCCTTGCATGAAAACACGGCGATAAAATCGTGCCCATGATCCGTTTCGATCTCGTTGGGATGCGTGTAGTAGGCCAATACGATCCGGTGACGCACAGGCGCCGTAAGCAGTTCCATAACGCCGTGCGTATGCTGATCCTCGGACGTGATAACACCACCACTCAGTTTGCGCTCTTCGGACACCGTCCTGCTCCTTTTTACCCTTACGCCATCACCGGGCAGCAGCCCCCAAACGCACGATCACGATTGGCCCCCCAGTTCGTCAAGCAGGTTGATGGCATGTTCGACTTTGTCGCTCAGATCGTGCAGCAAGCTTAACACAAACATCGATTCGTCTGCCTGTCGCGGCGGAAACAAGCGCGTCCAATAGGTATACGCCGCCGACAGGCGATCCACGGCCAGCAGCGCGGCGATCACGTCGGGTTGGCCGCGCTCCGGCAGCGCCAAAAAATCCACGAGTACATGTTGAAAGCCCGGTGTCTGAGATTCAACCCGGTTCAGCACCACCTCAAACAAAGCCTGGTCCCACCGCCCATGCCGCCGCAGTCCATCGGGCGAGACTTCTAACAGGGCGTCCCCCATTGTGATCAGGTACGTGCGCAGGTCGGCCAGACAGTTACGCTTCGCCCGTGATTGTTGTGGCATAGGTTCCTCCACGCCAGCGAATCCTTCCACAGTATAGCGCACAACAGGGCCAGATCGATGTATTATCAGGGCTATCGCTTCAAAATCCCAAAACGCTCCTCCCCGGCCAGGCCAAAGAGGGGCAAAACAGCCGGTGGCGGGCGCGTGTGCAGCAAACGCGCGTTAATAAAGTCCCCCGTCCAGCCTGGCTAGAAGGGGGATTAGGGCGTTGTACAAAACCTCAACCATTCATTTGAAGCGATTACCCTGGATGTATTATCGGAGTAGTGGCACGTCTATCGTATTCGTGGTAGAGTAATCCACGTTGCATGCATATGGAAACACAAATAGTTATTAGCGCCTCGATAACTCTCATCGCAGACTTGACTCATCGTCAGCAGAATAATCCAGTTGTGTTCGTCATAGGAGCACTCAGTACCATGGCTTTTACCGTTCGGAAGTTAGCTACCGAGCCGATTGCTATTGTTACGATTATGCTGCCCATCGAAGATCACATTGACAGCCTGAACGACGCCAACCAACAACTAGCAACATTCATTCAACAGTATGGCCCTCCATTTTATATTGTCGCCGATTTACGCCATGTTGAGTTATCCGTGAGCGATATTCTGCTTTGTCTGGCGGAACATCGTCACACCCCGGTCAGTGGGCTGTGGGATCCCACCACTTCCATTTTCCTGGTGGGCATGCACCCCGTGATCGGCATTGCCATACGCAAAGTCAAGCAGGAAACCGGAGTCTATATGAACTGGCAGCCTACGCTGGAAGGCGCGCTCAGGGATATCCGCAAACAACTAGCCACACCTCCCCGCCCCTTTGTGTTGAAGCCCTACCTGCCAATGAGTTAATACTTAATTAATGATCGCATTATAACTTTACGTAACCATGATTGAATTATGGCGCGGCTTCTGGTAATGTACAAACACCGGGTGTAAACGGGTATACCAGGGAAAAAACAGTGTACCAGAATCTGGATTGTACGGCTGTGGGTTCCCTGGTTAAGCAGGAACTCTATGGTCTACTGTCTACAGAAACTTCCCGACGAGCCAATCGCCATTTTGACCATTGGTCTGCCGGTTGAGCGTTATATTTCCAACTTACAGAGTCTTCAAACTGACGTGGCCCGGCTCGTGCTGGTCACAGAACCGCCACCGCTGTACTGCCTGCTGACGTGGCGCGGTCCCAGCATGGCGTTTAGTGATGTGCTGCTGTGGCTCGAAGAACAGCGCTTTGACCATCCCAGCTCAATTTGCGATCCACGTGTTCAAGGCGTATTGGTCGGCACTGATCCCATGCTGCCGATCGCCGTAAAGCGCGCCAAAGCACACCTGTATATCGATCTCCCGCACCTGCCCTCACTGGCTGAGGCGCTGGCCTACGTGCGCAGCGAAATCAGCCGCAGCGCCCATTCGTAGACTGCCTGCGGCCCCCTCACCAGGATAGCTTGCGTTTTTTTTACAAGTCCGTTACAGCCTTTATAACAAAAACTACGGTATACTGCTGATAGTCAATGTATCCTATCAATCGGAGGTGCCTATCAGGAAATAACGAGGGGACTCAAGCGCAAGGCCCTGCAACGTTTAGCGCAGGGATACGAGGCGGCGGAAGTAATCCCGGCTACCGGGACGAAGATCGAATTATCTGCGGGTACCGCCAGGCCGCACCCCACCGGCCTAGAATGTTCCCTCCCAACCCAAACTGCGCGTCAAAAACCAGGGGCGACCCCGGTGACAATACGCGCAGCCGTGGATCAGTACAACACCTGTCAAACGTATGAACGCCGCGCGCCATGTTACGTTTCTGATGTGGTATTGCGCAAAGAGTGGATTCTGAGTCCTGCTTGCGCTGCGCACGCGCAGTATACGGCGCGCACGTTCCGTATCCCTTGGGAGGGAAAATTATGTGTGGAATCGTTGGTTATATCGGACCCCGTGACGCAACCCCGCTGATTCTGCAAGGCTTGCAGCGCCTGGAATATCGCGGTTATGACTCGGCAGGAATCGCTGTGCTGCAAAACGGCGCGTTGGCTGTGCGTCGTGATGTTGGCAAACTCAATAACCTGCGCCAGATGGTGAACGACAAACCGCTCAACGGGCGGATCGGGATCGGGCATACGCGCTGGGCCACGCACGGCGTACCCAGTTCACGTAACGCGCACCCGCATACCAGCGCATCCGGTAAAACGGTCGTGGTGCACAATGGTATTGTCGAAAACTTCCGCGATCTGCGCGCCGAACTCGAAGCCGACGGGGTGACATTCACCTCCGACACTGACACCGAAGTGATCGTACACCTGGTGCAGCGCGAGATCGACGCCGGTCACGATGTCACCGAGGCCACGCGGCGCACGGTCGGTAGATTACGCGGCGCACACGCTATCGTGGTGCTCAACGTAAACGAACCCGACCGGCTGGTCGCGGTGCGCATCGGTAACGCGGGCGGCGTGGCGCTGGGCCTGGGCGATGATGAAATGTTTGTCGCGTCTGATATCCCGGCCATCCTGGAACATACACGCCGCATGGTGTTTCTTGAAAGCCGCCAGATGGTCACGCTGACACGGGACGCGTACACCGTCCAGGCGCTCGACGGCACGCCGGTAGACGCCGAAATTCACGATATCTCGTGGGACCCGGTCAGCGCGGCACGCGGCGAATACAAACACTTTATGCAGAAAGAAATTCACGAACAGGCGCGTTCCCTGACCGACACGATCCGGGGCCGCGTGGACTTCCAGACCAACACGATCACCCTGCCCAACCTCACCATTTCACCGGACGACGCACGCCGCATCAAGCGGATCGTGACCGTCGCGTGCGGCACCAGCGCCTACAGCGCGCTGGTGGGCAAGTTCATCCTTGAGGAACTGACACGTATCCCGGTTGAGGTGGACTACGGCAGCGAGTACCGCTACCGCGATCCGATCCTGGATGAAGACTGCGCGGTGTTGGCGATCACCCAGTCCGGCGAAACGGTCGATACGCTGGCCGCGATGGAGGAAGCCCGCGAGAAACACGCGCGCCAGTGGAGCATCGTCAACGCGATCGGCAGCCAGGCGATGCGTGTCGCCGACGGGTTTATCACCATGCAGGCCGGGCCGGAAATCGGCGTGGCGAGCACCAAGGCGTTTACGACCAGCATCGTCGATCAATACCTGCTGGCGCTGTACCTGGCCCAGCAGCGCGGCACGCTCTCCCGCGAAAAAGCCGCGCAGCACGTGCAGGATATCGCCCGGCTGCCGGATATGGTCGGGCAGGTGCTCGACCGCGAAGCCGCGATCGAAGCGCTCGCCGCCGAGCTGTACCAGTACAGTAACTTTTTATACCTGGGGCGCGGCATCAACTACCCGATCGCGCTGGAAGGTGCGCTCAAGCTCAAGGAGATCAGTTACATTCACGCCGAGGGCTATCCCGCCGGGGAGATGAAACACGGCCCGATCGCGCTGATCGACGAGCACATGCCTGTGCTGGCGATCACGCTCAAGGACGGCGTGTATGAAAAGATGCTGAGCCAGGTCGAGCAGGCGAAATCACGTGGCGGGATCGTGATCGCGGTCGCCACCGACGGCGATACCCTGATCGCGGAAAAAGCCGATCATGTGCTGTACGTGCCCGACACGCCGCCGTTGATCAGCCCGATCGTGAGCGTGATCCCGCTGCAACTGCTGGCGTATCATATCGCGGTGCGGCGCGGCTGCGACGTGGATCAGCCGCGTAACCTCGCCAAAAGCGTCACGGTGGAGTAGGCGGGGGCGGAACACAACAATCAGTATAAACAACGCGGGGATGGCATACTGTCATCCCCGTCGGCTATTTTTCAGTTCTCAGTCCCGCACAACATCACCGCAAACGTGATATGCGAACATCTTCCCCCATGGCCAAATCCAGTAAATCCCCCAACTCCGAAATCGCAGCATTTATAGCTTCCAACTTCTTGTTCTTATCCCAATTCTCAACTTGATCCATTACCTGTCCCGCCTTCCCTCTGACTTTAGCGCGAGGAATAGTCAGCATAATTGCAAATGCCTTGCCATAAGCAACCTCACGCTCTTTTTCCCATTGTAAAATCTGTGCTCTTTTTTCATCTGGTAGAGAAGAAGGATCAGAAACAAATCCTTTATTCTGCAAAAACTGCAATTTCGCACGCAGCTTAATCAAGTCATTCAACTTCCCATGCAGGAAATCGCGCATCCAAATTCGTCTCTGCTCTTTCCGCATCTGGCGATCTTGCAGATAAGGAATCACAACCACCATAACCAAAGTCACAAAAGCAATAAACAGTGAAACCCCAGAAACGATAACAGAAACTATATTACTCATTTTTAAAATCCTCCCATATGTCTGTCATCTTATTACTTAATAGTAATCTAATTTACCTTACAATGCAATGCCAGCCGGGTGCATTTCAGATTCTAGGCAATTCCGGCCATGCCTAAGCGGAAAGTTATCAATAATCGCTTTTGTGCCTAAAACTTGAAATGCACCTACCCCAGCAGGGCCAGGAGGTCATCGAAGGCGTCGTCGTAGTGCGTGCGGAAATCGACATAATCGAGGTCGCGGAGCTGCGCGGGGAGTTTGTGACCGTGCCACAGCGCCGAGATCACATTTTTGTTCCATTGGAGCGCGACCATCACCTCTTTACCGACGCCGCGTGAAGCCATCGCATCCGGCGAAATGACTACAACCACGTGATCACTGCGGTTAAGTGCCTGTTCGGTGACATGGGTCCACTGCTGCTCACCACCGCCCAACCCATCCAGGTCGATCCACACCCGGAAACCTTCCGCCCGCAGATCGCTGGCCAGGCGGTAGGCAAAATCGCTGTCTTCGGCGGCATAACTGACAAACAGCGACGGCAGCGGCATATCAAAGCCCTGTGCGGTATCGGCGTCGAACAGGTTCGGGTCTTCGAGGAAATCGGGCGCATGCAAATACGCGGGCGTTTCGGCCAGGTTCATGGGTTCGATACGGGTAGGATGATCGTGGGCCACGTGCGGAACATCAACGGAATCTTGCGTGTAGCCCTCGTTGTACCGATCGCTGTCGCCTTCGTCACTGTAGGTCAGGATGATCGCTTCACCCAGGCCCACGCGATCACCCCGGCGCAGCGGGCGCGGGTTGGCGACTCGTTCACCATTCACAAAGGTCCCGTTGGTCGCTTCAAGGTCTTCGATCTGGTAACCCTCACCGTTCCATACCAACTGGCAGTGAAAGCGGCTCACTTCGATATCGCTGATCACGACGTCGTTTGAGACATCACGACCGACCGTGATCAAACCTTCTTCCAGATCAAATATATGGTTAGGCTTGGGGCCGCGCTTAACCTTGAGAATGTGATAATCGCCCATCCAATATGCCTCAACCGAGCAAACAGCGCGTGACGTTTAGCAGTATAGGCGCGATAGGGTCGAATGTCAAAAGCCAACCCGCTAACATGTGTGATCCTGCCTCAAATTAGAACAGGAGTGCGGCAAGTTGCGGCACCTGGCCGCGTGTTTACCAGCTTCCACTGGCGCCGCCGCCGGATGAATGCCCACCGCCAAACGACGATCCGCCTGATGACCCGCTGCCGGATGAACTGCTCGACCGGGTCAGCTTGGGCAGCACAACGGTGTGTTCGTGATGGTAGTTACAGTGGCGGCAGTCTAACTCAACCCGCTTAAGGCCGGTGCTGGTATAGGTGGCGCGGGTTTCGACCTGCGATGTCTGGCGAACCGTGTAATACCCACAGGACGGGCAGCGCTGGAAACCCGACAGCCAGTTGCGGTAGCTGTGCAGCTCATGCACGTTACAGCTCGGACAGCGCCACACGTCATAATTGATCGACTTGAGCACTTCTTCCATTTTCTGGCCGGATTCGAGGTAAACATCGTCGGATACTTCGTCCAAACGCTGCATGTAGGTGTTGCAGTGTGGACAGCGCCGCCTGCGATAACGCCGGTAGCGCTGAACGCCCACGCCCGCCGCGCCTAAAATGCCCGCCGTACCACCTCCCACCAACACCGGGGGCAGCACACTGCCGTCGTCATCTTGTGTGGATGTACGCATCGTGGTTGATGGCACAGACTCCGGCGAGGTCGGATTGTCACCGCCGGGCCATTCGCCGGTCAGCGTATAAACCAGCGCCTGCGCGCCCTGGTAAATACCTCCGCTGTAGTCATCCTTGCGGAAACGCGGCAGCATATGTTCATCAATGATCACCTGCATCTCGCGGTTGTATTCTTCGCCGTAACCGGCTCCGACTTCAATACGCATGTCGCGATCATTGACCGCCACCAGCATCAGCACACCGTCATTACGTTCGGCGTTCCCGATGCCCCACGTATTGAACAAATGGGTTGCAAACGACTCGATCGTTTCGTCGCCGGTGCCGTAATCGTGGATCGAGCCAATGGTCACCGCGACCGCTTCGATGCCGTGCGTCGTGCGCAAATCTATGAACAGCCCTCGCACATTGGCCGCGTCGCTGTCCGTCAGCAGACCGGCAAAATCGTTCACGTACAAGTCGGTGTAGGCCGGATACCCACCCTGCGCCCCGGCCATCCCCGGCAGCATCCCCAGAATCAGCAGTACGACCACGATCACAACCGCCGATATGCCGCGCCCATTCATACCTGTCTCCTCCTTGCCACAATTCCGCCGCGTTTCCGCGTACCGTACAGCGTAGTTTAGTATATCACGATCCGGCCAGGCGTAAGCACTGCGCCCGCATCTCCCCAGCATGGCATATAATAAGAGGTAATAACCGTTGTGATCGGCTCTGAAAGGAACAGGGAGTACCCATCATGAACGCGGAGTTCGTCCATTTCGGAGAAATTCGGCTTAACGGCGTGCCCTATAACCGGGATGTTGTCATTTGCGACGAGCAGCACGTTACCTTGCGCGACAAAAAACCATCCAAAAAACACAAGGCACACTTCGGGCATACGCCACTTTCGATCAAGGAAACGATCCCGTGGGACTGCCAGCAGCTCATCATTGGGACCGGCACCTACGGGCAGCTTCCCGTCATGAAAAAAGTGTTTGCAGAAGCCGATGAACGCGGCGTTAAACTGATAGTCGTTCCCACGCCCGAAGCCTGCACACTGCTGTCCAGGTCTGACCTGACAACGACTAATGCGATCATCCATGTCACCTGCTGACACATACCGGCGTGTCACAACAGCGTACACCGATCAATGCGACCGTGTGCGCTCAAAACGTCCCATTAACGTAGCCTGGCCCACAATATACCCTTCCATCGCGGTCAATAGATTAGCTTTGTTGGCGCCGGGTGGCAGCAGAATCCGTACATCAAGCGCGTACAGCGTAAAATAGTACCGGTGCGGGCCATGACCGGGCGGCGGGCATGGCCCACCATAACCGATCTTGCCAAAATCGTTCAGGCCCTGGTGTGTCCCATCCGACAGCACACGTTCTTTAGCGAAATCTTGCGGCAGCGTGCGTACATTAACCGGGATGTGGTAGACGATCCAATGCACCCAATCCCCGCGCGGGGCGTCGGGATCGTGGACCACCAGCGCATACTCAACCGTACCGGGCGGCGGATCGGTCCACGTCATTTCCGGCGAAATATCGTCACCTTCACAGGTATGGCGCAGTGGAATCACGTCTTCGTGAGCAAAATCCCTGCTAGACAATGAAAATGCCATTGTGTTATGGCCCTTCTCGTTACCTGGACATCGATCATGCTGCTGACTTTTATTGTACTACCGGTCATTTTTCCGCGCGCGACCGGTCCCACCGCCAGCCAGAGCCGCTTCTCCTTGCTCGCTGCGCGTGGCAGGGCTAAAATACACTCAGTTCACACCACAGAAACACGGCCCGGCTGGTAGTCCGGGCGATGCACCGTGTATCCTCGCGTGCATTCAGTAACCTTTCCTTTCCCAGGGATGTCCGGTGGTGAGCCGTGGCATTGGTCAGGGAAAGGGATAACCCATGCAGTTCACCATCTATTTTGATCCGCCATTCTGGGTCGGCGTGCTCGAAGACGAACGCGACGGGCAGTTATACGCGGCCCGGCACGTGTTTGGCGCCGAACCGAATAACCAGCAGGTGTATACGTTTGTGCTGCACGAGTTGGATACGTTGTGCTGTCAAATGACGGTCGGGGTGCCGGCTGAGACACACATGCACAGGCGTGTAAATCCCAAACGCCAGCAGCGCGAAGCCCGCCGTGCAGTGGAGCGCCAGGGAATCACGTCCAAGGCGCATGAAGTTATGCGTGTGCAGCGCGAGCAGAATAAAAAGACGCGCAAAGAGGTGTCGCGCGCCCAACGTGAGACTGAGCGTGAGCGCACCTATCAAACCAGGCGCGAAAAAGCCCGCAAAAAACATCGCGGGCGTTAGGCGGCACACGGATTAGGCGTAGCCGGGCAGCGGCGGCACCTTCGCACGGTAAGCAGCGGCGTGGACCACCCCGATCACAAACAGGGTCGCGCCGCCCCACAAGCCGACGGCAGCGATACCGGCCAGGATCGAAAAGGCGACCGCCCCATTCTTTACAAGCTCCACATTATCCGAGTTAGCGACATCGCTGCTGTAGTCGTCCTCAAACAGCGTGATCTCCGGGTAGGCTTCGCGCAGTTCCGGCTTGAACCGCTCCAGGGCAAGCCAGCCCACCGCGCCCAGTATCACCGCCAGCACCAGGCACACGCTAAAGATCATCAGTCCCACAAAGGCCCATCGACGCCCGCCGCGCGACCGGCCCCGCCGGATATGCGCCGCGCCAGGACCGTCCTCATATACGCGGCCATCGGCTTCAAGCGTCAGGTACACGCGGTCGGCCTGAAAACCACTCAGGGCCATGATCAGCACGTACCATACCAGCCCGATGATCGACAGCAGTGACAGCAGCCACACCAATAACCCCATCGGCTTGCCGCGTGCCAGCATCACTTCATGCGGTCCCTGCACAATCGTCCGGTAGCCGCCCGCCGTGTACGCCTGGACGCGCTGTTGAAGGTAAGCTGCCGCGGGTGTGACGCCGTAGGTATGGCGTGATGCGGCTGGCGGCGGCGTGATCCGGGCCGGGGGCGGCGGTACCGGGCGGGATGGCGGGGGCGTGTAGGGCGCGGGCGGAATAATGTAACCCTGTTGTTTGCCGCGCCGGGGAACGGTTCGCCTCGGCGTCTGGGCCTTGCTGGTGATCGTCACGTCCGGGAACACAACCGGGATCGCGTGCGCCGAACTCACGTATTCATCCGGCGCATCGGCGGGCATCTCTACCCGTTCTGATGCCAGGCGAGTCGTGGTCGCTTCGGAAAAACCGGCGTCGGCGGGCGGCTCTGGCGGGAACTCGTCAAAACGCGGGTGTGTTTTGTCAGCCACCGGCGGCGTTTCAACGTCCGCAAACACACCGGTGTTGTCGTCCACTTCATCCGGCGCGGAGTCAATTTCCGCGGGAGAGTACTCATCCTCCGGGTATTCGCTGTCTACCGAGGAGTATTCTTCCGCCGAATAGTCGTTATCCGCCGGATAGTCACTATCCGCAATTACCATGTATGCCAGATCATCATCAACCGCCGTCGGAATATCGTCTTCAGCGATCGAACTGGCGGGTGCGGCGTCCGGTTCGATATCCGGCTCAGCGTCTGGCGCGGCGTCCGGTGCGCCGGCAGGTTCAGCGATATCATAATCGATCCCGTCATCCGGCTGATCGTCAGCTTCTGTTTCGAGCATCGCCACCGATTCGCGCAGCGCTTCGACAACCTCCGGCTCTGGACCGGGGAGATCGCTCAGCACCTCCAACCGCGCGGTGAGCGTGAGCTCCTCGTCATCGTCGTCAACAGGCGGCTCATCGCGCGACGGCTGAACCTCGGAATGCGGGTTGATCACCGCCATGCGCGCGCTCAACGACAGGTCATCATCGTCATCGCCAGGATCGGCACCTTCCGGCGTGTCATCAGGCGGAGCCACACTTTCGAGCGGCATACGCGGTGTAACCTGCGGCACATGCTGAGTCTCTCGCATGACCACGCTGCCATCGTCGGGCGTCTCCTCGTCGGCGGGAACGTCACCCGTCGGTCGATTTTCGGAGGACGGAACAACCGGACGCGGCGGCCCGTTGAACCTGCGGCCCGGATCACGATGCGCCGTGAACATGGCTTCCATGCGCTGGCTGAGCGTCAGATCGTCGTCTTGGGCATCACCAGACACACCCTCCGGCAGCGCTGGTTCCGGCTCACCGGCGGGATAGTCAGCCGCCTCAGCGTGCACATGCGGCGCCGCCTCGTCACGGGTTTTACTGGAAAACGGTTCATCCGGCACACCGGCACCGGGCAGTGTCTTGGATTTTTCTTTTTCGACCGGCAGCAGCGGCACACGGCTCAGATCAAAGTCACAGCGCGGGCAAATGTTATCATCGGCCAGAACGTGCGCGCTACAGTTGGGACAGATGCGGACTTTTGGTTTCAAGATACGAGTCCTTTTGGCAGTTCCTGTTTTTCATATTGTATCCGAAATCGTGCAGCAGGCTCACACCGTTTACCTGCTGCATGCCCCACGCCTGGCCGATTTACGGCAGCAGCGGTAGTAGCCGCATTCACCGATTTGCACTATACTGACTGGCGGATGTATTCCACCAGTGAGGGGGCTGAATCACCCTTGTGAACGACAACGAAGTCAGAGTACTTGTCGTCGACGATGGACGCGATAACCGCGAATTCATCGTTGATTATGTCCTCAAGCCGAACGGATATACCGCCCTGGTAGCCCGCGACGGCCTTGAAGGCATGGATATGGTGCGGAAGTATCACCCGGACGTGATTCTGCTGGACCTGCAAATGCCGCGTATGAACGGCATGCAGGTGCTCGACGCGCTCAACGACGAAGGCTGGAGTATCCCTGTTATCCTGATGACCTTCCACGGGTCCGAAGAGATCGCGATCGAGGTCTACCGCAAAGGGGTACGCGACTACGTCAAAAAACCCTACACCGTGGACGAGATGCTCGACGCGCTGGATCGCTGCCTGAGCGAAGTCCGGCTCCGCCGTGAAAAAGACGCGCTCACCGAACGCCTGCTCCAGGCCAATCGCACCCTGAACCGCCGTGTCCAGGAATTAAACACCCTCTACCAGATCGGCAAAAGTGTCACCGCCCTGGTCAGTATGGAACAGCTTTTAGTGCGGGTTGTCGACGCCGCGACCCAGGTTATTGGGGCCGAACAAGGCAGCCTGCTGCTGCTCGACGGCAACCAACTCGTCTGCCGGGCCGTCAAACAGCGTGGTGACGCCAGCGCCCAGCCAACTAACGAAGTCAGCAGCGACCAGATCGCGTGGCATGCCATCCAATCGGGCAAAGCGGTTGTGTTTTCGCCGGAAGAACTGCGCAAACACCGCGCCCAAAATCCCATGCTGCCTACCGCCGTTGCCGCCGTCCCGCTGATGATCGGCGAGCGTGTCATGGGCGTGATCAGCGTCGCCAACCTTCAAGTTGACGCGGTCCCGTTTACACAGCAGGACGGCGCGATGCTCAGCGCGCTGGGTGACTACGCCGCCATTGCCATCGAAAACGCCCGCAACTATGCCGCACTCCGCGAAACCACCCAACAAGAGAGCCGGTCCATTCGCAGCGCATTTGAACGTTACGTCGCGCCGAGCGTAGTTGACCGCGTCCTTGAGAATCCGGACGCCCTGCAACTGGGCGGGCGCCGCCGCGAGATCTCGGTGCTGTTTGCTGACATGCGCGCTTATACGGCTTTTAGCGAACATGCCCCGCCCGAAGACGTGGTCAGCTTGCTGAACGAATACTTTAAGATCGCCACAGACGTGATTTTTGGGCGTGAGGGCACGCTCGACAAGTTTCTGGGCGACGCCGTGATGGCCTTTTTTAATGCGCCCGAAGACCAACCCGATCACCCCTATCGCGCAATTGATGCGGCGGTGGCGCTGCAAATCGCGGTCGCTGAGCGCAATACCAGTGTTGCAGGTGAAGGATTGGCATTTGGGATCGGCGTGCACCTGGGCGAAGTGGTAGTTGGCAACATCGGCACGGCCAGAGCCATGAACTACACCGCCATTGGTGACACCGTCAACGTCGCCAAGCGCCTTCAGGAACGCGCCATGCCCGGCCAAATCTTGATATCGTCAGAGGTATACAACCGCATAAGCGATCAGGTTGAGATCGAAGAGATAGGCGAAATCACCGTCAAAGGCCGCCAGAAGCCGATCTTAGTCTACAACCTGCTGGCACTGGCCTGATCCCTGCCCTACCTTGTTTTCATGCCGCCAACACCATTGATTTGATTACTTGTGAGTGCGTCTGCCCTGTAGCAACTGCGCTCGCTGCATAGGCACAGGGTCACAAACTGGTATTTCGGCGCGTGCTGCGCTACTATAACGTGCCCCGCTGCGTTGCGTGGGGCTAACTGGTATCATCACGCCTGTGATCATATCGAGGAGTGTCCTATGCCCGAATCACCTGCCCCCAACACCTTACCCGTCATTGTCACCGATGCCGCCTGCGACCTGCCGCCCGACCTGTTCGAGCAGTACGCGATCCACGTCGCGCCGCTGAGCATCCTGTTTGGCGGCGAATCGTTCCGCAGCGGAATCGATATCACGCACGAACAGTTCTACGAACGGCTGGCAATCGGTGATGTACACCCGACTACGTCCCAGCCGACGGTTCCCGATTTCGAAGCCCTGTACCGTGAAATCGCCCAGACGGGCGCACCGATCCTGTCGATTCACCTCAGCGAAGGCTTGAGCGGAACCGTCAACGTGGCCCGGCAGGCCGCCCGAAGCCTGCCCGATTACCCGATCACGGTATGGGACAGCGGGACGCTTTCAGCCGCGCTGGGGCTGCAAGTCCTGACCGCCGCGCGTGCCATCCGGGCCGGATACGGTGTGGACGCGATCCTGCCCCTGCTGCGCCAAACGCACGCGTGCGGCGAACTGCTGTTCAGCGTCGAAGACCTGTCCTATTTGCACCGGGGCGGGCGTATCGGCGCCGTGCGCTACCAGATCGGGCAGGCACTGCGTATTAAGCCCATTATCACCGTGACCAAGGAAGGCGATGCCGCCGGGACCTATGTCTCCGCCGGACGCGCGCGCAGCCTGGCTAAAGCCATTGACGTATTCGTCGAGCGCATCGCCAAGGACGTGGGCGAAGACAACAAGCTGCGCGCTATTGCGCTCTATGGCGATGACTCTACGCTGGCCGACCAGCTCATAACCCGGCTGCAGGACCAGTTTGACTGCGTCCTGGCGACAGTCGTGCCCACTGCGCCGGTGCTGGGCGTACACGTCGGGCCAAAGACATTGGGTGTCGGTTATGCGTCGGGGGACTGGCCGGTATAAACCGCCGGGCGAAATCCCTGATACATTCTGCATGCACTGTGCGCGGTTGCCCATTGTCAGCCGGGGTTCGATGCGTTATAGTGGGTGCTGGTTTTTCTGCCTGGACCCCAATTCCGGCCCAACATCCCGGCACGATCGAAAAACACAACACAAAGCAGGCCATCTTGACCGTTTCACACGAACCCATAACACCTGTTCCATCCGGTATCCCCATGCTTCCGGTTGAGGAGGTTTTCACCAACGTGCCCCGCCCGCGCCTGCGGCAGTCCGGTTCGTTTCTGCGCGAAACGATCGAAACCGTTCTGCTGATCGCCGCGATTTACACATTTGTGAACCTGGCGACGGCGCGTTTTGTGGTGGACGGGCACAGCATGCTGCCCAACTTTAACACCGACCAGTTTATCATCGTCAGCCGCCTGTCGTATATTCTCGGCGAACCCGGTCGCGGTGACGTGGTCGTGTTTCATTACCCGCTGCAATCGGACCGCGACTTCATCAAGCGTGTGATCGGGCTGCCCGGTGAAACTGTCACCATTCAGGACAGCCGGGTTTATGTCAACGGCAAACGGCTGGAAGAACCCTATATCGATAACGAAAACTGGTGCCGGGGAAAAACATGTGACGGGGAATGGGTCGTGGGGCCGGAGGAGTATTTTGTTCTGGGTGATAATCGCGGCTCCAGCAAAGACTCACAGGATTTTGGCCCGATCAACCGGAAGTACCTCGTGGGACGGGCTTTTGTACGTTATTGGCCGCCCAAAGACTGGGGATTGATCGAACACGAGTCATTCGACGAACAACGCGGGATGCCGCTGCCAACGATCACGCCTACGCCCACACTTACACCTACGCCGACCATTATTCCACCCGAAACCGGGTTCACGTCTTCGGCATTTCCGCCGCCAGCCACACCCACACCGCCTTATTCGAACCCCTATTGACGCACAGGCCATGTCAAACCAGACAAATCAACCACCAGAATCCAATACCTGCCCATACTGCCATCTCGGTCACCTCCACCCGACCCAACATACCTACGTACATGCATACGAGGACAGCCTGGTACATATGCCCAATATCCCGGCCTGGCAATGTGACGTGTGCCGGGTGGTATTGTACGACGAATGCGCGATCCGGCAGTTGGAAGTCCTGATCGGCGAATCCGGCCCGCCGCCCAACCGGTACGTTCCCCAAACTGCACCCTCTCAGCATGAAGACCAGCCCTATCCCCGTCCTGAACAATAGGCCGACGGGGAAATCAGCGATCACCAGCCAGCACTATAGGTTACAATTAGCATAAGACCGGATACCAGCCAGCGCACTGGCCTGCATGATCATGACAATGAGGTTAAGCACCTATGGCCATTAACCTGTGGCACAGCCTACCCCCCGGCCCGAATGTCCCCAACGCCGTGTATTGTATTGTGGAGATTCCCAAAGGCAGCCGGAACAAATACGAGTACAGCAAAAAAGCCGGTGTGATCAAACTCGACCGGGTGCTGTACAGTCCTATGCACTACCCCAGCGATTACGGGCTGATCCCGCAGACGTTCGCCGAAGACGGTGACCCGATGGACATCATGGTCATGGTTAACGAGCCAACATTTTCCGGATGCGTGATCGAAGCGCGCCCGATCGCCATTTTCCACATGATCGACCGGGGCGATCCGGATGACAAAATTCTGGCTGTGCCTGCGACCGATCCGATCTTTGACGATTACACCGATATCACCGCCGTGCCCAAGCACTTCCTAAACGAGGTGGCGCACTTTTTCCAGACGTACAAACAGCTTCAAGGCATCCAGGTGACACCCCAAGGCTGGGAAGGCGCAGACGTTGCACGCCAGGTGATTCTGCAATCGATACAGCGCTATAAAGAGCAGTTCCCGCCCGATATGGTGGTCTAGGCGGCGGCACCGCGCACGCATGCCACAACGACCGCTGCCACCAAACGCATGATCTACACGGTCCTACAACACGCACCAGCGACACGCACCGGCGACACGCACCGGCGACACGCACCGGCGACACGTGCGACAAGCACCTGCCGCGAGGCAGGGCTATCGCTTCAAAATCCAAAACGCCCCTCCCCACCGGGCTACGCCCGGCTGCCCCTCCCCGGCCAAGCCAAAGAGGGGCAAAAACAGCCAGTTGCGGGCGCACATGCAGCGACCCCGTGTAAAAAAGTCCCCCGTCCAGCCTGGTTGGAAGGGGGATTAGGGGGAAGGCGTTATAACAAAACCTCAACCATCCATTTGAAGCGATTACCTTGTGACGCGATGGCAGGCATTTGCCCCAACAGGCGTAAGCGACTATAAAAGGACGGTAGGACAAATGGTGATCGTATTGGCTACACCCGATTACACGCTCTGAGAAAACGCAGTTCAACAACTTCTCTTTAATTACTGTGGTTGACTATGACACAACACATGGCTACCCTGCCGTTTGATATCAGTGACTTGCTGCTGAACACCGTGCAACGCATCCGCGAAGCCATCCCGTTTGACAGCGGCGGACTGGCGCTCTTTGATCCCGACACGCAGGTTTTGCTGCCGCATGTTTACGTTGGGGACAGTTCGCTGGTGATCAAGCGTGTATCGCTGGGTAAAGGCATTGTCGGGCAAGCTGCCGAACGTAAACAACCCGAAATGATCCTTGACATGCGGGATGATCCGCGCAGCGAGTTTATTGATCCTGACTCGCGCGCCGAACTGGTGGTGCCGATCGTGTTTGGCGGCGAGTTGTTGGGTGTTTATAACCTGGAAAGCCACCAGCCTAACGCGTTCACCAGCGAGCATCTCGCCATTTTGCAGACGATGGCCGACCAGACAGCACTGGTGTTGTACACGATCCAGCTTTATCGTGAACTGGCGCTGGATCACAGCCAACTGACTGAGAGTGTACAAGTCCAACTGCGCGAAACCGCCGCGCTTCAACGGCTGGCACGCATCACCAGCGCGACACTCAACCTGGACGAGATGTTGATCAACGCCGTGCGCGAAACATCCGATCTGCTCAACTGTGAAGGCGCCCAACTGCTGCTGCCGGATCATGTCACGTACCAGCTTGGAGTTCACGAACAATCGTTATTCGGCCTGGCCCAAACCTGGCCGCGCACCCCTCAACCGCTCGATGGGCCGGGATACCTGGTTGACGTATACCATACCGGCGAATACTTCTACAGCCCGACTCCCCCGCCGGAGTCCGGGCCGCACTGCCAGAATGTGCTCGCCTGCCCGCTCAACACGCGCAAACGCACGTTGGGTGTGCTGCACCTGATCAACCAGCAAAGCGAGGAATTTACCACCGACCAGATCACCATCGTGCAGACCATCGCCAACCAGATCGCGGTCGGCCTGTCCAGCGCGCAGATGTTCGCTGCCGAACGCCGCCGGGCCGATATGCTTAACCAGATCAACCGCATCAGCCAAAACCTGTACGCGATCCTGGAAACGAAGAGCCTGTTCGACCGCGCGGCACACAGCATTTACGACATGCTCGGCCACGAGGCCGTACACGTCATGCGCGTGACCGAGGACCGGCAGCGCGTTGAAATATGCGCCAGCGCTGCCCGCTCGCCCAAGCTGCTGCCCCCGGAGGATTACTCATTTCCGATCGATGAGGGCGTGGTGGGGCGCGGGATCCGCGAAAACCAGACGCAGGTTGTGCCCGATGTGCGTTATGATCCCGACTATGTTTCGCTCGAAGAACAACACAGCCTGCAAAGTTGTATTACCGTGATGCTGCGCCGGGGTGAACAGATCATCGGCGCGATCGATGTGCTGTCAACCCAGCTCAATGCGTTCACCGATCTGGAGCGTATCGCGCTGGAAACACTGGCCGCACAGCTCAGCACCGCGCTCGAAAATGCGCGGCTCTACGCCCAAACACAGCAGCGGCTCCACGAACAAATCATCGTGTATGAGATCGGCCAGGACCTGACCGCGCTCCTGAACTATACCGAACTCACACACGCGATGGTGCGTCACCTGGGCCAAGCGCTCAATACGTCAACCTGCATGGTCGGGCTGTACGAGACGAATCTTAACGCGGTGCGTATCGAAGCCCACTACCACGCCCCGAATAATGGCGGCAACCGCCGCTCGCAGGCTGATCGCGCGCTGCTGCTCCTGGACGAACACATGGCGGTGGCCACCGCCATTCAGAACCGCCAGCCGATCACCGTCTACGTACACGATCCAAACGTCGATGCCAGCGCGCGCCAACTGCTCGAAAACATAAACGCACACAGCCAGCTTGTGCTGCCCATGATCGCTGGCAACCGTGTATTGGGCGTCGTGACCTGGATCGATCACGAGCCGGGCCGCATCTTCACCGATGGCAGCATCCGGCTCGCTCAAACCCTGGTCGCCCAGGCGTCAGTCGCCATCGACAACGCGCTGTTGTTCAAACAACTCGAACAGCGCGCGGTCGAACTGTCGGAAGCCAACCGCCTGAAAAGCCAGTTCCTGGCCACGATCAGCCACGAACTGCGCACGCCGCTTAACTCGATCATCGGTTTCAGCGACGGGCTGATGGCCGAAATTTACGGCAAGCTCAACGAGGAGCAGGGCAACCGTATCGAGCGCATCGCGCGCAATGGCCGCAATTTGCTGTCCTTGATCGACGATCTGCTTGACCTCAGCAAAATCGACGCCGGGCGCATGGAACTTCAATTCGAGGCCGTGGATGTGTACGAATCGATCATTGCGGTAGTCCAGACGATGGAATCACAGGCCGGTGAGCGCGGGTTGGCGATGTTGATCAATGTCCCGGCGGACCTGCCGCGCGTGTATGCCGACCCCAACCGGCTGCGGCAGATCATCACCAACCTGTTGAGTAATGCCATCAAGTTCACCGCGCAAGGCAGCATTACGATCAAGAGCAGCTTGATCGAACAAGACGGCGCCAGGCTGATCCTGACATCCGTGATCGATACCGGGATCGGCATCAGCCCGGAAAACCAGACGATCATTTTTGACGAGTTCCGCCAGGCCGACGGCAGCACCACCCGCGCTTATGGGGGGACCGGCCTGGGCCTGGCGATCACTAAAAAACTGGTGGAAACCATGAGCGGCGCGATCTGGGTTGAAAGCCAGATAGGCATCGGCAGCGAATTCACGTTTATCCTGCCGGTCGCCAGTCCAGATCGTATCACCAGCCTGGATACACCCTGAGATGAACCTGCAACACACCGTCATGTTACTGGCTAATGGGCTGTCGTTGGGCATTACAATGGGCCTGATATTTGTGATGCTGATCCAGCCGCGCCGCACCATGCTCAACGTGTGGTTTTCGCTCTACTTAGCAGCGGTCGGCGCCGCTTCTTACGCGTCGCTGGCTCGCCTGCTCCCGGACATCAACTCCTTGAGCGAAACTGACGATTTTTACGTCATGATGTTAAGCCGGGCCGTCGCGCCGGTTACGCTGTACTGGTTCGTGATCGTGTTGTGCCGCCCCACTTACCGGTTCGTGCGCGGGCTGACGCTGTGGACGGTCGTGGTTTTGATCGGGGCAGCCATCGCCCTGTGGAGCCATGAAGCTGTCGCGTACACTGAAACCGGCCAGGTAAAAGCGCAGTATGATTTTCTCCCGATGGGTTATGCTATCCTGGCCCACGTATTCGCCTACAGCCTGATCGCGTGGCTGGTATTGCAGCGCAGCGACGATCCCCGCGCCGCCCCGCTGCGCATCCCGGCCCTGCTGCTGCCAGCCGGTTACCTGATCAACCTGT
The DNA here is from genome assembly GCA_016930015.1 of Anaerolineae bacterium. Lineage (GTDB taxonomy): Bacteria > Chloroflexota > Anaerolineae > Aggregatilineales > Aggregatilineaceae > JAFGHR01. The sequence continues at coordinate 42,268 of JAFGHR010000084.1, read as the reverse complement.
TCGCGCCGCTGCGCGGATATCCGATCAGCGGTGTGCTGGCGACAGTGGCCGCGATCCTGATCGGGTATGCCGTACTGCGCTGGCAGTTGTTCATCCCGCTCAGCGAAGCCAACACCCAGCTTAGCGCCTTGAATAACGACCTGCGGCTGGCGTTTAATGACCTGGCTGCCGAAAAAGAACGCACCGAACAACTCAACGACGAACTGCTCGAAGCCAACCGGTACAAGAGTAAATTTCTGGCCAATATGAGCCACGAGCTGCGTACACCGCTCAACTCGATTGTCGGGTACAGCGAATTGATGCTCAACAACATCTACGGCCCACTCACCGATAAGCAGGCCGACCGTGTCGAAAAAATCTTCCGCAACGGGCATGATCTGCTGGCCCTGATCAACGATATTCTCGACCTGAGCCGGATCGAAGGCGGTCGCCTGGAACTCAACCTGGGGCCGACCAGCCTGGAAGCGATGACCGACGGGCTGCTGGCCACTATCGACCCCCTGCTGGCCGGTAAAGACATCGACATGCAGGTTCATTTTCAGTCACCGCTGCACCTGATCCACGCCGACGAACTGCGCATCCGGCAGGTGTTGGTCAACCTGCTGAGCAATGCCATCAAGTTCACCACACACGGACATATCCGGCTGTCGGCACAGAGTGTGATCGTCGAAGACGGCCAGAGCGCCGACTTTGCGCTACCCGTGACCGGGTGGTTGGAGGACCGCCGCTGGCTGGTGATCAGCGTGGAAGACACGGGTATCGGCATCCCACCGGAGGACCAGGCGCGGATTTTTGAGGAATTCCGGCAGGCCGATGGCAGCGCCACGCGCCAATACGAGGGTGCCGGGCTGGGACTGGCGATCACCAAACGGCTGGTTGAACTGCACACCGGGCGCATCTGGGTTCGCAGCCAATCGGGCGCAGGCAGCACCTTTTTTGTAGCCCTGCCCGCCCTTGAAATCACCAGCGCCGACCTGGGCCACTCCGCCGGACCCGCCACCGGCAGGCCCACCGTGTTGATTGTCGAAGACCGCAGCGAAGCCGCCGATATCCTGACCGCGACCCTGGAAGCGGGCGGTTATCACGTGGTGCGTGCGTCCGACAGCGCCAGCGGGCTGGCACGGGCTCACGATGTTCGCCCCGCCGCGATCCTGGTTGACATCCTGATGCCGTGTTTGTCCGGCTGGGAAGTGATCTGGCGCTTCCGGCAGAATCCGGCGACGGCGGTTATTCCACTGGTCATTGTGAGTGTCATCGACGATGAACCGAGCGGGCTGGTATTGGGCCGGAGCACGTGTATTCGCTGCCCGGTCCAGCGTGACGAATTACTGGCCGCGCTGGCACACATCCAGCGGGAACAAGTCAGCGATCCGGCAGTGATCATCAACGACGATCCGGACGAACGCGATACCCTGTGTAATTTCCTGAACAGTGAGGGGATCACGACCCTCGCCGGGTGCCAGGATGCCCAGACATCACTGGCGTGGCTGCGCGACACCACTAACAAACCGGGGTTGGTCCTGCTCGACCTCAACACAACCGCTATCAGCAGTTTTGAAGTCGTACAACTGCTGCGTAACGAGCCGGGCCGCCGTCATGTGCCGCTGCTGGTGTTATGTGCCGAGAGCACTGTGGACATCGATGATACCGCCGTGTTTGCCCACACCGCCCGCGTGATCCGCCAGCAAAAAACGTCTGAAAACAGCCTGCTGCACAGCCTGGTGATCGCGCTCGATGACGCGGCCCATGCGGCGAACCACACGGCGTTTTCGTAGGTTTTCGCCGCCCCCAAACAGGTATTATTGGCGGAATCACTATCAGGACGGGGAAAAAACCAACACCCAGTTTGATGTGATGCCCCTGATACCCCAACCTGATATGATGCACAAAACCGGTACGTGATGTACCATAATAACGAACCCGGTACAATACGGGGTATCGGCTGGCATCAAGTTCACTCAAAAAAAGCGGATCATGTCGATCGGTATAGCAGGATATTTCAGCCTGGCAACCAACGCAACACTGGCCACCTTTAGTGCAGCACTTGCGCTGTTGATCGTCCTTGAAGACTCGCGGCGGCGCAGCAACCTGTACTTCAGCCTGGCAATGACTATGTTTGCGCTGCATGGCATGTTTAACACCGTGTGGCCGGTAGCGCAGCAGTTCAATCTGGACGCAAAAGCCCTGCTGTACAGCAGCGCGACGGTTTACATCGCGGCGGTTGTGCTGTTGTTTAACTTTTTACTGGCGTTTGCCGGGGTGCCACACCCGCTGCGCCGTATTGAGCACCTGACCACCGTCCCGGCGGCATTGATCGGGATCGGGCTGGTGTGGGGCGACGCGATTTTCGACAACCTGGAACCGCTGTCCAGCGGCGCGTATCGTTACGAGATCACCCCGATCGGGTCGATCGGGATCGGGGTGATCCTGGTGTACCTGGGCAGCAGCATCTATTATTTGATTTTTCGCCACCGCCACCCCAAAACCCACGAGTTAGCCGTGCCGGTCGTCTTTTTGACCCTGGGGATCGCGTCATTTGCCATCAAACCCAGCCTGAGCCAATACGCGATCAACGCGGCAGGCATTACGATCGCGGTGGTGTTTTTGGGGCGCTCCGTGCTCACACGCCACGTGTTCCAGCCGCTCATTGACCTGAACCAGGAGCTTATCGCCAAAAACATCGAGCTAGACGAAGCAACACGCATGAAAAGCCAGTTTTTGGCCAACATGAGCCACGAACTCCGCACCCCGCTCAACAGTATTATTGGCTACACCAACCTGGTGCTCAACCGCACGTATGGTAATTTGTCGGCGCTTCAGGTTGACCGCCTGGAAAAAGTCGTGCACAACGGTTATTTACTGCTGGACCTGATCAACGACGTGCTGGACTTGAGCAAGATCGAAGCCGGACACCTGGCACTCAACCCGGAAGCTATTGATATCACCACCATGCTCAACGAACTGCTAGAGAGTTTTTCATCCCAGGCCCAGAGCAAAGGGCTGGCGATCAACCGCGACTATGCGAATCTACCTGTGCTGTGGGCAGACCGTGCCCGCACCTATCAGATCGCGTGGAACCTGATATCAAACGCGATCAAGTTCACCGATGAAGGCAGCGTTACCGTGCGGGGTAACCATGACGCCGGACGCCGCCAGATCATCCTGAGCGTGATCGATACCGGGATCGGCATCCCGCCGGAAAAACAGGAACATGTCTTTAAGGCATTTCAAGAAACCACCGAATCACCTACACGCCGCCACGAAGGGACCGGGCTGGGGCTAACGCTGGCGCGGCATCTGGTTGAAATGCACAACGGGCATATCTGGTTCGAAAGCACACCCGGCATGGGCAGCAGTTTTCATGTAGCGCTGCCTGCGGCGGCGGTATCGGCAGCCGCGCGGGCTGAGTTCAAACCCGGCCCAAACGCCAGGGGGCGCGTTGTGCTGGTGATTGACGACGATACCGATGCCATCGAAACCATCCAGGAGTACCTGGAGAACGCCAGTTTTCAGGTGTACGGCGCATCCAGCGCTAAAGACGGGCTGCGCCTGGCCCGTGAAATTTCACCGTCACTGATCACACTCAACGTGGTCATGCCGCACGCCGACGGCATGCAGGTGCTCGCCCAACTGCGTGAGGACAACCAACTGCGATCGATCCCGGTGCTGATCGTGTCGGTCATCACCGATCACCAGAAACTCAGCGACAGTGGAGCCGCCGGATTCATCACCAAACCCATCAACGAGCAGCAGTTGATCGACAGTGTCCGGCGTCTGGTGAACACCGCCCCCCCGCATCAGGAGTCCGCCCCATGAAGCTGTCAAACGTAACGCTGATCGTGCTGTCGGCCAATGTAATGACAGCCGTCATCGCGGCGGCGCTGCTCATGCTGGTATTGTGGCAGGCACCACGCCGCCGCGCCAACCAGTTATTTGCCGCCGTCATGCTGCTGTTGATGGCGTACAGCCTCGTGAACGGATTGGCGCGCTTTGTGGATGAACTCAACGCTGATCCCGCCGAAATCTTTTACCTCGCCATGACCCTGTACATTCTGTTCGTGGTCATGACCTTTTTCTTTGCGTCCGAGTTCTCCGGAATCCACACCCTCACGATCCGCATAGTGCGCGGGGGTGGGTTGGTGTTGGTCGTGATTTTACTCGTGAGCATGTGGGATGGCAGGCTGGTCAACGACTTCGAGCCGGTGGCCACCCAAGACGGCAGCTACCAGGGCCACTGGACCCCCTATGGCTTGGTGTCGGCCAGCCTGATGATCGGCTATTTGCTCACCACGGCGGTCGTGCTGCGGCGCATGCAAGGCGAGCGCTCGCGCTGGCTGTGGTTGGCGCCGGTATTTGTCATGCTGAGCGTGGTTTCCGCGACCGTCATCTGGCCGCTTGTGCCGGTGCCCTTCAGCGCGCTTTTCCTGGCCGCGTCGGCGGTGGTGATGGGGCGGCAAGTGCTGCGCTTTGAGTTATTTAACCCGCTGGCCACGCTCAATCAAAAGCTGGCCATGCATAACGACGAACTCGAAGCCGCCAGCCGCATGAAAAACCAGTTTTTGACCAACATGAGCCACGAACTGCGCACCCCGCTCAACAGTATTATCGGTTACACCCAGCTTGTCGTGAACGGCACATACGGCGCGCTCAACGATACGCAGCGCGACCGGCTGGAAAAAGTGATCCGCAACGGGCACCACCTGCTCGATCTCGTCAACGGCGTGCTGGATTTAAACCGGATCGAGAGTGGCCGCGTTACGCTGGAGTGGGCCGCGCTGGATACGGCGGCGCTGCTCGAAGGGGTGCTCAATACGATTGAACCGCTGGCGACTGAAAAGGGCCTGTCGATCGTGCGTGAATTCGCCGACACGCCGCACCTGTGGGCCGACGAGGTCCGCACCCAGCAGATCGTGACCAACATCCTCGCCAACGCGATCAAGTTTACATCGGAAGGCAGCATCACCATTCGCGCGCTGGGCGTCCAGGGCAACCGCATGGTCCAGCTCGAATTTGTTGATACCGGGATCGGCATTCATCCCGACAACTACGACGCCGTGTTTGCCGAATTCCAACAGTTGGACAGCTCCAGCACGCGCCAATACCAGGGCACCGGCCTGGGCATGGCGATCACCAAAAAGCTGGTCGAGATGCACGGCGGTCGTATCTGGCTGATCAGCCAGCCCGGACAGGGCACGACGTTTTTTGTCACGCTGCCCGCCGTGGACCACAAGACCGCCGGGCGACACATTCAGGCGATGGCGGCGCGTACGTGACGCGCGCGTACTTGACACGCGCGGGCGCCTGACCCCGGACCAGGTCAAACGCGCTGCATCAAAAAGAGATACTCCTGACATGAGCGAACACGATACCGTTTCAGCCGCCAGCACACCGGCCACCGTCGCGTCACTGATCGCCGACCTGCAAGCCCTCGGCGTCACGCGCGGCATGACCCTGCTCGTACACTCGTCGTTAAGCGCGTTAGGCTGGGTATGCGGCGGCGCTCCGGCGGTCGTGCTGGCCCTGGAACGCGCCATCAGCACGGCGGGCACCCTGGTCATGCCCACCCAATCCGGCGATCTGTCCGACCCTGCCAACTGGCAGAATCCGCCGGTTCCCGACGCGTGGTGGGACACCATCCGGCAGACGATGCCCGCTTATGATCCCGATCTGACGCCGACGCGCGGCATGGGGAAGATTCCGGCGTGTTTCCGCAAACAGCGCGGCGTGGTGCGCAGCGCTCACCCGCAGGTGTCGTTCGCGGCATGGGGCGCCAGGCGTGACGTGATCACGGCTGATCACCAGTTCGCGCACGGGCTGGGCGAAACATCCCCGCTGGCGCGCATGTATGATCTCGATGGCTGGGTGCTGCTGCTGGGGGTCGGGTATGACAGCAACACGTCGCTCCACCTGGCCGAATACCGCGCCGACTGGCCCGGCAAGCGCACGATCACCGAAGGCGCGCCGGTCCTGGTGGACGGGGTGCGGCAGTGGATCACATTTGAAAACGTCGATATCGATGACTCCGATTTTGTGACCATTGGCGCCGCGTTCGAGCAGGCCGCCGAACCGGACAACCGCGACACGCTTCGACTGGGCAAGGTCGCGTGTGCAGCCGCCCGGCTGATCCGGCAGCGGGCGCTGGTCGATTTTGGCGCGGCCTGGATGGCCGGGCATCGCGGTTCACCCGCATCATAAACGGGCGCGGCCCAAAATGTGTCCAGCACACGACATAATATCAGGAGTATACAAACCTGCACATGCACATGGGCGGCCCGTACAGTTCCGGCTCAATTGTTTTCATGTTATTTGACATATCGACTGGCACTGATCACCCGATGAGTGATAACATCACACTATAGACACTATCCGGCAGCAACAGCAGCCTACGCGCGCTAACCGTGGCCGTGTTGGCCGCACACTCACTATACGAGTAAGGATATCACTCTGACGGTGAGTGCGAATAGGTGCAAACAGGCATACAATACGCTACTATTTAACCATATCGCCATACAAGGGAAGGGGGCATGCCACAGCGTGCGCACAGGCTTATGGTAAAACGTGTTCTGGTCGTAGAAGACAATCCTGACAATCGCATCCTCATCACTGACGTCCTGGCATCGCTGCAATATGAAGTGCTCGTCGCGGTCGATGGCGAAGAAGGTCTGACCAAGGCCGAAGCCGAGATCCCAGACCTGATCTTGATGGACCTTTCGCTGCCCAGGATGGATGGGTGGGCGGCGACCCAAAAAATCAAGGCGAACGATACACTGTCACACATCCCTATCATTGCCCTAACGGCCCATGCCATGGTCGGCGATCGTGAAAAAGCGCTGAGCGCCGGGTGTGATGATTACGTTTCCAAGCCGATAGACCTCCGCGAATTGGCCAGCAAACTGGCGCACTTTCTGGGCTAAATAACGACGCGGCATCACAAGGTGAAGATGGGAGCATGAATCACGCTACGGTGCTTGTTGCCGAGGACAACCGCGACAGTCGCGAGCTGGTGCGCGATATTTTGCTCAGCCTGGGTCACAAGCCGGTACTGGCCGAAAACGGCAAGATCGCATTGGAGAAAATCCAGGCTGAACCGCCCGATCTCGTTATCCTGGATGTCAACATGCCAGAAATGGATGGGTTTGTGGTTGTCGAAACCATCAAAAAGAACCCCGCAACCGCCAAAACCCCCGTGATCATGTTAACCGCGCTGTCTGACGTTGAGTCACGCGTGACCGGGCTGGGGCTAGGCGCCGATGACTACCTGGTCAAGCCATTTCACCCGCGTGAACTGATCGCCCGCATCAACACCCAGCTTCGCGCCAAAGAATATACCGACAGCCTGCGCCAGCAACGCCAGCAACTGCGCCAGGCATTCGAGCGTTTTGTCGCACATGAGATCGTCGAACAGCTTCTCGAAGACCCCACCCGCGTTACGCTGGGCGGGGCCGAGGCGATTGTCACGGTCCTGTTTGCCGACCTGGAAAACTTCACGACGATAGCCGAACAAACCGAGCCGGGCCGCCTGTTAGACGTGCTTAACCGTTATCATTCGCTGATTGTACACCACATCAAACGGCACGGCGGCACGATCGACAAATTCCTGGGCGACGGCGTGATGGCGCTGTACAACACGCCGCTGCCACAGATCGATCATGCGCTGCGGGCAGTACGCACCGCGCTTAAAATCCACGCGACACTCGGCGAGTTTCAGCGTGAACTGGCCCCGGAGTTCCGCCTTAACGTCAATTTTGGCATCCACACCGGGCGGGCGATTGTGGGTAATGTCGGCACACAAGAAATCATGGACTTCACCGCCATTGGCGATACCGTTAACCTCGCCAGCCGGTTGCAGGGACTCAGCAAAGGGAACCGGATTCTGATCAGCGAGGACACCTACAGCCTGATTCAAAACGACGTGAAAGTCGAATCGCAAGGATCACACGTGGTCCGTGGGCGCGAGGAGGCGGTTGACGTCTTCCTGGTACGCAGTCTGCGCTAATCCTTCCGACCGTCCGGCCAGCACCCCATCGCAGCAAGGCGTACATGGCGCCTGGTTGGCGAGTTTTTAGATGACAATGCAGCCCAGGGAACCAGCCTGACCCGGCAAACTAAAACCACGCTGGACGACCGTGAACGGGCAGCATTTTTCCCTCTAAGCGTGGCGTGTGGGCGGGAGTTGGCATTATCGCCACCACGCGAAATCCGCTATCATACATGCTGATTCAGTGAATCATCACGCAGCATTACCAGAAAGGTCTGTCATGCTGTCTGTTTGTTTGGCGTTTCGCCACCACATCCTATCAGGCTGCTGCCGGGCCGGATGGCGACACCTGCTGATCATCGCGCTGATGCTGGCAGGCGTGATCGCCGCACCGGGCCAGGTCTATTCGCAGGACATGATCGTTTCACGGGTGAATGATGACGCGATCACGCGGGACGTGTTCCATGCTCGTGTGCGCTTCGTGCGCTGGCAGTACATCAACGAGCTGGTGAAAGTCCACGAGCTGACCGCCGGAAACCTGGTGCTGGTGCCTGACTACGTGAGCACCCTGTTGTACAACCTCGAAAATCCGCTGGTGCTGGGCAGCGCCGTACTCATCGAGATGGAACAAGAACGGCTGTTGTGGCAAACCGGCGCCGATGTCGGCGTCGGGCCAACCGCAGAAGACGTACAGGCGTTTGAAGACGATTTTTTCAGCCTGTGGACCGACGTGCCCGCCGAACAGATCACAACCAGTGACACCGCCCAGGTTTTCATCGACACCTGGTATACCGAAGCAAGCGCCGCATCCGGCATGAGCCGGGATGACATCCGCGAGATATTCGCGACCGAAGCGCTGCACAGCGCCCTGTTTGACTACCTGGGCGCGAACGTGCCAACCGAAGAAATGGCCGTGCAGTCGCGCCACATCCTGTGCGGTTTTCATCCGGGCAACATGTCAAATATCACGCCGCCCACCGGTGACGAACGCGCCGCCGCCGAACTGTGTATCACCAACGCTCAGCAGCGCCTCGACAATGGTGAAGCGTTCGAAGATGTGGCAGCGACTATGTCCGACGACCAATCGAGCGCTGTCAATGGGGGTGACCTGGGCTGGGTCACGCTCAGTTATCTGACCCAGGCATATGCCGACGCCGTGCGCGATGCCGACCTCAACACGCTGGTCGGCCCGGTCGAAACCGAGTACGGCCTGCACCTGATCGAAGTGCTCGACCGGCGCATGCAAACCCTGACGGAAGATGAAATCGAAGCCAGCAAACAGGGTTATTTTGACCTGTGGATCAATACCCTGGTGGACGGGGCAGCCATCGAACGCAGCAGCGAATGGAGCATCGACATGCCCACCGATCCGGGGTTAGACACGCTGGACCCGGCAGTAGCGAATGCCGTCAACGCATTCAATGCCACGCCCCGTTAACGCCGCCGTCCGGCTGGTTGGCGGTTACAACATGAAGGCATCGGACGTGTGAGAGAATAGGCAAACGATCATGATCGGCACGCAAAAAGCAACGATCCGCAAAGGGTACGTTGCCGGTGACTATTTGACCGCCTCGTACCGAATTAACGGCGAAGCTGACCTGCACGGCGATCCCTTGATGGACCAGCTTAACCACCACATGGAGCTGTTTATCCAGCTTGAGCGTATGTTTATTTCGCCGCTGTTGGACCCGGCGTCGCTGGGCGCCAATTATGAAAGCGGCCATGTGCGTAAAAGTAACCTGGAACTCGTGGTGCTCAGCGAGCCTGAAAGCGGCTTGCCGCGCCGCCAGGGCCAGTACAAGGGGCCAGATCATGCCCAGCGACCGGTCTTTTTGATCGTGGGGGGCTTCGAAGTCAACGGCATGTTGAATCTGCACCCATCGGTTAATGTGGGCAATTTCATACGCACCACACCCGAACAGTTTATTCCCCTGTTCAACGCGAGAGCTGTGTTGATCGGCCACCGCGAAATTGTATTTGAAGGCGGCGCGATCCTCGTCAATCGGGGTCAGATCGAAGCATTTTGTGTATTAAAAAAATAAAAGTTGGCTCCCTATATGCGGAACAGTGGTAGAATACGAAAACAGGCATGGAATGGTTAATAAAGGTAAAACATGGCCCGCATATTAGTAATTGACGATGACGCCAATCTCCTCCAGATGGTCAAGCTGATGCTTGAGCGCGTGGGCCACCAGGTTGAGATCAGCGATAGCGGTGAAGAAGGGATCGCGCTGGCGGCCAAAAACCAGCACGAACTGGCGATCATTGATGTCATGATGCCGGGGCTCAGCGGGTATGATGTCGTGCGGCGTATGCGTGAGGACTCGCGCACGGCGCGTATCCCGATCATCATCCTGACAGCCCGCAGCCAGCCCATGGATAAACACATGGCGCTGGAAGCCGGGGCGAACGCCTTTTTGTCGAAGCCGGTCACCTCCCACGAACTGACCGACCGCGTTGACGCCGTGCTGCGTGCCGGTGTTAACTACCGCGTGCATACCGGCCTGCTGACCGAACCAATCCCGCGCTCGCCTACCCCACCCCCCCGCCCTTCGAGCGTGCCACCCCGGCCACCGAGCCAATTACAGGCCATTGAAACACTCGAACAGCCCGCCGTCGATTTTAGCGATGCGCTCAGCGCCGACACGATCAAAGGCCGTTTGCCGATCATGACCGTGATCAGCCTGCGCGGCGGGACCGGCAGCACAACGATTGCCGTCAACCTGGCATTTACCCTCGTCAACCGGGGCCGCCAGGTGTGTTTGGTGGACTTGAGCACATCCAGCGGTCACATTCCGCTGCATCTCCACCTGCCGTCACCGCACAACTGGAGCGAACTGGTGGCAAAGGGGAACACGTTTGATCCGCGCATCGTCAACCAACTGCTTATCGAACATCCACCGTCCGGTATGGCGGTGCTGCCTGCTCCGGCGATACCGGGCACACCAACGCTGTCCACCATCGCTACGCAAAATATTTTACAGGAACTAGGCAGCACCTACAGCCACGTGGTGGTCGATGCACCGCACCTGGATTCCGCGTCAATCGGGGCGCTGTTAGTCGCGCGGGCGGTCGTGGTGGTGATGGCCGATGACCTGCTGTCGATCCAGAGTACGGGCCAATTTCTGACCGCGCTGCAAAACCTGGGCGTGGAAATGGGGCGCGTGCGCGTGGTACTCAACCAAATCCGGCCCACGCGCGACGTACCGCCAGACACGATCCAGAAGGCGCTCAAACGTCCCTTGTCCGCGGAAATCCCCTACACGCCCGATCACGCCAATGCCATCCGGCGCGGGATGCCGCTGGTGGTATCCGATCCGGAAGGGGCCTATGCGCAGGCCATCCAACAGTTGACCCGCACCATGACCATGTAAGCCCTGGGGTGACACACGTCCCGGCAAGGCAATCGCTTTGCACGATCAATTAATTTTTTTGTGTAACACTCTCCCCCTAAATCCCTCGTCCAGCCTGGTCGGGCGGGGGACTATTTGACGCGCGTTTGCGCTGGTGGGGTATCTGCGGCACAATCACCGTCCGCGCAAACCGCGGCCACTTTGCATCCAACTAGAGCAACCGGATCACGTGTGGGGGACACACCGGAAAGGGAGTCTATGAACCGGCGATTGATCACGCTATTGGCCACCATGTCCGGCCTGGGAGTGTTCGCCGTGGCGCTGCTTATCGCGACAACGGATGTTTTCAGCGGCCCGTCCGCACAAGTTGACCCCACGCTCCAAAAGCAGACGGTAGACGCGGCGATCAACGATTTGTTTACGCAGACCGCGCAGGCCCAACAGCCCGATATCGCGCTCACCCAGACCGTTCAAGCGGCGTTCCAGCAGGCGATGACGGCAACTGCCGCAGCTACTGCCGCGTCTCCTTCAGCGGCCCCCGCTACCGTCCAGGATAGCCCCGCGCCCCCCGGCCAGCCGACCCTGACACCGGCAGGATCAACGTTCCAGTTGAGCGAACTCAAAGCCTGGGATGCCGGTCCGATCACCAGCCTGGTATTCAGTCCGGACAGCCGGTGGCTGGCATCCGGCGGTGATGGCCGTTTTGTGCGCCTGTGGGACGCCTCGACCGGCGCCTTGGTCCGTGAAATCGTGCTGGCCGTGGACACGTCCGCCGCCAGCCTCGCGTTTAGCCCGGATGGCCTATCGCTGGCCGTGGGCAACAGCATCGGCACGATCCACCTGTACGATCCCAAAACCGGCGACCTGTTACACAGCCTGTCGCGTCACTCGGTTGGTGCGCCGATCAACGGCGTGGCCTTCAGCCCGGATGGGCGGTGGCTGGCGTCCGGCAGCCTGGACCAAACGATCCGGCTGTGGGACGTGGGCAGCGGCGAGGCCATATATACCCTGTTTGGGCATGCTGGCCCGGTAACCGGTGTCGCGATCAGTCCGGATAACCAGTTGCTCGCCTCCACCGGCCAGGATGGCACGGTGCGCCTGTGGAACGTGGCATCCGGCGAAGAAACAGCGGTAATCGATGCGTTGCCCGAATGGAGCTTCAGCCCGGTATTTGACCCCAACGGCAGTTTATTACTCACCAGCGGGCGTAACGGCACAATCGCGGTGTGGAATATGCCATCCGGCAGCCCTGCCGCCCTGTTCCCCGACCAGGGCACCCCGGTCGAGACGCTGGCTTATCACCCTGACGGCGGCGTGGTAGCGTCCGGCGGCGCGGCTGGCAACGTGCGCCTGTGGGAAGTGAGCACCAGCCGTGTTTTACGCATATTGGACGGCCACCAGGGGACGGTCACCGGCGTCGCGTTCAGCCCGGACGGCGCCCGGTTAGCGTCCGGCACGGACAGCGGGCGCATCCGGTTGTGGGCGTTACAGGCCGCCGGTGAGGATATCATCGCTGTAGACACCGCCGCGACCACCTCACCCGGCGAACAGCCCGGCGCTGCCCCGCAGGTGTACCCGACCAACACGGCTGCTGAAGTCCCGCTCGCCGAGCAGGTATTCGAGCGCGGGCGTATGTTCTGGGTACAGCCGACGCGGCAAATCTGGGTGATGCTGGCGTCGGCCACTGATCCCAGCCAGGGCGACTGGTTCTGTTATAACGACACGTACCAGGACACCGAACCGGAAACCGACGCGGCGCTGGTAGCACCGGACGGTCTGATCCAGCCTGAACGCGGTTTCGGCAAGCTGTGGCGCACCAATACACAGATTCAGGATGGCCTGGGATGGGCGACCACGCCGGAATTTAACTACACCAGCCGCTACACGTATATACCCGGCGGGTATGTCGAAAACGACCAGTATTACCCCGGCCCCGGCGAACACCAGTTGAACACGCTGTACGGCGATACCATCGCGCTCAGTGAGGGCGAGATTCGCGGCGACTGCCAGGGCGGTACGTGGCGCATAACGGCACCGGCCCAGTAAACCACGTGCGCAGGTTTGCACCGTATAAGCCTGCGCGATTTGGAACCAGTAGAGGTTAGGGGACGCGTTGACAATACACATGACCGACGCACAGCGGATTTTGCTGGTCGAAGATGAACCGGACGTAGCGGACATGCTGCGCTTGTTTTTCACCGGCCAGGGTTATACTTTTTTTCACGCGCTCGACGGCATAGAAGCCTTGAATATGGCGACGCGCATCCTGCCGCATATCATCCTGATGGACATCATGCTGCCGGATACCGATGGGTACCAGCTAACGGTCAAACTGCGCTGGCGTCCGCGCACCGCGCATATCCCCATCATTTTCCTGACACGGCTGAATGCGCGTGATCAACGGCTGCTGGGACTGTCATTGGGCGCCGACGACTTTGTACCCAAACCGTTCGACCTGCAAGAACTGATGCTGCGCGTGCAAAACAGCATCGCGCGTGCCGCCCGTGACTACCTGACCGACCTGCGCACCGGCCTGCCTGCCGCGTTCACCGCGCGTGACAAACTCGAACAGGCGCGCCGTGATCCCGTCCGATCGATCATCGAGATCACGCTCGAACACGCGATCCCCTACCGCGAAACCTACGGCAGCGCTGCCGGGGCGACCGTATGCCGGGCCGTCGGGACTCTGCTGCTGAGTGTGGTCAATGACAAGGGACATGCAGACGACTTTATCAGTTATCTGGACGAGGATAATTTCCTGATCATCACCGCGCACGACCGCGCCCAGTCCATCGCAGAACAGATCGCCGCCGTGTTCAACGACCAGGTCAAGCAGCACTATTCCGAGGAAGACCGGACGCGCGGCGCCATGCGGCGCGAGGGTCAAACACACCCCTTTATGCAGATCACGTGCCGTATCACGTCCGGGTCCGAGCGTATCGAGGTGAGCTAACCGGCCCGGCTTATTCGTCTTCGGGCGTGATCGTCAGCAGGTACAGCCCGTAATCGGTCGGGTCCACGTACACGATGCGCGTGCCGTCGGGCGATACGCTCCAATCGCCGTTTGCCACGCGCAAGGGCAGATCATCGGGATCGGTCAGGGCGCGGTATTCGCGGCGGCGCACATCCACCACGCCCAGCGTGTGTACGTCGGTTTGAGCATCATAGCTGAGCACAAACAGCGAGCGATCATCGCGCCAGCGCGTCGCGCCAAAAACCGGCAGCGGCTGTGCTTCTGCACCGGGACGCGTGCGCAGCACATACAGGCCGCTGTCATCGGGATCATCCTGAAACGCCAGATAAAACGCGAGATAATCCCCGCCCGGCGACACCTGGATTCCGTGCAGCCAGCGGTACGTGCCGAGTTCCTGCGGCAGGGTGCCGCGCGCGCTGATATCCAACACCGACAGCGTCGTCTTGGCGCTGAGCTGCCCCCGCTGGACCAGCAGCAGCCGGTGATCGTCGAGCCACATGCTCCAGCCGCCCGCCTGTGAATACACGTGACGGCGCTCGGAGCCGTCCAGGTTACTGATCCACACTTGCAGGCTGGGCGGCGCTTCGCCCGGCACGATCTCACCGCCCAACACTTCCCACAGCAGGTACTCGCCACCCGGTGACACGGCGGGATAGTTACCATCGGTGATGATGGTGTTCACGTCACCCGTGCGGCGGTCGGTGATCGCAAAACTGGCGTCGGGCAGGCGGCGCACGCTGACATCTCCGTCCGGTGACAGGATCGACGGCGGCGCACCCTCGATGTACTGGCGCAGCGTACCGTCCAGCGGCTGGCGGAATACGCCGGTCCCCTGCCCCGGCACGGAATCGATCAGGTAGACCGCGTCCGGATCGGCGGGGTCCCACCACGCGTTGATGGCCCACCGGTCCAGCGCGACCGGCGTTTGGATCACGGTCACGTCATCCGGCAGCGGGTCGAGGCGGCGATCCGTGGGCGGGTTGACCGGCGCGCGCTGTTCGAGCTTGGGCGGCCAGGGATTCTGGTAGCGGTTAAGCTGCAAACTGCTGAAGTTGATCGACGGTTGGTCTTCGAGCCGCATCCAGCGGTACGGCGCGTCGAGGTCCTGCTGAAAGCTGTTCGCGCCGGACGTGACACTGGCCAGCATGTGCCAGTTTTCGTCAAAAAAGAAGATAGGATTATACGCGACCTGGTAATCGTCGCTGCGAATTTCCAGATGCAGATGCGGGCGCGACTCACACGACAGGTCCGGATCACCGGACAGGCCGATCACGTCGCCGCGCTGAACTTCCTGGCCCCGGACCAGTTCCGGCTCGCGCAGCAGGTGCCCGTACAGGGACGCCAACCCGGTGCCGGGGTGCTTCACAACCAGGTTATGCGGTCCCGCGCCGAACCCTTCCCCGTCCACATAGGCCACCACGCCATCCGCGATAGCGTGAACCGGCGTGCCGCACGGCGCTTCGAGGTCTATACCAAAATGCATCCCCTGCCCGTACAGGTACCACGTGCTGCCGTAGTTAAACGCCGACTGTGTGTTACCGTAATGCTGCTCGTAGAGCCACGTATTCGGGCCGGGCGGCGCGTCGAAGGGTAACGAAAATGGGGGGCCATCGGGATTCACGGTGTCCTGGGCGTACCCGCGCGGCGCCTGTAACACGGCAGCCAGCACGATACACCCTACCACGACCAAAACCGATACATCATACGTTCGTTTCACAAGTCCTGCCCTGTTTGCGTTGCCTGCTTTGATGTTATCGCTCAACGGCGCGAGCGAAACGTGTCTTTGTGCGTGGCAAACCAGGCGATGAAAGCCCCGTTCAGCAGAATCCAGAACACGTTACCGCATACGTCCGCCTGCTGCGCGAATGCGTCGCTGGATAGTGTGCCGTCACCCGACGCCGTGCCAGGGGTATCCGGCAGCGGCGACGTGACCATGTTCGCAACCACCAGCGCGATCAACACCACGTGGATCACGATGGCGGGCACACGCGCCCACGGCTCCAAACGCCATACACCCGCGATCACTAACACGGCGGCCAGCGTCAGCACGCCGGTTCCGATCAACAACAGCAAATCCACCGGGGAAAACGTCGCGGCGGCGGCACTATCTGACGCGAATAACGACGCGCTGAGCAAAATGTAGAATCCAAAAAACAGCGCCCACCCGGTTATATAACCGGGTCGTTTGATCCGGTCCGGGATGGGCGGCGGTGAATCGTCAGGACGGGGCAGCCACAGGTCGCAGCGCTGGCACTTGGCGCGCCAGGATGGGTTAGACTCACCGCAGCGCGGGCATTCGATGGGTGTCAACGGCTGCAATGGTGGGAGCGGTGAGTGGGTCACGGTTTTGTCACGCCGGTCTGACACATCCGGTCTATACAAAATAATTCGAACACGCTTCGTCAATCGCTTCGGGTGTCAGGCGCGGCGGGAGATCCTCATATTCGGCCATCGCCACGATAATCTTCAGGATATCACGCGGATGTACCGACTGCATCTGGCGGCCTGTTTTACGGTACCAGTTTTGCAGCAGGTACATAAAGCCGTCTTTTTCGAGCGGCACGTCCAACTGCTGCGCCATGGTGGCGAAAATCTGGAAAAACATGCGTTCGTCCGGACTTTCGACCTGCACCTTCATCTGGATACGGCGCAAAAACGCGTCGTCGACCAGTTCGTTCGGGTCCAGGTTGGTGCTGAACACGATCAATTGGCGGAACGGCACTTGCAGCGTCTGGCCGGTTTGCAGCCGCAGCAGGTCAAACCCGGATTCCAGCGGCACAATCCAGCGGTTGAGCAGTTCGGACGGACTCATCATCTGGCGGCCAAAGTCATCGATCAGGAACATGCCTCCATTGGCCTTAAGCTGGAGCGGCGCTTCATAAAACTTGGCGATCGGGTCGAGGCGCAGTTCAAGCGCGTCCATGGTCAGCTCGCCGCCGACAACCACCGCCGGGCGTCGGAACAACCCCCAGCGCAGATCAACTTCGGCCAGGCTGCTGGTACGCATTCCTTTGAGCTGGTCTTTGGTCACCTCGATTTCGTGAAACACCAGCGGATCATAAATGCTGACGATGTACCCGCCCACACTGAGCGCATACGGCAGCCAGATGGGGTCCGCCCCGCCAATCAGGCCGCCGACCGCCTCAGCGATCGTGGTTTTACCGTTGCCGGGCGGGCCGTACAAAAAGATCGACGTGCCCGCATTGACCGCCGGGCCGATCCGCTTGTGAAAGTTTTCGGCCAGAATCAGGTGATTCAACGACGCCTTCACCTCGTCCGGCGAGAGCCGGAGCTTGTTCGCCGTCTGAAACAAGATCATCCGGTTATATTTGTCCAGCGGAACCGGCGCTGGGCCAATATACTGGCCGCGTTCGAGCGCATCGCGGGCGCGATCTGCTCCGGCATCGGTCAGGGCATAGGTATACGTATAGCGCCCGACCTGCCCCGCGCTGGCGACCTCTACCAACTGGTCGTACTGCATACGTTCCAGCAGTTTGTCGAGCACTTTGCGATCCAGCCGGATGACATCGGCAAAGCGCCGCAAGCTCACCTGGCCTTCGGTAAAGAGCATACGAAATATGATGTCGGTGATAACCGCGATTGGAATATCGAGTTCTTCAGGTGTGCCGGGGGCCTGCAACAACTGTTTGATCGGATCGATACGCATATTACTATTGCTGGCGCGCGTCACCTCATGCTCAAGTTGATCGGTCATCGGTTATATGCTCCCCGAAGTTGTCGGGACAACGGACCACCGCGCACCCACTGCTCCGCCAGTGTTTGCGCCAGCGCTTTGTACAGCCGCATGATAAGGTCCGGTTCCTCTGCTTCCAGTTTTTCCAGTGTGGCGGGTGTAATCTTGAGCAAACGCGCGTTCAGTCCTGCCGCAACAGTTGCCTGGCGCGGCTGCCGGACCAATACGCCTAATTCGCCGAACGATTGGCCTTCGGTAACAATACCGATGGTTTGTTCGTTCCCGTTTTCGTCGACCGTGAAGACCAGCGCCATCCCTTCCAGCACCAGGTACATGCCATCAGCCTGTTCCCCTTCGGAAAAAATCGTGGCGCGTGCCGGATAATGGACTTCCTCCGCATACGCGCGGAGCGCTTCGAACTCTTCACCCTCGAAACCCCAAGATACCAACCAATGATTCGCCTGGTCAATCGGGATACTGTCCAAAAACATGATTATACCTCCTGACCCGTCTCCCCTCTCGTCGTCGCGGGCGATGGTGCAGCGAGCACGGACAGAAAGGACAGGGCCATCCCATGTGTCCTTATCCATTATACAGGCGAAATCAACAGCCAAGCCAACACAATAACTCGACTGTTGGGAAAAGTAAAAAAATGGTGTGTGGATAAGCTGTTTTCCGCCCGCATTCTGGCTTATTGAGTCGTGATCACCCCCCAGGGCTGGCGATTGGCGAACGCGACCACCTGCCCTGCTGCCGATGAAAAATAGACCACATCACCCGACGGCCCGGCCACACGCTGGAGCATGCCGGTAAACTCGGCGGGAGGACCGAGCGCAAACCCTAACGCCTCGCGCATGCCTTCGCTGCTGTTCCAGGCACGATTGATCGGGCCGGACGGCTGGCGCAGCCCGGCGGGCACCAGCGGCTCGAGTCCCGCATCGGTGAGCGGCATACCGGGCACAAATGTATCGGCGAGCCGCTGGCCCGGCTGCCCGGCGATCAAGACGTAATGCGCGGCCATCGCCGGCATATACACGATGGTGCCGTGTTCAAACGGCTGCTCTAAAAAGGTTGTGACCAGCGCCGATGAAGGACAGCCCGGCGGTGAGGGACTAAAAAACCAGTCTTGCGGGCACCGGACGTGAACCGTCGTTTGCGCGGCGACTTCGGCCAGGCCGTCGCCGACCCGCACCATGTAGGTGATCGATTCGCGCCCATCGTCGGGTACGGTCAGCGCCCATGTCCCAATCGCCGGGAGATCGGCGGCTTCTTCTACAAACTGGTTGTAATACATCCAGCCCAGGCGCACCCGGACCACCGGCCCCTGCGCCTGCCACGTCAGGTGAACCGTATCCCCCGCGCCCACTTCGACGGGATCGGCGACCAGGGCGCTGATACTCAGCGGCAGCAGTGTGTCCGGGCGTGCGGCCACCGCCAGCAGCGGGACGTACAACCACGTTCCCGGCCCCAACGCAGATGGTTGGGTCAGGCAGTTGGCTAACAGCAGGTCCTGCGCGCTCAGCCCGGATCGCGCCGCCACACTGTAGATCGTTTCGTTGATCGCCATCTGGTAGGCAGTCCAGCCGTCAGGCGGCGGACAGGGGGCATTCGACTGGGCGGCGGGTTTCGTCGGCGCGCTGCTGTAGGACGCATTCAGCATCACGGACTGGGCACCGTCCGATGTATCCCCGGAAAACGCGAGTGACTGCGCGTTGGCAGGCTGAACACCGGTCGAGGATGGTTCGTCAGCATCGTACAACGTACATCCCGCCGTTATCAATACCACAACCAGAAACATGAGAAGCGTTCTACCGGCCATGACACACCTCAAATACCCACTACACGGTCGTCATGATCCAGTATATGACCCTGGTACCAGGCGCGGCTCGACGGCGGTGATACGATCAGGCGGCGGCCAACTTACACGACGCTAACCGTTATCCAACGCTTAACTAACACCATACTATCGCATACCTGCGGCCAGCGCGGTCAGGGCATCAAATCCCGGCGGCTGTCACCCGCTGCCCCGAACGTGCACGAACAACTCGAAAATGCGGCAGTTCACGGTAAGATAGTAGTGACGGTGGATGATTCAACCACCCGGTAGCCACAACGGGGACATGTATGGGTATCGACACAGGAACTCAGCGCTGTAACTGGATCGTGCTGCAAACGGGCCGGATTCCACTGCGCCCGGATGGCGTGGTTGATCACATGGTGGAGCACCGCTGCACGTCGGTCCTGGTCTGGCCGGACGATCAAACGCCGCAGCCGAATAACACCGTTATCACCGATCCGTGTTTCACCGAGGCCGGTTTGGTTGATGCGGTCCGGCAGTTGGAGACGGTGGGCGCGGTATTTGACGATGTAGGGTATTTGTTTGTCACACACCTGCATGCCGATCATATGCTGCACATGCCATACACGACCGTGCCGCCGCGCCTGCGCCCGCTGCGAACCGGTCAACAGCACGCATTGCCGGGCCTGTATACCGAAAACTGTCCGGGGCATCACCCGCTGTTGATGGCGCTGTTTTTTTATGATCAACACCATCGCGCCATCTGGATCGCCGGTGATGCCGTGCTGGATGACGAGTGGCTGCGCGCGTGGGGCTACTACTGGCCCAACAACTACACCCCAGATGACATCATACAAACGTGGCGCAGCGTGGCGCATATCGTGTCAAGGGCGGACGTGATCGTACCCGGTCACGGTCCGCCGATTGATGTATCGGCATCACTGGTATCCGATCTGGCAGCGGGATTTCCCCACGCGCCCCACGCGGACGCCTGCCCGGATGTCATCGATACATTAGAGGCGCGGCTGGCCGTGCTGGCGCACCAGAGGGGGTAAACATGAGTGAGTCAGGTGGCAGGACAAGCGCGCGCAAACGCGTTGTCCTGTGTACGGGGGAATTCTGTAACCAGGATGGCCGGGCCGAACCGCTGGTAGAGATGCTGCGTAATGCATTGGGTGACCCGGTCCCCGCCTTTATGTCACGCGGTCCGGTTACGTGGGAGAGCACCAACTGTCTGAGTTTGTGCGGCGGGGGTCCGAATCTCGTTATCTACCCCGACGAATTGTGGTTCCACGCGGTAGACGCCGATACATTGGCGCGCATCATCACCGAGCACCTGGGGCCTGCCGCGCTTACCGGGTAAACGTGGCCGCTCGTGCTGCGGCGCTAAATCATGGATAATGGAAGCAACGGTGAATGAAAACCTCTACGGAAAGGACAATGCCAGATGACAAACGACCGCATTTACTACAGCCGTGAGGCGGAGCGTGTCGCCCGGCGAAACCAGGTCGTAACGGTTTTGTTGTTTATGGCGCTGGGGCTGGGCATTGGTGCCGTGATCGCGATCCTGTTTGCGCCCGATGAAGGTGACAAAACCCGCAAACTGATCGCCCAGGCCGTCGAAGACGGATACAAGCGCGGCATGGAAACCGCCGGTGACACGCTGTCGAAGCTGGAACCGGAGTTCCCCGACGTTCGCAAGCGGTTTAATGACCTGATCGGCTCCATTCGTAAGTGAACAGAAAATCCCCCTGCGTATACACACACGCAGGGGGATATGAATCACGTCAGGTGGAAAGCGGCTGGCCGGGCCTCGGCCTAGTCACCGGGCGCAAGCGCGGCTTCATCAATCGTAGGCAGCCGGGTCTGCGCATCCTGCACGGCTTCAATCGGGTAGTCATAGTCCTGGAGCGCCCCTTCGAAGTACTTGTCGTAGGACAGCATGTCAAAGTGGCCGTGACCGCTCAGGTTAAACAGGATCACGCGTTCCTCACCGGCGGCTTTGGCTTCCAGCGCCTCATCGATCACCGCGCGGATGGCATGGGCGCTTTCCGGCGCGCAGATGATACCTTCCTGTTTGGCAAACAAAACCGCCGCCTCAAAGATGCTGTTCTGGTGGTAGGATTGAGCCTCAACAATGCCTTCCTCATGCAGCAGCGACATGATCGGCGCCATGCCGTGATAGCGCAGCCCACCGGCATGGATTCCGGGCGGCATGAAGTCGTGGCCGAGCGTGTACATCTTCATGAGCGGGGTCATGCCGACGGTGTCGCCAAAATCGTAGCTGTAGACGCCGCGTGTCATGCTGGGGCACGCCGTCGGTTCGGCAGCCAGGAAGCGCGTATTCAGCGCTTTCTTGCGGGCTTCGCGCACAAAGGGGATGATCAATCCGGCCATGTTACTGCCGCCGCCCGCACAGCCGATCACGATATCCGGGTAATCGTCGGCTTTAGCCATTTGCAGCAGCGCTTCTTCACCCACGACGGTCTGGTGCAGCAGCACATGATTCAGCACGCTGCCCAGCGAATACTTGATGGTGCCGCCGCTCTTGACGGCGACTTCCACCGCTTCACTGATGGCCAGGCCCAGGCTGCCGGGATTGTCCGGGTCTTTGGCCAGCGCGCCACGCCCGGCGTCGGTCAGATTGGTTGGGCTGGCGTGCACAGTCGCGCCGAATGTTTGCATCATGCTGCGGCGGAACGGTTTTTGCTCGTAGCTCACTTTGACCATGAAGACCTCGATCTCCACGCCAAAGAAGGCCCCGGCCATCGCCAGTGACGATCCCCACTGGCCCGCGCCGGTTTCGGTGCTGATCTTTTTGATGCCAGCTTCTTTGTTGTAATACACCTGGGCGACAGCGGTATTCGGCTTGTGGCTGCCGACCGGGCTGACACCTTCATACTTATAATAAATGCGGGCGGGCGTGTCGAGCGCTTTTTCCAGGCGGCGGGCACGAAACAGCGGGCTGGGCCGCCACTGGGTAAGAACTTCGCGCACCGGCCCAGGGATTTCGATGTAACGTTCCGAGCTCATTTCCTGCTCGATCAACGCCATCGGGAAAATGGGCAGCATATCCTCCGGCGCGATCGGCTGGTGTGTCCCCGGATGCAGCGGAGCGGGCAGCGGGTGCGGCAGGTCGGGCAGAATGTTGTACCAGGCGCGAGGCATTTCAGTTTCGTCGAGCACGTACTTGGTGTGAATTTTATCGGGCATGGCTTAAGGCCTCCTATGGGTATTAAATAAGGTCGTGCAAAAACGTCTGAGACTGTTCGAGGCCCAAGCGCGCCGCTGGCGAGCGAGTCGGAATCAAAAACGCCCGTCCCCGAACGGCCAGGGACGAGCGCGTAACACCCGTGGTGCCACCCTGGTTAGGTCTGGCCGCCGCTGCGTGTTGATCGGTCATGCCGCCGAAAAAACAAAAATCCGCCCGGTGATGGCGGAAATCCTGGCGGAACATGCGCACACGCGCAAAAGCCAGCCTCACTCATTGCGCCTGGATAACGGCGGCGAATCCGGCGCGGCATTGCCTCCGCGCAACTCCCCGGTCCATTCAGCTTACGCTGGCCCGTCTCGCCCTCTCAGCCGGTGGGGCGATTTTCTGTCCGGCGCGCCAAAGCTTACTCTTCCGGTTCAATGTTGTTACGCCCGTAATGATACGCGGTGCGTTACCAAATGTCAAGCAGTTCATAACTTAATGAATCTTGACATATTGATAAATATCGATATAATACCATTATGAGCGTCGATCCTGTTCTCTTTGCGAAAGCCCTGGCCGACGATACGCGCCAGGAAATCATGAAGCATCTGTGCTGCGTATGGTTGAGCGTGAATGACGTGGTGGACAAACTCGGCGGTAAGGTCAATCAGCCCACCGTCAGCCACCATCTGAAAAAGCTGGAAGAGGCGAATCTGGTCATCGTGCGCCAGGAAGGCCGCCAGCGTTTCTACACGCTGAACCAGCAGCAACTAACCGTATGCTGCGGCGCATTGGTGCAGACCTTTGCGCCGGATTATGCCGAAAATGCTGGTGCAGAGACAGGTCTTGATACGCGTGACGAACCGGATTGTCCGTTGTGTCCATAATCGACACGCTCTTTTTTTGCCCAAACATATCGATAGTTATCAATGTAACAGGAGTTCAATCATGGCTCAGATCAAAATCGACACCATCCACGACGCCGTACAGGAACACTACGGCAGCATCGTAGAACGGGTACAGCAAAGTCAGGCGTCATCCTGCTGCGGCGATTCCTCACAGAGCGCCGCAGCCGACTGCGAGTGCTCTTCAACACTCTACGATCCGCAGTTACTCGAAAATCTGCCCGTCGATGTGACCGGCCTCTCGCTTGGCTGCGGTGACCCCGTGACCATCGCCGCGCTGAATCCCGGCGAAACGGTGCTCGATCTCGGCAGTGGCGGCGGCATTGACTGCTTTTTGGCCGCGAAACAGGTTGGTGAGTCTGGCTACGTCATCGGCGTGGATATGACGCCCCAAATGCTCGCCAAAGCCAACGCCAACAAGGTCAAGATGGGCGTGGAAAACGTCGAATTTCGCAAGGGCTACATCGAAGATTTGCCCGTCAAGGACAACACGATTGACGTCATGATATCCAACTGTGTGATCAACCTCTCGCCGGATAAAGCCGCCGTATTTGCTGACGTGTTCCGCGTCCTCAAACCGGGCGGGCGCATGTCGATCAGCGATATCGTGACCGAAGGCGACTTCAGCCCCGAACTGCAAGCCAATATGGACAGTTGGGCTGAGTGTGTGAGTGGTGCGATTGATGCAGAGCAGTACGCCGGACTGATACGCGAAGCAGGCTTTGTGAATATCGAGGTCGTGGATAAAGTAGGCGCTGAAGAGATCATCGAGCGCAAAGACGGAATGCCGCGCATCTACAGTGCGCGCATTACCGCCTACAAGCCTAAATAGCAGGAAACACTCACACCTCAAAAAAACGAAACGAGCGGGAAAGGCCGCTCGTTTTTGTTCTTTCCCAACAAGTTATTGCGGAAACGACGGGCGTCGCATTATCGTATTCCACCTGTACTTCGTAGGGAAGCCTTTCGCTCAGTTCGATCTGAATATAGCCTATTTTATCACACGTCTAGACATGTCGAGGTGCTTGTTTGGTGTCTGGTTTAATGACCATCTCACAACGAAAACCATCTTGATGTCTTTGCGACAATCCCTCACGGCATGAAAACTCCCTCACCACCAAACAACGTGATGCCTTCATTCGCGCCCGACATGCTGCGGGCGTCTCGCAGGCTGAACTGGCGCGGCAATTCGGAATCTCCTATCAACGTATTCACCAAATCATCCACCGACGGCGGAAATAACAATTCTCGCAGGTATGCCTGGTGACATGCCCATCTTGAATCACTCACACAGCGGCTCGATGTGATACTGCGCGCGTTCCTCGCAGGTTAGATCGCGCACATAGCGGTGGTCAAGCGTCCAGGTTAGCAGGTCTGCACCCCAATCAATGCGCCATTGATGGACATGGTCATCCGGACCTATTACGAAAAAGGTCTCGGCATCCAGGCTTAGGTTGAGCTGGTGCCACCAGTCTGTGCTGTAACGCCGCACCTCACTGCCGGTAGTGAGGTCCCATACGCTGTTTCTCCCGCCACTGGTGAGGGCGTAGCGCCCGTCCGGACTGAACTCAACGCCACTGGAGGCCTCAGCCTCCAGGCTCATCACCAACTGCCCGGTTTTGAGATCCCACAGAATCAGGCGACCGTCATCACCAATGGACAGTGCTGTCGACCCGTCGGGACTGAATCCCACATCGTTCGCACCGCCCACATGTCCTTCAAGTTCGTGGATTGCCTCGCCAGTAGCTAGATTCCACAGGATGACGAGGCCATCCTGCCCGCTGGACAGCGCGGTCTGCCCATCCGGGCTAAAGACGACGCGCCATACCGTATTGGTGTGACCGGTCAGGCGGCGTATCTCCTGGCCCGATTCCACGTCCCAGAGGATTACAGTGAACTCGTTCCGGCCTCCTGTCAGCGCGGTCTGTCCATCCGGGCTGAAAACAACGGCGCTGAAACCTCCGCTGGGACCCTCAAGAATATGCAGCACCTCGCCGGTGGTTACATCCCACAGCACAGCCGGTCCTTCACTACCAGCCTTTGCTATGGCACGTCCGCCGCCAACCAACGCGGTATGTCCGTCCGGGCTAAGCGCGAGACTCGTCACCGGACAGCCCAGTTCGCGGATAAGAGGGGTATCCAGGCCGAAGCGCTGAGTTTCCTGACCCGATTCAACGTCAAACAAAACAATGGCACATTCTCGGGCATCTTCCATCTCGAAGCCGTTATCAATCGCGACAAACAAAGTCCGCCCATCCGGGCTGAGGGTTGCCAGCAGAGGTGGAAAATCGGTTGAGAACTGGCGCACCTCTGCCCCGTACTGAATCGCCAGCAGACGAAGTTCGCTTACCATCCCGACGAGCACCGCGCGCCCGTCGCGCATGAATGCAGCTCCGGTATTGTATCCGGGCAGCGGCATAATCGTCGCCCCGGTCTCCACATCCAGAATTACCAGCTTATCTTCAAAACTGGGCATCAGCATCAGGCGTCCGTCGGGACTGATATCGAACTCGGCATAGCCGTTGAACCCGCCTGGCTCACCGTAATGCTGTAGTGCTTCAAACGTCTCGAGGTCCCACAAAATGATGGTGTTGTCTGCATAGAGAACCAGTGCATGCCCACCATCTGGCATATACTTGATGTCACTCGGCAGCTTGAATGGCATCTCGCTTATTTCCCCGAACTGCTGGATGGCTTCGCCAGTTGCCATATCCCACAGGATAAGCTCACCGCCCCAGGCTCCCGACAAGGCCGTCTTGCCATCGGGGCTGATCGCCAAACGACCTGTTATGGCCGTATGCCCGTGAAAAGTACGAACCGGTTCCCCTGTGCTCACGTCCCACAGAATCAGATTAGCTTCTTCGTCTTCAGGAAATTCCGCAAGCACCGACCGTCCGCCGTTGTTGGAAAGCACTGTTTGCCCGTCCGGACTGAAGGCCACCGAAAGGGAATGGGGACTCAGAATGTGATCTTCACCAAAGCGTCGAATCATCTCCCCAGTTTTCAAATCCCAAAGGATGATGGACTGATCTTCAGCGATAGACACTCCGGTCCGGCCATCCGGGCTGATATCCACATCCAACACTATCCCTGCCGGATCATGACCTTGAAGATCATAGATGACTTTCCCTGTGTTCAGGTCCCAGCAGGTGGTTTTGCCGGCTTCTCCCCCCGAAAGCGCCGTCTGGCCGTCCGGGCTGACAGCGATGGTCATGATTATACCAAGTCTATCGCCAACAAGGCGGCGAATGGTGCCCGGCTGGTACGCTGCTTCCGACAGAATTGTCTGTGCCTCGGCAGAAGGGGTGTCGCTCTGGTTTGCGGTCACTGCCAATGCCAGCGCTGTATCCAGATCGCCACTCACCAGCGCGGCCCGCGCGCCGTTGACCAGGGCGAGTTCGCGTGCCTCGGCGGCGTTGGCGACAGCAACCTCGGCGTTGTAATCGCTGGTGGCACGTGCACTGAGGGCTTGCTCACGTGCTTGCTGTGCCTGCTGTTCGCGGTCTGAGGCCAGCAGGGCCAGCGCACCCATGACCACCGCGATCACAACCGCGGCAGCCAGCACCGTATTACGGACGCGGCGCTGAACCGCCTTGCGCCGCCGGTCTTCGCTGGTACTCTCCGCCAGAAAGTCACGCTCCTCCTGGGTCAGGGCCAGCGTAGTGTGGGCAGCCCACTCCTCGAACTGCGCCAGCCGCGCGCCACTCAACAGGTAGCTGGTCTCCTGCCCGGCATGCTGCCATTCGGTCGCGGCGGTGGCCAGCATACGCTGCAACCGTATATCGTTCCGGCTCTCGTCCAGCCACGCACGCAGCAAGTCCCACTCGCGCAGGATGGCTTCGTGTGCGACCTCGACGGTTGGGCCACGTGTGACCGGGTCATGGTCAAAGGTCAGCAACCGGGCGCGGTCAAAGACGTCTATGACCGCCTGCATGGTCTCGCCGCTCACCGACAGCAGTTCGGCCTGCAGGGCGCGTCGCCGTGTGTCCTCCACGCCTTCGCCCAGCGTTACCAGCCGCAGGAACAACTGCCGCGCGACATGCTGCTGGTCAGGAGTCAGACTACCGTAGACCTCACCGGCGCGCCGGGCCAGCGCGCCCTGTACTCCCCCGACAGCCTGGTAGGCGTCCAAGGTCAGCACATGGTCGGTGGCATGGTCGAACAACTCAGTCAGGGCATACTGCAACATCGGCAGTGCCCCCGGCTGCTCGTGGACCTCCGCCGTGATGGCCGCGGTCAATCCTGGTTCCAGCTTGACCCCTACGCTTTCAGCGGGCAAGCTGACCGCCCGTTCGACCTCTTCCGCCATCATCGGCACGATGGCTTCGGTCCGCTGGCGCACCAACTGGCTGAAGTCGGGGTGCATCAGCGGGCGGTCATAGAAGTCAGCGCGCAGGGTGATGACGATGCGCAGCGGACTGCGCAGATCGGTGACGGCTGCATACAGGCTGTCCATGAAAAATCGCGCTTCCGCCGGGTCGTCGACCAGGGTGAAGACCTCCTCAAACTGGTCAATCACCAGCAGCAGCGTCGCATCGTTGGGCAGCACCCGGCGAACGGCGCGCAGCAGGCCGCGTTCATCGTCGCGCAGCACGGGCAGCAGGTTGAGGTCAGGTGCTGCTGCGACCCGTGTGAGTGCGATATCGATCTCCTCAAGAGGATGAGCGCCCGGCAGCATTCCGGCCACGAACCACTCCTCCGCACCGGGCAGTCGTCCCGCGCGCAGGGCAGGCAGCAGCCCGGCCCGCACCACACTCGACTTGCCACAGCCGCTGGGTCCCACCACCGCCAGGAAACGTCCGAACTCACCCGTGTCTTCCTCCAATCGGGCCAGCAGGTGGTCGACCGCTGTTTCTCTCCCGAAGAAGTCATCGGCGTCGGCTTCCGTGAAGGGGCGCAGCCCTTTGTAGGGATTGCGCTGCACCATCAAGGCGATCGCACTCTCTGGCAACGTGTATGGGATTGCCGGTAGTTCAGCCACAGCATCCCCGCCCGCCGCGCGGAACGCCGCTGCCAGACCCTGGACATCACGATAGCGGTCCAAGGGATCTTTGGCGGTTGCGCGCTGGACCACAGTGTCCAGCCCAGGCGGCAGATCGGGACAGAGATCGAGCAGTGAGGGCAGCGGTTCATTGAGTTGGCTGTACAGCAGCGCCGAGGGTGTCAGGGCATTCGAAAACGGCGGTTGGCCGGTCAACGTTTCGTACAACAAGATGCCGAAGCTGTAGATGTCCGAGCCGGGCGTGACCTGTTCGCTACGAATCTGCTCCGGTGAAAGATATGCTGGTGACCCGACGAGCGCGCCTTCCTGGGTCGCCCGCACCGCCGGATCGAGCACCTTGGCGATGCCAAAATCGCACAGGTACGCGTTGCCAGCATCATCGAGCAGGATGTTGGCGGGTTTGAGGTCGCGGTGCACGATCCCCTGCTGGTGTGCGACGGTCAACGCGCCAGCGACATGCTCCACGAGATGCGCGCAGTCATCGAACGAAAGCGGGCCATTGTCCAGGCGCTGCCGCAGGCTGCCGCCACGCAGGTAGCGCATGACCAAGAATGCCCCATCCGGCTCGCGCCAGTAATCGTAGAGCGGCACGATATGCGGGTGTTCGAGCCGCGCGACAAGCTGCGCTTCGGTCTCGAAGCGGCGAATGAAGTCGGGATGATTGGCGTACTCGGGGCGGATGATCTTGATTGCCACCTCGCGATTGACCACCGGCTGCCAGGCGCGATAGACCTCGCCAAAGCCGCCCGCGCCGATGCGCTCGCGGATCGCGTAGCCGCGAATGGGCGGGGGCTGGTCGGCACGTTCGGGCGTTTCTCCTGTGCGGATGAGTTCATACAACTCAGTCATCGCCGGGGCTGGCTCGACGCCCAGTTCATCGGCCAACACCTGACGGCATTGGTCATATTGCTCAAGTGCTTTGGCGCGCTGCCCGGAGCGCCACAGCAGCTCCATGATCTGGCGATGGGTCTCCTCGCGCAAAGGGTCCAGCGCCAGCAGCCGCGCCGCGCGTGCCAGTCCCGCCTGGTAGTCGCCAAGGTCCCGGTCCCCGCTGATGAGGCTATCGAAGGCATCCATCACGCGCAGCTTCAAGCGTTCGCGTTCGCGGGTAGCCCAGGTCTCGAAGGCGGAGCTGTCAATGTAGAACCCCGCCAGGAAGTCCCCCTGATACATCTCCACACCAGTAGCAAGCCGTGAAACGTCCGCCACCGCTTCGTCCAACATGTGCTCGAAGACGGTCACATCCAGCGCGATGTCGCTGTCTGGATCGATTCCGGCTGTCTCGCGCGTGATGCACATGAAGGGTTTGACTGCTTGGCGCAAGTCGGTCAGCACGACCCGTAGATTGGCCAACGATTGGGCTTGCGTGCGGTCTTCCCACAACATCTCGGCGAGCACTTCACGCGGATGCGGGTGGGGGTGGTAGGCGAGGTACACCAGCAGGGCGAGCGTCTTACGCTGCCCGAACTCAACGCGGGTCTCATCACAGGTGACCGTCACGCCACCCAGCGTCTGAATCTCCAGTCGTGGGCCCATCGTTTCCCCCTCGAACGTTAGTCGAACGTTTCTCGAAGGTTTGTCGAACCGTCGTCGAGCCGCCGCCGAACGGCAGTTGCCTAGTCTGAGGTCATACACAAACGCGCTCACCGGCCACGGTCGGGGCAAAGACGGAGGAGACGAGCCATGAACGGGAACGCAAGTGTCATCAGTATAGCACAGAAGACTTACGGGAACGTGCGCAAGGGATGGCGAAACATCTTGTTTCTAGCGGCGGCGCTGGTGGTGGTCGGCAGTCTGAGTGTGGGACGGTTTGTCATGACGTCGCGGACCGCCGCGGCAGCCGGTGATGAGGCGCGTTCCGTGTTCGAGATGGTGCGGCAGGGCGACGGACAGGCCGCGGTAGCGCTGGTCGCCGATATCGCCCTGGCACGCGGGGGATGGGCACCCGCCCCTGGGGACACGGTCGCCTTCGATGCGAACCTGGCGTGGAACATCCGCGGTGAAGTGATGGTGCGCGACCGCGTCCCATCGGAGTGTGACAATCCCAGGCTGGCACGCACGATGGGCGACGTGTGCGGGATGGACCTGGTGAGCAAGCAGTCGCTGGTCCGGTTCGGCGCGACGATGTTCTCCGACCCGCAGCCCGACGGGAGCATGGCAGCGCGCCCGACATTCGACGATGTGCTCTCGACCTACATCGAAGAAGTGGGGCACTCCTGGCAGGAGTACCAGTTCGAGACCGAGGGACTGGGCGATGGGCCGCGAACCCACCTGACTGGCTGGGAAGAAGTGTCGGCTATGAGGGCAGGATGGGAATACCAGATCAAGCGATACATCCTCAGCCTGGATGGCACGCTGCTGACGCTGTCCGAATTAGAGCGGGGACGGCTGCTGGGCAACATCTGCGACGAGGACGGATATGCCAACCCGCTGGGACACCAGGTGATGCCGTATGGCGCACCGGCGAACTGGCCCAATCCTGAAGGCTGGCCGGTGACTGACCCGACCCTGGAGGAGTGGCAGGCGTTGTGCGCGCAGAGGTAACCCAGGCGATATCGTAGAATGAGAAGGATGCGGGATGGCGGAGGGTCTGCGGACTCTCCGTTATGCTTTTGTACGCAGAGTCGGTTCCAACACAGCGCGGATATTGCTTCAAACAGCCTCTGATTATTGGGGGAAAACGGCAACAAAAAAAGAGCGACCCGGTGACGAGTCGCTCTCTTGGTGGTCATGCCTTAACAGAACACAGGTCGTCGCTGTCGGAGTGTTTCGCACGAGCGTCGATGCCCTCAGCCTGGATGAGCCAGCTCACATACGACTTGCTGCGCTCGACGCACACGGCGATTTTCGAGTGGCTCAATCCTTTGGCGCGCAATTGGCGCACCTGGGTTACCAGTTCCGGCGGATACCGTTTGCAGATGCCTTCCACCGCACTCGCTGAGCGTCCCACCCGTGCGGCCACCTTACGGTAGCTCAGACCGGACACGTACAGTTCCTTGATACGCTGCTTTTCCTCATCCGTGAGTGGATGGTGGCTGCCCAGGTAGCCGATCTTCTTCTCGCCGGTGAGTTCCTCGTAGAACACGGTGCGCAGCTTACGCATGAGGATCACACCCCGGTTACGCGTCCAACTGTGGCGCGTGCAGATTTCATCCAGTGTGTATCCGGCGAGCATGTCGGCGATGAGTTTGGGCATGTCGCGCTGCTGAGACTTGCACAACCGTCGCAGGCCGCGTTCAACTGCGTGTTCCAGGTCGAGGCGCAGCTCGGCCAGGTGTATGTCATGCGCGTAACCAAACTGGTTCGGCCTGGACCGGCTGCCGAGTTGGGTCATGGTCAACGCTTCGTCGCCGGTAATGTCCTAGTCGTTGACAATACATTTCATATCAGATGCATTCTTGACCGGTTTTCTCTGCCGGTTACGGTAGCTGCCGAGCATATCGTACCGGTACACACCTTTGGCATACGCCAGCCACTTCTCTTTGGGCATAGGGGCCCACTCCTCCGGATTCTCGCTGTAGCGCTTCCAGAGGATGATGCGGGTGTTCTGCAGCGCTTCGTCGCGATCGTACTCGGTAGCCGGGCTGTATTTCCAGTGTGCCCAACGGATGAGTTTCGGCTCGATCTGAGCCAGCCTATCCTCGAAATAATCCTCGAACCGGCCCGGTGGCATGACTTACACCATCCACAGGCCGCCTACCAGGGCGACCAGGCGGGCAGTTCATCCTGAGCCGCATTAAACGTCAACTGGACCACGTTCGAGCCGTCCACGTTCATGATGTAGACCTCGTTGTCGCCGTCGCGGTCGGACGAAAACACGATCTGCGTGCTGTCCGGTGACCACGCTGGCGCCCAGTCGGTCTGGCGGTTGGCCGTGATCTGGACGATGTTGTTCGTGCGCAGATCGAACAGGTAAATCTCAAAGTCGCTGTCCAGGTCGGACGCAAACGCGATGCGCGTGCCGTCCGGTGACCACGCCGGGTAACGGTCATCGGCGAAATTGTTGGTGAGCCGCCGCGACGCGCTGCCGTCGGCGTTCATGATGGTTAGCTCGCGGTCCTCACACCCGCCCAGGTCCGCCACGCGGAACAACCACGCGCCCGGCAGGCCGGCAGTCACCTGCCCCGGAATCGCGATGGCGTGGTAAGCCGCCGCGTTGACGGCCTGATTCGACGCGCCGACAAACACGGCCAGCGGTTGAAACTGCGTCGAATTCATGATCTCGTCGCACGACAGGTAAACGTCCGGCAGGTCGTTGACGTGGTATTCCATGCTGCCCGCGCCGTGCTGGCCGACAAATACCGCGATGCTGCTGGAAGCCGCGTAGGTCACGATCTGGTTGCTGTCCGGTGACCACGCCGGGAACCAGTCATCCAGCGCGTTGTTCGTCAGCAGGCGCGGATTCGTGCCGTCCGGGTAAACCACGTAGATATCGCGCAGGCCGTTCACGCTCGACTGGTACGCGATGCGCGTGCCATCGGGCGACCACGCCGCGTGGACGTCGGCGGCTGTGTTAAACGTCAACTGGCGCACGTTCGAGCCGTCCGCGTTCATGACGTAAATTTCGTAGTCGCCGTCACGGTCGGAGTGAAACGCGATCTGCCGCCCATCCGGTGACCACGCTGGACGAAAATCATCGTCGGTGTTCAGCGTGAGCTGGCGCACGTTCGACCCGTCCGGATTCATGACGTAGATATCCCAGTCACCGTCACGGTCGGACCCAAACGCGATGTGTCCCCCCGCCCCGGCAGCGTGGGCGCTGTCCGAGATAAACGCGACGGGCAGCGCGATCACGGCTGCCAACATCACTAACAAACTAAGAATCCGGCGTGTAACCATTGATGTGTGACCTCCGTGTAACTGCGCGCCGGGGCAGCGTTCCCCCGCCCGGTTGAACGATAATTCCATCACAAAAAAAGAAGACACCGTTGTGCTGTGGTGTCTTCTAAAAAAACCGTTACCAGTCCGGCCAGTTTTCCTCGGACGTATTGTAGGTAATACGCTGGCGGTTGGTGCCGTCCACGTTGATCGTCCAGATGTCGAAATTCCCGTCTTTGTTGGACGCAAACACGATCCGCGTGCCATCCGGTGACCAGGACGGATGCCAGTTTTCATGATCGGTAGCGCTCGTCACCTGGAAAATACCGCTGCCGTCGGCATCCATGACGAGCACCTGGAAGCCGCCATCGACTGTATTGCTGGATTCACATGCGATCTGGGTGCCATCCGGTGACCACATCGGCCAGGCATCGGTCTGGTTGTTATAGGTGATCTGGATCGGCTGGCCGCCGTCCACGCTGACCGTGTAAATGTCGTAGTCGCCGTCGATATCGCTGGCATACACGATCGTGCTGCCGTCCGGTGACCAGTTCGGATGCCAGTCAGCGGCGCTGTTAAATGTAAGCTGGCGCAGGTTGGAGCCGTCAGCATCCATGATGTAAATGTCGTAGTCGCCGTCGCGGTCCGAGTGGAACACGATCTGCTGCCCATCCGGTGACCACGCGGGCGACCAGTCCACGCCGGGTGAATTCGTCAGATTTTGGACGTTAGAACCGTCGGCGTTCATCACAAACACTTCATCGTCGTTATAGCCGTTATGCTGCCCCGTGCCGCCAAACGCGATTTTGGTCTTGTCCGGTGACCAGGCGGGCGCGCCGTCATACACCTCATTAAACGTGAGCTGGCGCAGGTCGCTGCCGTCGGCGTTAACCGTGAAAACCTCGTTTTCCCCGTCACGGTCCGACTGGAACACGATCCGGTCGCCCTCGTCCACCGGCAGCGATTCGGTCGGCAGGCTGAGGATTTCCGTTGGTGCGGCGCCTGCATCGGGTGTGCTGGTTGGCGGCATGATCAGGGTCGCCCCGGCGATAGCGGTCGCGACCAGCATCGGCATTTCGGTGGGCACAACAACGATCATGATATCGAACGTCACCCACTGGCGGTTATACCACACCGCCCCGCTGGGCTTCATGCGCGTGTTGTATGATCGCCCCGTGCCTGGATCGATAAAGTTGACGTAGTGCGTGCCTTCGTCGTTTTTGATGCGTGACACGGCCCGCCCAACCAGCCAGTGCCCGCCGTTTTCCCACTCCAGCCCGACCAACACCGCGCCCCCGGACTCCAGTTCGAACGCGTAATCTTCAAAAATCGGGTCGGTGGTGCCTTCGTCGGCGTCATACACGCGGATCACGAAGTCTTGCAAAGCGCCGGCGGATTCCAGGTAACTGCGGATACCGGCGAGCACTTCGTCATCGGTGTTACCGGCGTCTACGTTGGTGCCCATCATGTTACCCAACACGTTTACGCCCGCATATTTTTCTTCTTGTTCATACATCGTGTTGCCGTTGGTATCGGTCAGCAAGGCCGGAAACCCGTTTTCGGCCCAATACGCGAACGCGATCCCGGCGGCAGTTGGCGCACACCAGGCTGTCCCCCAGCTTTCGTCATAAAACTGGCTGAACAGGGGAAGTTTTTCGTTTACATAGGTGGTCTTAAACGGCTGCGTGCGGTTGGGATCGTAGTTGCACGGTTTACGAGATGGTCCGTCCTGGGCGCTGGCCGGTGACAAGACCGCCAGCACGATGGCAAAAACAATGACCAAACCTGTAAGCTTTTTCATGCGGCTCTGCTCCGGCTGGAAATGGTTTACGTGTTTGTGCTAATTATTCTAATACGGTATTCCCCCAACACCAAGATCAGCGATTGGGGGCCGAATGTATTGTTTACGTACTGTCTGAACGCCCCCAACCAAACCAGGAAAAGGCGCTGCCCGCACCCCTTGTAACATAAGATTTTTAGTAGTGCAGCAAGAACCAGCCGCCCACGCTGCGGATATTATCCTCGTTGGTCCAATAACTGCGATCCGGGTCGCCGGGCACGGTTAAATAGGTCTGGAACCAGCGCAGCGCCTCCGGGTACCCGCCGATCTGGTCGTTGAGGCCGTGATCACCGCCGGGATACGTGATCAACTCCACGATGTGCCCGCTGTTATACAGCGCGTCGTAGAGGTGGCGTGATTGGTCAACCGATACCTGGCCGTCGTCCTCACCGTGCAGCAGCAGCAGCGGCGCGTTGATCAACTGCGGCCAGAACACCGCCGACCGCGCTTTATACAGGTCGGGAGCCTGTTCGGGCAGCACACCGATATAGGGCATATACAGGTTTTCGACCACGTCGCCGCGCTCGTCGCGCCACAAAAACAGGTCCGCGATTCCGCCTACCGTGACGGCAGCCTTGATAATATGTGTACCGCGCGCCGAATCTTCCTTGAGCGCCATATACGTGACCAGCCCCCCGCGTGAACAGCCCATCATGCCGATGCGCCATGTATCCACCATCGGAAGCTGTTGCAGCACGCCGATCAGGTTCAGCACATCGTTGACGTCGCCCTCCCCAAATGACTCGCTGCCCTGGCTCCACGCGTTGCCCCGGTACTGGGACGCCGCCGCCACGTAACCCGCCTCGACCAGCGGAATGATCTCGCGGCCCGTCAGCGCCCCCTGCTCGCGGTGACCGCCCCGGTTGTAGATGATCGCGGGAAATTTGCCGTCGCCCTTGGGATAACCCAGGTAGCCATTTACCAGCAGGCCGTCGCTCCAATACGTCAGGCGGTAGTATTCCGAATGGCCGGAATCGTGGATCAATTCCAGCGACGCGATCAGGCCGCTGGCGGCAGGCGGCGCGGGCGCGGCGTCTTCCTGGGCGGGAGCCGCCTCAGCAGGTGCCGGGGCCGCCGGAACACCCACCACTTCGTCACTGACCGGCAGTCGAACCGCCGCGAATCCTTCCTGGTAACGCACATAACCGGCAGCCACCCAGCCGCGCGCGGTGCCGTCCTCGGTGTGGCCCAGCAGCCATGATATGTCCTGATTGCGTGCTTCAAACACCAGCCCGGTATTCACCGGCACGACGGCGGTCACGTCATAGCTCACATCGGGTCCGGCGCGCATGTTCAGCTCGTATACAGTCCAGCCATCGAGTCCGTCCTGCGCGGCGGCAGGGTTGCCACCCCAACCGGCAGTCATCGCCAGCACAAGCCCTATGGCGGTCAGTATGAGTCCAATTTTCGGCCTATCAGTCCGCAGCATCAGGGCGCCTCCTCTTCGGTGGATCACGGTTTCCAGCCTATTGTAATCAAGTGAGGCAGAGTGCGCTACAGGCCTGGCAGCGGATTTGACAGGGTAATTGCTTCAAAAGCGTAAAAACGCCCCTCCCCTCCTCGCTACGCTCGTGTCCCCTCTCCGGCCAAGCCAAGGAGGGGACAAAACACCGACCCGCGCACTGGAAAAGTCCCCCGTCCGCTTGTTTGGACGGGGGATTAGGGGGAAGGCGACACGCCGTGTCGCGCGGCGTTTCAAAAGCCCAATCACTCATTTGAAGCGATAGCCTTGGCAAATTTGATACGTTTGACCCAGCGTGTTATGTCGCTCGATCGGTCCGGCTGTGTTATGATGTGATCGAGTGGTTCATGTGCATACAAAACAACGACCTATCAAACAATGCTGAAAAGAATACTGGGCGACCGAACCTATACTTTCACTGTTGTCGTGTTTTCGATCGCGCTTGCTGTCTGCGGGATCGCATGGACGCGTTTTTTCTGGGTAGCGGCCACCAACCCCTCACCGGTGCGTTACGTTGAGTTCGTCTCCGACCAGGGCGAAATAGACTCATTCCGGCAGTCGTGCTCCGGCCCGGCGTTTATAGACGACGACACAGTCTGGCGCTACTGCGAATACAACGATCACGCCTCACTGTCGCTCAACACGCTGGCGCAGCAGTGGGGCCTGGTGCGGTTCAAACTGGCCGAAGGCAAAGCGGAGCTGCGCTGGGCCCTGCCGGAAGACGAAACATCGCAGGTGCTGGCGCTGGCCAAAGCGCCTAACGGCGATCTGGCCGTGGCTTGGGGTGCGCCTGAGTTATCGGCGATTTACCGGGTGTTTGCCGACGGCGGCGTCCGCCCCTTGGGACTGCCCTCTTCCGCGTCAAACGAAGTCGCCGGGTTGGCCTGGGTAGACGGCAGCTTAGAGTTGGTCATTGACCACGAACCGGTCGTCACGATCTCGGCGTATACCGAGGAGGCATGGAACGAACCGCGCACGGTGCCGCTGCCGGATAAATGTGACGAAGGTTTCCTGTGTACGCTGCAATTGACTTTCCGCGACGATGACGG
Source organism: Anaerolineae bacterium (assembly GCA_016930015.1). Classification (GTDB taxonomy): domain Bacteria; phylum Chloroflexota; class Anaerolineae; order Aggregatilineales; family Aggregatilineaceae; genus JAFGHR01. The sequence continues at coordinate 4,199 of JAFGHR010000084.1, read as the reverse complement.
CTGGCACTTTGTGTATGTGCGGGTTCCGGTTCAAATCGATAACATAACAAACGCTGAGGTTGACGTACTGCACGGCACCGAAACCCAATCGCCGGAACTGGTGGATTCGCTGCCGCTGACCCACCTGGGCTCACAACAATACATCCTTGACAATGACAACAACCTGATTCGCCTGGGCGATCTCTTTGACCGATCGCCGGGCAACGTGGTGAACTGGTCGCTGAGCGCGGCACCGTTTTCGCTGGATGATTCGGCGCTCAAACAGGTAAAAAGCCCCACCGAAGACGCCAGTTTTTACTTCTCCGATTACCTCATTGGGCCGCGTAGTTTAAAATGGATTCCCGGCCTGCGGTATCCGCGCCACGGCTGGCTGCTGGATAACTGGCTGCTGCTAGAAGAGTCGGATAAGGGGATCAAGCTGGCCACGTTTGATGGCAAAACCGGCCCGACCTTAACGTCGGATACCACCTTTTTGCAGCAAAGCGGCACCCAAACCAGCCTGCTGCCCGCCGCCGACGGTGAATACTGGATATTAGGGCCGCACGGCGCCTACATGAAGGTCGATCAATCCATGACGCGCGTGGACAAGCTGAACGTCGTCGAGCGGATCGAACGTGCATTTGACAATTTCGGCACACTGCGACCGTACAACAGCAATTTCTACCGCGAGCAAACGCTCCTGAAGATGCTGGCGTTCCCGTTGGTGCTGCTGTCGCTGCCGTCAGGTTACCTGCTGGTGTTTTTTATGCGCCAGTATAAACGCAACACGCGGCAGTGGGTGGTCCTGCTGATGCAAGTCTCGGCGGTTTACCTGATCCTGGTCACGATCTTCCTGTGGTGGTTCTGGGAGATTATGGACAACTTCTAGGGTGCTACAACAGTCCCTTGCCCAATTTGAGGAACGCCAATATGCCCGCCACTTATGATAGTCTGCTTGAGCGATTCATCACCTGGGCCGAGACCGAACCGACCATTCAAGGCGCCGTGATCGTCGGCTCACGAGCGCGGCGCGAACGCCCGGCTGATCAATGGTCTGACCTCGATCTGGTTATCTTTGCCACCGACCCGCAGATGTTCATCTCGACAACGGCATGGCTGGATCACATTGGCCCGTTTTGGCTGTCGTTTCTCGAAAAAACCATGGGGGGAGCGACCCTTGAACGCCGCGTCTTGTTCGAGGGTATGCTGGATGTAGATTTCGTGTTTGAGCCGGTGGAAATGATCGCAAAGCTGACATCAGAAACCGATACGCTGGACATAGTACAGCGGGGCGTGCGCGTGGTGGTAGATAAAAATGGCGCGCTGACTCACACACTGACTCATGTGTCCCCCCTGGTGAAACAATCCCTCGTCCCGCTGCCGGATGAAGCAGCCTTCCTTAACACAGTCAACGATTTCTGGTACCACGCCGTCTGGACGGCAAAAAAGCTGCGGCGCGGCGAACTCTGGACGGCTTCGGGTTGTGTGGATAACTATCTCAAGTGGCGGTGTATACTCCCGCTGCTCACCTGGCACGCCTGCGCGACGCATGGTGAAGAATACGATACCTGGATAAATGGGCGTTTTTTGGAGCAGTGGGCCGATCCGCGAGCTGTGGAAAGCTTACGCGCCGCGTTTGGGCGGTATGATGCTCACGATCTCTGGCAGGCGCTTCTGGGCACGATGGCGCTGGTTCGCTGGCTGGCCCCTGAGACCGCCGATCTGTTGGGTTACGCCTATCCTGCCCAGTCCGCTGCCCAGGTCACGGCATGGGTTGATGCTTGTTTCGCGGAATGGCGAGCCGGTTAACAACGATATGAGCGCAGCGACCGGAACACGTCTTAGCGAGTTAACCTCACACTTCGACTTCACCTAACACACGCTCGGCCAACTGGTGACGCAGCCGCGCGGGCATCGTCGCGCCAAACTGGGCGTGCAGTTCCTCGATCATCTCCATGCCCCACTGCCACGCATGTTGATACGCCCGTTGGAGCGCGCCATCATCCAGCGGCGCGGTGCATTTCTGAAACCGCGCGTAGGCGTCGGCGGATAGTTCCTGTTCCAGCGCCTTGGACGGGGTCAGCCAGTGCGTGGTGTTGTTTTCCAGCGCCCGCGCCATCCATAACAGGTCACGGTGCACCATGGTCAAAATTTCCAACGCGCGCGCATGTTCGCCGCGCCGCAGCACGTTAAAGCCGAACCAGTGCCAGTTGACAAAATTATTCACCGCGTTTTGCATACGTTCCGGCACAAGGCGATCAATCGGCTGAAGCAGCGGCAGCAGGTACGGCGTGAGCGCACCGGAGCGATCCACGATCAGCGTAGCATCCAGCGAGGGGAACGCGATCAAGCCGTTCCACGCCTCACCGATGATCACATCCGAGGCCGGGTGAAAGTGAAATTCGCCCCGGATCAGGTTCTCAAAGATCACGACCGTGATCCCGTGTTCGTTTACGTACAGCATGTGCACCGGCGCGATCTGTCCCAGCCAGGCGCGATGGTCGAGGTTATCGAAACGTTCGTCATCAAAAAACAGGATAAATTCGACATCCGAATACACGTCACCTTCGCCGCGTGTAAACGAGCCGTACATCATGGCGGCATCAACCCGGCTGTCTTCCTGGCAGAGTGTGCGCACACGCGCAATAAGTTCTTCCTGTGGCAGCATTGTGTTTGATCCTAATGTGCGGTTGCCTGTCCATATTCCCCGGCGGGAATCCGCGCTTATGATACCACACAACGCACTAAATCAAATGCTGTTTGGGTGACCCGGTTGGTATTGATGATTGGATGGCAGCACAACAATCGCGGGGCGAGTCTTACAGTCAGGACTCGCCCCGCTTGGTGTTGGCAAACGTTGGCTGCTGTGCCGAAACCGGCCTGCTGGTTAGTAGGGTAAGGTGCAGTTGCGCGACCCGCAAATTTCCAGCATGGTATTTGCCGAGGCCAGCGCGCCCAGCGACATGTAGTTGTCAATGGCGACCTGGTAAAACTGCGTGGCCTGTTCGGAATCTTCCATCAGATTCGCCTGGCGGGCGTAGGCGAGCGCGGTGTTCGCCGGGTCGCCGACGGTTTCGGCTAACTCGGTTGCACAGCGGTAATAACGCAGCGCATCTTCGTTCTGGCCGAGCACCTGGAAGATTTCCCCCAGGCGCACGTACAACGCGGGCGACTGCACTAACGGGCGCTCGATCCCGGCAGGCGGATCAACAAACGGGCGGCGCTCGCTGCACCCCAGGTCGGGCAGCACCAGCAGCGCGGCCAGCGAGTCAAAAATCATGCCCTGGCCCCGGTAGTAACTCGACAGCGCGAACGCCTGCGCCTCAGGCGATACGCCCAACCCGGTGATCGTGCCTACCGCCCCGGCGACCTGGGCCATTTCGTCGTCGGTCAGCGGGTCCAGGCTGTAGGCGCTGGGATTACGCACTTCCGGCGGGATGCCAGCCGCGTCAGGACTGCTCACGACAACCGTTACCGGCGCATCCGGGCCGGACCAGGACGGGTCATCGACGTAATAAAACGCGGCCACAGCCGGATACGGCTGGCAGCGCGGGACCTCGCTGCCCCGTTGTTCGATCAGCGTCAGGTCGGCGCACAGGATCGTCAGCGTCGTGCGCCCGGATATGTCGATGTAGTCACTCTCGCGCACGCTGGTAGCCGGGAACAGCGGCGCAAAGGCGTTGACGTCCCAGTCCATGCGGTTGATGCGGGCATCGCCGTCGTTGATCACGTCGAGCACTAGGTGGGCCAACTCCGGGCCACCGTCCTGCGCGATAACCTGGCGTGACGCGCCCGGTCCGCCAGCCAGCAGCACCGCCAGAAACAGGACCAGAAACGCAGCAGTACGCATTTTTTGCATGGACTTAACTCCCTGTTATGTATCTTCGGCTGGCCAGAACAGCCGAACCCAATAATGCAACCAACGCATGGTGTTTCAAAAACCGGTTTTGCACGCTGATCACCGGCTGCCAATCCCGCCCTAGTCCCGCGTGGGAACACCGCTCAGGCCCAGGATATTTTGCAGGCCGTATTTTTCGCGGCAGGTTTTCCCCGACGACAGGCGGAGCGCCGCGTCATCGCGCCAGGCTTCCTGGAGGCTGCTGTTAGGCCGTCCGTTGCGCACCAACCGCCATTCGGACAGCGCCGCGTCAACGGTGGCGTCATCGTCACACAGCGCGTCATACGTGCGCGCCAGGTAATAATGCAGGTTCAATTCCGTG
>JAFGHR010000083.1 GCA_016930015.1 Anaerolineae bacterium | reverse complement strand
TCTCAATGAAACGCCATTCGAAACAGACTTCATGGCGCAATATGCGCCTGCTATATTATGCGAGTTCTAATTGGCTTATCCATTAGTCAGGAGAAAAAGATAGCTATGAAGGGTCGAAACTGGAGTCTGACCATCCTGCTGCTGCTGGCGGCGGGCTTGGCACTGGTCGGGCCGATGGGCAGTGATGCGGCGCAGGCGCAAACGCCAACCGCGCAGCTCCGCTTTTTGCACGCGGTACCGGGTGCGCCGGAAGTGGATATTTACGTCGATGGTGCGCTGGTGGTGCCAGGGCTGTCATATGCGAGTGTGACGCCCCATCTTACGATGGCCGCAGGTGATCATCAGGTGGCTGTGCGTCTATCCGGCAGTGATACGGCTGCCCAGGCGCTGATCGAAGCCCCGGTGGCCCTGCCCACCGATCTTGCCTTTACGCTGGTGGTCCAGGGCGCCGCGGATGCTGTCGAAGCGGCATTGTACGAAGACATATTGGATCCGCTAGAGCCGGGCATGGCACGCATGGCGGCGATTAATACCATCAGTGATGCGCCAGCGCTCGACATGCTGACGGCGGCTGGTGGCCCGCTGCTGCAAGGCGTGAGTTATAACGTGCAGTACGGCACGATCAATATTCCGGCTGGTGTGCAGGACCTTGTTTTGGTCCCGGCGGGCGGTTCGCTGGATGGCGCGGTCGCATCTATCGGTACTGTGTCGCTCAACAGCAGCACGCTGTATACATTTGTCGCCCTGGGGACGCTTGACGGTGATGTGCCGCCAACGGCGTTAGTTGTACCCTCGGCGCTGGCCGCAACCCCGGACTCGGTGCGGGTGCGGATTGCGCATGGAAGCCCGGATGCCCCGGCAGTTGACGTGTATGCCGGTGAAACCTTGATCGCTCCGTCGCTCGAACTGGGCCAGATGACGGTGCATATCGGGCTGCCGGTGGGCGATACCACGATCAATGTACGCGCGGCTGGTTCACCTGCCACAGATGCGCCGGTTGTTTCCGCTGACGTGACGCTTGACGCCGGTACGCCTGCGGTGACCATCGTGACACTGGGCGAATTGAGCGATGATTCGCTGGCGCTAGAAGTATTCCCCGACATGGTTGACGGTATGACCGAAACGGACGCGCGTATTGCGGTCGTGAACGCGGTGCCGGGTTCGACAGTCGCGCTCACACTGAATGACGACGCGGCGACCGTGTTGGCGTCGGCGCTGGCGGCAAATGCTCAGGGCGACGTGGTCGATGTTCCCGCCGGTGAATACATGCTGACGGTGAGCGTTGAAGGTGTTGAAACACCGCTCGAATTTGTCGTGCCCGCACAGGATTACGTCGGCGGCGCTTATTATTCGGTGTTGGTCTATGGCGGCGGCGTGGTTGAAGCTATAACGGATGCTCAGGTCGCGGCTACCAGTGTGATGGTGATGGCTGAGAGCCTGCCGGGCGCGTCGGAAGCGATCGCTGTGGCGGCGGCTCCGGCGGAGGAAGCCGCTCCGGCAGAAGAAGCCGCTCCAGCAGAGGAAGCAGTCCCGGCGGAAGAAGCAGCCCCAGTGGAAGAAGTAGTCCCGGCAGAGGAAGCGGCCCCAGCGGAGGAAGCAGCGCCTGCTGAAGAGGCGGCTCCGGCAGAAGAAGCCGCCGCCCCGGCAGCAGATACCGAATTAGTCCCGGCGGAAGAAGTGGCTCCGGCTGAAGAAGCAGCAGTCCCGGCAGAACCACCCAGCGCGGATACTGAAGTGGTCGCGGCTCCGACTCAGGCGCCGCTGGTCACGCAGGCACCGGGCCCGGTGGCTTATGTGGAACTGGACCCCGGCGCGAACCTGCACTGCCGCGAATTCCCGCGTTCGGATGCACGCTCGCTGGGCCTGATTCCGAGCGGGTCCACGTTAACGGTAATTGGGCGCACCGGCGAGCCGCTCGTACCCGAAACCGGTGATCCAACGCCTGAGCCGACCCCGGAAGTCGAAATACTTGAGGACCTGTGGCTGTCGGTGCGTTGGGATACTCCCGGTGGCGGTTACCTGCGCTGCTGGGTATCGGTGCAGTTTTTGCGCGTGGAGTTCAACGGCCAGCTTCTGGATAAGCTCGAAGAACTGTGGGAACTGCCGGAAGAACCGTTTAACCGGCCTGGTGAATCGGTCGGCGCGTCGGTAGCCCCGCCCACACCGCCGTTTGATGCGATTATCGCAACCGTGAATCTGGTTGATCCCGGTGTGAGCCTGCTGCTGCGCCGTGATCCAAAGACGGATGCCGAGGTGCTCGAACGGGTACCTGCCGGTGCACAGCTTCAAGTGATGGGTTACATCGAGGCGCCGAGTCAGGGCCTTGTCGGCCAGCCGGTTGATCCGAACTGGTTCCGCGTGCGTTATTTGAAGGAAGACGGCGGCGCGACCATTGGTTGGGTATCGGCTCAATACGTGGTGCTGTCGCGGTTGGGCAACGCGGTTGATCTCGAAGAAGTACCGCTGCTCGACGTAACCGAGAGCGGCTACTTCGAAACGCCCGGCCAGCAGCCCGTGCTGCTGCCGGAGCAGCAGGCCATCGTGGGTGTGATCAGCCTGAATCCCGGCGCAAACCTGAACCTGCGTGATCGTCCGAACGCTGACGGTATCGTGGTACGTGCGATGCCCAGCGGTGAGTATGTGACCATCATTGGGCGCAACGGTGACGGGACCTGGGTTCAGGTGTCGTATGAAGCGCCTGACGGCAGCCTGTTCGAAGGCTGGACCTCGACGGAGTACCTGGCGATTTCGCAGGGCGGCCAGGCGGTTGATCTGGCAAATGTGCCCCATACGTGGACGGATGATGTGGACACGATGTCCGCGCAGCCCGTGCCCGCTGCTCCCGCCGCGCCTGCTGAGGGAGCCGAAACCGAAGCCGAGCCGACCGAGGCACCTGCTGCCGAAGGTTAGAACGGTACGCTGATCATAGTCGATCGTAATCGATTGTAGTCAAAAAGGCCCACTCCGTTACCGAGTGGGCCTTTAGTTATGTTTATAGATCGGGCGTGGATCAGTTGGCGGCGTTGGCCAGGGCCTCTTCGGTCAGCGCGCGCAGCGTGTCATAGAGGCGATTATCAACCTTGGCCCACACCCCGCTGTCACCATAACTCACCAGCACGGTCGGTGTGCCGGTTACGCCGTTATCCGACGCAAAGTAACGATTGTTCGTCACCACGTTTAGATACCGTCCTGAGGAGATGCAGTCCACGAGTTCGTTTTCATCCAGCCCCATGTCGTCAGCCGATTCACGGATTTGTGAGATCGAAAACGCGGCATCATAACTCATTGACTCGCCCAGCCGGTAGAATTCGTCGGACATCTCCCAAAACGCGCCCTGTTCCCCGGCGCATAACGCGCCCTGTGACGCCGTTTGTGAAAACGCGCCGCCGGTGCCTGTTTGTAATGATAACTGGACCGTCGCTTTGCCGGTGATAACGTAATCGCGGATAAAACGTTTCAAGTCACCATTATGGTAATCCTGGCAGTGCGGGCAGGCGAAGTCAGAGACGATCGCAAAATGAATCGGGGCATCGGGATTGCCGATGATCGGTATCCCGTCGGCTGAGATACCACGCGCTACGCCGTCAGCGCCTTTGCTGTTGGCATCCAACTCACGCGAAGCGGCGGTTTCGACGTCCGCCAGTGCATCCGACCCGCCGCCTACCAGCGGCACACAATAGATCGGGAATTCGGCACAACTGACGGTTTTGGTCGAGCCAGCCCCGCGCCAGTTGAAGATCACGGTCATGATTCCGGCTACGGCGGCAGCGAGCACAACCAGCATAAATATGTTCATTTGCAGCCGGTGTTGTTCTTTTCGCTGGTGCCGGGTTTTTCCCACCTTGTAGCTGGCACGTTTTCGCCAGAGGCTCAAGCGGCGCTTTTCAAGGGACTCTTTTTGTGTTGTCATAGAACCTCTTGTTCCTGGGATGTTTGGACAACTTTCTGAAATATCGATGCGTATAGTGTAACAACAACTCTACCGCGCGGCATGTGCATGTCAAATAAGAAAATGATAAAGATTGTCAGCGGGACACAACAACATTCACAGCGTTCCTGGTAGCGCTATGGTATACTCGCACCCAGTGATACTAATGGTAGTGTTAAGGATTATTCTTATGCGTGCGACAGATATTATTGGGAAAAAACGTGATGGTGGTGAGCTGGCAGCCGAAGAAATTCGCTGGTTTGTTAATGGCTACACCAATCAAGAAATACCCGATTACCAGATGGCGGCGTGGTTGATGGCCGTCTATTTGCGTGGCATGTCTCACCGCGAAACCGTCGATCTGACGCTGAGCATGGCCGAAAGCGGCGATCAACTCGACCTGTCACCGGTGATCGATTTTGCCGTTGACAAACACTCAACCGGCGGCGTAGGCGACAAAGTGACGTTAGTCGTGCTGCCCCTCGTCGCGGCGGCAGGTGTGCCCGTCGCTAAAATGAGCGGTCGCGGCCTGGGGTTTTCCGGCGGTACGCTGGACAAAATGGAGTCTATTGCCGGGTTCCGCGTGGACCTGAACGACGACGAGTTTTTGCAGCAGGTGCGCGATCACGGGATCGTGCTCAGCGGGCAGACCAAAAGCCTGGCTCCGGCGGACGGTTTGATCTACGCGCTGCGTGACGTGACGGCTACGGTTTCGAGCCTGCCCCTGATCGCCAGCAGCATCATGAGCAAAAAACTGGCGTCCGGCGCTGATGCGATCGTATTGGATGTTAAGGTCGGCATGGGCGCATTCATGAAACGGCGGGACGATGCCGCCGAACTGGCGCAGATCATGGTGGATATCGGTACCAGCGCCGGGCGGCAGATGGTCGCCGTTTTGTCGGACATGAACCAACCGTTAGGCAGCGCGGTAGGAAACGCGCTCGAAGTGCGCGAAGCGATCGAAACGCTGCGCGGTGGCGGGCCAGAGGACCTGCGCCAGCACTGCGTCGCCATCGGCGGGCACATGCTGCGGCTGGGGCGCCAGGATACCAGCACGTACGCGATGGCCCAATCCATGACCGAAATTACGGCGCTGATGGATAACGGCGCCGGGTTGGCCAAGTTCCGCGAACTGGTGGAGGCGCAGGGCGGTGACGCGTCGATGGTTGATGATCCCGACCGGCTGCCCCAGGCCCGGTTACGCGACACGATTCATGCCCCCATGAGCGGGTACATCACGCAGGTCAATGCGCTGTTAGTCGCGCAGGCCAGCCTGGAGCTTGGCGCCGGGCGCGCCCGAAAAACCGATCCCATTGATCCCGCCGTGGGCGTGATGGTGCACTGCAAGGTCGGTGACCGGGTCGAAAAAGGGGATTTGCTGTTCACGATTCATGCCAATGACGACGCCCGTTTAGCCCGCGCCCAGGATTATTTGCTGCGTGCGCCCGTTTTCCGCAGTCGAGAAGAGCAACCTTTGCCGATGTTTTACGATACTATTTATGGAAACAAATGAGTTTTTGCGGAGACGGTACACATGTCTGTGTTTGCTGCATTTCGAACGCTGGGGCAGGCATTGAGTGCCCTGGTCGTAACAGAGGAAGTATTGAAGCTGGTTGGTGATGATGAGGCGGATCAAGCCTCCGCCGCTGTGAGGACTGCTCAACACGAGGGTGAGGACGGAGAAATGAGCGAAAACCAGGAACCGCGTACACTTGTCGAAGAAATCGAGGTCGAAGGCCGCCAGTTGGTCAAACGAGTTCAAGAGTTGATCCGGGAGGGTAATGTCCGCCGCCTGATCATCAAGGATAACAGCGGAAAGTTTTTGCTGGAAGTGCCGTTGACGATCGGTGTTGTCGCGGGGGGTGTCTTCGCGCTGGCGTCCCCGGTGGCGCTGGCGCTCAGCGCGCTGGCGGGGTTTGTCGCCAAGGTCAAGATTGAGATCGTGCGTGATATCGAAACCAAGGGCATCGGGTTGGATATGAACGGGCAGGATGATCAGGAAAATGACTCGACTGAAGACTGACATCGTGCCGTACTGACAGAATCAACAACTGCCCCCGGATCAGACCGGGGGCGATTTTTTTAAGGTGGGCCGATCCTGCCCCGCGCGATCTACACGATGCCGATGATATTGAGCAGCGCGGCTACGACGCTCACGAGGAGCACAATTTTCCAGAAATGGCCGAGCAGGCGGGCCGACAGCGGGATCACATAACCCGCTTCGACCAGCTTGTCTTTTAGCTCGCCGGTTGACGGCTCAACCAGGGTGCTGCCATCGGGAAAAACCAGCGTCGGTACGGATTCGCTGCCACCGCTGATCGTGCGTACACGGTCACGCGCTGCCGGGTCTTTGTGAATATCCACGTAGTCAAATTTTACTTTGGATTGTTTGAGCATCCCCCGCACCGGGGGGACCATCGGACAGCGCGAATGGCCGTAAACCGTGATCCGGGCTGGCGGGGCGCTTGCTGCTGATGGCGGCGTTGACGGTACCTGTGACGGCGGTGCTGATGTCATCCTGGCGTTTGATCCTTCTTCATGCGTGGTTATTCACAGGTAAAATTGGCATGATCGGTTTGCTGGTCCAGCGTGAAGAACACGTGGCGGTTGTCATCTTCGCAGCCCCGGCGGAAGTAATAATACTCTGTGGCTGCCGGGTTGAGCACGGCTTTGATCGATGCCAGGCTGGGTACGGCGATCGGGCCAGGGGGCAGCCCGTCGTTAAGATACGTGCTGTACGACTGGTTCGGCACGCCTTCCAGCCCGTAATAATCCGCCTGGGTGATGGACGGCCACCACCGCCCGTCACGCGTGTTACCGATGGCATACTGCACGGTGGGATCAGCATCCAGGCGCATGGGCAGGCGCAGCCGGTTCAGGTATACCGAGGCGATGATCGGCGCTTCGTCCACCTGGACGGCTTCACGTTCCACGATAGACGCCAGCGTGACGGCTTCGTACATGGTAAAACCCTGCTGCGTGGCCTGCTGGTACAGGTCGTCGGTGACGTAGTTGTTAAATGTGTTCAACATTTCGTCGCGCAGCTCAAAAATCGTGATGCCGGGCCGCAGCTTGTACGAGGCCGGGTACAAAAAGCCTTCTAATGAGGGCGCGATGCCGTTGCTCATCATGTCTGGAATCCCGGCGCGCACTTTAAAATCGGGTGGCAGGCTGGCGCCGGGTCCCACGGCGGACCAGAAATCAGCGCCGCCGAAGTCAAGCAGCGGGTTGGTGTCGATGATATCGGCGATTTCTTCCAGCCGCCAGCCTTCGAGCACGGTCAATGGGACGGTGGCTATGCTGGCGTCGGTCAGGCTGCTCGCGATCTGCGGGATGGTTTGCGTTTGCTGCAAATAATACACCCCGGCTTCTAGCTGTACGTCCAGCCGGTGATACTGCACGTAGTCAACAAACAGGTCCGAGTCGGTAATGAATCCCTCGCGGCGCAGGTTTTGGGACACGGTGTAAGCGGTGTCCCCGGCCTGTATCTCAAACTGGCGGAACGTGGGATCGGTGCCCGCTGCGGTGTTGAGGTCGTCATCTTTGAGCGTCAGTGTGATCTTGAGTTGGATGGCTTTGACGGGGTTCAGCCCTTCCTGGCGTGCCCATACATACAGCCCACCGACGATCACGCAGGCGAGTAACATGCCGCTGAGGATCAACGCGATTACGATATTACGTGCTGTGCTCCACATCGTTTGGTTCTCCGATCCGAAAAATAGTCCCCGTCACCAGATTATAAAGTGTCGGCGGGTTGGCGCAAAGCATACCAGTGCATTTATTCCTCGGCGGAAACGACCGGGTCGGGCCAGGATTCACCATCATGCAGCGCGTCCAAAAACGATTGCAGGATTACTGCCGCGGCGACGGCATCCAACCGGTCGGGCGGCGGCTTGCTTGTTTCCCCTATCAGGTCGGCGGCATCCTGTGATGAATAACGCTCATTCCACAGGTAAACGGGCACGCTGATCGCCGCGGCCAACCGTGACGCCCACAACCGCACCCGGTCGGCGCTGGTGTAGCCCGTGACATCTGGCGGTGACACCGGCAGGCCGACGACTACCGCTGCCGCGCCGTATTCCGCAATGAGGGCATCGATCGCGGCGAAGTCGTCGCGCTTGGATGTGCGCGTCAGCAGGTGCAGCGGGCGGGCAATCAGCCCGGTGGGATCACACACCGCCAGCCCGATGATCTTTAAACCGTAGTCGATGCCTAACAGGCGTCCGGGGAAGTGTTGAATCGTCACGGCAGGCGCACCTGCACCGTGATGCGCGTGGATAACAAGGGCAGCCGGTTAAACCAGCCGGGCCACGTGCTGATCGTCAGCGGGTAGTCCGGATCGAGTACCAGCTCATTTTCCAGGCGGCGGCGAGCTTTGCTGATCGTCATCCCGGTTACCCGCTGGCGAACCGCGTCTTCATCGACGGAAACCGCGATGTTACCCTTGACGATCATCAGAAAGGTGACGCGCCCGTTGGGTTCGATTTGTTCGATCTCGCCGCGCTCATAGGTCAGCGCGTTCTGCGAGACTTCCAGGCCGGGCTGGATGTACGGGGCCAGCCCGGAATACGCGATCTGGCGGGCCTGCCGTTCGTCTACGATCACGGCCTGGACTCTGGCCCGCAGGTCGAGGCTGACACTTTCGGCGGTATCGCCCACAAACGCGCTGTACAGGGTCCATTCCGGGCGTTCTTCCACGATCACGATCGAGCCGGGCACCAGGAATTGATCGCCGGAAAGCTGGTGCAGCAGGGTGTCGCGGGCATGTTGTAACACCTGCTGGCGGCCCAACGTCAGCAGGCGTTCGTGATCCTCAGCGGTGACGAGCGCCATATCCTGGGTTGTGCCGCCGAATGTGCTGTTGGTATTCGTGGCGTTGATCTGGTCCGCAAACGCGGCTTCGACACGGTTGATCGTGCCGGGATCAACATTACCGTTGGCCCCGGCGTGTTCGGGCAGCGCCTGGATCGGGATATTTACGCTGCTGCCCGGCCCGGCGGGTAGAGTGGTTTCGATCATCGTTTCAAAACGAATCGGAAACGTGCTGCTGGTAACAAAGATGGTGCCCAGTGGAATCAGGATCGGCTCATCCGTGGTGTTGGTGACCGTCACAAGCCCCTGTGACAGCGACGCGCCCGCGGTTTCGCGTCCTGACGACTGCACGGTAACGTGGCTGCTGGTCTGGAACGTCACGGCGGCGGCGGGCATACGGTAATTTTCGATATCGATATCCGTCACGTCAGGATCGGCGACGACCGGCACGCGTACAAATACCTGGTCGCTGGCGGGTGTGATGGTAATGGTTGCACTGGGTGCCGCCAGCAAAAAACTGATCACCAGCGCCAGCCCTACGACCAACAGCAGCATCCAGCGCCGGGCCTGCCGCTGCCAACCCTTGTACAAGGGTTGGTCCGGGGGACGGTTGGCCTGTCCGGCGGTGTCTTGCGGATTAGCAAAATACCGGGTGCGGGCGTATTTCCAATTCCCATAACGCGCGGCCTCCACGCTGGCAAACGCCGAGATATTCAGGTCGCGGGCGTGGTCGATCACGTCCGGATCACCCGTCACCAGCACGATCTGCATCCCCAATTCGGCGGCACGGCGCTGCACCAGCAGCAGGTCCAGTTTGCGGCGCAGGATCACCGCGCGGCGCGGCCAGACCAGAATCACGTACCGGTTGTTGAGCATCCCCAGGCGGTCACGGACGGATACCGCGTCGTCGTAGGGTTCCAGTTGGAGGATGATGGGTTCGTTGCTCATAAATGTGTTACTCGGCGGCGCAGGCGAATTCCTCTGATGCTGCCGTGATTGTATCCAACAACGCGGTATACAGCGACGGGTTGGTTTCCGCGCCGGATCGGGCGGCGTCCAGGTGCTCGCATGGCGACAGCGTGCCGCTGACATCGTCGGGATGGTCGAATAACACGCGCGCCGCGTCCATCTCCGCGGTGGGGAAGGGCACCGGGGCGACATCTGCGGCCTTGACGTAGGCATCATAGGCGTGTTGATAGTTACCCTGCTGCTCGTAGAGAATCCCGGCGCGCCAGTTCAGGAGGTAGTGATCGGGTTCGTTGATCAACGCGCCCTGGTACGCGAGCATGGCGATCGGCTCGCCGTAGTTGATCTCCGCCAGGTAACCGGCAAGCAGCACCAGGCTGCCGACCGGGTTGTTCACCAGCCATTGAGTCAATGTGGTCCCGCTTTGTTCCAACAGGCGGCTGGCACGGCTGGCCTTACGGTTCGCTTCGGCGGCGGTTTCATCACCGGTGATTTCGTACACCAGCGCCAGCATCGGCTCCGCCATCGACGCGCCCAGGATGGTTTGCTGCCCGGCCAGCGGTTTGCCCTCGGCCACTGCCGTTTCAAAATCACCCAACATGATCAGCGCCAGTACGCGGAATGAGTGAATAAACGCCGCCACTTCGGGTGATTCGTCGTCAGGCAACTCGTCGGGCAAAGCCAGCACGGTATCAAAATCATTTTCCGACAACGCCATGCCAGCTTTGAGCCAGAAGATGAGCGGGTTTCCGGGGATCAGAGCTTCCAGGCGGTCCAGGTCCTGCTGCATGCGTTCGAAGCGGCCCATCACGAAATTGGTGCCAAGGCGATTATACAGCATCGCGGGATCATCCGGTGCCAGGTCGATTGCTCTCGATATAGCAGCGTCGCGCAGATCATCATCCGGCAGAATCACGGCTTCCAGAATGTTCTGATCACGGGCGGAAACCGGCATGATGTGCAGGTCCGGCGCATCGCCGGAGGAGTACGGGAAGAACAGGTCACCTACTGATGTTTCGATGACGATCATCACGTGGGCGTCGCGAATCAACTGTTGTTCAGCCAGCAGCAAGCTGACGACATCCAGCACGACCGGCAGTTCGTCGGTCACGACGGTCGAATATGACTCACCGGTTGGGATCAAGAACCGGAGTTCGTCCATCGTGCGATCGGGGTAGCCGTGCGCCTGCAACACGAGTTCGATCCCGGCCACGTCCT
Organism: Anaerolineae bacterium; assembly: GCA_016930015.1. GTDB lineage: Bacteria > Chloroflexota > Anaerolineae > Aggregatilineales > Aggregatilineaceae > JAFGHR01. The sequence continues at coordinate 4,079 of JAFGHR010000083.1, read as the reverse complement.
GGATGCCCCACACCGTGACCAGGGCGCCGGTCGCCTCGGCTACGGCGGCGGCTTGTTCGGGCGTGGTGATGCGTTGGCCCAGGTTTTCCAGGCGGAACAGGTCCCCCAGGATTCCGGCGGTCTGGCTGCCGCTGATGATGTTGGACACGCGCCGCGTCAGGCTGCTGCTGATCTGCGCATCGTCCCCGGCGATGTCGGCGACCACGTACAGGTATTCACCCTCGGCGGCAGGCGCCAACGTGATCACGCTGAGGTCCAGGCCGCCGGTTTCCGCCGGGGCAACAGCCTCGACCGGGGCAGCGGCGCTTGTTTGTTCGCAGCCCAGATCGACCTGGGCGCTGGTGATGTTGCCCAGCAGCACCGTATACAACTCCGGATCGGTTTGTGCACCCGTTTGCGCACGATCAAGAAACTCACACGCGGTCGTATCGGTGGTGATGTCGGCGGTGTGATCGCGCAGCAGCAGCGCGGCCCGGTACTCGACCACCGGGAAGGGCACCGGGGCGATGTCTGCGGATTTCACGTAAGCATCAAACGCATGTTGAAAATTGCCCTGCTGCTCATAGATCACGCCCGCGCGCCAGTTGACCAGGTAGTCGTCCGGGTTTTTGAGCAGCGACGACTGGTAAGCCAGCATCGCGGCCTGCGTGTTGTCGTAGATTTCGGTGGTATACCCGATGAACAGGAGCATACTGGCTGGCGGGTCGTTGGCAAACACGCTCACAAATGTGGCGCCGCTTTGCTCCAACAGGCGGCTGGCGCGCGTGTAGCTGCGGTCGGCGGCGGCGGCGGTTTCGTCACCGATCGCTTCGTACAACAGCGCGCGCAGCGGCTCACCGATCGGGAAGCCGACGATTTCTTCCTGACCGATCAACGGCTCGATATCCTTCAGCGCGGCTTTGAAATCACCCAGCAGCAGCAGCGCCAGTGGCCGCCCAAACAGCGCGTAGATGGTTGTTTCGGTCATCTCGTCCGAGTCCATGCCCTCGGTGACGCTAAGCAGCGTGTCGAAATCTTCTTCGGTCAGCGCCACGGCCACGGTCATCCAGTCCACGAGACCGTTGTTTGGAAGCCGGTTTTGCAGCCAATCAAGATCGGGCTTGACACGCTCGTACCGGCCCAGTATGAAATTAACGCCCAGCCGGTTGAACACCAGGGCGGGATCATCCGGGGCCAGGGCAAGGGCGTTTGTCAGGTATGCGTCTGAGTCGCCGCTTGCATCTGAAACCAGAAAATCGATCACGTATTGATCCCGCGCTGTGACCGGCATGATCTGGTAGCTGGTGGATATATCTCTGTTGAACAGCAGTTCGCCCGTCATCAACCGCGTGAGCGCTTCCATCTGTTCGTCATATATAAGCTGCTGGATGCTCAACATGCTGGTGATCTGCGGGATAAAAAACGGCAGGTCTTCCGTGACCAGTTGGGCGAGGTCTTCATCAGCCGGAAGCCGGAACCGCACTTCGTCGAGTGTGTTCTCAGGGTAACCAAACGCTTGCATCACCACTTCTAACCCGGTAGCATCCTGAGTGCCCCACATGACGACCAGCGCGCCGGTTGTCTCGGCCAGCGCGGCGGCCTGCTCGCTGGCCGACACCGCTTGATCGACGTGTTCGACACGCAGCGGTTCGCCCACGACGGCGGCCAGTTCACTGCCAGCCAGGATGGTCGCGGATCGCTGGGATACGTCGATGCCCGTGGTTTCATCACGGCCAAAGTTGGTGATCACAACCAGGTACTCGCCCTCGGCGGCAGGCGCGATATCGAGCGCCGCCGTATCGAAGGGGGCTTCTCCGGTTTCGTCGCTGTCCAGGCTCGGAACGATGATCAAAACGGCGATGGCGAGCACAAGCAGGGCCACCAGCGCACCGATCAGCCACGGCCAGCGGTTCCGCCGGGCGGATGCTTCGGTATCCCCGCGCCGGGGGAACAGTCCCAGCGTGGAGCGCGGTTTAGACGCGGGCCGCGTGCCGGGTATGGCGGGGGTAGGCGTTTGCTGCGACACGATGATCGTGTCGGCGTCGTTGATGCCGCTGCTCGCCGCGCAGGTATCCAGTTCCGCGATAAACGCGCCCATATCCTGGTAGCGATCGTTGGGGTCTTTAGCCATGGCCTGCCTGACGATCGTCGTCGTTTCCGGCGGCAGGTCCGGGCGAATCTCGCGCGGATCGGGGATCGGGGCGTTGGCGTGCTGCGCCAGGATGCCCAGCGTTGACTCGGCGTCATAGGGTACGCTGCCGGTCAGCAGTTCGTAAAACACAACGCCCAGCGCGTAAATGTCCACGCGGTAATCCACCGGCAGGCCGCTGCCCTGTTCCGGTGCGAAATAATGCGGCGTGCCGATGGTCATGCCGGTTTCGGTCAGGCGCCCTTCGGTGACCATCTTGGCGATGCCAAAATCGGTGACCACTACCCGCCCGTTGTCGGTGATCCAGATGTTGGACGGTTTGATATCGCGGTGTACAACGTCGTGCTGGTGCGCATAAAACAGCGCGTCGCCCACGTCCCGCGTGATACGGTAGACTTCCTCCAGGGAAAATAATCTATCCTGGTTGCGCATGGCGTGGATGCGTTCGGACAGGTCACTGCCGCGCAGCCGTTCCATGACCATGAAATAACGACCATCTTCGGCCTGGTCAAAATCGTAGACCTGCATGATATGAGGGTGGATGAGCTGCGCCAGCGCCTTGGCTTCGCGGGCGAACCGGGCTGAAAACATGTCACCGGCCAGCGCCGTTTTGATGAACTTGACGGCGACTTCACGATCCAGGTTAAGCTGCGTAGCGCGGTAGACTTCGGCCATGCCGCCTTCGCCCAGCTTTTCGTGTAGTTCATAACGTCCACGAAGTATACTCATCGTTGCGTACCCCTCTGTTCTTGCGTGTGTCATTCACCATGATCGCATACCCCCGGCGTTGAAGCAAGCTGTTTTCCCCGAAATACGCAAAACCGGGCGACCAATGCTTAGGCCGCCCGGCAGGTTGGTTCACGATACCGAAATGTGCCGCATTAAGCCAGCGCTTCCGCGATGAGATCGCGGGCGTGTTGCAGCGCCTCATCGAGTTTTTCGGGGTCTTTGCCGCCAGCCTGGGCCATGTTCGGACGGCCCCCACCACCCCCACCGACGATCTGAGCCGCGGCCTTGATGACGTTCCCGGCGTGGACGCGTTTGGTCAGGTCTTGTGTGACGGCGGCGATAAGCTGCGGCCTGCCGTTGTCAGCCACCATGCCCAGCACGATCACGCCCGAATCGACGCGGTCGCGGAACCAATCGGTCATTTCGCGCAGCGTGTCGGATGCCGTCGGATTCACGCGGGCGACCAGCACCGGCACACCAGCGATCTCGACTACGTCGCGCAGCAGGCTGTCGAATTCCAGGCGGGCGACGGCGCGGCGCAGGCGTGCATTATCGTGCTGCTGGGTTTTCAGATCAGCTTGCAGGCTCGCGATCCGGCGGCTGAGTCCGTCCGGCGTGGTGCCAAGCTGGAGCGCGGCCTTGTGCAGGCGGTTCAGGCTGCGACGGATGTGCGCTTCGGCACCATAGCCGGTGAACGCCTCGATACGCCGGATACCCTGGGCGACGCTGCCTTCGGACGTGATCACAAATGGGCCGATCACGCCGGTATGCTCAACGTGGTTGCCGCCGCACAATTCGTAGCTGTAGCGTGCGCTGCCGTTCTCCCAAATGTTGATCGTGCGCACCTTTTCGGCGTATTTTTCGCCGAACAGGGCCATCGCGCCTTCGGCCCTGGCGGATTCGAGGTTTTTCCACACCGCTTCGACCGGCAGATCGGCCAGGACCGCGTCGTTGATCTCGCGTGTGATCGCGTCCAGTTCGTCACGTGTGATCGCGGCGTCGTGGCTGAAGTCAAAGCGCAGGCGATCCGGCGCGACCAGCGATCCGCGCTGCTGGACGTGTGTGCCCAATATGTGGCGCAGCGCCGCGTGCAGCAGGTGAGTCGCGGTGTGGTTGCGCTGGATGTCCTGGCGGCGTTTGGCGTCCACCGTGATCACACAGGCTGCCCCGGTGGCGGGCTGGCCTTCGACCACTTCGCCGCTGTGCACGATCAGGCCGCCGA
>JAFGHR010000082.1 GCA_016930015.1 Anaerolineae bacterium | reverse complement strand
TGCTGGCCGAGATTTGCGCTCGTATCAACTGCACGCCTGTGTATGAAACCACCAGTTGGGACGTATTGATCGCCTCGGTCAGCGAGGAACAATACGACATGGGCATGACCGGCATCAGCATCACTGAAGAACGCAAGGAGATCGTGGACTTCAGCGATGCGTACGTCAACATGGACCAGTTCCTGCTGGTGCAGGCCGATGAAGACCGCTTCGCCAGCATCGAGGAGTTCGCCGCCAACGATGACCTGATCCTGGGCGTCCAGCAGGGCACCGCCGGGTTCTTCGTCACCGAGGGCGTGGTGCCCGAAGACCGCCGCGTGGTCTACACCGAGTTCGGCGCGCTCGTCCAGGCGCTCGTCAACGACGAGATCGACGCCATGCCCGCCGACGCCTCCGCCGCGGCTGGCTTCAAGAGCACGACCGGTGAAGCCGTCAAGCTCGTTGGTGATCCCATCTCCAAGGACGAATTCGGCTTTGTCTTCCCCAAGGGCAGCGACCTGGTTGAAGCGATGAACGCGGGTATCGCCAGCCTCAAGGAAGACGGCTTCTCCGACTTCCTGTACTACAAATGGTTCATTACTTACCAACCGGCTGGGTAAAGACGTAACAAACAACCGGCAGCAGTGTTACATCTGCCGCCCTTCATGTTAGAATGATAAAGTCACCGGGGAGTCACACAATACCCGGTGACTTCACCTTGTATCTATGATTAGCTGTCTGGAAAAATTGAATGACTGTTGTTTACGATACACCCACCACATCACGCCCCAACCCACAGAAGAAAAATCCGCTGATCCGCTTCCTGGCGCGTGCTCCCTGGTGGCTGCTCGTCATGATTCTGTTGATCATCTGGTTTGCGCTTCGCGTCTCGGATACACATCCCTATCCCATCGTTTTTAAAGCTGTTAAACAAGGGGTCTGGACTACCATATGGGTATCGTTGGTGGCGTATAGTATGGCATTGACCCTGGGGCTGATCGTGGCTTTGCTCAGGCGGTCATCCAACGTATTCATCTACCAGACCGTAACATTTTACGTTCAGCTTGTACGCGGCATTCCCACGCTGGTACTGGTCTATTATATGGCGCTGGCGTTGATCCCGGAAATCATTGGGCAAGTTAACGAGTTTGGCGAATGGCTGTCTCATCTCAAAATCATCATCTCTATCACCGACAGCGCCCGGCACACCCTGGACTTTGAGTCGATCGGCACTGACCTGGCGACCTTTCGTAAACGTGATTTTCCGAATACCTATCGTGCCATCATCGGCCTTGCGATTTCGTACAGCGCGTTTCTGTCTGAGATTTTCCGCGCCGGGATCGACAGCGTGGGGATCGGCCAGATCGAAGCCGGGCGCAGCCTGGGCATGACGCGCTGGCAAATGATGCGCCTGATCATCCTGCCGCAGGCGATCCGGGTTGTGCTGCCGCCGCTCGCCAACGACTTTATCGCCATGCTCAAGGAAAGCTCGCTGGTATCGGTTCTCGGCGTGCAGGATATCACCCGGCGCGGGCAGACCTACGCGGCCAGTACCTTTACCTTTTTCCAGGTCTACAACGTGGTCGCGCTGACGTACCTCGTTTTGACTGTTTCGCTGTCGCTGGCCGTCAACTTGCTGGAAACATACCTCGATCGCGGCCAGCGCCGGATAAGCAGCTAACGGGGTGGCAGTGTTTATCGCACCACCCGTGTTTTGAGCGATGGGACAGTCTATGTGCTGTCCCGTTTTTTGCACTTTCGAGTTCGAATTGTCGTGTTATTATTGAGCAGCGTGTGTTCTCGACCTGTCCAAACCGGAGCAGCCTGTCACTCATGACATCAAAACCATTTTTTGAACGTGTCTGGGTTATCCCCCTGCTGATGCTCGTTATAACCGTGTTGTTTTTCAGCCACGTTATTCTGCCATCTGAAAACCACGCGCTGCCCGGCGACGACTTTGAACACCAGTTTTATCCCTGGTTCCGTTTTGTCGCCCGCACCATCCAGGATACCGGCGAACTCCCGTTGTGGAATCCACACCAGTTTTTAGGCTATAACATCATCGCCAACCCGCAGTACGCCCTGTTATACCCGCCGAACTGGTTTATCTTTCTGGCCGGTGCCGATCACGTGCAGTATACGCTAGGGTTGGTGCTGGTAGCACATGCATTCTGGGCCGGGCTGGGCATGGCGTACCTGATGCGATCGTGGGGTGTCAAGCCATTGATCGCCCTGACTGCCGGGGTGCTGATCGCCTCTGGCGGTTATCTGACCGCCCGCACACGCGCCGGGCACTATTCACTGATCCTGGCGTTCGCCTGGGTGCCCTGGATCATGGCGGCTTACCGGCTGGCCGTACAAAAACGCCGCACCGTGTGGACGATTCCCGGCGGTATGGCGCTGGGCCTGTGTGTCCTGGCGGGATACCCGCAAATGGTCTACTTCCTGGGCATGGCGCTGGCGCTCCAGTGGGGATATGAAACGCTCGCAGACCCGGATCGGCCCAGCATTCTATTTCGCACACGCCAATTGGCGCTGATCGGATTGATCGGCCTGCTCCTCAGCGCGGCGCTGTGGCTGCCTGTGCTGGAAAACCTGCCGGAAATCTCGCGCACGGACCAGGGTTCGCTCATTTTCGCCAATGAGCACGCGCTCCCGGCGAACCGGCTGGCGACGCTTGCCATTCCGCACCTGTTCGGTGCTCGCGTCGAAACCGAAACGCCGCCGGGTTACTGGGGCGATATCCCCCATTTTGAAGAAACGCTGGCCTATATCGGCCTGCTGCCGTTGATCGCGCTGGCCCTGTTGCCCAATTTTAAAGACCGGCGGCTGTGGTTTTTCGGCGGGCTGGCCGTTTTTGGATTACTTATCAGCCTGGGGCTGGACGGTGTGTTGTGGATGGCGCTGTACCGGTGGTTGCCGTTTTTCCGCAGTTTTCGCGGGCCAGGGCGCATTATGGGTATCACCAGCATTGGCCTGGCCGGGCTGCTGGCGCTGACCGTAACACGCCTGGGGCATATGTCGCTGGATGAGCGGCGCGAGCTGCTGCGCCCGGTCACTGCGCGCGGCGTCCCTGCCGGGCTGGCGTTTTTGTGGGGCGGGGCGCTGGTGCTCACGGCAGCCAGCACCGGCCTCGAACCAGGGGACCAGTCGGTCCATATCGCCTACATGGCAGAGCAGTTCGCGCTGAGCGGTATTTTCCTGGCGCTGGCCGGGTTCGCGCTGTGGACCTGGACCGCTGATGCCGATCGCCCGATTGCACGGTGGGCGCTGGTGCTCACGCTGGTCGTTGCCGTAGCCGATGTATGGCATATCGCCTGGCCGCTGACCTATACGACCGAAATGCCGCTGTCGATGATCTGGCAGGATGCCGCCGTTGACGTGCCGATCGGCGCAGAAGCGGGATATGGCCGTGTCATGCAAATGTACCCGCCGGGCGGGATCACCAACGGCGCCACCTGGACCGGGCACCAGACCACCCAGGGATACGATCCCATTGCGCCCGACGGATGGACCATCCTCAACCGGGATGCGGGATGGAATCCGGCCAGCCCGGTAAATCGTTTGCTCGGCGTCCGGTATGCGCTGTCCGGGGCGGAACTCAGCGCTTACGGCTTCCCGAACATCGAAAATTTCGAGCTGATCGGCATTCGTGGTCCGAACTTTTTCTTTGATAATACCGACGCGCTCCCGCGTGCGTATCTGGTCAACCGCTACGCGGTCGAGCCAAACGACGATCTGGCCTACAAGCGTATCACCGATGGCGAGTTGTGGGACGGTAACCTGGCGCTGCTGGTCGAAGACCCCGGTTGTGACGTCTCAGGGGACGGCGGCACGGCCACCATCACAACCTATGAACCCAACCAGGTCGTGATCGAAACCAACGCCAACGGGCCAGGGATGCTGGTATTGTCTGATGAGTATGACGACGATTGGCAGGTTGAGATCGACGGGCAGAGCGCCGACCTGCGCCGGGCCGATGTCGCCCTGCGTGCGGTCTGCGTGCCCGAAGGCGTACACACGGTACGTTTTATGTTCCGGCCCTGGACGCTGTACGCCGGTGGCGTCGTGTCACTGGTTGGGTGGGCGCTGGCGCTGGGGTTGGGCGGCTGGTTCGCGCTGCGGAAGCGCTCACCTGCCATAGAGGAACCTGCACCAGCGGATCACGCCAGCGTATGATTGCCCTTTCACCGTTACAGAATAGCGGTGACCAGGGCCAGCAGCACACCGCCCGCCATCACGCTGCCAAGCTGCCCGGCTGTGTTCGCGCCCATCGCGTGCATTAAGATAAAATTTTCAAAATCTTCATCCTGCGCCACCTGGGCCGCCAACCGTCCGGCCATAGGAAAAGCGCTGATCCCGGCAGCCCCGATCAAGGGGTTAATTCTGCCACCGCTGAGAGCCGCCATCAACTTGCCAAACAGCAGCCCGGCGGCTGTGTCAAGAACAAAAGCCAGCAGCCCCAAAATCAAAATCTGGATCGTGTCGATTTTCAAAAAGCTGCCAGCGGTCATGGTCGCGCCAACCGTCAGGCCCAAAAACAGGGTGGCGATGTTGATGATCTCGTTTTCGGCGGCCAGCTTGAGCCGGTCAACCACACGGCTTTCACGCAGCAGGTTACCCAACATCAACATACTGATCAGCGGGGTGGCTTCCGGCACCAGCAGCCCGATCACCAGTGTCACGACAATCGGAAACATCACCAGGGCGCGTTTTGATACCGGGCGCGGCGCGTACTCCATCCGGATCAGGCGCTCGCGCCGGGTCGTCATCAGGCGCATGATCGGCGGCTGGATGATGGGCACCAGCGACATATACGAATACGCCGCTACCGCAATCGGTGCCAGCAGTTCAGGCGCCAGTTTGTTCGCCACGTAGATCGAGGTGGGTCCGTCGATGGCCCCGATCACGCCAATCGATGCCGCTTCGTTCAGAGGAAAACCCAGCAGCGTGGCCAGGATCAGTGTCCCGAAAATCCCAAACTGGCCTGCGGCCCCCAGCATCACCATGCGCGGCTGAGACAGCAGGGGACTGAAATCGATCATGGCCCCCACACCCACAAAAATCAGCAGCGGGAACAGTTCGTTCCGCACCCCGGCATCGTACAAGATGCCAAACAAGCCTTCGGTTTCCAACATGCCGGTTTCGGGGATGTTGGCCAGAATACAGCCAAAACCGATCGGCAGCAGCAAGACCGGTTCGTATTCCTTCAGGACGGCCAGCGCGATCAAGATCAATCCCGCCAGGATCATGACCGCATTGCCTGCCGTAAAGTGAGCCAGTCCTTTGGTCAGTTCCGGCCAAAGCTCAGAAAAATCCATAATCCGGTCAACCTCACCGATCCCGCGCCGTGTCGCAAACGAACGCAAATGTCATGATTCAACAAACTCGATTAACAGGTCACTGTGCTGAACGTGCTGCCCGACATCGATGTGAATCGACGCGATCTCACCTGCACGCGGCGAGCGGATCACGTTTTTCATTTTCATGGCCTCTAAAATACATAGTTCCTGCCCCACCTCGACTACGTCGCCGGGCTTGACCGCAATCGAGACAATGACACCCGGAATCGGCGCATGGACCGCGTCGGCGCTGCTTTGAAGTGACGGTAATACCGTCCTGGGCGGCGCTGCTTCCGGGGGTGACATTCGCACCGGTTCGGCTGCCGGGCTTGCGTGCGCAGTGGGACCTGTCCCGTAAGCGGGGCCAGCTTCCGGCCATACCTCAAAACGCTGTCCCTCAACATGCGCCAGAATCGGCCTGGCATACAGGTCATCGATCTCGACCTCAAATAACTTGTCGTCAACCTTCACAATCACTTTCATTTTCGAGGACCTTTTTGGGTTAGCTGGCGGCTGCGCTGTACTGCCTGCCACGGGGTTACGATCGCGGTCGGCGGTAACGGGAACTCGTGCGGTTGAGATTGATCGGCGGCACGCGCCAGCGCCACCGCGACAGCCGTTATCGCGGCCCGGCGGCGGAGTTCGACTTCGTCCGGCCTGGTTTTTGCGCTGTCTGTTTCAGCCGGGTCAGATAAAACACGCATCAATCCCAACATCACCAGCCACAGCAGCACGATGGCGCCAAATACAAGGCTCATGCCGATCAGAGTGATTTCCAGAGCATCTGTGAGGTTTTCGACCATATAGCGTGTTCTCCTGGCCAGCGCTAAACCGGGATATTGCCGTGCTTGCGCGGCGGAGCGGGCGAATACTTGTCGCGGAGTGCCGCGAGGGATGCAATGATCTTGGCCCGTGTTTCACGCGGCTCGATAATGTCGTCCACGTAACCCGCGCTGGCCGCGTGATAGGGATTGTTGAACCGCTGGCGATAATCATCGGCCAGCCGTTTACGTTCGGCTTCCGGGTCTTTAGCCTCGGATATCTGTTCGCGGTACAGAATATTCACGGCGCCCTCAGCGCCCATCACCGCGATCTCAGCACTCGGCCAGGCGTAGTTTACGTCCGTGCCGAGGTATTTGCTGCTCATGACCACGTAGGCGCCGCCGTAGGCTTTGCGGGTGATGATGCTGATCTTGGGCACGGTCGCCTCGGAATAGGCATAGAGCACCTTAGCACCGTGGCGAATGATGCCGCGATGCTCCTGCTCTACACCGGGCAAAAAACCGGGCGAGTCGACAAACGTCACCAGCGGCGCATTAAAACAGTCGCACATGCGCACAAACCGCGTGATTTTGTCGGCGGCGTCGATGTCGATCACACCGGCCATCATGCTGGGTTCCTGCGCCACAATACCAACGCTGTGACCGCCAATCCGCGCCAGGCCGACAATCGCGTTTTGGGCATACGTGGGTTGCAGTTCGAAAAACGTGTTTTTGTCCACAACCCGGCTGATGACTTCGTGCATGCTGTAGGGAATCGCGGAGTCAATCGGCACAATCGAATTGAGTTCGTCGTCCATGCGCAGCGGATCGTCTGTCGGCGTAAAATAAGGTGCGTTTTCGACGTTGTTGGATGGTAGATAGCTTAATACCTTCCGGCACATCGCCAATGCCTCTTGTTCTGAATCTGCCGCCCGGTGCACGGTCCCGCTGAGTGACGCATGTACTTCTGCGCCGCCAAGCTGCTCGTTGTCCACGTCTTCACCCGTAACCGTTTTGATCACCTGCGGCCCGGTCAGAAACATAAAGGACAGGTCTTTGACCATGATGATCACATCGGTGAGCGCGGGTGAGTAAGCTGCACCACCGGCACACGGCCCCAACATAATGCTGATCTGCGGGACGACACCCGAATAAAGCGCATTACGCCGGAAAATTTCCGCGTACCCGCCCAGGCTGCGCACCCCTTCTTGGATGCGCGCGCCACCAGAGTCGATCAGGCCAATGATCGGGGTGCCGTTGCGCACCGCCAGGTCCATCACGCGGCAAATTTTGTGACTCTGCATGTCGCTGAGCGTGCCGCCGTAAATGGTGAAATCCTGCGCGTATACGTACACCGTGCGCCCTTCGATCTGGCCGTACCCGGTCACCACACCTTCACCCAGGTATTTCTCGGTGGCAATGCCGACTTCGTCACCCTGATGCGTGATGAAGGGTTCCAGTTCGTTGAATGTGCCGGGATCGAGCAGGACATCGAGCCGTTCGCGGGCAGTCAGCTTACCTTTGGCATGCTGCCGGGCGATCCGTCTATCGCCGCCGCCCTGCCGTGCCCGCTCGCGCATAGCCCGCAGTTGTAGGATTCTGGGGTCTTCCTGGGCCATAGTGCCTTCCTCGTGTGTAAACATCATTAGGCAAGAGTAAACACCAAAACGCCGGAAGCGCCTGACCTTGAGTCACTCTTAAGTTTAAGTATACTGTGCCGCCGAGTCGTTGTTACCGCAGATCGTCACGTTTGCGCCAAGCGGATAGCACTTGCAGCATAAACACGCCAACGGTCAGCATTTTTCCGCTTGCCCTTCGATACCGGCGGGCCAGTGATCGAGCCGTTCGCCTGGTTGATCTGCTTCGGTTTCGTCGCTGCTGCTTAATTCGGCTATCAGCATCCCGGCCAGAATAAGCCCGCAGCCGACTAACTCTTTGGCGCCCAATACTTCGTTGGCCAACCACCAGCCAAACAACGCCGCAAAGACCGGTTCCAGGCTGAACAACATCACGGTGTGGGTGGGCGTGGTAAAACGCTGCACGTACACTTGCAGCCCAAACGCCAAAGCCGTAGCAGTCACGCCCGTAAACGCGATAGCGCCCCAGGTTGATCCCGGCAGATCGAGCGCCGGTGTTTCGAACACAAATGCGGCGGCGGTCGCCAGCACGCCCACCGTCGCGATCTGCACTACCGCCAGCCGGATCGGGTCATGGTGCGGGGAAAAGATCGATACCGTCACAATGTGAAGCGCAAATGCCACCGCACAGCCCATCACCCACAGATCACCTGATTGAATGCTCAGGTCTTTGTTGAGCGAGAGCAAGCCCAGTCCCACGACGGCCACCGCGACACCGCCAACCGCGCCACGCCCCGGCGGACGTCTGAGCAGGAGCGTTGCCAGCACCGGGACGATTACCACGCTCAGCCCGGTGATGAATCCGGCTTTGGCGCTCGTGGTCGTTTGTAGGCCGACCGTCTGGAAGATGTAACCCAGCGACAGCCACACGCCGATCAACCCTCCGGCCAAAATTTCATCGCGCGAAAGATGGTGCATGCGTTTAAAAAACAACAGGGTCAAAAACACCGCCGCCAGCCAGAAACGCCACCCGACAAAGGTCAGTGGTCCCACATCGTCCAGCGCGTTCTTGACAACGACAAACGTCGAACCCCAGATCAGCGCGACCCAGGCCAGCGTGAGGTCAGCTTGCCAACGTTTCATTATCACCTACAGTGCCCGGAAAAGAATGTCGCGCATGTCACCCGCTGTGAGCTGAATCGGATTACCCTTCATCGAACTGGACCGCTCCGCTTTGGTTATCAAATCATCAAAATCCGCTTCGGTGAATCCAAAACCAGACAGCGGCGGCACATTGAGATCGCTGCACAAATCGCTTATCCACGCCACGCCGTCAGCGGCGGCAGCGGTGGGATCACCTGTGAGCAGCCGCGCGATCTCGTCATATCGCCGCAGCGCGCGCTGCGCGGCGCTGTCTGGCTCGCGGGCTTGCAGCACGGCGACATTCACCGCCATCACGTGCGGCAGCAGGGCCGCACACACAGCGCCGTGGGGAGCGTGAAACATCCCGCCGAACGGTCCGGCAAACCCATGTGCCGCGCCCAGTTTGGCGTTAGCCAGCGCCAGCCCGCCAAACAGACTCACCAGCGCCATGTCGTCGCGGGCGGCACGGTCATTACCGTCACCGTAAGCCCGCCGCAGCGACCGCGCCGCGCGTTGGATAGCCTCGCGACAAATGGCATCGGTCAGCGGATTGGCCTTGTTCGATACCAGCGGCTCGATCACCTGTGTGAGCGCATCCAGGCCCGTATAAGCCGTTATATTCGGCGGCAGGCTGATCGTAAGCTCGGAATCAACCAGCGCCACGCGCGGCAGCATCAACGGGCTGCGCAAACTCACCTTCACGCGGTGCTCGACCGATGCCAACACCGCATTACGTGTTACCTCAGCGCCAGTGCCCGCCGTGGTCGGAATGGCGATATAGGGGGCCGGTGCTGCCGTGAGCGGTTGGCCGCGCCCAATGACCTCCAGGTAATCGAGCGGATCGCCGTCATTGGTGATCAAGGCCGCGATTGCCTTACCGCTGTCCAGGGCACTGCCGCCGCCAAATCCGATCACCAGGTCGCAGCGCTGTTCCCGTGCCTGCCGGGCACCCTGCTGCACTGTCTTGATGGTTGGCTCGCCCTCAACGGCAAAGGCCGTACAGTTTACGCCCTGGTTTTTTAGCCGGTCAAACAACGGCGCGGCGCGTTCGATATGACGTCCCGTAACGACCAGCGCATGCTGCCCCATCCCGGCGGCGATGGGGCCAACTTCGGCCAGCGTGCCGGGGCCAAATATGATCCGTGCAGCCGTCGCAAACTCAAACCGCATACGTTACCCCCATCCCTCGTCACCGGGGAAGATGTTGTCAAACACAACTTTTCTGCGCGGCGCAGCCATCATGTCCGTTACCGTTTCAGCCCACTTTTGGTAATGAGCCGTCTTTTTGTGGTGTGCCGGATCATCCGGTGTCCGGTACACCTCCACCAGCACAAACCGTGTTGGATCGTCAGCCTGTTGGATCACGTCAAAACGGGCGATACCCGGCTCTTGAATGCTGTTACGCGCGTTTTCGATGCTGGCTTCCCGGAACATATCCACGCATTCAGCTTTGACATGCACATGCACATGCACAATAACCATTGATTTCCTCCTCTCACTTCGGCGCTACCATTATAGTTTGGTCCGCTGATAACTCAACTGGTTATAAACAACGAACACTATGAACACACTGTTCACACCGCCGATCAAAAAGACTGGATAGCGCCATCCAGTCTCACGCACAACACTATCACACCAGCCCCATTTTAATTCGATACGTCTGTCAAATCTTGTGGGACCGCTACGCGTACCGTCGTTTGTTGGTGGGGAATACTTTCGATCTGCAACTGCCCGCCATACAACTCGACCAACCGCCGGGAGATTATCAACCCCAACCCTGATCCTTGCTGCTCGTACAATTTCCGTTCAAACTGCATATAAGCCCCAACCCGGTCAATCTGTTCAGGTGTCATTCCACGCCCATAGTCGCTAAAGGAAATAACGTACCACCCGTCATATCCCTCTGTCAAAACCTGGACGACTGAATCCGGCTCCGAAAACTTGAAGGCGTTATCAACCAGTTCACTTACTATTTTGTTCAGGTCATCTTCGAGAATCTGCGCATAGGTTACGTTGCTATCTAATGTAAGCAGCAAGTTTGCCTCACGCCCGTGTTCATTCGCCTTCTCTTTCACCACGCGTTCAACAACGCGATCAGGATACTCTATGCTAAACTGCCGCAGCGACTGCTGCCGTTCAGGATCGCTGCTGATAATTTCTAACTGTGCGTGCATCAGGAAGTTTTCTATCAAGCGGTAGAGTCTCTGACTGGCGCGCTGAATATTCTGAGCCATCTCAATGATCTGCTCACGATCAAGCACTGGAGCATCCATAATCAAAAGCTCAGAGTAACCTATGATACCCAAAAGGGGGGTTCGCAGTTCATGGGGCAGCATAGTGAAAACACTATTCCGAAGTTCGTCAATCTGTTTCTCATACTCACCCGTAAGCGCTTCTTGTTTTTTCAGTCGGATGGTTATGGCATTAATCAGTTCCGTGGGGTTAAAGGGCTTTGAGATATAATCATCAGCCCC
Organism: Anaerolineae bacterium; assembly: GCA_016930015.1. GTDB lineage: Bacteria > Chloroflexota > Anaerolineae > Aggregatilineales > Aggregatilineaceae > JAFGHR01. The sequence goes on along the minus strand of JAFGHR010000082.1, from coordinate 686 downwards.
CAGTTCCATCCCATAGCGCATCGCTGTGCGATCGGCTTTTGCCGTAAGAAAAATAAAGGGAATCTTCGCGGTAGAAGGTTCACTCCGTAATGCCAGCAAGACACCATACCCGTTCATCAGCGGCATCATAATATCGCAAACGATGAGGTCTGGGCATTGTCGTCGCGCTATATCGACTGCTTCTCGCCCATCCTCGGCGCAGAGCGTTTGATAACCTTCGAATTCAAGTATTTCGCGGATGTTTTCCAGAATGGCGGGCTCATCTTCAACAACAAGGATTGTGACCATCTACCCTGCTCCCAAGCCATGGGCGTGAAATAGTTACTCCACAACGTGTTTAGTGACACACTAAAAGCTAACACCGTTTGCGCTACAATACTGTTGAGTTGAAACACGCTCGAAAAAACCAGCAGGCCAACACCAGTTTAATCAAGATAGTATAATGGTTTTATTCTACATCAAACATGGTTCAGGTGTAAGCGCGCGCAAATTTGTCAAACTTGCGCCTTGATTGTCCAATGAGAGTCTACGATACACTCAGCAAAATCACGCTCTCAGGAGCGGTCCGCTGAATTAGCCAGCAACTTAACAGTAAAAACAAGACAGTGTACAATATTTTGTGTAAATGGCATGGATAAGTTAAAGCTAGAGCGGTTGAAGAGTAGCCGCCCAGAAAGGACAAAACC
>JAFGHR010000081.1 GCA_016930015.1 Anaerolineae bacterium | reverse complement strand
CTACCTGCGCTGATGGTACTTGGGGGGTAGCCCCCTGGGAGAGTAGGTCGTCGCCAACACCCCAACCCGCTCCTTTTTTCGCCCCCTCTGATTATCCTGCCACTTTAATATTTTCTGCACACTCCCTTCCATCTGCCCTATTTTTTATCGCGGATTGCATGGTGTATACTCAAAGAGTGCGTTATATTATCAAACCAAAGTCAAACTTTAACGACCCATCGAGACTAGCATGATCATCCATCAACCGGATGGTGATTATCCATAATCAAGCAAGCAGGTAGGCTGGATAACGGAGGTCGAGACATGGCACGACGGGACGTTTTGCTGCTGTTGCTGGCATTCGGAACCATACTTGTACTGGCAGGCTGCCGCGGCAGCCTGAGCACAGTTGAGCCGGATATAACCAGCACTGGCGAACAACCGACGGAACAGGTGCTGCTGCCGACAACAGAAACACCTCCAACCGATGTACCTCCCACTGCTATCCCGCCCACTGAGACACCACCAACGGCGACCAATGTGCCGCCTACCGAGATTCCACCCACTGAGCCGCCTGCCGACACCCTGGCGCCCAGTCTGACACCATCGAGCACCACCACGGCCACCAACACGCCGAAACCGACCTCGACACCATCACCGGAACACACGGCCACCGCTACGCCACTGGTGATCAGTTCGTCAACACCCGATAAAACAGGGACCGTGGAAGCAGAAAACGAGCAGGCCGCGCAGATCGCCGGATATGTTTCCGGCACATTAACCGCGCTGCCGACCGGTATGCCAATACCGACCGGCACACCCGTGCCGACCGACACACCAACCAGGACGATCACACCCAGCGCGACTTATACGATCAGCCCGACACTCACGCCCAGCCGGACGTTTACGATCACACCGACCATTGATGTACAACAAACCCTGGCCCCAACACAAACCGCCCTGGCTGAAGTCCAGGCGAGTGCGATAGCGGCAAGTGTTTCCGGCACATTAACCGCGCTGCCGACCGATACACTCGTGCCGACCAGCACACCAATGCCGACCGACACACCAACCAGGACGATCACACCCAGCGCGACTTATACGGTCAGCCCAACAATCACACCCAGCCGGACGTTTACGATCACACCGACGATCGATATCCGGGCTACTCTGGCTTTCACACAAACCGCCCTGGCTGAAGTTCAGGCGACCGCGATTGCGGCGGGAGTATCCGGCACCCTGACCGCGTGGCCGACTGATACACCCGCGCCGACTGATACACCGACCAGGACGCTTACACCCAGCGCGACCTATTCACCCGTGCCGACCAGAACAATCCCGCCCAGCCCAACGCCAACCGCCATTTCCTATGCGACACACTACTCGTCACTCCTGGCCGTGTCGTTCGACTACCCGGATGACTGGGAGATACCGCGCGAAGTATCGCCATACTCGATAGTCACAACACCTGCGATGGGTAGAGAATTCGATTTGCTGGCGCTGACGCGCGGCAGACCAGACGATCTGGTTCGCGAAGGGATTATGTTCAGCACCGACGCGCAAGAAGCGCTTGAGATGCTGGTATACGGATACGATGTAATCGTCAGGCCCACTGAACGTTTTGGTGTACCGGCCTTTGAGGCTACCGGTGCTGTACAGGAAATAAGCTTCCACTACTACCTGATCGACTACGAGGAAGAATGGTTGTTCCTGGCCGGAACAACGGACACGGCATATTTTGAGACGTTCGAAACAACGATCTACGAACAGTTTGTTAGCTCCATCTCGATCACGCCGCTGCCACCCACGCCGACACCGACCGCCACGTGGACACCATCCCCGTCGCTGACCATTTTCCCGTCACCGACGATGATGCAATTTAAGGTCACCCCCACGGCTGGCCCAACCAACACAAAACAACCGGCAAGCCCTACACCGCTGCCGCCCTTACCGACCGAAGCGCTGCCATCACCGACCGGGCCAACACCCGATTTCATGGCAACGGCGACGGCCATCGTGAGCGAGGCCACGTCAGCGGCCAGGGTGACCGCCACGACTTCAGCCGTGCCGCCTGCCAGCACCGGAACGGTTACTGCATGGCCGACCGGCACCGTTACTGTGTGGCCGACCGGCACCGCAACGTTAGTCCCCTATGCCCAGACGGCGACTCAACTCTGGTCGGATATGTGGGCGACGGCCAGCCCTTACGTCCCACCCAGCCGCACACCAACGCGTTATCCCTCACCCTCCGCCACGTATTTGCCGACGATTACACCGACCAGCACACGTAACTGGCCGGATACGGCAACCGCGATCGTGGCCAGCGTCACGGCAGCAGCAGGAGAGCGCGAACCGGTCACCGCTGACACGCTGGGATTAACGTTCGAAACGCCCGAAGGATGGCCCGCCCCCTACCAGCGCGACGAAAACAGCATCTTCCTGACCGACCGCCGCGCGCAGGTCTTCATTTACCGGGGCGACAGCGCGTATGCCACCGAACACTGGTCTATCCTGCCGGGTGAAACGGACCCGCTCATGGCCGCTTATGCGGTCGCCACGGCGGTCGCCGGAGAAGCAGCCGGTGCGGTTGAAGCATACGACCATCCCGACTATGCCGGGGTGCGTATCCTGATCGAGAGCGCGCACGGCAGCGGCGCGTTATACCTGTTCTCGCCCGCCGAAGATGATTGGATCATCGTGTCCGCCAGCTCGGATACGCGCGCGTTTGAAACGTACCTGAACAACACGTTTGAGCCGCTGGTTCAATCGCTGACCGTTTCCACAGCACCGCCAATTACTACCGCGACACCGACCCGCCCACCGTTGGCAACACCACTGGCAGCGCCATCGCCTATCATTACCCCGGTCCCGTCGTTGATCGAAACTCCAATCATCGAGCTTGGCGTAACACTTGACACACCGATCGGCTGGACTTTTGCGGTGAACAAAGAGCTCGATGACCTGCCGCCTAACGCTGCCGGTATCTTCCTGTACTCAAATCCGGACGATACCGGCGACTTTCCCAGTTCCGGGGAAGCCGTCATCATGCTGATGCGCATCAACCTGGGGAACATCGATACACCTGACATACCCAACACGCCCCCCGAATTTCTGACGGTCCTTTACGCGGTCAAACCTGAACAGGTCACGCCGTTTGACGCAGATAATTTCCCAACCGGGCGCCTGGAACTCCTCGATAAGGATGGTCCACAGCGGGTGATTTACGGGATCAAACTGAACGCCAACGACTGGTTTGTGATATCGCTCGTTGCCGCGCCTGAAATTGACATCCAACTGATGGATACGGCCCTCATACACCCGATGCTGGAATCCATTACGATCACCGGGCCGGGGCCCGAACTGTCACCGACGCTCACCCGCACACCACGCCCAACAAAAACGCTCGCGCCGACCGCCACACCCCAACCCAGCCGCACGCCCAAACCCACACCGATCGCGCTGGAACCCTACAACGCCGAACCACTCGGCCTGAAACTCGATGTGCCTGCCGGTTGGACTGTGGAATATCCAGAGATGGGCGACGAGCCGGGCATAGTGGGCGCCATGTTTTACGCGGATAAAAATGATGTCGAGCGCGACGTGCTGCTGGACCTCGCGCTGGCTATTGCCCGTATCGATGGTACGCAGTACGAAACGCTGAATGAAACCCGGATCGACTCGCTGGAAAGCCTGTTCATCGACGACTTCCAGATTCCCGCCAGCGATATCACCCCTTTTACCGGCATGGACTATCCCGCCGTGCGGGCGATCATTGAAATGCCGGAAGAGGAAAGCTCAATCATCGTATACGGCGTGCAGTTAGGCAAAGACGACTGGTTTGCTGCGATCGTGATCATGCCGTCAGATATGAATCCCCTGTGGCTGGAAGAAACCTTCCTACAGCCGCTGCTGCGCTCGATATCGGTCACCGGGCCGATTCAGCCGGGACCGACCGCCATACCCGCCGCGCTGCCCACCAAAGCCCCGGCGTAACCCGTCTGGTCGATTTGCAAGCGGCTTGAGTCCTGTTATGATCAGAAAAACCGTGTATTGGAAGCAGGAGGCAAGGCGTGGATAATACAAACCCACTCACCGACGGAATCAACACCGACGCGCCAGTTGAAGAGCGCCTCAGCAAATTAATCGACAATCTGTCATCGTATATTGAGTATTATCACGGCGGTTCCGTTAAGTTGATCACATTCGACGGCAGCGTGGCACAGATCGAGTTTGGCGGCGCGTGCGAAGGCTGCCCGCTCTCACTGAACACCTTACACGGTTGGATTACCGGCACGGTGCACCAATTCTTCCCCAATATCACGCTTGAGGAAGTGCCGACCAAGAAAACCTGAACCACAGACTAACCGGACTCATCAGACAACGCTCTGCCACCCGGTAGAGCGTTCTTTTTTGCGCCGCCGATCACGAGAGGACACGTAAATCATAATGAGGCACTGGACCACATTTGGATTCCTGACGCTCATCTGGGGATCATCATTTTTGCTGATCAAAATAGGCGTTGAGGAACTGGAACCGCTCCCGCTGGTGTCTTTACGCCTGGGCGGCGCGGCCCTGATCATGGGGATGCTTGTGGCGCTGACCCGGCGCTCGTGGCCGTCCAACCCGCGCGAGCGTGCCGCGCTGGTCGTTGTCGGCCTGGTGAATACCGCCGTCCCGTTTACACTGATCACCTGGGGCGAACAGAACATCGACAGCGGGCTGGCCACCGTCCTGAACGCGACCACGCCCCTGTTTACACTGGCGATTGCCCACGTTGCCCTGGCCGACGAGCGTATTACACCGCAAAAAGCCGCCGGACTCATCATCGGTTTTCTGGGCGTGGCCCTGCTCGCCAGCCGCGATGCGGAGTCCAGCAGCCCGAATTCGTTCAGCGGGCAAATCGCGATCCTGGGCGCCGCCGTGTGTTACGCGATATCCGGCGTCACCATCCGGCGCTACCTGCACAACGTCGAGCCGATGACCACGGCGGGATACTCAACCATCATCGGCGGAACAGCCGTTGTATCCGTCACCCTCATCACCCGGCAGCCGATACCCGCCGTCAACAGCCTGAGCGCGGATACCCTGTTGGCCGTGCTCACCCTGGCCGTTGTTAACACCGCGATCGCCTATTTTTTGTTTTACCGGCTGATCCATGCCTGGGGCGCTACGCGTACATCCCTGGTCACGTATGCGCTGCCGCCCATCGGCGTCACGCTGGGCGCGATCTTTTTGGATGAAACCGTTGACTGGAAGATCATCGCCGGGGCAGCGCTGATCATGTTCGGCATAGTGGCGGTCAACTTACGAATGCACCCGCGCCACCTGACCGGCCATTTGAAGCCCCAACCGTCGCCGCCATGCACCGACTGAGCGGGCGCGCACCGGCTGAGCGCGTCCGAGGGGCGCTGTAAGGCTCCCCGGCGCTCGTTGAGGGTGGAATTCACATTACTCGTGATAATGTTCCTTATCAGGAATTATTTTCTCGCAGGCTCCAAAATGCGGGCGGCGCCCTAATCCCTGATAACCTGTGCTTATCACCCGTAATGCTG
>JAFGHR010000080.1 GCA_016930015.1 Anaerolineae bacterium | reverse complement strand
CCGATGGTTTTTCCCCTCCATGGCTTGGCCGGGGAGGGGACACCGAGCGCAGCGAGGAGAGGAGGGGCGTTCCCGTCCACGCCAGGGAGCCAACGTTAACTAAACCGTATTGAGCCTTAATCCGCGTCGGGATCACCCAAATGATCAAACCGCTGCCGGATGGTGCGCTCATAGCCGATATCCGTGGGCTGGTACCAGCCGGGCGGTGACATATCCAGCGGTAGATACTGCTGCGCGACCCAACCGCCGGGATAGTCATGCGGGTATTGGTACGATCCCTGGTCGCCAACGGCTTCTTGCTGGGCGCGGCGGTAGTTATCACGGGCCGGGCCGTGAAAACTGTCGGCCTTGTCGCGCAGGTACAGCGGCACGTCGCCGGGACCGTACTGCTCGATGTGGCCCAACGCTTTCCAGATCGCGCCCGCGCTGTTGCTCTTGGGCGCGGTCGCCAGGTACAGGCACGCGTGCGACAGGAAATAATACCCTTCCGGCATACCAACCCACTCGAACGCCTGCGCCGCCGATGCGGCCACGACCAGCGCCTGCGGATCGGCCAGCCCGATATCCTCACTGGCCAGGATGAACAGCCGCCGCAGGATAAAGCGCGGGTCTTCCCCCGCGTGTAACATTTTCGCCATCCAGTACAGGGCCGCATCCGGATCAGAACCGCGCACACTTTTGATAAACGCGCTGATCGTGTCGTAGTGCTCGTCACCGCTTTTGTCATAACGCACGGCGCGGCGCTGAATGCTCTCCTGCGCGGCGTCCAGGTCGATGTAGATCGTGCCGTCAGCCTGGGGCGGCGTGGTGCGGGCGGCGAGTTCCAGGGCATTCAACGCGCTGCGGGCGTCACCACCGGCCACCGCGGCCAGGTGTGCGGCGGCATCATCGGCCAGCGTGAGCGGCATCCGGCCTAACCCGTGCTCGGCATCGCTGAGCGCCCGGCGCATAACCTCTAGCACGTCGTCATCGGTCAGCGGGAGCAGTTGAAACACGCGGCTCCGGCTGAGCAGGGGATTCACCAGCGAAAAGAACGGGTTCTCGGTCGTGGACCCGATCAAAACGACCGTACCGTCTTCCACAAACGGCAGCAAACCGTCCTGCTGCGCCTTGTTCCAGCGGTGAATCTCGTCAATGAACAGCACCGTACCCTGGCCGTACATGCCCAGCCGCTCTTGAGCTTCCGCGATCAACACCCGCAAATCCTTGACGCCGGATGTCACCGCGTTCAGGCGGCTGAAATGGCGCGCCGTGTGGTGGGCGATGATATTCGCCAGGGTGGTTTTGCCGGTGCCGGGCGGTCCCCACAAAATGATCGAACTGAGCTGATCCGCCTCGATGGCGCGGCGCAGCAGGCGACCAGGGCCGATGATGTGCGCCTGGCCTACAAATTCGTCCACGGTACGCGGGCGCATCCGCACGGCCAGCGGAGCGTCCTGCTGCTGGCGTTGTTCGCGGGCGTAATCAAACAAATCAGACATCGCGTTGGCCTCCAGGCAAACGGTTCTCAGAGAGACTATTATACCGCACACTGCACAAATGTTCTAGTCCGCCGCTGCCCTGTGGGGAACACCGGCAGCGTGCGTATGTGGCAGGCGGACATAGGCCAGCGCCGTCATGACCAGGAAAAACATGCCGGAAAACGCGAATACGCCGCGCAGCCCGACCCATACGGCCAGCGTTGCGCCGACCATCGGAGCCACAGCACGTGCCCCCGCGCTGATCGAGTTTTCCAGCCCGTAAACCGTACCTTCTTCGCCGGGCTTGGTGTACCGGGCTAACAGCGAACTGAGAGTCGGCATGACCCCGCCGACTGCCGCCCCGGCCAGGGCTTGCAGCAGCAGCAACAGCCACACCGTGCCGACCAATCCTTGCGGCAGGAAAAACACACCCGCCGCAAACGCGGATACGATCAACACCGGGCGCGCACCGATCCGATCGCTCAGGCGGCCCAGGTAGATCGCGCTGGCCGTGGTGGCGATCGACGCGGCACCGGTCACCAGGCCCGTGATCGTCGCGACGCGCACGGATTCGGGCATGAGTCCCTGCACGAACAGGGGGATAAACGGCGTGTACAACGACCGCGCCAGCCCGCTGATAAAACGCAGCGTGTACGTGATGCTCACGCCGGGGTTCGACAGCACATGCCGCCAGGCAGCGATGAACCCATTACCTTCGACCTGGGCCTGTGGCAGCGGCTTGAACACTTCGTCAACGCCCCACCACACCAGGATACCAGAAAAGGCCAGCAGCACCGCCGTCACGAAAAACGCCACGGAATACCCGAATTCGTCAGAGATCACGCCGCCGATTAACGGCCCCATAGCAATGCCGCCCCACAGCCCGACTTGCAGCGTGCCCAGCGCAAAACCGGTGCGGTCGCGCGGCACGTTCGCAGCCACCAGCGCACTTGAGGCCGACGTCACGCCCGTGATCATGCCCTGCACGGCACGCAGGGCGATCAGTTCCTCTGCCGAGCGTACAAATGCCATCAGCAGGATGACCACCGAACCGCCCAACGTCGCCCGTACGAACATCAGCTTGCGCCCGTGACGGTCGGCCAGCGCGCCCCATATCGGTCCCGCCAGCATCATGGTAAGCGCCTGCACCGAGAACACCAGCCCGGTTAAAACCTCAACACTCAGGCCGGTGTTGCTGCCCAGGTCTTCCACGTATAACGGCAAAAACGGGAAAATGGTCGAAAAACCCACCGCCGATATAAATTGGGCAAAAATGATGATATATAACGTGCGCCGCCAGGAAACCATGGCTCGCTGTACGCTTTCTAGACTAGGGGTAAAGAATGGCTGCTTGCAGGAGACAAGCGGTCATGACCCGGTTTGAAGATGCGATATTGTGTTGATCATAACGCAATCCGGGCCGGATCACAGGTCACGGCCCGGACAAGCGTCACGTCGTGTGCCCCAACTGAGTTGGGCCTCAGCGCGGCTGCCGGGCGGCCTGGTACGCGGCGATCTCGGCTTCGAGCGACGGCGGGAATATCGTGTTCCGGAAGGCCGCGATCATGCCCAGGCCCAGCAGCACCCCGACCCACACCTGAAAGATCGAGATCAAAAAGGTGGCCGTCCCGGCATCGCCCTTAGACAGGCCCACTACCCCGGTTAGCATCGCGCCAATCGTCAGCTCGCGACCACCGGCACCGCCCGGCATGGCCGACAGCGCGGCGACGATCACCGAAAAACCGAGAATGAACGTCGCCTGGGTAAACAGCGTCCACGACCCGCCGACAGCCAGCCCGCGCATGATCAGGTAAAAGCCGATGCAGTCGGTAAAATACGCGCCGATGCCGAGCAGCGTGGTCCAGCCCAAATGACGGAACTTGAGCAGGTCATAACTCGCTTCGTACAGGTTCACCAGCCCGCCGTGTACGCGCCGGATACCGGGTACGGCCTGCGTCCGGTCCAGCACCCAGTGCGCCAGCGGCTTGATCTGAAACAGCGTAATGGCCGCTAACAGCGCCAGCGTGCAGCCGACCAGCACCGCCCGCACATAGGGAATCGACACGTCGCCGGAATCGAGCGTCCCCGCCATAAAAAACAGCGATACGGTTGCCAGAATGATCACCGCCAGCCCGTCTACCAGCCGCTCCATGAAGATCACCGGGGCGCTGCGCGAAAACTCGGTGCCGGTCATGTTTTTCAGAATCAGGCTTTTGAGCACTTCGGCCAGCTTGCCGGGACTGATCGAAAAGGCCAGCCCTGACAGCCACAGGATCATGCTGTCGCGCTCGCGGATGGTCGCGGGTTCGTCCGGCGACGGGGCGGCGGTCGTATTGCCGTTCCACACGGTGCGCACGTTGATCACACCCAGAAAATAACGCCACTCCAAATAGCGCAGGCTCCAGTTCAGCGCTTTTAACGCCAGGATCGGGACGAACAGCCACAGCGGGAAATTGTCCAGCCGGTCGGCCAATTCGTCTACCCCGGTCAGCACGACCACGGCGATCAATACCACCGTGATAAACAGCAGCCCGGCTACTACCTGATTGCGATATTTGTCCATAACGGCTCCACAATACAAACGGAGGTCACGACTCGCCAACAGGCAAACGCGCCCCCGTCACCATGACGCAGCGATTGTAGCAAACATGCTCCCTGCCGCCAAACGGCGGGCGCCAAACATCGGCGGTCGCCAAACCCGGAAGTAATGTGACTCACACTTCCACTTGGGGGCATGTTACAACCTGTTCAAATGAGAACATATGTGTTATTCTAATCGCACATTTGTTTCTGTTGCGCATATTCATGAGGACACAACCACATGCAGGTTGAAATCAATGGACTTCCCGTGTACTACGAGATTCATGGTAAAGGCCGCCCATTGGTGTGCATTCATGGCTTTAGCCCGGATCATCACCTGATGACCGGCTGCATGGAACCGGTTTTTGATCAACGTGATGGCTGGCAACGCTTATATTTTGATCTTCCCGGCATGGGTAAAACTCCCGGTCCAGACTGGATCACTTGTACAGATGATATGCTCGATCTGGTATTGGCCTTCATCGACCAGATGATTCCAGGCCAACCATTCACAGTGGCAGGTGAATCCTACGGGGGATACATAGCGCAAGGTATTGTCCATCACCGGCCCGAATGGGTAGACGGAATGCTGCTCATCTGTCCATTGGCCGAGGCGGATTCTGCCAAGCATAACAATCCCCCGCAGACGGTCTTGGTACAAGACAACGAGTTTTTAGCCACCCTGACCGATAAACAACGTGAGGGATTTCAGTTTGTAGCCGTTGTGCAAACACGCCCTACCTGGGAGCGCACCGACCGCGAAGTCAACGTGGGATTGGAGGCCTATGACAAAGACTTTCTGAACACTCTTTCCGCCCCGGAAAACTATGGTTTTACTTTCAGCGTGAATCCCCTGCCCGCGCCATTTAACAAACCCACCCTGATGCTGCTCGGACGACAGGATCACATGGTTGGCTACCAGAATACATGGGCTATTCTCGAAAACTATCCGCGTGCCAGCCTGGCGGTACTCGACAGAGCCGGGCACAATCTACAAATCGAACAGCCTGCGTTGTTCAATGCACTCGTTCACGAATGGCTAGACCGCGTCGAGGAAAGTTTGTCCTGATGCTTATTTGAGTAGTGGTGCGATTGGCTGATGACCAGATAGCTTCGCGCTGTTCAACGGGGAACGCAGCCGCTATAATAACCCGCCATGAATCAGACACGCACCCTGCTTACCCGGCCATGGCTGACACTACTGCTGATCGTGCTGATCGCGGTGGCGCTGCGGCTGGCGTTCATAACGCTGCGCTACACCGCCGATCTACGCCATTTCGAAACCGGCGACTACGGCTCGTACTGGCTGGGCGGCGTTCATTTTCGTGACAACCACGACTTCACCAACAGCCTGTATTTGTTGCGCCCGCCGCTGTTCGGGCTGGTGATCTACGCGCTGCAATTCGAAGACCTCGCGGTGCTGGTGTTTAATGCGCTGGCCGGATCGCTGCTGGTGCCGCTGACTTACACCCTGGCCCGCCAGTTGGAGCAGTCCGCCGGAGTCGCGTTGGGCGCGGCGCTGGTCGTGGCCATTGATCCGGCCAGCATCACGTATGCGGCGTTTTTGGGCGCGGAACCGCTGGCGAACGTGTTAGTGCTGGCCATGCTGGTCATGCTGCTGCACGCAGTGCTGGCGGCGCGCGGCTGGCGTGCTCCGGCCTGGGGCGCGACGGCAGGATTGGCGCTGAGCCTGTCGGTGATCACGCGGCCCGCCCCGTACCTGATCTGGACCGGGCTGGCGGTGTGGCTGCTGGTGATGTTCCGCGACCGCTGGCGCGTGATCCTGGTGTACGGGCTGGTATGCCTGCTGGGGATCGGCGGTTGGGTGGTGCACAACGGGATCGAGTATGACAATTACACCGTGTCATCGGTCAGCATGTACAGTCTGCTGTATTACCGCGCGTCCTCGGTGGAGCACTGGGGCAGCGGCGATGACATGGAAACCGTGTATATCCGGCTGGCGCGCGGCGTTGAGGAGCGGTTAGGGCATGATCCCGCCGCCGTCGATTCTGAAATGCGCCATACGCACTACGCCGGGTCCAGCGATCTGACCGGCGCCATGTTCGACACCGCGCTCGACACGTTCACACGTTACCCGCACATCTACATCGCCACGATCCCGGTAGGGCTGGCGCGGCTGTTCGGCTGGTCGAACATCCTGCCGCGCTGGACGACGTTGTTTGAAGTACCGTGGAATATCGCGTTTGTACTGCTGGCGGGAATCGGATTGTGGCTCGCGTATCGCCGCCGGGCGTGGCGGCTGTTCTGGATCGTGGGCATGGTGTGCGGCTACTACACCACGGCCACGATCATCGCCCAGACATCTGGCCTGGATACGCGGATGCGCACGCCGTTTACCGCCGCGCTGGCGGTAGCAGCCGTCTACACGCTGGATGTGTGGCGTCAGCGCCGCGCAGCCAAAACCGATCAGCCGTAGACCGGCGTCGGCGTGGGCGGCTGGGGGACGTGTGACGGCGGGCGGGGCCGGAAGCGGTAAAT
>JAFGHR010000079.1 GCA_016930015.1 Anaerolineae bacterium | reverse complement strand
ACGGTTAAGTGGTTGTTCTCGTCTCAAGATGCCCGTCTGAAGTTGCACCGTCTTTATCCGTCTGTTTCAGATTGACTGAGTACTAGCCGTTCAGACCGTATTTTGGCGCTTGATGGTGTCGCTAACGTTCTCTTGCCCGATCTCCCGGCGCCAGATGCCAGCGAAAGCGCGGTATAACGTGGGTTGCCGGTATTTGCAGATGGGCCGATCTATGGTTATTCTGAGACACGCAATCACCTGGACGGGCGTCTGTTCGTGGGTGATTCATCCATGAAAACATCGTGGTTGCAGATTGTACGGGGCGCAGCCGTTCACGCACCGTGAGAGATGGACTCGCCGCCGTCCGACTATCCGCCGCCGGTGGTCGATCACCGGGCGGTACGGGAACGCACGCTGGCGGTTTATGGAACGGTCAAGAAAGCATGAGAATGGATTACAAGCGGTTGAGCAAAACTGTCGCGCGTGCGCTGCGTCACGCCCCCCGAGACTACGATCTTGATCTGGACCCGGAAGGCTGGGTAGCGATCGATGATTTACTGGCAGCGCTCCGACCCCGCCGCCGTGAATGGCGCAACCTGGCGGCGGATGACTTGACAGCCATGCTGGAACAGGCTACCAAGCGCCGCTACGAGATTTGTGACGAGCGAATTCGCGCCTATTACGGCCACTCGGTGCCGGAGCGTATCGAGAAAGAACCGGCTGTGCCGCCGGATATCCTGTTTCACGGGACGACGCCAGATGCCGCTGAGACAATTCTGCATGACGGTTTGCGCTCGATGAGCCGTCAATATGTGCACCTGTCCACCGACCGTGAAACAGCGCACCTCGTCGGCGGGCGGCGCACACCTGATCCCGTCATTCTGACGATTCTGGCCGCCGAAGCACACCGGGCCGGTGTGGCGTTTTATGAAGGTAACGATGATGTCTGGCTGGCCGATGCCGTTCCCCCGGAATTTATCCAGACCCCTTGATTAACCTGCCACGATCGAATAACATTGACACGCATTGAATTTATTGAGAGGTTATCATCGACTCATGTATTCTACCCCTGGGCAAATCAAGCGCGCATTAGACCGGCATCTGTTGACGGTTGAAAAACCGGGCCGTTATATCGGTGGTGAATACAACAGCGTGGTCAAAGATTGGGACGCGACCACGTTTCGTGTAGCTTTCGCGTTTCCCGACATTTACGACCTCGGCATGTCCAACCTGGGTTTGATGATCCTGTACGGGATTATCAACGATCAGCCGGACATGTTCGCCGACCGCGCGTTCAGCCCCTGGACTGACATGGAAGTCCTGATGCGTCGCAAGGGAATCCCGCTGTATGGGTTGGAAAGTAAACAACCACTGCGGGAATTTGACCTGATCGGCATCAGCCTACCCTACGAGCAGCTGTACACGAATACGTTAGCGCTGCTGGACCTGGCCGGGTTGCCGGTACACTCAGCCGAACGCGATGAGCGGTACCCGGTTGTGATCGCGGGTGGGCATGCCTGTTATAACCCGGAGCCGATGGCTGATTTTATCGACGCGTTTGTGATCGGCGAGGGTGAAGACATCATCCTTGAGATTGCCCATACGCTGCAAGCGCTGCGCGGCCAGCCGCGAGACGACCAATACCATGCGCTGGCCGCGATACAAGGCGTGTATGTCCCGCGTTTTTATGATGTGGTGTATCACGACAATGGCACGGTGGCCGCTGTAACTCCCAACGTGCCGGATGCGCCGCCGGTCGTGCTCAAGCGTATTGTTCCGGTGCTGCCCAAGCCGTTTACGCGGTTCCTGGTGCCGCACGTGGATACGATTCACAACCGCGCCCCGATTGAAATCATGCGCGGCTGCACGCGCGGGTGCCGATTCTGCCATGCGGGTATGGTCACGCGCCCGGTGCGCGAACGGTTAGTCGAAGACATCGCCGCCGCTGCCGGTGAGATCGTGCGTAACACGGGTTTCGGAGAACTCGGCCTGTTGAGCCTGTCATCGTCCGATTACACGCATGTACAGCAGTTGGTCGAGGTGATTGGCGAACAGTACGCGGGACCGGGATTTGGTATCAGCCTGCCCAGCCTGCGTATCGAGTCGGTGAGTGTTGACCTGATGGACGCGCTTAAAAACAACCGGCGCGGCGGGTTTACGTTTGCCCCGGAAGCCGCTACCGAAAAAATGCGCGATATCATCAACAAATCGGTGCCGGATGAGCAGTTGTTGTCAGCGGCTTATGAGGCGTATTCACGCGGCTGGGTCACGATCAAGCTGTATTTTATGATCGGACATCCCCGTGAAACGCTTGACGATGTGCAGGCGATCATCGACCTGGCGAAAGCAGTGTTGGCTGAAGGGCGTAAAGTGCATGGCAAAAAGGCGAATGTCAATGTGGGTGTGAGTACGTTTGTCCCCAAGCCGCATACGCCGTTTCAATGGGTTTCGCTGGATGCGCTGGATCAGATTCGCGCCAAACAGCGTTTACTGCGTGACGGGCTGCGCGGGCGTGGGCTAAAATTACGCTGGAACCGCCCGGAAGAAACCGTGCTGGAAGCATTTTTAAGCCGTGGTGACCGCCGGTTAGGCGCGGTGATTGAACGCGCCTGGCGCCTGGGAACCCGGTTTGATGCCTGGCAGGAACACTATAATCATGAAGCATGGCAGCACGCGTTCGAAAACGTGGGCCTCGATATGCAATTTTATACGCACCGCGAGCGCGCGCTTGACGAAGTATTTCCCTGGGATCATATCAGTGTGGCGGTCAAAAAATCGTTTCTCGTTGAAGACTATTTGATGTCTCAGCGGAGCGAGACACGCCAGGACTGCCGCAACCAGTGTTTTGCCTGTGGCATTTTACCGGAGTTTACGGAAATGCGTAAACAAGCCCCGGCGGATGCGTGGAAGTGTCCCCCGGTCGTTCCCCGGCACCTGCGCAATAAAAAACAGCAGGATGTTATCCCGCTGAAACCGGTATAGGATGTGGGTTTGGGCGGTTATGTGATGTGGATTGAGCCAAAAACGGTGCTGGCGGTGATTGTTAATGTCGCCGGGGTGTAATGTTCGTTTTCAGGTATGTCGTGATCTGCTGTGACATACAAGTTTGGCTCGATCCTGTCGAAGCGCTCGGAATTGACGTAGACCCGTGCAAACGGCCCCGCCTTGACCGTGATAATCGCGTGGCTGGTGTTGGGTATCGCCAGGTAAACATCACCCAGGGTTGAGCGAGCGCTGATTGTGCTATTGGACTGTTCCGGACACGTCACTCGCACATCACCCAGGCCAGACGCAATGGTGGTATTTTCGACATCCAGGCCGCTCAAGTCTGCGTCCAACATGCCCAGGTAACCGCTGATCAGAATATCCCACGGCAGATCCTGCGCCAGCCCAACATCCCAGTCAGCCAGGGACAGCCACCATGTTTTACCACGGCGCATCTGGAGATGCGCGCGGTTATTGCGCACAGACAGGTCAGGGCGTGACCGGGCAGTATACTGCCCCGCGATAAGGCGGCCCGGTTTGCGCAGCGCGCGAAGCCGCACATCGATCTCGCCGCTTTCAATCTCAATCGAAGCCGATTCAATGCTACCGCGCGTGATCCCAAATGTGTGTGCCTGCCAGCTAAACCCGATATCACCCCGCAGCAGAATTTGCACACCCAGCAGCACAAGAACGATCGGCCAGTAGGCACCTGCATCAAAGTCGATCAGCAGTAAGTTATCGAGCAGCAGCACAATTCCACTGATAACAAGGATTAACGACCAGAGCCAGGGTGCACGTTTTACTTCGGGCTTCATGATGGGGGTTACATCTCCAGCAGGTAGTCTTGCAGAAGTTGGTACGCCGATGAGTGGCGCAGTCGATTGAGCGCCTGGGCTTCGAGCTGGCGGACACGCTCACGCGTGACACCAATTTCGCGCCCAACTTCCTCTAACGTGTGAGTCTCACCGTCCAGCAAACCATAACGCAGTTGCAGAATATGCGCCTCACGTTCAGGTAGACGGCCTAGCACCAATGCCAGATGTTCACGCAGCAAGTTATGTGTCACGATCTCGGTGGGTTCTGGGCTGGACTTGTCTTCGATAAAATCACCGAACTCCGAATCAGCGTCTTCCTCAATTGGCGTTTCCAGGCTGATAGGGCGGCGCGATATCTCGATCAGGTTTCTGATCTTTTCCGGGACCGTTTCCATCTCATCGGCTATTTCGTCGATGGACGGCTCGCGCCCCAGAGTTTGAGTCAGGTTCGTCGAAATGCGCCGAAGACGGTTGATCTGATCACCCATATGCACTGGCACGCGAATGGTACGCCCCTGGTCAGCGACAGCACGGCTGACAGCCTGCCGGATCCACCAGGTCGCATACGTGCTAAACTTGTGCCCACGCGAATATTCAAATTTCCGTGCGGCGCGGATCAATCCAATATTACCTTCTTGAATTAAGTCTAAAAAATGCACACCGCGACCGATATATTTTTTGGCGACACTGATCACCAATCGGGAATTGGCCCGCACCAGATATTCCTGGGCGGCTTCGCCATCATCAACCAGGGTCTGAAGCTCGAAAAAATCATCTTCAGACAGATATTCCCGGCTTTCCTGGAGCTGTGCCGTAGCGAGCTGCCCGGTTTCCATGCGTTTCGCCAGTGCGACTTCTTCATCCGCCGTGAGCAGGGGCACGGATCCGGCTTCTTTCAGGTATAGGCCAACAACATCGTCTGTATCGAGAGCCTGCTGGTACCCTTCATCCTGGATCAGGTCCGTGTTTAATATGCTGGGATCGAGGACTTCGGCTTCATCTTCCGCAGCCTCTTTCGTTGTTTCGTGAATTGACGGCGCAACCGGCATGACTTCGATGCCTGTTTCATTCAGGACGTCGAGCAGTTCTTCGAGCAAATCAACATTTTGCTCTACCGCTGGTAGCAGCGCCAGGATATCGTCATACGTAACGAAGCCTTGGTGCTCGCCTTTAGCCACCAATTCTTGCCAGATTGCGCTTTCGGTCATGTCGGATACATGTTGTGTTTCTGCTATGGTCATCATTGCCTGTGTGTGATGCGTTTTACATAAAGACACCCTACCTGATGGTAGGGCGCCCGCGCTCTATCAGCCTGGATAATCAAACTAGGCTGTCAGGGCACAGGTGCCGTCATATTTTCTTCCCCTGACATCTCCTCAGGAGTCGGTGTAAGCAATATCGTGTCCATCAAGGTGTTAAACAGCATGTCAATGGCCAGTCTCGGAACAAGAAAAATGCGCTCTGATTGCTCAGGCCATACATAGTATGCCACATGATCCGGATTTGCGTCACCTATTGCCAGGATCACGGGCGCATACGACACCCCTGCCGTATCGCGCGCAACAAAACGAAGACGATACGACGGGTCAGGAACAAGGCCAAAAAGCTCAAGGTTGGCCGTGTTGGCCTCATACCACTGCTGGCCTGACATTAACGCAATAGCCCAAACAGCTTCTTCGACGGCTTGTTGGTTCACGTTTTCCGCCGGGATAGTGCTCTGTCCATCGACAATGGCCGGAGCGTACCACAAGCCATCATCGTCACGCACCAGTAGAATGTCCTCTCCTGAGGCGACATCCAACACTTCTAAACCAAAAATCTGCCCGGAATCACGCAGTCCGGGAAACAGGACAAGCGCCTGGTTCGTGTGCTGGGTTGCCTGCGCTTCGACAAAACGTGTCTGCTGTTTGGCCGGATCATCCAGCATGAGCAGCAAAACAGGTATGGCAGCACAGACTACCAGTATCAGATAACTTGTTCGGCGCCTGGACATAGGTTTGCACTTCACCCGACGATATCTCAAGTTTAACCTAACGTCGGCGATACCACCACACCACGATACCGCTTAGCAGGACGATGCCGGGCATGATGACCATCGTAACATACGCGATTGTGGTACGTTGTTGGTCAGACACAATTAACGTCAGGAGTGTTGGATCGTTGATCGGCGTAAAACTCACGGTCTGAGAAAAACCGGTTAGCCAATCAATGGCATCCGACCACAACACCGCGTTGCCGGGAAACTCTGACACAAATTCGTTTTTTACAACATCCGAATCACCGATGATGAACAGGCGCGGCTGGTTTTCAAGCTGGAATTCCAGCGAGCGCCGGACCGTCATACCCATCAGGAGCGGGCCGGGCGTGTCGGCTTCATCTTGCACCGTGCGGAAACTCTCGGCCATTTCTTCCAGCCCGGATTCACCGTATGAGCCCTCAGAAGACAACAGCAGCGGTTCACGCACATACATACTCTGGCGCCCTTGTGGATCATCGGTGATTTCCAGGGTGCGTACCAGCCGCATCACAATCGGGGCATCCTGAAAACCGGATAGGATGGTGTGCGACACAATCTGGTCGGCGATGAGCGTAAAATCGCTGCCCAGATTGGACTGTTTTTCCACGATCAGTTCGTCTTTTACCCGAATCCCATATTCATCCCATAAATAGGTATTGAACGGGCTGTCGGCTCGCAGGAAGTTGTTTTCATACGAGTCAACTAAGGGCGGATCGGTGAAAATAGCCAGACGGCCACCCCGGTCCATGTAATCGCGGATCACCTCCACTTCGGTTTCGACAAACGGCTGTTGGGCGCCGATGATCAGCACGGCGCTGGCATCCTCAGGGATGCCGGTTTCAACCATGTCGAGCAGTTGGAGCGACTGCACGATGATGCCTTGATCAAGCAGGCTGGTGCCCAGGCGTGAAATGCCGGGTTCATCGGTCTGTTCCAGGTCTAACTCACCGTGCCCAACCGTGAAGTAGATTTTGAACAATCCAGCCGAAGCAACCGTCAATAGACCGGTCGTGATGTTGCGTTCGTTGACTTCTCCCAGATAGATGGGGACAGATTGTGCGTCGGGCTCCCCATCGGCTCCGAGCACGGCCAGGAACATGTGACCATCATAACCGGGCTGGTAGCCAAAGCGTCCTGCGATATCCGGCTTTTCGTCG
The DNA here is from genome assembly GCA_016930015.1 of Anaerolineae bacterium. Taxonomy (GTDB): domain Bacteria; phylum Chloroflexota; class Anaerolineae; order Aggregatilineales; family Aggregatilineaceae; genus JAFGHR01. The sequence continues at coordinate 85,950 of JAFGHR010000079.1, read as the reverse complement.
GGATCAACAAACTCGACTTCGACGGCATCGCCCCCTTCAGCCTCATACTGCCGCAGCAGCAGATCGGCGGATTCCTGTTCGCGCATTTTGTTTCGGGAAAAAAAACCGACAAGGCGTACTCGAAAACCGCGCTCGCGCAGCCGCTCAATGACATTCAGGGTTGGTGTATTCAGTGAATATTTCTGCTGTGTTGTGAAGTCGGCTGTGATATTGGCGCGATCCACCATCCCGTAGACAAACACGATAACGCCCAAAAACAGGATAGTGACCAGAATCGTCGTTGTCCCATAGCGTGTTTGGCGGCCTGCCATCCACGCCTGGAACTCGTCCGGCGCCCACCCTATCCACAGCCCGATGCCCAGAATGCCGACCATCACGCAGCCGAACACCACGGGCGATAGTTCGCCCTGGAACGCAAACAGCAAGCCGCCGCTGACCAGCGCCAGCGCCCCCACCACGCTTGCCCAACTGGCAACTTGCGAACGACTGAAGGGAAAATGGTTGTCCATCAGCGCCACCTCCGCGATTCAATCAGGCGGGTGGTGATAAACAGCATGGCGGTAATCAACCCGATAAAAAACACAACATCTTCGAACCGAATAACGCCGATCAAAAATGAAGTTGAGTAATGGGATTGCAAACTAAGCGCCCGGACCACTTCGGCCACCACACGGTTTTGAATAACCAGTCCGGCAAAGTCACCAAGCCACAGAATGAACAGCGTTGCCATGCTGAGAAACCCGGCTACGACTTGATTTTCGGTCAGCGCGGAGAACAGGACTCCGACGGACAGCGTAGCCCCTCCGAATAACCAGACACCCAGGTAGCTGGTGATCACCGGCCCGATATCCAGTTCCGGGCTGAGTTGGTAGCTGCTGAAATTGGTGATCGACAGCCACACAACCTGATAGACCACGGTCAGACACAACACCAGCATGTAATACAGCCACGCGCCCAGGAATTTACCCATCACGATATCGCCATCGCGTACCGGTAAAGTCAGCATGAGTTCAAGTGTGCCTTCACGCTCTTCTTCAGCAAACAGGCGCATGGTGATCAGCGGGGCAAAAAATATCGTAAAGAAGCCAAAGGATTCCAGTACGGCGCTGCCATCGGGCGCTGATTGGCCTGCGCGCTGTCCGAGGTCCGAGTTAAACATGAAGCCCGTCAGTTCCAGGATCGCAAATGCGACCAGGTACGCGATGGGCGATGCAAAGTATTGGGCAAGTTCGCGGTGAGCGATAATTCGTATATTACGCATGGTCGTGTTCTCCGCGTCCTGAGGGGGAATCCAGGCGGGTTGTTAATTCAAGGAATATCTCTTCGAGCGTCAGGGCCCACGGGCGGATTTCCAGCAGCGCCATCCCGTGTCCTACCACCGCCGCCGACAGCGCCGGGCGAACATCGGTCTTCCGGGTGGCCGTGACCAGATAACCGTCACTGTGTGCTTCAACGGTACGAACACCGGGAACAGACTTCAGCAGCGCCATGATATCTTGTTGGTTTCTGGCACGGACACGAACGAACAGGCGCCCGCCTTGATGCAGGCGTTCCTGCAAGTGACCCGGTTCATCTTCAGCCACGATCTGCCCCCGGTCGATGATAATAACCCGGTCGCAAAGCTGTTCGGCTTCGGATAGGATATGCGTGCTCAGCAGAACGGTACGCGTGTGTCCCAACTCACGAATCAGGTTGCGGACATCCTGAATCTGGTGAGGGTCAAGCCCGATCGTTGGCTCGTCCAGGATCAACACCTGGGGATCATGCACGATGGCGAGAGCTAACCCCACCCGCTGCCGCATACCTTTGGACAGGCTGCGGATCATGCTGCGTGCCCGGTCGTGCATGCCCACCCGCGATATGATGTCGTCAACGCGTTTTCGATGATCGGGCACACCGCGTAGTTTTGCGATGAACTGTAGATAACCGCGCACGGTCATGTCACGGTAGAGCGGCACGGTTTCAGGTAGATAACCAACGTGTTTGCGCATTTCCAGCGAATCGTCCAGTACATCAATACCCGCCACGCGCGCCGTACCAGCCGTGGGCGGCATGTACCCGGTCAGAATCCGCATGGTCGTTGTTTTACCGGCCCCGTTCGGTCCCAGTAACCCGATAATCTCGCCCTGCTGCGCCGAAAAACTAATGGAGTCAAGCGCGACAAACCGCCCGTAGCGCTTCGTTAGATTGGTTACTTCAATCATGGTGTTACGCCTCTACACCCGTCTGGACAGTAAACAAAAAGCACGTGTTGTGAGGCTGTTAGGCTTAACCAGGAAAAATAAATCTCCCGCTTGTGTGTCTTTGCTCCCCTTCCCTAAGGGAAGGGGTTGTGGGGGATGGGGTAATTATTTATATGGCGTAGCCTTACGTGCTTGCCGGGTCAAGCTTATGTCAAATAGGAATATCCACACACCGACGATACCCTGATTCTAGCGAGAAGTTGGATCGCTGTCAGCCAAACGTCAAGCGATCTGCACGACATTGACAAGTCTCACACAAAGCCGTGAACACCAACCGGCCCCAAGCCGTTTTTACGCTAACACGAGCTTAACGACGGCGGGCGGCAGGTCGAGCGAGGTCAGCGGACGCCATTCCCAGCCGGGCACCTCACGTAACCCTTGTGCCGGTGGTATGCACCGGTAATAGTAGTTTAGATACACATCTGGCAGATTGGTGACCAGGCTGACATGACCTGGCGCCACAAAATCAAAACGTGTGTCGCGCAGCGCTTCCAGCGCGATGGTTTGTTGAAACGTCTGCTGCAAGTGTGATGCCAGTGCTTCATGCGGCGGCTGGCAGCGGTCGGCGACATCGAAAGCGGGGAGTGTTCCCGGCTGAGTGCCCGCCTGGATCAGCAGTTGGTCGTTTTGCTGGATCAGCGGAGTAACAGACGTGTGAAAGCGATGCGGCGGCACCACGGATGCTGCTTCTGAAGCGCCGCCCCTGTGCCGGATACGCTCACTCTTGATCACGTCTCGTATATGACCGGTCGCTGTTTCCAACGCGTCGTTGATGATCAAATAGTGGCACTGTGGCGCAAACGTCATCTCGAATTTGGCACGTTCGTACCGGTTGTTCAGCGCTTCCGGTGTGACATTTCCCCGCATAGTTATACGTTCGGCAAGCGTATCGAGTTGAGACGGAGTCACGAAGATCAGCACCACGTTGTGGGGATAGGCCTGAAATACTTTCTCGGCGCCCAAAAATTCGATGTCGGCAATCAAGTCTGTGTGCGAATTCAGCGCCTCGTCGATTGTTTTCCGGGGAGTGCCATACAGGTCGTTTAAGTGAACCTGCTGCCATTCGACCAGTGCATTTTGCGCTATCAACTGCTGGAATTCCGCGTGTGATACAAAATCGTGTTCGCGTCCCTGCTGCTCGCCTTCGCGGATGCTGCGCGTTGTGACGGTAGCCAGTTGCGGCAGGTTGTCGACCTGCTGTTGGACACGCTTCATGAGCGTATTTTTGCCTGCGCCGGATGGGCCAACCAGAATAAACAAGATACCTGTAGGCGGCATGGTGGTCTTTGTACGAACCCTTTCTGCATACAGATCACGAACGATGGATTTTTGCACGCAAAGTGTACCATGCGGCGGGGGTTTGAACCATGCCGGGCAGACGTTGTTATGAAAAACAACCGGGCCACCAAACGGTGGCCCGTGAGATAGTTCTGAAGCGTATCAGGGTTACTCGGCTATTTGTATATCGTCGATCCACCACCCGTCCCCAACCCTGGTGTCACTGCGTGCGTCCAGGCGGAACCGGATGTTGACCTGTCTACCTACGTAAGATGACAGGGGGATAACACGTTTGTCCCATTCAAATTGATCACCCGATGCGTAGCCGATCTCACTCCAACTGAAGCCGGCATCTGTGGATATTTCGGTGCGCAGTGAGTCGCCGGAGTTCAGATCGTATTTTTGCCAGTAGCTCAGCGCCGGGTTCGATGTGCCGGTCAGGTCGACCACGCCTTCTAACATCACGGACATATTGCTGCCGTGGAAGTAGTCGCCGGATGGGCTGTCGTGGAAGACATAGGTACGCTGGTTAACCTGGACCAGGACTCTGGCGTCACCCGTTCTTTCATAGAAATGGATTTCCACCGCGTGCGGACCCGGATTAACGATGGTGTATTCGGTGAGCCAGGGATTTTGCGTCCCGGTGAATCCGCGATCGCTCCAGTACTCGTATACCGTCACCCCATCAACGATGACACGGATACGGTCATCCGACTGGGTATAAAACTGGAGTGTGGTGTTTGATTCTTCGGTGTAGATCGTTCGTGAATACTTGACCAGGTAGTAGTCAAAGCACCGGCTATAGATCGTATACCAGTCCTCGTCGTATGGGGCCGGTCGGGTTTCTGGCGGCGAGTAGCGGTAGTAGGATGGATCACGCGCATATTCTTCACACCGGGCGTAGTCAGGATAACGCGTCTTGAAATCCTCAAGGAACGGCAGATAAGGACCCCACCAGCTCCAGTTTGTATTGATCTCGGTGACGGTTTCCACAGCGAACCTGTCATCAGCTTCAAATATCGGACTGGAGCTGCTCGTATTGCCGCCTGCTCTGACGTAGTAGTATTCGGCTGTCCATCCGCCGGGGCCGAGATCGGCGTTGGTCATCGCGCGCCAGCTCGGTACGCGAGCCCAGGTACCTTCTAATACCCAGTCATCGTTGATGGTTTCCAGGTTGTCAAAGAACGGCATCGGGTGTACCTGGTCGGTGTAACCAGGCGCCCCCCGGTCGATGATCGACACGTTGTCAATATACCAGCCGTCCGCGACACTTGAGCCATAGGCAGCATACAACCGGAACCGGATTTTGATGAATTTGTTAATGTACGGACTCAGATCAACCTGAAGGCGGTTCCATGACAGCACCTGGCTGTAGTAGTGCTCTACCGCAGAGATATTATTCCATCCCTGCCAGGTGAGATCGTCATCTGCTGTCCAGGTTGCCGGGTTCTCGTTGGCCACGTTGATCTCAAAAAGACCGTAGTCTTTGCTGGCCAGACTCCACGTATCCCAGAAGTACAGCGTGGGCAGTGTCGTGCCGCTCAGGTTGACCGGCTTCGCCAGTTCGATGATGGTATTCGCGTCATCGACGTAGTTGACACCCTGGCTGTCAGTCATAGCCGAACCACCGGAACGGAAGTTCTCGTCTGAGATGACCCAGGTGCCGCCGACATACCAGTTTTGGTAATTGGGCGCGCCACCGCCGATCTCATAGTCGTCAAAGAACGGAACCGTCAACATGGAGTTGTCACGCTTGAGGAAACAAACGTCGTCAATCCACCAACCATCCAGCACATCGGTGTCGTCTGTTGCATCCAGGCGGAAGCGTAAGGTTACCAGCTCGTTGGCATAGTCGCTCAGGTCGATGACTTCACGCGCCCAGGACATCACGCGGTTGTAGCCACCGTAGTCGCGTACTGAGCTGTACCCCGGTGGTTTGTTGTTGTAGCGGCGATTCCACACGGTGGTCCAGTTTTCGCCACCATCGGTTGTGACTTCAACGTACAGGTCTTCGCTGTCGGCGACATCCCACATATTCCAGAACGACATTTCCGCGTGATCAACACCCGTCAGGTCGAGTTCGGGGTTGAGGGCAAGTGTCGCGTTGGAGTCGTGCTCATAGTTCTTGCCAGGGCTGTCAGACCAGAACTGCGAGTATCCGCCGCGTGGCCCATCCGTTGGTGATTGAATGCTGTTGCCCGAGTCGGCGTTGAAATCCGTACCGTTAACAACTGCCCATTCACCACCTGCAATCCAGTTCGAGCCGCCGGCTTCCATGTTGTCGCACCAGTCTGGTTCAATCGAGTCCTCGGACTTGTAGCGTAAGCTAAAGTCGTCGATCCACCAGCCCTGGGCCACCTTGTCATTGTAACGCGCATCCAGCCGGAAACGCAGGTAGATGTTTTGGCCCACGTAGTCGTTCAGAGATAAGGCTACCTGGTTCCAGCTTAAGTTCTCCCCTTCATATGCCAGGTAGGTATCGTTGCCGCCAACATCCTGGACCAGCGAATGCCACGAGACGCGATCATCATCCGAAACCTCAATCCAGATGGAGTCGTCGTCCGTCAGGTCATACCGGTGCCAGAAGGTGACTTCGGGTTCTTTGCCCGGCTTGATGTCGATCAGGTCGATGTAGTAGTCCAACTCGAGCGTACTGTTCGATCCGTGAACGTAGTCTTCGTCCGGGCTGTCCGACCAGGCGCGGTTTTCACTGTGGTAAAACTCACCGCTGATCGCCCAGGTGCCGCCCGCGTACCAGTGTTCATCACCTTCCATATCATCTGTGAACGGGATGCGGTACGGGAATCGGACAGGCGGGCGCTTGACTTCGATATCGTCAATATACCAGCCGTCGCGCCCGCTAGAGCTGGTGTTTTCGATGACAAAGCCCATTTGAATCTGTTTGCCGATGAAGTTGACGTTGTTGGTGCCGAAATTCGTCAGGTCAAAGGTTTCGCGCGACCAACCCAGGTTGGTATCGTTGTAGTGGGTTTCGACAATTTCCCAGGCGCCGGTGCCCGCCTCCGATACAGCGACATAGGTTCTGGTCGAACTGTTGAGACTGTACTTTTCCCAGTATTCCAGGACGGCTTCCTCGGTGGCCGGGTCAAGATCGGTCAGGTCGACATAACCACGCAGCGCCAGGATGCAGGATGAATATGGCTGGTAGTTGCCGCCAGGGCTGTCGTTCCAGGCTTTGTTCGGGCTGCGATAATCTTCTTCCGACAGGGTCCAATTACACTCGGGATTGTCCTCCAGCCGCGTGAGCGGATCACTGGGGTCGTAAAGCTGCACGTAAATGTACGTACTCGCGTCTCGGCCATGCCCAACCTCAACCGTGATCTTCTTTTCACTTGCTCCCGGATTGAAGTTGTATTCCATCCAGGTGTTGTTATCATACCGGTCCCATTCATCAACGACCAGCGTGTCACCAACCCATATCCGCATATACTGGTACTTTTTGATCCGCAGGGTATAGGTTTTATCCTCGAAGTTGATGTTGTCTTGGGTGACGTACCGGCCATACCAGTGATTGGATATCTGGATGGTACCGCCGTCGTAATACTGGGCACCCCATAAGCTATACAGGCTATCGTACTTGCCGAGGCTGATGGCGATTTCGTCGTGTGTCGTGCTCCACCCCGAACCGGGTGTCAGGCTGTCGAGGTTCGACATCACATATCGCCAGTAGATATCACAATCACTGCCATATGTGCAGCCGTCTTCCCTGTTTTCGTGCCCGTAGCTCCAGTATTCGGCATCCCATTTGCCCTTGTACAGACTGCCGGTCATATCGTGCATCCACCAGTCTTTGTTGTTGGCCGGGTCGTAGAATTCGAAGTCATGGGCCATTTGCTGTGGTGTTGGGCTGGGGCCTGGTGTAGGCGTATCGGTTGGCTCAGGTGATGGCGTGACCGGGGTCGGAGTCCTGGTCGGGCCAGGGCTGGGGGTCGTGGTGGGTTCACGCGGGACATTGGTTGATACCACGGCCTCTTCGGGTGTATAAGACGCCACCGCAGCCACCTGAGTCCAGAAATCGTCGGCTTGCAGCGTATCACGCGGCTCAATTGTGCCACCGAGCAGGTTATACACCTGGTTGCTGAAGACGTTACCTACCGCCGGTCCGGTGAGCGTGAGAATCCCGATCAGGCCGATCGCAACAAGGGCAATGATCAGCGCATATTCAATCAGCGCCTGCCCTTTGTCTTTCGTTTGCCCCCTGTTTTTCGTTGACCGCGACCGTTGCCAGACTCCACGGGATGCCCGCATGGAGGCGTGTGTCCGTTTTTTCTTGTAGGCAGACATCGATGTTCTCCCTTCCTGGTTTTGGATGGAAAAGGCCCCAGGAAATTCATTAGCATTTTATCGCGTATTGCGTTTGGATACGACCTTAAATAAACATGTATTTATGGTGTGTGTCAATCATCGTAAAAAACCTGCTTTCTCTATTTTTAATGGTACATTACTCTCAAGCGTATGGAATTCAAATTTGTAGGTGAGTTGTCGGAAATCATTGACAAATGATCACCAGCAAAACCGCCAGGCATCACTGGTGAGAATTTTTAGACCATGATAGGCTCAAATACGCTAGATTCGATGTTGTGACTATTGAAAGGCCGTAATATTCCATGACTGCAACAATTATTGATGGTAAGGCAGTAGCGGAGCGATTGCGCGGTGATATCGCCGATGCAGTGCATAAGATGGAGGCAGAACACGGTATCCGTCCCGGACTGGCTACAGTCCTGGTGGGTGACGACCCCGCCTCTCAGTCGTATGTGCGCATGAAAGGCAAAGCCTGCGAAAGCCTGGGAATCGGCTCTTTTGGTTACACACTCCCGGCGGATTCCTCACAGGGCGAAGTAGAGCAGCTTGTCAAGGCTTTGAATGCGAATCCTGAGGTGCACGGTATTCTGGTGCAGCTTCCGCTGCCCAAGCACCTGGATGAAGAAGCCATACTCAGCGCCATCAGTCTTGAGAAAGACGTGGATGGCTTTCACCCCGTCAACATTGGCCGCTTGGCCATGAAAGGGCGCGAGCCGTTGTTTATTCCATGCACACCGCACGGGGTCATGATCCTGGCCGAAGAAGCCGGTGTCACCTTCGAAGGCGCTAACGCGGTGGTGTTAGGTCGCAGCAACATTGTTGGCATGCCCGCTGCCATGCTGCTGCTGCATCGAAATGCAACAGTTACGATCTGCCACAGCCGCACCAAAGACCTGCCCGCTGTTTGCCGCCAGGCCGATATCCTCGTGGCGGCGGTCGGTCGTCCGCACATGGTCAAAGCCGACTGGGTGAAACCCGGTGCTGTCGTTATCGATGTTGGTACCAATCGTGTTGATGACCCCAGCGCCAAGCGCGGCTACCGGTTGACCGGTGACGTAGATTTTGATGAGGTTAAGGAGGTTGCCGGGGCGATCACGCCGTCACCGGGCGGGGTAGGCCCGATGACGATCACCATGCTGCTGAAAAACACGTTGCGCGGCGCGGAACTGGCGCTTGCTGCGCAGAGATAACAACATGCCGGTGGTGATAGACACCATCAACCACACGTCGAAATTGGTTTGGGTACACGCTTTTACAAAATTTTCGCGGCGTGAGTTAGCGTGTGCCCGGCGAGCACCAAAAAGGGTAAATAATGGGTACATTGCTACTAAAAAATGCTGATGTATTAGTGACGATGGACGATCAGCGCCGCGAGTTACGCGGCGGCGGGGTGTTTGTCCGTGACAATGTGATCGAGGCGGTTGGGCTGTCGTCCGAACTGCCCGAAACGGCTGACGAAGTGCTTGATCTGTCGGGGCACGTGGTGATGCCGGGCCTCGTGAATACGCACCATCACTTTTATCAAACCCTGACACGAGTCATCCCCGGCGCCCAGGACAAGGAACTATTCGATTGGCTGGTGACGCTGTACCCGATCTGGGCACGCATGACGCCCGAAGCGATCTATGTCAGCGCCAAGCTGGCCGCCGCTGAGCTTATTCTTTCCGGCTGCACAACGGCCAGCGATCACCTCTACATTTTCCCCAACGGCGCCAGGCTGGATGACGAAATACGCGCCGTGCAGGAAGTCGGCCTGCGCTTTCATGCCAGCCGGGGCAGTATGAGCCTCGGTGAAAGCAAGGGCGGGCTGCCGCCTGACAGTGTCGTTGAAGACGAAAACGCGATTCTGGCCGATTCCCGCCGCGTGATCGAAACGTATCACGATAACGAGCGCTACGCCATGCTGCGGATCACGCTGGCGCCGTGTTCGCCCTTCAGCGTGACTCAGGACTTGATGCGTGCCTCGGCTGAACTGGCGCGCAGTTATCCCGGCGTCCGGCTGCATACCCACCTGGCCGAAACACAGCCGGATGTTGAATACAGCCTGGAGCGTTTTGGCTTGCGGCCCGGTGACTACGCCGAGGATGTCGGTTGGGTTGGGGAAGATGTCTGGCACGCGCATTGTGTCCGACTGACACCGCAGGCCGTCGAGAAATTTGGCCGCACCGGGACCGGGGTAGCACACTGCCCCGGCAGTAACTCGCGGTTGGGCAGCGGCATTGCCCCGATCCGCCAGATGCTGGACTGCCATGTGCCAGTCGGGTTGGGCGTGGATGGGTCCGCCAGCAATGACAGCAGCCACCTGTTAGCCGAGGCCCGGCTGGCAATGTTGTTCCAGCGGGTGACGGGCGATCCCGCGGCGTTGACCGCGCGTGAAACGCTTGAGTTGGCTACGGTTGGTGGGGCGCGTGTGCTCGGTCGTGATGATATCGGCGTGCTTAAACCCGGCATGGCGGCGGATATCGTGGCCTATGATCTCAACCAGGTAGGGTTTGCCGGGGCGCTGCATGATCCGGTGGCAGCGCTGGTATTCTGCACCTCGGTGAACGTGGCCTACAGCGTGATCAATGGCAAAGTCGCGGTGCGTGAAGGACGTCTGACGGCTTTGGAACTCGAACCGCTGATGGCGCAGCATAACGCGCTGGCCAAAGCGTTGATAGACGGCGAATAAGCGCGTAGAGGAGCAGAGAATGAGCAGCCGAATCATCATTCGCGGCGGGCAGGTCGTGACGCCTGCGGCTGTTTTGCCCGCAGACGTGTTAATCGACGGTGAAACCATCGTCGGAGTTGTGGCGGTGGACAGCGTACCCTGGCCGGATGCGCGCGTGATCGATGCTGGCGGGTGTTACGTTTTTCCGGGTGTGGTCGATCCGCATACCCACATCCAGCTCGATACCGGCGTTTTCCAGACTGCCGATAACTGGGAGATCGGCACGCGCACCGCTGCGTTTGGCGGCGTGACCACGGTGATCGATTTTGCGACCCAGTTTCCCGGCATGACATTGCCCGATGCGCTGGAGGCACGGCTCAAGGAATGTGAACCGGCCCTGATCGATTATGGGCTACACATGATGGTCACCGATCTACCGAAAGACCCCGCCAAGGCCCGGCGTGCTTTAGGGGAACTGCGCGATCTGGGTGTGCCGAGCATCAAGCTGTATACCACCTACCGCCCCAATTATTACGCCGACGACGCGACATTTTTGCACACGTTCCGCGCCATGCCGCGTGACATGCTCGCTATGGTGCATTGTGAAAACGACGCCATTGTCACGGATGCAACTGATCGGTTGGTGGCGGCGGGCAAAACCGGCTGGGCTTATCACGGCCAGGGGCGCCCACCCGAAGCCGAAGTCGAGGCTATTCGCCGCGTGATGCACCTGGCTAAGGTGGCCGGGGCGGCGGTGTATCTTGTCCACAACTCGACCGGTGAGTCGGTGCGGCAGGTGGTCAAAGCCCAGCGCGGCGCGAACTGGCCGCCGGTCTACAACGAAACGTGCCCGCAGTACTTTGCGCTGGACGACAGCCGTTATGCGGGGCTAAACGCCGAACATTTTATCTTGCAGCCGCCGCTCCGCCCCAAAGACTGGCAGGTTAACCTGCTGGATGTGTCGCGCACGATCAGCGCGGTATCGACCGATCACTGTGATTACACGCTGGCGCAAAAGCAGGAATTTACCGATTTCACCAAAACGCCGGGAGGATTGCCCGGCCTGGAAACGTCGTTTGCCCTCACGTATACCTATGGCGTTCATTTGCCGCGTCAACATCAGGCACAGGGAGAAGCAGTAATGCCGCTGTCGCTGACGGAGTTGGCGCGACTCATGGCTGGCGACCCGGCGCGGCTGTTTGGCCTCTATCCGCGTAAAGGAGTCATCCTGCCCGGCAGCGATGCCGATCTGCTGATCTACGACCCGGCGCCAGACGTAGTTATCCGTACCGGGGATATGCACACCATCAGCGGCTACTGCCCGTATGACGGGTTGACAGTCAAGGGACGGGTTCGCACCGTGCTGAGCCGGGGGGATGTGCTGGTTGAAAACGGTGAACTCCACGGCGAACCGGGGCGAGGCCGGTTTTTGCGTGGCCAGCCGTTTGTCCCGCTCGCGGATTAATGTTACAACCAGCGCCAATTCGAGGGTGACATCTGGTGGGGCGCATGGTATGCTTGCACGATTACAGGTTTTGTATTGTTGTGGATTTCGGACGAGGTTTCACTATCCCAAGTCGGGATCATTAACAAGCAATAGGAGATAGAAACATGCGTAGTTTTATGGGACGTGACATTCTTTCCTTGAAAGATTTCGAACGTCATGAATATTTCCGGGTGTTCGACGTGGCGGCTATGTTGGAACCGTACGCCCGTGATCGCCGCAACGGCGATCTGCTCCAGCACAAAACACTGGTGACGGCATTTTACCAGCCCAGCACGCGTACACGCCTGGCGACAGAAGCCGCCATGCATCGCCTGGGTGGACACGTAACCGGCTTTTCAGACGCCAAAATGACACGTGCCGGTGACTTTTACCAGGAAGGTATTCAAGATACAGTTAAGATGCTGGAATATTACGGTGACGTGATCGCCATGCGCCACTTCCAGCAGGGCGCACCTGCCGAAGCCGCGCACCATGCCAGCATCCCCGTGATCAACTGTGGTGATGGCTGGGGCGAACACCCGACCCAGGTGCTCACCGACATGCTGACCATTTATCGTGAGCGTGGTACGCTGGACGGCCTGACCTGGATTTTGATCGGCGATATGCGTATGCGCACCATGCACAGCATCAGTTACGCGCTGAGCAAGTTTGATGCCAAAGCGTATGTCGTTGCGCCCGACGATATGTATTTTCTGCCCGAATTTGAGGAAGAAATCAAGGGTATGGGCTTCCGCTATGAGCGGAAAGAACACATCGAGCAGGTGATTGGCGAAGCCGATGTGATCTACATGGAGCCGGTGGTCCAGCCCGATTACACCAAATCCCGCGTGGAAGTCACCGACGACAAAGGCATGACCCCGGCGAACTACCAGGTAACGAAAACGCTGATGTTCGAAAAAGCGCGCGGCAATGCGATTGTGCTGCACTCCCTGCCACGCCAGGATGAACTGCTGCCGGACGTGGACACCACGCGCCACCAGCGTTACTGGGTGGAAGCTTACAATGGTGTTCTGACACGCATGGCGCTGCTGGCTTTGATTTTGGGTGCGGTCGAATAAGCCCGACACCGACAACCTGGGGGCTGGCGGCGGGACAGGCTGCTGCCCCCAGGTGATTTGTGAACCGGTTTGAACAGTTCTGTTATTGGATGAGGAAACGATTATGCAAAGTTATCTTGCCGGTCGTGATATGATCTCGACCCAGGAATGGACAAAAGACGAACTGGATACCGTTTTTGAGGTAGCCTTTGACCTCAAGCGCAGACGTGCGTTAGGCGAGTCGCATGCGCTGCTGCGTGACAAGGTGCTGGCGATGTTGTTCTTCTTTTCGAGCACACGCACCCGCGTCAGTTTTGAGGCGGGGATGGCCCAGTTGGGCGGACACGCCCAGTTTATCGACTCGCGGACCACGCAGATATCGCACGGTGACACCGGTAAAGAAATCGGGGAGATCATCGGGCGTTATTGTGATGGCATTGCGATTCGCCAGTGTGACTGGGGCATCGGCAATGACTATATTCGCAGCGTTGCCAAACACAGCCGTGTGCCGGTGCTCAACATGCAGTGTGATTACTTCCACCCGTTTCAGGGCCTGGCCGATATGCTGACCGTTTTTGAACGGTTCGGGCGCGACCTGCGCGGCAAAACTATTAACGTGTCATACGCGTATGCGTCCAGCTATCAAAAACCGATGTCCGCGCCGCAAAGCCTGATCCTGCTGGCCACGCGTTATGGGATGAATGTACGCCTGACACGCCCGCCGGAGTTCAAGATCATGCCCGAAATTGAAGACCACGCACGCGATAACGCGCGCAAAGCTGGCGGCAGTTTCGAAGTGCTCGATAATTTTGACGCGGGCTTTAAGGGCGCTGACGTGGTGTATCCCAAGAGTTGGGGCGCGATGCTGACGACCACCGATGACGCCGAGTCGGCTGAGATCGCCAAGAACTACACTAATTGGATCACCGATAGCCGCCGGATGGCCCTGGCAAACGAAGGGGCCATGTACATGCACTGCCTGCCCGCCGACCGTAATATTGAGGTTACCGACGAAGTGATCGACGGTCCGCAGAGCGCGGTATACGATGAAGCTGAAAACCGGCTGCACGTTCAAAAGGCAGTGATGGCGCTGACGATGCGCTAGGGAATGTGAGCCGTAAGCGCGACTTTTTTGGTTCGCGCGTGTATGAACTGATAAGCCGATCAACCGGACACGCCGGAGAGGTCGGCTTTCGTATCCGGTGTTGGTAGATTGCAAATATAGGAACACGAAGTTCAGGTAAAGGAACGGGGAAAATGCCTTCAGCAAGAACAGCAGTGATTGCCATTGGCGGCAACTCGCTTATAAAAAACAAAAACAAGCCTCAAATCGAACACCAGTGGGACGCTGTTTATGAAACAGCAGGCCATATTGTGGACATGATGCTGGCTGGTTGGCGTGTAGTGATCACACATGGCAATGGCCCGCAGGTTGGATTCATTCTCCGCCGTAACGAACTGGCGGCGCCAGAAGTTCACACAACGCCGATGGATGTTATTGGCGCGGATACGCAGGGCAGCATCGGTTACATGTTGCAGCAGGCGCTCAACAATCAGCTTCGCGCGGCTGGCATCCGGCGCGGTGTGGCGACGGTGGTCACCCAAGTCCTTGTTGATCGTCACGATCCTGCATTCGAAAACCCGTCCAAAGGTATTGGCGGTTTTATGACAAAAGAAGATGCCCAGAAATTTATCGAGCAGGGATGGACGGTGCTTGAAGATGCCGGACGCGGTTATCGTCGCATGGTGGCGTCGCCTATTCCCATTGATATCATCGAGCTCGACGCGATTAATACGCTGGTTGAAAAGAATTTCGTTATCATTTGTGTCGGCGGCGGCGGGATTCCTGTGATACGTGATGAGGATGGCTGCTTACGCGGCATTAATGCCGTGATCGACAAGGATCGCGGCACCAGCTTGCTGGCGACAGGTTTGAAAGCGGACTTGTTTGTGATCTCGACAGCGGTCGAAAAAGTGGCATTGAATTTTAATACACCCCAGCAGCAAGACCTTGATCACATGACCCTGGCCGAAACCAAACAATACCTGGCCGAAGGGCACTTTGCACCGGGCAGCATGAAGCCCAAAATGGAAGCAGTCGTTGAGTTTCTCGAAAAAGGTGGCCCCAAGGCGCTTATCACCAATCCGGAAAACATTGCGCGGGCGCTGCGCGGTGAAACCGGCACGGTGATCACTCCGACCAGTGGATAGGATGAAGAAGCATGATGGTTAGTGAACTCCGTTGTGTGCTGTGCGGGACCAGCTATTCGCCGGATGACGTGACTTACACCTGTCCCAGGTGTGGACCGGCTGGTACATTGGACGTGTTGTTCGACTACGAGCGCCTGCGGGAGATAACATCCCCCGGCGCGATCAGCGCCAGTGCTGAGCCGTCGATGTGGCGCTACCGTTCGCTGCTGCCGCTGGATGCTGCTGCCGATGTGCCGCCGCTAGCAGTGGGTTGGACTCCGCTATATGAAGCCCCCCGTGCCGCATCGGCGTTGGGGTTAAATCACGTCTGGGTGAAAGATGACGGGCGCAACCCTACCGGCTCCCTGAAAGATCGTGCCAGCGCCCTGGTTGTTGCGCGTGCGATGGCTGAGGGTATCGAAGTGGTGACCACGGCCAGCACCGGCAACGCAGCGGCGGCGCTGTCCGGGTTAGCTGCCAGTGTGGGGTTACCGGCTGTGATCTTTGTGCCCGCGTCCGCCCCTGAGGCGAAGATCGCCCAACTGCTGATTTACGGTGCGCACGTGTTGCTGGTGCAGGGGAACTATGACGCCGCGTTTGACCTGGCGGTTGAAGCTTCCGAGCGCTACGGGTGGTACTGCCGCAACACGGGCATGAATCCCTATACGCTGGAAGGCAAAAAAACCGTTGCCTACGAGATCGCGGAGCAGCTTGGCTGGCAGGCGCCTGATGTGGTTGTGGTGAGCGTCGGTGACGGCAACATCATCAGCGGTGTACACAAGGGTTTTTGTGATCTGCTGGCGCTCGGCTGGATCGACAAGGTGCCACGCCTGATCGGTGTTCAAGCCGAGGGCAGCGCCGCCTGTTACAAGGTATGGCAGCAAGGTGGCGATCCTGCCACCATGAAACCGATCAATGCGCAGACCGTCGCCGACAGTATCGCCGCTGATCTGCCCCGTGACCGTGTGAAGGCTGTGCGAGCCGTGCGTGAGACTGGCGGCGCTTTTGTAACCGTGCCGGACGACGCGATTTTAGACGCGATCCCCTTGCTGGCGCGCCAATCGGGGGTTTTTGCGGAACCTGCGGCGGCGGCGGCCTATGCTGGCGCACAGGCTGCGATCTCGGCGGGCCACATCCAACCAGACGAACAGACCGTTTTGTTGGCGACCGGTAATGGACTCAAAGACATCAAAAGCGCGATGCGGGTTGCCGGGTCCGGGTATCCGGTGGCACCGGACATCAACGAGGTCGAGAAAGCGCGTGCGGCGTTAGGACTGCCTATGGTCAAATAACATCATGCGAGCGTGGTGTGATCGTGCCAGAATCACTATCGCGCCCCGCCCGACGATTGGTTACAATGAGTAATAGACACGTCTGTTCGAGGCTTGTATGTCTACCAAACCTGTGATTTCGATCATTGCACCCGTCTATAATGAAGAACCGGTTATTGATGAGCTGTACCGCCGGTTGTCCGAGGTGATGGATCAAATCGGCGAACCATGGGAACTGATCATGGTCAATGATGGCAGCTTTGACGGCTCAGCCGAGAAAATGCGCGACATTGTCGCGCGGGATGAACGGGTGCGCACGATCAACTTCGCGCGGAATTTCGGCCACCAGAATGCCGTGACGGCGGGCATGGACTATGCGCGTGGTGATGTCGTTGTGATCATCGACGCCGATTTGCAAGACCCCCCAGAAGTGATCGCGGACCTGCTCAAGAAGTGGCGCGAAGGGTATCACGTCGTCTATGCCGTGCGTTCTGAGCGAAAAGGTGAATCCGTTTTCAAAAGACTCACCGCCAAGCTGTTCTACCGGCTGATTTACCGGATTACAGACGTTGATATTCCCCTGGATACGGGCGATTTTCGCTTGATGGACCGGCAGGTTATTGATGCCATCAACACAATGCGTGAGCACAATCGTTTCATCCGGGGGATGACAAGCTGGGTTGGATTTCGCCAGACCGGCGTGTACTACGTGCGTCAGGAACGGTTTGCCGGTGAAACCAAGTATCCACTCAAAAAAATGATACGGTTTGCCCTGGATGCAATCACCGGGTTTTCGTATTTCCCGCTCCAGGTGGCGATCTATGCCAGCCTGGTACTGGGGTTAATCGCCGTGCTGGCGGTGCCGGTTGTTGCGTTTTTGCGCCTGGCAACCGGTGAGCTGGTGTTTGAGGGGCAGGCAACCACGCTGATTGTGGTCCTGCTGATGAGTTCGTTTCAGTTTTTTTTCTTTTTCGTCATGGGGCAATATATCGCGCGTATCTATGATGAGGTCCGCCGGCGTCCACTGTACATTGTGTCGGAAGTGTGGGAAACAGCGTCTCTCGCTGGAAATAATGCTGACCAGAACAGGTAATAGGGTACGGTGGCGGTTATTCAGCACTTCATTTTCCTTCTAGCGAATCACCCACAGCAACCGGGTGAGGAGGTGCGGGGTCTGTGACAGATAATCTTCAACCAAACACACCGGATGATATTGATCTGGTACAAAGATACCGGCAAACGGTCTTGGAATATGAGGCGCTGGACGAAGAAATCGACGGGCTGTTGTCACGTCATGACGGTGCTACAGAGCACATGTCAGCCGAAGACCACGATCATTACCGGCGTCTCGCGTACAAGCGTGACACAATCTATAACCAGATGAAAGCATTAGAACGACAGATTGCACTCGATGATGAATCAGATGAAACCCGCTAATGGGCGGGGTGGCGTAGTGGTTGAGTTTTCCGAACGAGCGGCCTTCCGTCACTGCGTGTGATGCGCTGTTTTGTCACAACGGCCTGACCGGAACGCTGCCCATTTAATGATGGTCCATAGGAGTATTCAACGTGTCAGAACGAAAGCTGATTACTGGTCCGACTTTTGAAGAAATGCTTCATCCGCACCTGATTGATCCCGACATTCGGGCCAGGGCGCACGAGGCGCGTACAACCGATCCGTTGGCGCCGATTAACCTGTTCAACATCACGTGGCGTGACATCAACAACCAGATTCAATATGTTGTCTTGCCGCGTGAATTAACTGGCGTAGATACCCCGATCGCCGTATTGACCAGCATCCACTTTCCCACGCGCAGCCATAAGGTGGGGGCGACGTATTCGGTGCTGCTGGAAAAAGAGCTGTTCGGTGATGTTGATCCCTGGAAACACACGCTGCTGTGGCCGTCCACAGGAAACTATGGCATCGGCGGCGCATACGTCGCGGGGCGTATGGGCTGTAACAGTGTGGTGATCCTGCCCGAAGAAATGAGCCAGGAGCGTTTCGATATGATCGAACGTTATGGCGCCACCGTGATCAAGACCCCTGGCTGTGAGAGCAACGTAAAAGAAATCTACGATAAAGTTAACGAGTTGATGGCCAGTGATCCCAATATGCGCAACCTCAACCAGTTTGAAGTGATGGGCAACTACCGGTTTCACTACTACGTGACCGGCAACACCATCATTGACCTGGCGGCAGAGCTGGCAGAAAAAGGGATCGGCGGCGGCAAGGCATCCGCCTACGTATCGGCGATGGGCAGCGCGGGCACTATCGCCGCCGGTGATCGCCTCAAACAGGAATGGTACGATCACAAAATCGTTGGCCTGGAACCGATCCAGTGCCCCACCCTGGCGCTGAATGGTTACGGCGGGCATGATATTCAGGGCATTGGCGATAAACATGTGACCTGGATTCACAACGTTCGGAATATGGATGCCGTCATGTGTATTGATGACATTGACAGCAAACTCGGCCTTCAACTCTTTGATGAAGAAGTGGGCAAAAAGGCGCTGGTGGAGCAGATCGGGATGGCGCCGGACATGGTCGAATACCTGTCGACTCGCCTGGGTATCAGCAGCATCTGTAACATTTTTGGCGCGATTAAGACGGCTAAACACTATAACATGGGCGAAGATGACCTGGTTGTCACGATTGCCACCGACGGGCTGGATCGTTATGGCAGCGTGATGGATGCCATGCGCCGGGATTATGGCGAACTGACCGAGATAGAAGCTGTTGCGCGTGTCCGCAGCCTGTTCCACGGTTTGCGCACCGATTGGGTTTTCGACGGTACGCCCGACAATCACGCTCGCTGGCATAACCTGAAATACTATACCTGGGTTGAGCAGCAGGGTAAGACGGTGGCAGAACTCGACGCTCAGAAAAACGCCGACTGGTGGGAAGCTGAACAGCATGTCGTGCAAGAAATCGACGAAAAACTGTTGGCATACCGAGCCACACAATAGCTATCAATGGTGACCAAGAGTAGTAGGACGCGAGCGTGTATCCTGAGGATCGTGTGCTGGTTGGCGTTATCAACCGAAAACGTGACCTGGACAGGGCCCAATACGGCCATTGGTATCGCGTGCCACAAGGCAAAGCCCAAAAAGGTATTCACGCGGAGTACGTTGCGTTCTATCTCAGCCGCGCGTTTGATGAACTGAACGGCGGAATACACTATTATGCACGACGCACGGGGTTAGAGCTGGCTCGCCGCGCCGACTTGCTGCCGGAGGAAGCCGCTCATCCCCGTGCCGACACGCTCTATCATAAGCTCCAACTCGCCGAACTGCGCCGCAAAGACCCACCCATCCTGAATCCTACTCGCCGTCCGGTATCGTTCATCTACACGACGTGGGATCGCTTCGAACAAGCCCAGGTGTTGGCCGATCTGTACAGCCAGGCCGATCATTTTGTAGACCGTGTGTTTCATGCGCTCGAAGGTAACGGTGTTCATTCACAGCGATATTTTGAGGCTGAGTGTGATGAGGACCGCAAAGGGGCTGAAATACGTATTACATGTCAAAAGGGCACGGTCATAGCATCCACGGCAGAGGCAAGTGGTGAGCATGTCATCCGGTTACGGGTAGACGATACGGCGTCGGCAGTACAAATGAGCGTTCACTCAATCTTGCAGGCTATTCAGGCGCACGGCGGCCCGTTGATGGTCAACGTGCCAGTTGAAGGATAAAAAATTATGCCACTTCTAATTACACACGCCACGTTAGTAACCTGGGAAGACCCGAACCGCCTGATACAAGATGGAGCATTGGTCATCACGGATGGCGTGATTCAGGACATTGGCCCATCAGCCGAACTGATCGCGCGTTATCCGGACGCTGACCAATTGGACGCGCAAGGACAGTTAGCCATGCCCGGCGGCATCTGCGCCCATACACATTTTTACGGCGCTTATGCCCGCGGCATGGCGATCCCCGGCCCTGCCCCGAAAAATTTTCCGGAAATTCTGGCCCGGTTGTGGTGGCCGCTCGATAAAGCTCTGGACGAACAGGCAGTGCGCTTCAGTGCGCAGGTGTGTTTGATCGACGCGATCAAACATGGCACAACCACGCTGATCGATCATCACGCCAGCCCAAATTTTATTGATGGCAGCCTGGATGTGATCGCCGACGCGGTCGAAGAAGCCGGGCTGCGGGCTGTTTTGTGTTATGAAGTGACGGATCGTGACGGGCCGGAAAAAGCCCAGGCCGGTATTGCCGAAAATGTGCGGTTTTTGAAGGTTTCTCGCCAGCGCCCGCTGGTATCGGCCACGTTTGGTTTACATGCCAGCCTGACGCTTTCTGAAAAAACGCTCGAAGACTGCGCGGCAGCCGCCGGAGGACTGGATACCGGTTTTCACATACACGTGGCCGAACACGAAGCCGACGAGGAAGACAGCCTGAGGCAGTACGGCGAACGGATCGTGCACCGGCTGTCACGCCTGGAAATTCTGGGACCTAAAACGATCGTGGCTCACGCGGTTCACGTGGACGCGCACGAACGCGCAGTTTTGCGTGAAAGCGGCACATGGGTATCCCACCAGCCGCGATCGAACATGAACAACGCGGTTGGCGCCGCCGCCATTGATACGATGTTGTCTGAAGGTATGGCGCTGGCGCTGGGTAACGATGGTTTCAGCAACAACATGTGGGCGGAGTGGAAAGCGGCCTATTTGCTGCACAAGGTCGCTAACCGCGATCCGCGCCTGGCCCAGGGTGACGCGATCGCCCGCATGGCTACCGATCACAACGCCCGGTTAGCCGAGGTGTTTTTTGCCGATCACGTTATAGGCAAACTGGTGCCGGGCGCGGTCGCCGACGTGATCCTGGTGGACTATCACCCGTTTACCCCGCTGACGGCGGGTAATCTGCCGTGGCACATTGTGTTTGGCTTCGAGGCGTCGATGGTGACAACCACGATTGTGGCCGGTCGCGTGTTGATGCGTGATCGACAACTGCTCACCCTGGATGAAGACGCCATCACCTCGGCAGCGCGGGCCCATGCGCCGGAAGTTTGGGAACGATACAATAGTTTTGCGCAGCACGTATTGAACGCATAGGAGACAGGTTGTTGGCTAAAGAAACTGCTAAGATGATGACCATCGCCGTTTTGGGTGGAACAGGCAAAGAAGGGTCGGGTTTGGTGCTGCGCTGGGCACACGCCGGTTACCGGGTGTTGATCGGTTCCCGCGATGCAGCGCGCGCGCAGGCCAAAGCGGACGAAATCAACGAAGTGCTCGGTGATCAGTTGGTGAGCGGCAAGAGTAACCCGGACGCCGCCGCCGAGGCCGATGTTGCCGTGCTCAGTGTGCCGTATGCGGCGCACCGCGCGATCCTCGAATCGGTCAAAGAGGCTGTTCAAGGCAAAATTTTGGTGGATGTAACCGTTCCGCTAAAACCGCCCGCCGTCCGGACCGTATATGTACCTGAAGGGATCGCGGCGGTGCTGGAAGCACAGGCCCTGTTAGGTGAGGGTGTACGCGTTGTGGCTGCATTTCAAAACATCTCGGCAGTGCATCTGAAGGACCTTGATCACAGCGTGAACTGTGATGTGCTCGTGTGTGGTGACGACGATGAGGCCAAAGCCGAGATATTCCATCTTATCGACGCTGTTGATGGCATGCGCGGAATCGATGCTGGCTCACTGGCGAACGCAGTGGCGGTTGAGGCATTAACCCCGGTGCTGCTGTATATCAATAAGCGTTACAACGTATCAGGCGCCGGAATCCGGATTACAGGTTTGGAGTAACGTGCACGACAAATCCCAACTTACACAACTGACCCTGACAGCGCTGCCGGATATACCGTTTGTTCAACCGGGTGACGAAATAGCCCGGTTGATCATTGCCGGTCTTGAGTCGGCAGGGTTAACGCTGCAAACAAACGACATTCTGATTATTACCTCCAAGCTGATTTCCAAGGCTGAAAGGCGCTACGTCGATCTGAGCACAGTCACGCCCTCGGAGCGGGCGCGCGCCGTGGCTGAAATCGTATACAAAGACCCCCGCTTGGTGGAATTGATTTTGCGTGAATCAACGGCTATTTCGCGCATGAGACGTAATGTGTTGATCGTGCGTCACCGGCTGGGTTTTACGCTGGCCAACGCCGGGATCGACCATTCCAATGTCGGAATGAAAAGTGGTGAATGGGTGCTGCTGCTGCCAGAAGACCCCGACCGGTCGGCTTGCCAGATACGCGCGGACATCAACCGGCTGGTGGGCGTGTCACCGGGAATCGTGATCACCGATTCACACGGGCGCCCGTTTCGTTTGGGGACGGTTGGATTTGCGATTGGCGTGGCGGGGTTACCTGCGCTCCGCGATTGGCGCGGACAGCCGGACTTGTTCGGCAACCGGCTGGAAGTCACCGTTACGGGCTTTGGCGATGAACTGGCCGCCGCAGCGGGCTTGCTGAGTGGCCAGGCAGATGAAGGACTGCCGGTTGTCCTGGCGCGCGGTTTGACCTTTCCTGCCCAGGATGGTCAGGCGGCTGATCTGGTGCGCCCGATTGAACTCGATCTTTTCGGAGATTTTCACAAAACAGAGCACGAATCGTCATGAATTTGGCAGCACTGTTTGATATAATGAAAAGTAGACGGTCGATTCGTCGTTATACGGATCAACCTGTTCCGGGTGATGTGTTGCATCGTGTACTCGAAGCGGCAGTCTGGGCACCATCGGCACATAATCGTCAACCCTGGCGTTTTGTCGTGATCACCGAACCGGCGCGCAAACAATCATTGGCGCAGGCGATGGGGCAGCACTTTCGCGTAGACCTGGAGGCGGATGGGGTACCAGGTGAGCAAATTGAGCAGCGGGCGCAGCGTTCCTGCCAGCGGATCAGTCATGCACCGGCGCTTATTATGCTCTGTCTCAGCATGTCCGACATGGATCAGTATCCCGATGAGCGCCGTCAGCGAGCCGAGTGGACGATGGCAGTGCAGAGTACTGCATTGGCGGCACAGAATTTGCTGCTGGCAGCACATAGCGTGGGGCTTGGCGTGTGCTGGATGTGCGCGCCGCTGTTTTGCCCGGACGTGATTCGCCAGGAGCTTAGCCTACCTGGCGATTGGGAAGCTCAGGCTTTGTTTACGGTGGGATACCCGGCAGAGCAGTGCACGTCAGACCGGGAACCACTTGAGACCAAAACTATATGGTATTAGATACAAACACGCGCGTTGTGGCTCTTGTTGGTGGGGTGGGGGGAGCCAAGCTCGTATATGGTTTGTCAACCATTTTGCAGCCTGACCAGTTGACGGTTATTGGTAATGTTGCAGACGATTTTGAGTTGTACGGGCTGCATATTTCCCCCGATCTGGACACAGTCATGTATACCATGGCCGGCCTGGCCAATCCCACTACCGGCTGGGGGATCGAAGGTGATACCTGGCACGTGTTAGAGATGCTCCAGTGCTACGGCGAGGATGCGTGGTTTAGACTGGGTGATCGTGACCTGGGGACTCATATACTGCGCACGCAGTGGCTCCGGCAGGGTCATACTCTAACAGTAGTGACGCAGCGCTTGATAAGCAGCCTGGGTGTCAAATCACGGCTTCTACCGGTTACCGATGATCCGCTGGTTACGATGATTGATACAGTTGAGCATGGCACCCTGGCGTTTCAGGATTATTTTGTCCGGCACCGGTGGCAGCCAACGGTTAAACATGTCTGGTTCAAGCATGCCGATCAGGCGCACATGACGGAATCTGTCAAAACGGCATTGCATGATGCTGACGTGATCCTGGTATGTCCATCTAACCCGGTGTTGTCGATCGCGCCGCTGCTGGCCGTGCCGGGTATGCGTGAGATGATCGAAAAGCGACGCGCTGTTTGTGTAGGTGTGAGTCCGTTTGTGGGAGGTAATGCGGTCAAAGGTCCGGCGGCAAAACTGATGCAAGAACTGGGGATGGCAATTACGCCGCGCGGCCTGATCGACTTTTATGCAGGGGGATTGGATGGGTTGGTAATTGACGTGTCGGATCGTGATCAACCGTTGCACGCAGATGTCCCCGTCCTGGTGACCAGGACACTGATGCAAACAAGTGAGGACAAAGTTCGGTTGGCGCGTGAGTTATTTAAATGGGTAGGGAGTATAACAACATGAACGTGTGGGCAATTGTACCTGTAAAGCCATTGAATCGAGCAAAGAGCCGTCTGGCGGACGATCTGTTACCGGAACAACGCGAACACCTTGCAGCCTGTTTGTTAGAACGCACGGTCCGGTTGTTGACCACACTCCCCCAAATCCGGGGTGTGCTGGTGATCAGCCGCGATACCAAGGCGCTGGCAATGGTTCGGGATTGGGGAGCACAGACTGTTCAGGAAAGCGGCGCACCAGAGCTAAATAACGCTTTGTTCAGAGCTACACAGGTGCTCAGCACCTGGGGCACAAATGCCGCCCTCGTGGTACCTGCCGATATTCCCTTGTTGGATGCCGAAGATGTCCGCGAAGTTGTTCATTTGGGACGGTATCACGGGTCGGTTGTGATTGTCCCCGACCGGCACGAAATCGGTACCAACCTGCTGCTGGTACGCCCGCCGGGGTTAATCCCGTACTCGTTTGGTCACAACAGCTTTGCCGAGCACCAGCGATTGGCACGTGAGGCTGGCGCTACGGTTCATGTTTTCCGCTCGGAACATGTGGCGCTCGATCTGGATACCCGTGACGATTTGCTCACCTATTATGAATTGGCAAAGGCAGCGGGACAGCCTATCATAGGACATATGGAATCGGAACAGTGGTGGTTGGCGAAGGAAACGAGTTTCGGCCCGTAAACCTGTGTGTAGGGCTAAATAATGTGTTTTTGTTTTGGGAGGAAAAAACATGGCTGATCGAGTAGCACTCTATTTACAGGACGCTCACCCGCTACGTGATGCGATCGAATACGTGCAGTATGCTGAAGATCGCGGCTTTGAGGCAGTCTGGCAGGCTGAGAGTCGCCTTGTGCGGGATGCTGTCGTACCGATGGCGGCGTTCGCGGCGACGAGCAAACGGATCAAGATTGGATCGGGTGTTGTCAATAACTGGACGCGTAACGCGGCGCTGACAGCGGCGACGTTCCTGACATTGGATGATCTCGCGCCGGACCGGATTATGCTCGGTATTGGCGCGTGGTGGGACCCGTTGGCGAAAAATGTTGGCATTGAGCGCAGAAAACCTCTGCTGGCGATGCGTGAGCACGTGACGGTTGTACGCGATCTGCTGGCAATGAAAAATGTCACGTTCCACGGTGAATTTGTGAATGTGAATGGGATCGAACTGGACATTGTGCATGGCCGCCGCGAACCGCGTCATGTGCCGATCTACATCGGCGCAACCGGCCCCAAAATGCTGGCGCTGACCGGCGAAATTGGTGATGGTGTGCTGTTGAACTACCTCGTATCACCGGCCTACAATGTAACAGCCATAGAGCAGTTGGCGAAAGGCGCCAAACTGTCCGGACGCACAATCGATGAGATTGACCGGCCCCAACTGGTCGTATGTTCGGTTGATCACGATCGCAAAAAAGCGCTTGACGGGGCGCGTAAGCTGGTGACGCAGTACCTCGGCCAGCAGCCGCATATCATGAAGGCCAGCGGTGTGAGCAGCGATCTGCTGGATGAGATTCACCAGGTGCTCACCTGGCCTGCCACCGAAGAACAGATCGAACGGGCCATGGAGCTTGTGCCCGATGACGTCGTGCAGTTGATCACGGCTTCTGGGACGCCGGACGAAGTCCGCGCCAAAGTCCGCGAATACGTGGCGGCGGGCTGCATGTGCCCGGTATTGTACCCGTTGGGTGATGATGTCCGGCTGATGATCGATACCTTCGCCAATGGTTATTCGGCGTAACCGGGATAAGAGAAATTCATGAGTGATTCGTCGCAGCCGGATAAGCTAAACGCCCAACAACCCAGCGCCAGATGGTGTTTTGTGTGCGGTGTCGAGAATCCGTTCGGGCTGAAAATTCGGTTTTTTAATGATGGACGGCACCAGGCCGTGGCCTATGTAACACTGGGTGACGAATTCCAGGGGTATCCCGGCGTGGCGCATGGTGGTATCCTGGTGACTATTCTGGACGAAACGATGGGACGTGCGATTCTGGCGGATGGCGAAACATCGCACGAAATTGCCGACGAACGTTTTATGTTTACGGCCAAAATGGAAGTCCGCTACCGGCAGCCGGTCCCGCTGCACCAGGAATTCACCGTGCGCGGACGGATCGACACTGATCGACGCCGGACCGCTCAAGCCAGCGGTGAGATTGTTCTGGCAGATGGTACGGTAGCCGTTGAAGCCTCGGCTACACTGGTTGATATTCCTGCCGAACACATTGAGCACATGCTGACCGAGGACATCGGCTGGCAGGTATATCCTTAAGGGCATAAATTTAGGGTACGTTTTGTTTGTTTCTGAGTATGTGACAGCATGTTTTTTACCTTGACATCATCCGGCAGGCAAGCGTCAGCCGACGGGACAAAAACAGCCAGCCGCCGACAGCTTCGTGTGTGGCTGGTCTTTTGTTTGGTGGCCGGTATGGTGGTGGTATTTTACCTGGCGCTGAGCCTGGCTGTTAGCGCCGATCCCCTCTTGATGCCGCTGGATGATACCTATATCCATTTCCAATATGCTCGACAAGTTGCGCTGGGCGAGCCGTTGGTCTATAACCCTGGCGATCCGGCCACGTCGGGCGGGACCAGTTTTGTGTATCCGCTGCTGCTGGCGGTGGGGTATGTAATCGGGTTTAGCGGCTGGTCGCTCGCGTATTGGGCCGCCGGTATCGGCGCTGTGTGTTTCCTGGGATCGATGTGGCTCGTGTACCTGATCACCAGGGATAACCCGCTGTTTGCGATCCCCTTCCCACGTGATGGATACGCAATGAGTATGGCGCTGGCCTTTGCGCTGTCCGGCCCGGTGATATGGGCGGCACTCAGCGGCATGGAAACAGCGTTGTTCGTATTCGTGGTGCTGCTGACGCTGTACGCGTTGCAGGAAAAACGTGTTCGCCTGACCGTGATCGCCGCCCTAATGATGACACTGCTCCGGCCAGAGGGGCTGATGCTGGCGGGGATTAGTGTTGTGGGATTGGGGCTTATGCAGCCCTGGCCCTCAAGCCTGCGTGAGCGGCTGCGGCGGGCGCTGTGGTTGGCGCTGCCTGTGTTGGCCGGACTGGTTCAGCCGTTGGTGAACGTGCTGGCAACCGGCAGCACGGCATCGACGGGGATGCAAGCTAAATCACACCTGTATAATACCGGTGCACCATTTATTGATCGTGTGCGCGATATCATTGAGTTCTTTTTCCGCATGTGGCGTGAACTGCTGACCGGTCAAAATCCGCATGTGGGCATGTATACGTCGCCCATGCTGGCGGGGGCGGCATTGACCGGGCTGCTGATCGGCGTGTGGATCGCGTGGCGGGATCGCCGTCCGAACCGGGCCGTGATCGTTCTGGCGTGGATCGCCGGGCTTACGGCAGGGATATCGACTCTCGATACGGCGTTCTGGCAGTTCAAGCGTTACCAGTTGCCGGTGATGGTCTTGTTTTTTCCCGTGGCGGGGTGGCTGGCGGCGGCATTAGGTAATGCCATCGAGAAAAACGGCTGGCCGCGTGCGCTGCGCTGGGTGCTCCCGGTGATGATCCTGGTTCCGTCCGGTATCACCACCGTGACTTTTGCCAGGAACTACATGGAAAATGTCGCGGTCGTGCGTGACCAGCAGGTGCCCATGGCGCAGTGGGTCAAGGATCACGTGCCGGAAGATGCGCGCATCGGTGCGCACGACGTCGGGCTGGTGCGTTACTTTGGCGAACGACCGCTGTATGACGTGGTCGGGCTGACAACACCGGGGGCGGCTTCAGCATGGCGCCAGGGACCCGGCGCAGTATATGAGACGATGTCCGCCAGCAAGTACCGGCCTGACTATTTTGCCATTTACCCTGACGTGCAGGGCCTGACCTACCTGCTTGACGCGGGCGTGTTTGGTGATGTGCTGGCCGAATTCCCTGTCGACCTGCCGCCGCACAACGTGGCGGCAGCGACCGGTTATCAGGCTGTGTACCGGGCAGATTGGTCAGCTACACACGCGGTAGAACAGGTCGCGCAAACGACCACTCTGGCTTACACGGACGGGTTGACACTCGTGGATCAGGTTGATGTTGCCGATCACGGCAGCGAAGCCGCCCACGATTATCACTGGTGGTCGGACGAGTCGCCGCCGGGTTTTGTGACCGAGGTATACCGGCACTATTATCACGCCTGCGGACTGGCTGAGCCGGACTGCCAGATGGTCGATGGTGGGCGTGTGATCACCGGCGGCGAAACATTCACGCTCAAAACGCGTGCCGGAGAGGATTTGCTGCTGGTGACACGTGTGCACGGGCGTACCAATGTGCCGTTTACCGTGTTTGTGAACGGGCAGCAGGCAGCGCAGCGTGTCCAGCCGGAAGTGCCCGGACGCTGGATCGAAGTGGCCACGCTGGTACCGGCGGCGCAGATTACCGGCACCGAAACACGAATCCGCATCGAAGCGCAGGTAACTAACCCCGCCCAGGATGCGTATATGCCCTATTCCCATTGGGCCTATCAGGGGGTGTTCGACGTATCATCATCAGGTGAAACACCGGTCGCTACTTTTGGCCCGGATGGCGCTGTACGGCTCATGTCGGTTGATCTTTCACAGCAGCCGGGACAGCTTGATGTATCGCTGACGTGGGCCGGGCCAGCACCGGGCACAGGAGATGGTGTTGTATTCGTTCACCTGTACGATAATATTGATATCGAACCGGTGGCCCAGGTCGTAACACGACCGGCTGGCGGCGTGCTGCCGCCCGGCAACTGGCTTCTGGTGACGTTCGAAGACAACTACACGCTTGTGCTGCCGGACGATCTGGCTGCTGGAACCTATCAGGTCGCGCTGGGTATTTTTGATGCTCAAACGGGTGCGCGTTACGACGTGACCGGTGAGAGGGCTGGTCCGGACCGGCGGTTGTTCATTGGCGAAATTACTGTTGAGGCTGAACCAGGAGAGTAGATTTCCGTTTGTTCGCCCTTGCCGAAGATAGGGTAATTATTTATATGGTGTAGCCTGAGAGGGTGTTGCAGTGAAAATTCATTTTACGCTAAACGGACAGGTTTTTGAGACTGATGCGGCACCAAATGAAACATTGATGGCCGTGCTGCGGCGAAATGGCCTGTTTGGTGTTAAACACGGTTGTGAAACGGGTGAATGCGGCGCGTGTGTGGTGCTGCTTGATGGCATCCCTGTGACATCATGTGTGATGCTGGCGGCGCAGGCCGATGGCCGCGATATCATCACAATTGAGGGTGTCGGCGGTATGCAGGAACGCGGTTGGCGTGGCTCTGAGCCGCTGCATGTCTTGCAGACGGCGTTTATCGAAACGGGCGCTATTCAATGCGGGTACTGCACGCCGGGGATGGTATTAGCGGCCAAGTCCCTGTTGGATCGTGACCCCAGCCCTACCGAACACGACGTTCGTGAAGCATTGGCCGGGATACTGTGCCGCTGTACCGGGTATGTTAAACCGGTCGAAGCCGTGCTGCGGGCGGCTGCGCGGCTGCGCGGCGAAGCGGTGCCGCCTATTGGCGGCGAGCGCGGCATTTCTCCTCCGCCGGATTTATTCTCACCGCCGCGTGACTCTGTCGGGGACGATTTCCCACCCCCTGACATTGGGGCCGGTGATCGTGGTTATCCGGACGTAA
Source organism: Anaerolineae bacterium (assembly GCA_016930015.1). Taxonomy (GTDB): domain Bacteria; phylum Chloroflexota; class Anaerolineae; order Aggregatilineales; family Aggregatilineaceae; genus JAFGHR01. The sequence goes on along the minus strand of JAFGHR010000079.1, from coordinate 55,752 downwards.
AAACACGCACACTGCCGGTGATGCTTGTCGCGCCGGAAGTGGACACTCTGCAACAGGTTGGCAAGCCTGTTCGCAAGGTGGATGCGCGCAAGCTGGTGCAAGGCAACCCGGCGTTCACCGATGATGTCGAAATGCGCGGGATGCTGGTCGGTAAGCTGCTGCTCAGCCCACACGCGCACGCCTTGATCAAGCACATCGATGCCAGTAAGGCGCGTGCGCTGCCCGGCGTGCACGCGGTGCTGACTCATGAAGACGTGCCGCGCGTGCCATACACCACCGCCGGTCAGAGTGATCCCGAACCCGGCCCTCATGACAACTACAGCCTTGACTATAAAGTACGCTTTGTTGGCGACCGTGTGGCCGCTGTGGCCGCTGAAACGGAAGAAATCGCGCTGCGGGCGTTGGAATTGATCGACGTTGAATATGAAGAACTGCCGGTTGTGTTTGACCCGCGTGACAGTATGCAGCCCGGCGCCCCCGTGATTCACGATGAGCCAGATAGCTGGCTGATCGAAGATCGAGAGCGTAACCTGGCGGCGGTTGTTGAATGGGAAGTGGGTAACGTAGAAGCGGGGTTCGCACAAGCGGATCGTGTTTTCGAAGCCACGTATTACAGTCCCAAAGTGCAGCAAACACCGATTGAACCGCATGTTGTCGTGACGTGGTGGGATGAAGATGATCGCCTCGTGATCCGGACCAGTACACAGGTGCCCTTCCATGTTCGTCGCATCCTGGCGCCGGTGCTGGGACTGTCCGAAAAACGCATTCGCGTGATCAAGCCGCGTATTGGCGGCGGTTTTGGCGTTAAACAGGAAGTGCTGCTCGAAGACATCTGCGCGCACCTGACCATCGTGACCGGGAACCCGGTGCGCATGGAATATTCGCGCGCCGAGGAATTTTACGCCAGCCGGTCGCGCCACCCGATGTGGGTAACTCTCAAAACCGGTGTAACCAACGACGGCCAGATCGTTTCGAATTCGATGTACGTGCTCAGCGATACCGGGGCCAGCGGCACACATGCCATGACGGTTGCCGGTAATACGGGCCATAAAGCGATGGCGCTCTACAATGCGCCGAACATCAAGTTCAAGACCGATATTGTATACACCAATACACCGCCCAGCGGCGCTTTTCGCGGCTACGGTGTGCCGCAGGGTTTCTGGGCGCTTGAACCACACATCGAACGTATCGCGCGTGAAATGGGCTTTGATCCGCTTGAGTTCCGGCTGAAGAACGCGATCAAGTCCGGCGATGAGCACCCGGTAAGCAAAGCCTGGAGCGAGGGCCGCGAAGGGGCTGCCGAGTATATCCAGTCTTGCGGGCTGGCGGAATGTGTGGAACAGGGCGCGGCTGCGATTGCATGGGCGGATAGATTTAACAATCCCGGCTGGCATACCGTACCGGGAAAGCCTCATCTGCGGCGCGGTATTGGTATGGCTGCGGTGATGCAGGGTACGGCCATTCCCCGCCTGGATATGGGGGCCGCGAGCATCAAAATTAACGACGATGGCTCGTTTAACCTGCTGGTTGGCGCTACCGATCTCGGCACCGGATCGGATACGGTCCTGACGCAAATGGCCGCTGAAGTGTTAGGCTGCACGCCCGAAGATTTTATTACGTATTCATCCGACACGGACTTTACACCATTCGATAAAGGGGCGTATGCGTCCAGCACGACGTATATTTCGGGACGGGCAACAGTGATCGCCGCCGAACAGGTCGCCGGGCAGATGCGCGGTGTCGCGGCACGGATGCTTAATAAACAGGAAGGCAGCTTTGCGCCTGTCAGTTCTGACGACCTGGTTTTGCGCGATAGAGCCGTGCACGCGCCGGATGGCCGCCGCGTGACCCATCGTGAGATCGCATTAAACAGCCTGCACCACGAAGACCAGCAGCAGATCATGGGCATTGGCAGTTACATCAGCCCTGAATCACCGCCACCGTTTGCAGCCCAGTATGTAACCATTACGCTGGACACCGAAACCGGCCAATTTACTGTAGACGAGATGGTCATGGCGGTGGATGGTGGTGTCATTATCAATCCGGTCACGGCCAGCGGCCAGGTTGAGGGCGGCATGGCGCAGGCGCTTGGTTACGGCCACTGCGAAGAAATGGTATTCGACCAGAACGGGCGTATGGAAAATACACGTTTCGGCCCGTATAAAATATACCGGGCGGATGAAATGCCGAACATGGGCGTGATTTTTATCGAAACCTACGAGCCATCCGGCCCGTTTGGGGCTAAAGCCGTCGCCGAAATCCCGCTGGATGGTGTTGGTCCGGCGCTGGTCAACGCGGTTTATGATGCGTGTGGTATCTGGGTGTATGATGGTCCTGTGCTGCCGGAAAAAGTGTGGCGTGCATTACACGAAAAGGCTGCTGAGTAGCCGGATCGGGAGATTATTATGGTGAAGGAAGATCAGGCTGTTTTTAAAGCTGCACTTGACGCACAAAACGAAGGTCGTTCGGCGGCACTGGTTACCATTGTTGAAACACAGGGTTCGGTGCCGCGCCAGGCTGGCAGCAAGATGCTGGTCCGGCCTGACGAAACGATTGTTGGAACGGTAGGCGGCGGCCAGATGGAGGCCCTGGTGATCCAGGAAGCCGTCGCTGCAATGGGTGACGGTAGCAGCCGTTTGCTGGTGTATGATCTAAACGATCTGGCTGCCGGTGATCCCGGACTGTGCGGGGGCACTGTTCGTGTGTTTGTCGAACCGCTGATGCCGCCGCCAACTGTGCTGGTGATCGGCTGCGGTCACGTGGGAAAAGCCGTCGCCGAACTCGCTAAATGGATGCAGTTTCGTGTGATCGTGTCGGATGATCGTCCCGGTTATGCTTCGGCTGACCAGATTCCCGGTATGGATGCGTATATCGGCGAGTCACCTGCTGCGCTGCCTGCATGTGCTAATATCAATCGCCAGACGTATATCGTCGCTGTGACACGCGGCCTGATCGTCGATCAAGAGTTGATCCCGGCGCTGTTGGGGACTGAGGCCCCCTACATCGGCTTGATCGGCAGTCGACGCCGGTGGGCGCTGACGGCTCAGGCATTGCAGGAACGTGGAATCGACAAGGCGGACCTCGCGCGTGTTCATGCGCCCATCGGTTTAGAACTGCATGCCGAAACGCCAAAAGAGATCGCGATCAGCATTATGGCCGAGGTCGTAATGACCATGCGGGGTGGTACGGGTGAGGTCATGCAGTGGCTGGGTCCACCACCTGACGAAGAAACGATCGATCGACAATCATCATGATACTGGAAGACGTCACGTGAAAGTACTGGCGGTAAGTGACATTGCGCTGCCCCATATGAGAAACCCTGATTACCTGCGCCGGACATATGGTGACGTCGATCTGCTGGTAAGTTGTGGGGATATGTCTGTTGGATACCTTGATGTGATCGGTTCGACGTTAAACCTGCCGCTGTTTTTTGTGCGTGGCAACCACGATACAGGCTATCAAGATATGCGTCTCAAAGCCGAGTATCCCGACTGCAATAACCATGTGCCGGGGGGGGATAATTTACATCTCCGTATTCAATCATACAATCGTTTTACGTTTGCCGGTTTGGAAGGCTCAATCAACTATAACAATGGTCCCGTGCAATACACGCAGCACGAGATGTGGTTGAACGTACTGCGGCTGTTACCTCATCTCCTGCTCCGGCGATTGTTCAATGGTCACGGTGTTGACGTCATGGTAACTCACTCCCCTCCCTGGGGAATACATGATATCCCAGATGATTATGCTCATCGTGGCTTTAAGTCATTTTTGATGTTGATGCGTTGGGCACAACCCCGGTTTCTCATTCACGGTCACGTTGACACCTGGGATCAACGGATGGTCACCAAAACGGTGTTTCATAACACCCAGGTGATTAACATAAATCCGGTAAAGACCCTGGTGTTGGACAAACCGAAACCATGACGTAAAACAGGCGGCACTATATCAGAATACTGGGGGAGAAGCTCGCCATTTTCAGGTGGCGGTGCTACTATACACACAATGGATATTGGTCCATAACAGCGGGTAGTCCGGCCTGGTTTTGTGGCTCATTTTGGCGAAAGATTATGTGGAAAAATTACTATAACGTTACAACAGTATCCGAAGCACTTGAACGACTTGCACAGCATCGTGAGCACGCGCGCATTGTTGCCGGTGCAACTGATTTGATCCTGGAACTTGAACGTGGACAGCGGCCCGGTGTTGGCACATTGATCGACATATCGCGTGTGCCGGGCCTGGACCGGATTCAACAACAGGGCGATACGGTGGTGTTGGGGCCGCTGGTTACACACAATCACGTGGTGGGCAGCGACCCGATTGTTGAGCGAGCGTTACCATTCGCGCAGGCTGCGTGGTCGGTGGGTGCGCCTCAAATTCGAAACCGGGGCACGGTTGCCGGGAACCTGATCACAGCCAGCCCGGCTAATGATACGATCACGCCGCTGTGGGCGCTGGGTGCGACGATTACACTGGCCTCAACACGCGGTGAACGGACCCTGGATTTCCCTTCGTTTTACACAGGCGTGCGCCGGACGGTTATGGAACCGGATGAACTGCTAACCAAAATAACGGTTCCCACCCTGAAAAATAGCGAGGGCGGCGTTTTCCTGAAATTAGGCTTGCGACGTGCCCAGGCGATTTCTGTGGTGAACACGGCGGTCATTTTAGGGTTTGATGGCGACCGTATCACGGACCGTATTACGCACGCCGTCATCACGTTTGGCAGCGTGGCACCGACCATTATCCGTGCGCCTGAGGTTGAACACTATCTGCGTGATCAAACGCTGTCGGATGACGTGATCCGTGAAGCGGCGCGGCTGGCCGCGTTAACGCCTGCCCCGATTGATGATATCCGCGGTCCGGCGTCGTACCGTACCGAAATGTGCCGGGTGCTGGTGGCGCGCGCGCTGCGGATGCTGCGTGATGGTCGTGAACGGGACGACTGGCCAGCGGATCCCGCCATGTTGTGGGGAAAAGATCAGGGTATCGTGCGGGTACCGCTGACCGCTCCGGTTCAGTTGGGCGCTGACGCGGGTGATACGATCACAACCACCGTCAATGGCAAAACCTACACCCGGTCCGGTGTATCACACAAAACCCTGCTTCGCTTCTTGCGCGAGGATATCGGGCTGCCCGGCACGAAGGAAGGCTGCGCCGAAGGTGAATGCGGCGCCTGCACCGTTTTTCTGGACGGGATGGCGGTTATGGCGTGCCTGGTACCCGCGCCGCGGGCACATGGCGCCGAGATCATGACGGTTGAAGGACTTGCCGGTGACAACGGTGATCTACACCCCATTCAAAATGCTTTTGTGCAAACCGGGGCGGTTCAATGTGGTTATTGCACGCCTGGGTTCTTGATGTCCGGCGCCAAGTTGTTAGAAGAATACCCACATCCGACACGTCAACAAATCGAGCAAAGCATCACGGGCAACCTGTGCCGCTGCACTGGTTATTACAAGATCATCGAGGCATTCGAAAAAGCGGCGGCAGCCATGACCGAATCTGGGACCTGAGCCGCCTACTGACAATAAACACGAGTGAAACACCGCGAAAGGTATGATCATGACTGATATGGCTCCGAAAAAGAAAAAAAAGTCGTCAGGTATGCTGCCGGTTTTGGGGCTGGTACTGGCGATTCTGTTGGGTGTTGTAGCGGTTATTGTAGGGCCGTTGGTGGTCGAGCAGTTGGTAAAGTACGACAATAACAATAATGGAAATCTGGAACGGCAGTTTAATGACTTTGATGCTGACTACGATCCCATAACGGTGGACTATGTGGTTTCGGGGTTGTTGTGGCTGACCATGTTGGCGCTTATGATGTTTGTGGCGGCGGTGTTCGTGGGTGAAGACCCGGAACACGAAGCCGTCAAGACGCTGGGGCCCTCACCTGCGAATAAAAAAGCGGTTGCCAAAGCCCTGCGGCGTGATCTGCGCGAGGCCAAACGCCGCGAACGGGAGCGTAATAAATAAGGCGGTCACTGTTGCACAACCCGTAGTCGTATGCCTTGTTTTTTCTTGCGTATTCAGAGACTTTCGCCAGTCGGGCCTGACTGTTAGTAGGAGTAAGGGTTGGCGTGAAAGAGAATTACGTTGTGCTTGGTCAAAATATTAGCCGTATGGATGCGGTGGGTAAAGTAACAGGCGAGACGCTTTATCCCGGCGACATAAACATGGATGGCCAATTGTGGATGAAAATCCGGTTTTCGGATCGTGTCCACGCCAGGATCACGGCCATTGATACGCGTCGTGCTGAAGCGTATCCCGGTGTTGTGGCTGTTCTGACGGCTAAAGATGTGCCTGTTAACGAATATGGTTTGATTATGCCAGACCAGCCGGTGTTATGTGGCCCTGGCAGCAATAAAAAAGATGCTGATATTGTGCGGTGCATTAGCGACCAGGTGGCGCTGGTTATTGCCGAAACCGAGATCGCCGCTGCCGAAGCCGCCGCATTGATTGATATTGAGTATGACGATCTGCCGGTTGTGACCGATGTATTTGAGGCGATGGAAAACGGCGCGCCACAGCTTCACTCACATGTTGAAAACAACGTGTTGGTTCACTACCGCATTCGCCACGGTGATATGGCCGCAGGTTGGGCGAAGGCCGACGTGGTTGTCGAGGGCGAATACCAGACGGGTTACCAGGAACATGCCTACTTGCAGCCCGAAGCCGGGCTCGGTTTTATCGACGAGGCCGGGCGGGTCTGCGTTATCGTGGCCGGGCAGTGGGTCCACGAAGACCGCGAGCAGGTCGCCCATGCGCTGGGTTTGCCAGAAGAACAGGTGCGGATCATTTATCCAGCCGTTGGCGGCGCATTTGGTGGGCGTGAAGACATGTCCGTCCAGATCGTGTTAGGGCTGGCGGCGATGAGGGTAAAACGCCCGATCAAGATCATCTGGAGCCGCGAAGAATCGATCATCGGGCATCACAAACGCCACCCGGTGATCATCCGCGCCCGGTGGGGAGCCACTCAAGACGGTAAGCTGGTCGCCGCTGAAGCGCAGCTTTACGCCGACTCTGGCGCATATGCCTACACGTCAACCAAAGTAATGGGTAATGCGAACTTAATGGTCAGCGGTCCCTATGAGATTCCAAACGTCAAAGTCGATACCTACGCGGTGTATACCAACAACATTCCCTGTGGTGCGTTCCGGGGCTTCGGCGGGCCGCAGGCGGCATTTGCTGCTGAAGGACAGATGAACAAATTGGCTGAAGCGCTGGACATGGACCCGGTGCAGCTTCGGGCGATAAATGTGCTGCACGATGATAGTATTACGTGTGTTGGGACTCCCCTTCCCCCTGGCGTGACGCTTGACCGGGTATTGGCCGATGGCGCGGCTCAAAGTGATTACTGGCGCCAACAAAACAGCACCTGGCGCAAGCTGCCGGTGGAGCAGCCATCTGATCCCGCCAAACGGCGTGGTGTCGGTATGGCGCTGGGGTTTAAGAACGTCGGTTTTAGCTTTGGTGCGCCAGAAGAAAACTGGGCTACCGTTGAACTGTACGGAGATGCCGAAATTGAGCGTGTTGTTGTGCGCGAGGCCGGTGCCGAAGTCGGTCAAGGCTCACATACGGTTTTTGTCCAGATGGCGGCTGAAGCGGTTGGTGTGTCCCCGGAAAAAGTCGAGTTGATCGGGCACGATACAGCCGTAACCGGAAATTCTGGCAGCGTGTCGGCATCACGCATGACCTTTATGGCGGGTAATGCGATCAAAGGTGCGGCTGAGCAGGCATTGGAAAAATGGCAGCATGAAGAACGACCTGCGATTGTGACCTATCAATACCGTCCACCCGCCACGACACCCTATGATCCCGAAACGGGGCACTCTGATCCCAACTTCGCCTATGGCTACATGGCGCAGTTTGTCGAAGTTGAAGTTGATGTCGAAACCGGCCACGTCGCGGTTGTGCGAGTGGTGTCTGCTCATGATGTAGGCCGCGCGCTTAACCCGATGCTGGTCGAAGGTCAGATCGAGGGGGCGGTTGTCCAGGCGCTGGGATACACGACTATGGAACACCTGATATCCGACGGCGGGCGTATTCTTAATCCCTACCTGTCCACATATCTGATCCCGACGATCTGGGACGTTCCGCGTGAGGTCAAATCGGTCATCCTCGAATTTGCCGATCCCAGGGGCCCCTGGGGGGCGCGGGGCATGGCTGAGATGCCATTCATTCCGCTGGCCCCGGCCATTACGGCGGCATTGTGTGACGCGACCGGTGTACGATTTGACCGGATTCCACTGACGCCGGACTATGTTGTAGAACAACTGCGGGAGCATGGCCTGGGTGTTATTTGAACGCTTGCCGGTCGTGGTCAAAGGGGGAGGTGATCTTGCTTCGGGCGTGGTCTACCGTCTGACCAAGGCCGGTTTTCCTGTCACTATTACTGAACTGGCGCAGCCGCTGGCGATCCGTCGCCCGGTGGCGTTTGCGACGGCGGTTTACGAAGGCTTTATTACAGTTGATGGCATAACCGCACGCCGTGTAGACGGGCCACCTGCGGTAAAAAGTGTGCAGGCGGCAGGCGAAATTCCGGTTTTGGTGGACCCCCAAGGCGCCAGCCTGGCCGAACTTAACCCGGCGGTTGTCGTGGATGCTCGCATCGCAAAACGCAACCTGGGCACGACCCGCGCAGATGCCCCGCTCGTGATCGCGCTGGGACCGGGATTTACGGCGGGCGTTGACTGCCATGCTGTGATCGAAACCAATCGTGGGCACTGCCTGGGGCGTGTGTTCTGGGACGGCACAGCCGAACCGGATACCGGCAAGCCGGGACGTGTGCAGGGGCATACATCCGACCGGGTTTTGCGTGCGCCAGCCAACGGGTTTGTACATCCACAGGTCGCTATCGGTGAGGCCGTGACACAGGGTGATGTGGTAGCGACGGTAGGCGACGTGCCGATAACAGCTCCTTTTGATGGTGTCTTGCGGGGGCTGATTCACCCATCGGTGCCCGTCACTGCCGGGCTAAAAGTTGGCGATGTTGACCCGCGTGCTGAGCGCGATTATTGTTTTCTGATATCCGAAAAATCGTTAGCAATTGGCGGCGGCGTGCTGGAAGCTGTGCTGAGCGCACCCCACATTGTCACATTGTTGCGGCAATCGTTAAATCATTCAGATGTGGAAATCACATCATAGTTGAGCTACAGGCCGTGAATTATGCGTTTGCGAGATGCGCTGTCGATTCGGCGCGGTGATGTAGTGGCGTTTATTGGAGCCGGCGGCAAAACGTCGGCTTTGTTTCGCTTGGCACACGAACTAAGCGATGATGGCTGGCGTGTGCTGCTGACCACAACCACACACCTGGCCCCGCGTGAGATCAAGCAGGCATCGTTGGCCGCTCAACTGACGCCGAACGTCAGCCCGGCGATGATCACGACCTGGCTAAATGAGCATCGCCACGTGTTTTTATATGCCCGTGTGGATAAACGCCGGAGCAAAATAGTCGGTTTGCATCCGGATGTCATCGCCGAATTGATGGATTCGGTTAATTCCGATGTTTTGCTGATTGAAGCCGACGGCGCACGTCGCCTGTCGTTAAAAGCCCCCTTTGATCACGAACCGGTCATCCCTGCCGATACATCGGTGGTGGTCCCGGTCGCTGGTGTAGATGTGCTCGGCCAACCTCTGGACGAGGATCACGTGTACAACGCCAGCCGTATACGTGAACGGTATGGTTTTCCTGAAGGCAGCGCGGTGCTGCCCCCCTGGGTGGCGCTGACTTTGCGTGATCCCGAACTGGGGATGCGGGGGGTTCCTGCTTCAACACGGGTTGTTGCGCTGCTAAACAAGGTTGACAGCCACGGGTACCAGTGTACACAGGCGCGCCGTATCGCTCAGCTTGTGCTGCGTTCACCCCGGATCAATGCGGTTGCGTTGGGGGCGATGCAGTCTGCGGTAGACCCTGTGCACGAACTGCAACGGCGCGTAACGGCGGTTGTGCTGGCTGCGGGAATGTCTACCCGTATGAGAAAACCGAAGCTGCTGCTGCCCTGGGATGGCGGTACGGTAATCGAATCGATTGTGAGCCGGTTGACGCTTTCAGCGGTAGACGAGATTATCGTTGTAACCGGCCACTACCGGGACAAGATCGCCAAAGCATTGGCCGACCAACCGGTTCGGCTGGTTCATAATCCCCACTACGCCCGCGGCGAGGTGCTGTCGTCATTGCAAGCCGGGCTCCGCGCACTGCCGGATACGAAGTCGGCATGTCTGGTCGTGTTGGGTGATCAACCGGCCATCGATACGCGTATTGTAGGGCAGGTGTTGAGTGCCTATGCGCAAGGTGACGGTGAGATCGTGACCCCGACCTATCGAGGGCGGCGGGGTCATCCGGTGTTGATTGACCGCCGCTTCTGGCCGGAACTGCTGTCGCTGCCACGCGGTGCCCCACGTGACGTATTAAAACACTACCCAGAACAGACGGTACTGGTACCGGTAGACACCGACAGCATTTTGCGCGATATCGATACGCCTGAGCAATATCAACAGGAACTGCTGCGTGCGGGGCTTGGTAACAGCTAAAAACACTTGACCCGGTTTACTGCGGTGAGCTTTCTTCGGCACCGGCTCCGATCGGTGTAGGTGTTGGCGGTGGTTCACTGAAGAAGATCGTAACCTCACACAGTGCCCGCATCATGTTGGTATTGTCAAAGACGGTGAGCCGGAAACGATATTCACCCGGAGCAAAATTGAACGGCAGAATCTCGCCTAGCGGGCCTTCTATCACCGGCTCAACATAATCCCCACCAATGGGTGCGAACTCGGTGCTCTGGTTCGCCAGTTTGATTTCAAACCGGTAAAACGCGAAGTTGCTGATATTTGCAGTGCCGGTCGCGGTTGTGGCTTCAAAGATCAACTGGCCATTGCCGGGGATCAACAGCCATGCGCTTTCACGGGGGCAGCCGACAATGTCTTCAGCTTCGGGCATGATCGTGCCTACCGGGGTATTGGTAGGGACGGGAGTAGCGAACAATACCTGTTCATCACCGATCACTTCGCCCGCGTCCAGCGCGACGGGGGGGTTATTGGCAGGGGTACTGGTAACAAAACGCTCTAAGGTTGTGCCTGGATCAGTGGTTGTATCACCGACCTGGATATCTCGGAGGGTAGGTGCCACAAGATTAGTGACAGCCCACACTCCGATCAACAGTTCAACCAGCAGGCCACCAAACGTGATCGCGTTAGCTTGCCGGACAAGCGCCTGTTCACGCTCCAACTTGAATTGGGCCACCGTCAGGTCACGGCGTGCCTGGTGGAGTCGCAGCGCCATCCACAGCACACCCCCGGTGCTGAGAATGTACAAACCGAACGAAATACGTTCGATGAAAAAGACAAGGCTAGCCATTTTCCGGGTGATTCTCGCTGGTTTCCGGATCGTATGGCGGTGCAGTATCCAGTACACCACGAATAACGGCTGTGAGCCGGGGCACGATCTGGCGGCCCAGCTTTAATACTTCTTCGTGGGTGATTTCTTCATAATGCGCTGTGTTGTCAATTGACTTGTTGGTAATGCTAGAGAATCCCAACACGCGCATGCCGGTATGGTAGGCGACCAGGGCTTCCGGAGCCGTGGACATACCCACGGCATTACCCCCCCATGCGCGCAGCATACGAACTTCAGCCGGGGTTTCGAATGCCGGTCCTGACAGCGAGACATAAACGCCTTCACGCATTGTGAACCCGTTTTTTTCTGCGATTTGGTGGGCCAGCTTGCGTAACACAGGATTGTACGTTTGTATGGCGCTGGGGAAGCGCGGTCCGAACATCCCCAGATTCGGACCACAGAGCGGATTATGGCCTGCCAGACCGGGCGGGAAGATATGGTCTTCGATGACCATGATGTCGCCAGCTTTATAGTCTGGGTCCAGGCCGCCAGCCGCGTTTGTCAAAATTACCGTGTTGATGCCCAACAGCTTCATCACGCGAATAGGCAAGGTAACCTGGGCCATGCTGTAGCCTTCATAAAAATGTACGCGGCCTTGCAAGACCAGGACGGTGTTTTTACCTAGATGCCCGATAACGATCCGGCCTTCATGCCCCAGCACGGTTGATTGAGGCCAATGAGGAATGCTCGTAGTGGAAATAATATCCGCATCCTGGATTTCCTCAACAAGCGACCCCAACCCTGATCCCAGGATCAGCCCGGTGGTTGGCGCTTTGTCCGTACGCTGCTCGATAAAGTCAGCGGCTTCCCGGTAATGATTTTCTGGAATAAACGTGATTTCTTGCATCATAATTTCTCCACGGTTTAAAGAAGCAACTTTGCTGTGACTGTGATCAGGATATGTATTTTAGCACCTCTTGTGATGGCTATGGTAGCCTTTTGTGATTCTCATGTAGAATAGAAGAAGGATAAGTGAAACACGAATACAAGTGGTGGCAATTGATTTTCAGACAACATTCACGCAATTCACTGGTATACCGGCTCAATTTGGCATTATACTACTGGTAACAAGGCATAATTACATTGGTAGTTACATCGAACAGATACAGCACAGTAAAGTTGGAGGCCTTGATGAGGGTTGAGAAAGCAATGGCGCGGTACCTGGAGGTCTATCTAGCACTCTATCAACGCTCTCCGAAGGAACTGCGCAACCTGGGTGACAATTGGGTACTTGTCAACGGTGCCCGCATGGCTGTTGAAGAACTCGAAAACCTGACAAAAAACCTTAATCAGGAATACCAGCAATTATTAGCCAACAAGCGGAATATCGTCAAAAAGCTGCTCAATTGGTTTTCCAAGGCATAGTTTGCTGCGATCGGACCGCTTTCATACCAGCAAGCAGCAGTCCCCCAGGCTGTAGAAACGATACCCCTCCCGTACAGCTTCCTCATAAGCATTCAGGATACGCTCTCGCCCGACAAAGGCACTGACCAGCATCAGCAGTGTTGAGCGTGGCAGGTGGAAGTTAGTTAACATCATGTCAACTGCTCGAAACCGGTATCCCGGTGTAATAAACAGGTCGGTATCTTCGTCAATGGCCAGAACAGGCCGCCAGGGACACACGTTTTCTTCCAGGTTTTCCAACGTTTGCCGGACACTGGCCGGATCGTTGTGCTCAGTTTCATAAGCTGCTGAGCGGATAGCTGCCGTTTCGAGTGTGCGCACGGCGGTTGTGCCAATCGCCACGATGCGGTTACCTCTCAACCGTGCGTTGTTGATAAGATGGGCATCTTCAGGTGACAGAATCGCGCGTTCGGTGTGCATGACATGGTTGTGGATGTTCTCTTCGCGAACCGGTGAAAAGGTATCCAGGCCGATGTGCAGCGTACAGAAGGCGATCTCTATGCCCCGGCGTTTGAGCGTTACCAGCATATTGCCGGTAAAATGAAGGCCCGCCGTGGGTGCGGCGGCTGATCCGTTATAGCGGGCAAAAACGGTCTGGTAGCGGCTGATATCTTCTAATGGCCTGGTGATATACGGCGGCAGCGGTGTTTTACCGAATTGATCAAGGTAGGGTTCGATCGGCTCTGAAAACTCGATCACACGCCGGTTTTCACCCCGCTCCTCAACAACGACCGCCTCAGGTGTTGTTTCACTATCGGCCCCCAGCCCCAGCCGCATACCGGTTTTGATGCGTTTTCCGCCCACAACGACTAACCACTGCCGTTTGTTGATCTGCCTCAGCAGCAGGATTTCAGCCGCGCCGCCGGTAGGGATTTTGTGAGCGACCAGCCGCGCCGGAATGACACGGGTTTGGTTGAGCACGATGATATCACCCGGATTCACGTAGTCCGCAAAATCACGAAATGTCTGGTGTTTGATGTGCCCTGTGTCGCGATGAATCACCATCATGCGGGACGAGTCGCGCGGATCAGCGGGGGTCTGGGCGATGTATTCCGGTGGCAAATGGTAGTCAAAGTCGGAAATGTGCATGGTGGCTTGATGGTTTCCAGGGTGCCTAACGATTGAGTAGACGCAGCAGCAGATTCAGCCCCACGGAGAGCAGAATGCTGATAATGATCATGCTGACGATGGGGAAAAAACAGGACAAACTGCCGCTCTCATACCGGATGTCACCCGGAAGATGCCCCAAGTTTTTTAGGACCGGGACGCGCGCAAATAACATCAGGACTCCACCAAGAACAACGAGTCCCAATCCCAGGAAAACGATCAGGCGGCCAAGTATGTTTAAATCCATGCGATACGGCATCCGGTTAGACAGGATAGCTCACAACAAAGAGGCCTGGCGCGGCGGACGATTGTCGTTGATGCCCAAATGGTCATAAGCGAGCCGGGTCGCAGTACGTCCGCGCGGCGTGCGTTCGATAAAACCAAGCTGAAGCAGATAGGGTTCATAAACATCCATGATGGTATCTGCCTCTTCACTGATCGACGCGGCGATGGTATCCAGGCCAACTGGCCCACCTTCGAATTTTTCGATGATGGACAACAAAACACGCCGGTCGATATCATCCAGGCCCAGCGGATCAATTTCGAGCAGGTCCAACGCTTGTCCGGCCACGTCAGCGGTGATCACGCCGTCGGCGCGCACTTCGGCATAGTCGCGTACACGTTTGAGCAGACGCTGCGCTACACGCGGCGTACCGCGTGCGCGGCTGGCGATCTCCATCACACCGTCCGGTTCGATCGGCACGTTGAGTAATGTGGCGGCGCGTTCGACGATTTTTTCCATCGCACTAATATCATAAAAATCCAGCCGGTAGACTGCACCAAAACGCGTGCGCAGCGGTGCTGTGAGCAGCGCCAGGCGTGTTGTGGCGCCAATTACAGTGAAGCGTGGCAGGTTCAGCCGGACGTTTTTGGCCGATGGCCCTTTGCCGATCACAATATCCAGCGCGAAATCTTCCATCGCCGGGTACAACACTTCTTCGACTGCACGTCCCAGGCGATGGATTTCGTCAATGAACAGGATGTCACCTTCACGTAAGTGTGTCAAGATGGCAGCCAGGTCACCGGCACGTTCAATCGAAGGCCCGGCAGTAATCCGGATATTGACGTCCATTTCATTCGAAATAACGTGGGCTAATGTTGTTTTTCCCAGGCCAGGTGGACCATAAAATAGAACATGATCCAGCGCTTCATGTCTGCCTTTGGCAGCTTCAATCAAGATACGCAGGTTTTCGATAACCCGGTTTTGCCCGGTTATTTCATTGAGATAGCGTGGGCGAAGCGCATTGTCGACCTGGTCTTCAGTACGCGTTTTACCGCTTACCATGCGGTCTGCTTGGGGCATACAGCGGATCACTCCTTCGAACGTGTTTACTACGGTGAGTATACCGGTCTACCGGCATAAGGCCAAAGAACGGAAATATGGGGGGGCAGTTCAAAAAAAGTTCACGGCCAGGCCGTCACAGCGCCTGTAACATTATCTTTTGCGTAACTGACGCTGGTCTGGCATACTGTCCACGAGTTTTCTGGCCATCCGAAAAGGTACGGTATGACACGTGATGAAATCCTACGCCTGACTGCGCTCTCATCAAGTGCAGGCTGAGCGTCCAAGCTGGCCCCAGGGGCCCTGGCGCACGTGCTGCGTCCTATCCAGGCTGTTTTTAACTCTGGTGACTATCCCGATCTGCTGGTGGGATTAGGCTCTCCGGACGATGCTGCCGTCTACCGACTTGACGACAGCCGTGTTTTGATCATGACAACGGACTTTTTCACTCCCATTGTTGACGATCCATACCAATACGGTGCCATTGCAGCCGCAAATGCCTTAAGTGACGTGTACGCCATGGGTGGAAAACCGCTGGTTGCACTCAATATCGTCGCACTGCCGTCTAACCTTCCGCCGGATATGATTTCTCAGATCATGTTAGGGATGGCAGAAAAAGTACGTGAATCGGGTGCCGTGATTGCCGGGGGACACACGATCAAAGATGATGAACCGAAAGTAGGATTGGCCGTCGTTGGGCTGGCGCATCCTGACCAGGTGTTGACCAAAGGGGGCGCACATCCTGGCGATATCCTGTTCTTGAGTAAACCGCTAGGGACGGGCTGCATCACCACCGCCGCCAAGAATGACAAGGCCGGTCCAACGCATGTTGCTGACGCTGTCCGGTGGATGATGCGGTTAAATCACCATGCTGCTGAAGCGGCGGCGGCTGCCGGTGCCACTGCCGCCACCGATATTACCGGTTTTGGCTTTTTAGGTCACGCTACCGAAATGGCCCTTTCGAGCAACGTTACGCTCCACGTTGAATACAGCCGATTCCCCTTGCTGCCCGGCGCTGAAGACTATGCAAAAGAATGGTTGTTCCCCGGTGGGTCAGTGGCCAACGCTGAAACCTACGGAAAGGCTATCCGCTTTGAAGACACGATCACACAAGAGGCGCGAATGTTGTTGTTCGATGCGCAGACAAGCGGCGGCCTGTTGATCGCGGTACCGGCGGACCGGCAGGATATATTCGTGTCAGAGATGGACTCGCGGGGTGCCTCCTGCTGGCAAGTCGGTGTTGCGGGTGAACGAGAAGACTGCAATATTATCGTTACGCCATAACTCACTACGGAGAAGTAGATGAGCCATGCTCAAGCGTGGTTTTGACGTTGTGATAAGCGCGGTAGGGCTTGTTTTACTATCACCACTCCTGCTAACAATCGCCCTGTTCATCCGGTCTGGTTCACCTGGACCTGTTCTGTACCGTGCCCGGCGGGTGGGCCGTTTCGGACATGAGTTTTATCTGTACAAGTTTCGCTCCATGGTCGTCGATGCTGATCGCAAGGGGCCGGGTATTACGCTGGCGAACGATCAGCGCATCACACCTGTAGGCCGCATGCTGCGCCCTACCAGACTGGACGAGCTACCCCAGCTTTTTAACGTTCTGCGGGGCGAGATGAGTTTGGTCGGACCCCGACCCGAAGACCCACGTTACGTGGCCCTGTATACACCCGAACAACGTGAAGTGCTGAATGTTCGCCCAGGTATCACCGGCCTGGCGGCACTCGAATATCGCCATGAAGCAGCCTTATTGACCGGCCTGGATTGGGAAACACGTTACATAAACGAGATCATGCCCGCCAAACTGGCTATCGATCTCGAATACGTCCAACATGCAACACTTTGGCAGGATATCAGGATCATTTGCCGGACGGTTTTTTCTGGTAAAACGAGCCGAGCAGCACTCACTGGCGGTGAGTGAAACGCCGCGAAACAAATCGCCCCAGATAACGATCGACACGCAGCATGTACATGATACACAAACCGATTGTGCTCAACGTGATCGCCGCGCCACGATACAGCAACCAGGGCCGGTATAAAAAGCGAATCTCGTGAGGTTCTGACAGCGGGCGCTGGTCCGGTGCCAGCAGGACCGCCACCAACCCGCCAAATGACTCCAACTCGGCGCGTTTGCCGTCCACTTCTACACGCCAGCCAGGATAGGCGCGCTCCTGAATAGCAACCACGACCGATCCCGGTGGGTCTTGCACCCACAATGTGATCGTGTCGGGCAAACGCTCGTAACGTGAAACAGGCGTGGTTGATTCTGGATCAAACTTATAGCTTGTAGTCGGCAAATGCCATACCGATACCGAAAATGCATAACTGAACGCGTCAGCCTTGCGGTACAGGCTGTGACATTGGGCGTCGTTTTCTGACAGCAGCTTTCGCTCCGGCTCGATCAACTCGTAGCCGTTTATATCAAGCCATTCACGCTGAACGTCGTTCCAGCCCATACCGTATTCGGGCAGCATCGTCGTAAAGTCCAGATCGCCCAGCGTGGATTTGAGCGTGCGCGGAAAATAATCCGCTTCGATATCGTATATGCGGACCTTGTTTTCGATAAACGTGAAGATATCGTCATACCCATGACGGTACATGGCCAGTTCTTTGTCCGGGTTTTCCTGCCGTATCAACTGAATACACGCATCGGTAACCTGTGCATTGGCCGGGGTGTAGATGCTGCTTGGCCCGGCAAAAATGCGCCACTGAGCGATCACCTGCCGTGCAGCTATCAGGCTCAGGATGACCAATCCCGCCGCCAGCGCATACTGGACACCATGACCCAGCCGCCGCCGCGATTCTGGCAGCGCGGTAATACGCTCGGCACTGGTGATTATTACCCACAATCGATCCACAAGCAGCGCAACCAGCACCGCGATCCAAAACGACGCAACGGCCAGGGCTCGCCCGACAAATCGCCACTCATCCAGCAGCGGAATATGGCGATACAGCCAGATCATCCACGGATGCCCACCCGTGCCCCACACGGTAAAAAACACGGCCAACGCCAGCCCTGAAAACCATAAACGCGGCATCAATCGATAACGGAATGACCAGGTCAGCGGGAAAAGTGCCACCAGCAGCAGTACAAACCATACCGGGATGACGAAGCTGTAATAAAACTGCTGGGGGCCCGGCGCATCCTGCCGGTTGTACAGGTTGATGCTGCCGTTAAAGAACTGTTCCACAACACGAGCATGGCTGGACACTGTGCCCGCATCGATCTCTTTGGGATGCCCGCCGATATAGTCCCGGTTTACCCATAACGGCAGCAGGGTTATCGCACATAATCCCAACGTCAGCACACCGGTAAACACCAGCCGCCGCAGCCCGACCCAGTCAATCCACCGCCCATCACACCGCACGGAATACGCGACCGTGATCGCCACCATCGACAGCAGCATCGGCAGCGTGTACCAGATATTACCCGCCAAAAACAGCAGCATGAATGTGATCGCCGTCAGCGCAACCGGCCAGCGGGCGTGTTTTTTACGTAAGATGGCCACCGTCCCGGCGATGATCCAGGGGAAATAAGCCTGGCTGGCACCAAGCTGGAAATACCCCGCGCCGAGCATGGCGTGCATGTTACCTTTGCCGACCATCAGCAGTCCCAGCAGCACCCGGCCCAGGCTGCCAAAGCCGAACACGTACCCCAGCATCCACCCGCCCACGCCCGCTAACACAGCCGTCAGGACTACGCTGATCTTGATGCCGTTAACGGCGCCCAAAGCCAGGCTGGGGCCGGTGCTGATGGGGTTGAGCACAAACGAAAAGGGGCCGTCTATCAGCGGCTCACCGGATTCCAGCCAGGGCTGCCACAGCGGGATATAGCCGTAATCACGCAGACTCTGCGCCGCAAAATGCGCCGAACTGGTCAGCCATTCACCTTCGTAACCGGGCAGCTTTTTGGTGTCGTCAAGATTCGCAAACTGCGTTGTTGCCAGCAGCGCAGCCACTACCACCACGATGATCTCGGCGGCAAAAAACAAGGAACGGTGTGATGTTTGCGCCCCGGTCGAGATGTCTTCTAATGTTGTTTCACCAGGTGATAGTCCGGGCAGGGTGTTTTTTGCCTGGGCCAGTATCTCGGATGGCAGATCGCGCAGGGGAACCGAGCGCAGCCTGTTCATAATGGAGGCAATGAACAGGGCAGCAGCAACCAGCACCACAAACAAGATCGTAGAATAGGGCGCGGGCTGACTCGTCAGGATGACAGCGCAAAAGGCCACCACGCACAAGAACACGAGCCACCGTACAAACGGCGGCACGGCTCGACCGTGTTGCATGGCAGACGGCGATATAGGGCTGGAGACATCTGTGGATTCGGGGGAAGACACCTGTGTATTGTCGTCACTCATGAGTTATCACACATCGTGTAACAAAACAGAGCCGCCAGTTTTTCTGGCGGCAAACAGTGCAGAAAAGTTATATAAAGTGTATGTGTTGAACAGGAGATCGGCAACTATGCATGGGTCAGCGCAGCCGGGCGATATCACACTCGCTGCTTCAGCCAGCTTTCGGCCAGGGTGATCTGGCGTTCGGTGTCACCCGTTCCACCGGATGCCCGCCGTCTCGCTACCGCGGCGTCATAGTCGAATACCTTGACTACATCGGATTCGAACACATCAGAAATGGACCGGTAATCGTCTAATGTCAACTGCGATAACTCGACACGTTTTTGCTCGGCTAAACGCACGACCTGACCGGCAAGCCCGTGCGCCTGGCGGAAGGGTATTCCCTTGCCAACCAGGTAATCGGCCAGGTCCGTCGCCAGCATACTTTCGATCAGCGCCGCTCGCATACGGTCAGCGTTCATGGTCAACGTGTTTACCAGGCCGGTCAGCGGTGGCAGAAGCGCCGCCAGTGTATCGTAGGCGTCAAAGAGCGGTTCTTTGTCTTCCTGCAAGTCTTTGTTGTAACCGCTGGGCAGTCCCTTGAGCGTTGCCAGCAATCCGGACAAATGCCCGATCAAACGGCCTGCCTTGCCGCGTGCCAGTTCCAGCGGATCGGGATTTCGCTTTTGGGGCATCAAACTGCTGCCGGTGCTGTAACGTTCGTCCAGCCGGACAAATCCAAAACTCGGATTGGCAAAAATGATCAGGTCCTCGGCCAGACGGCTGATATGTATGCCGATCATCGCCAGTGCGTACAGAAAATCGGCCACGTGATCGCGGTCTGCCACAGAGTCCAGGCTGTTAGGGCTGGCCGCTTCGAATCCCAGGCTTTCGGCCAATCGCTGGCGGTCGATATCATAAGGTGTGCCAGACAACGCCCCGGAGCCCAGCGGGCACTTATGGCGCCATGCCACGGCCATCGTTTCCAGCCGCTCGACATCACGCACCAGCGCCCAGAAATGACTCAGCCACCACTGCGCTACCGTGATCGGCTGGGCGGGCTGGAAATGTGTAAAGCCCGGCATCACCAGGTTATCCCCGTTTTGAGCCTGCCGCCGCAGCGCCGCTAAAAACACGGTCAGCGCAGATGTCAGTTTCTCCTGTGCGGCCAAAACCCACAGCAGCACATCCGTCGCGACCTGATCGTTCCGGCTGCGCCCGGTGTGTAACTTTCCGGCAACGGCGCCGACAATCTCGGTCAGCCGCCGTTCGACAGCCGTGTGAATATCCTCATCCCCCGGCGCTGAGACAAACTCGCCGCGCTGGAATTCCAGCCGGATGCGTTCCAGGCCGTCAGCGAGCGTATCGCGTTCGGCAGCGGTGATCACGCCCGCATCGGCCACGGCACGCGCCCAGGCGATACTGCCGTCAATATCTGCGTCATACAGACGCCAATCAAAGCGCAGGCTGTCATTCAGCCTGCGCACGGCGTCTTCTGTCGGCGATGAAAACGCACCGCCCCATAACGTCACGGTTGTTATCCTTAGTCGCGCTTAAAGCGGGTGTAGTCGGGCTGGCGATAGCGGCTTTTGCCCGTACCCTCAACGCTCAACATGGCGTCTACCTTCATTGGCAGTCCGATCATGTTGATAAAGCCTTTGGCGTCGGTCTGGTCGTAGATGTCCATGTGGCCGAACGAGGCATAATCTTCACGATACAGGCTGTAGGGACTCTTGCGACCGGCAACGATCACGTTACCCTTGTACAGCTTAAGGCGCACGGTGCCGGTAACCGTCTCCTGCGTTTCCTGAACAAACGCGTCAAGAGCTTCTCGCAGCCGGGTATACCACATCCCGTTGTAGACCAGTTCAGCGTATTTGACGGCGACAAAGTCTTTATAGTGCATGGTCGCCTTGTCCAGACACAGGCTTTCGAGCGCCTGGTGAGCTTGACGCAAAATCGTACCGCCGGGTGTTTCGTACACGCCGCGGCTTTTCATGCCGACCAGCCGGTTCTCGACCATATCAACGCGCCCGATGCCGTTTGCTGCGCCGAGTTCGTTCAGCCGCATAAACAGGGACACAGGGGCCAGCGCCTCGCCATCGATAGCCACCGGAATACCCTTTTCGAACGCGATTTCAACATAAGTTGGTGTATCGGGTGCATCTTCCGGGCTTGTGGAAATCACATACATCGCCTCTTCCGGCTCGTTCCACGGGTCTTCCAGCGGGCCGCCTTCGTGACTCATGTGAAACAGGTTGCGATCGCGGCTGTAGATGCTCTTGAGCGTTGACGTAACCGGTACATTAAACTCTTCAGCGTATGCCAGCGCATCTTCACGGCTGCGAATATCCCATTCCCGCCAGGGCGCGATCACCTGGAGCTTGGGATTAAGCGCCATGGCCGTCAGTTCAAAACGCACCTGATCGTTCCCTTTGCCAGTGCAGCCATGAGCGATCGCCTGTGCGCCTTCGGCTTCTGCAATTTCAACGAGGTGTTTGCTGATCAATGGACGCGCAAAAGAGGTGCCCAACAAATAGACACGCTCATACACAGCGCCAGCTTGAAGCGTGGGAAACACAAAGTCACGCAAGAATTCTTCCCGTAGATCGCGGACAATCAGTTTTTGGGCCCCGGTCTTGAGCGCTTTTTCCTCCAGGCCGTCGAGTTCTTCGGCCTGCCCCAAATCGGCACAAAAACAAATCACGTCGCAGTTATAGTTATTGCGCAACCAGGGAACAATAATCGATGTGTCAAGCCCACCGCTGTACGCCAGGACAACCTTACTAATCGGCTGCATCGTAATCCTTTCATTCAACCCGCTTTTATCTGGCGCATAGTAAATACGCGCCAACTTCCAGTATGCCAGAATTGACTGCTTCGAATTTTAACGCCGTTCAAGCACCAACTATTTGGTACTTTTGCCCAAAGGATACCCGGCTGCAATAAAACTACAACCGGGGCTGGTGGGGTAGCCTCGCAGCCTGATCACGTAATCATCCTGAGGCCTTCAAAATCACGCGTGTAGCGCGAAATTTCCCGTGTGTAACTGGCCGCAAACTATACCCTAAATCATTGATTTTTGCCCGGATTTTCTCTTTGTATGCGATTGTCGTAAAGTGGGCTATAAATATGTTGCATAACACGCGCTTTGGCCGGTATGCCTATACCCTTTGTGCCAGAATGGCTGCAACCGTGAAGCAGCCAAACTCTCTGGTGTAAATATTCGCCGGAATATTTTCATGATTTTCGTGCTGATGGGCTTCTTATGCGGGATTTCGGGTGTCACTCTGGCTTCGTATGTTGGGTATGGCACCATCTCTGCGGGGGCCGGGTATGAGTTGGATGCTATCGCGGCCTGTATTCTCGGTGGAACTTCCACTTTGGGCGGCGTGGGCAGCGTTTTTGGCACGATAGTGGGATCGTTGATCATGGCGAGCCTCACTAACGGCCTTCAGATGACCAACACAGCCGCCGCTTACCAATATGTGCTCAAAGGCATTGTGTTGGTAGTGGCCGTCTACGCGGATGTCCGTCTCTCACGCAATCGGTAGGATCAAAACATGGCACTCGGTACACCCTAATGTGTGGTTAATTCGCGAATGGCTGAAAAAGCAGCCAACCCGTGATGAAAAAGCGCCTGTGACGATAATGGTCCAGGCGTTTTGTATGGGGGATCACGGACTGGTTAGCAGAAAAGCCCCTTGTTCAAGCCCGATATCTCGTTTTGCTGCTCTGGCAGCGTAAACCAACCCCTATCATTCATTTTGGCACAGAGGGCCTTGAAAACCTTACCAAACCAATGGACACATTTCGTTCATGTGCTCATTATGTATCGTCAATTATGATCGCCAACGATTTACAAGGGTTCAAAATCATTTTGATGCGTTTGCCCTCGTCACACGTACTGATACGCTTGCTCGTGGATTCTCTCATATGGTATACTCGCGTCAGAGGGCAACTCTTCAATCATCACTCGATTGAAGATAAACAGAGGTGTCGGTCTCTCAAATGGAAGAATACCAGCCGCATACTAGTCGCCAGAGTATCACGCTAGTGCTTGTCGATGATCATCCTGTTTTCCGGCAGGGACTGCGCAATGTGTTTACTATAGAACCGGATATTGAGATCGTAGCTGAGGGGGAAACCGGAGAGCAGGCCATCGACTTGGTGCGGGTCTGGGAACCTGATGTGCTGCTGCTTGATATCAATTTGCCGGGCATTAACGGTTTGCAGGTAACCAGCCGTCTCAAAACCGATCACGCGACCACGGCGATTGTGCTACTGACGGCGTATGATGACTTTGAACAAGTGTTACATGCCATGCGGGCTGGTGGGTCTGCTTACTGCCCGAAAGATATCAGGCCCGAATTATTGGTTGATGTTGTGCGGCAGGTGGCTCAGGGAAACTATGTTGTGGGCGGCCAGGTGTTTGACGAAGACGAACTCAAAGCCTGGCTGGATGCCGGTGTCGAAGCGGCTACCGGGCCGTATATGGTTGACCCCAATGAGCATTTTGTACCCTTAAGCCCGCGTGAAATGGAGATACTCCAGTACGTGACTCAGGGCAAAAGTAATAAGGAAATTGCCCAGTCACTTGGCATCAGCCATCAAACGGTAAAAAACCATATGACCTCAATTCTAAAGAAGCTTGATGTGCGTGATCGAACCCAGGCGGCGGTGTATGCGCTGCGTCGTGGCTGGGTACGCGCTTCCAGCACCCATAAATAATGAGTGACAGATCAGATTCAGATTTCAGATATAGAGCATCTGCGTGATTCGTGTTTATAGGTAACGAGGGACGGTAACAATGGCCCAGAGCGCCATGACTCCGAAAGATGAGATGCTGGCGGAACTTAGCACTGAGTACGAACGGATCCAAAATCGACTCCGCGAGAATCAGCAGCTTATTGAGCAAAGCGAGCTGGAGGTTAACCGGCTCCGCGAGCGGAATGTGGCAGTCAGTTCACAACTGCGCCGGGTGGAAGATAATTTTGATACCATTCCACGCGCGGATATCAAAACTGCTTACAGTGACGCGTTGGATGCAAAAGCCCGGCTCCTGACGATGCAAGGCCAGTTGGAAAAACTCAAGAGTAATCAGGAAGAACTCCGCTATTTCCAGCACTTACTGGATCAGTTGATGGGTATGATGCAAGGGGCCACAGCGGAACGCCTGGCGCCAACGGCAACCGGGTCGATAGCCAAAGACCCGATGGTTGAAGGCGGGCACCTTTCGACCTCGGCGGTTGTCCGTATTGTTGAGGCGCAGGAGTCGGAACGCCAGCGCCTTGCCCGGCAGATACATGATGGTCCTGCGCAGTCGCTGACGAATTTTATTTTGCAAGCCGAAATCTGCCAGCGCCTGTTTGATCGTAATCCTGACCGCGCCGCTGAAGAACTCGAACATCTAAAAGGTGCAGCCAGTTCGACATTTCAGAAAGTCCGTGATTTTATTTTTGACCTGCGCCCGATGATGCTTGATGATCTCGGATTGGTGCCCACCATCCGCCGGTATGTGGAAGCTTACCAGGAAAAAACGGGCATCAATACCCAACTCAATATCCTCGGTGACGAACGGCGTTTGCCCGGTCACATTGAGGTAATGATGTTTAGGTCCATTCAAGAAGTTATGAGCAACGCCCGTGATAACCTCAACGCAAAATCGGTGGGCATTGTGCTTGATATGGGACCTGAGTCTGTAAAAGCCACCATTGAGAACGACGGCAAAACCTTTGACCCAGAACAAGCCCTCATGGAAGACCATGAGGAAAACGTTTTTGGGCTGCGCACGCTCAAAGAACGAATTGAACTTGTCGGGGGCAGCATGGAAGTCATCAGTTCAGAAGAAGAATTCAACCGGTTTATCGTTACCCTGCCGGGTGAGTAGCTTATGACTGACACTGTAACTGTATTTTGATTACCGGTTAGAAACAACATCAAAAAGGGTGGCGAGTCACATGCGTATCGCCACCCATGTTATTATTCTATAATGGATAGGACTATCTGCCTGTTTGCGCATTTTTCGCATCAGACTACACTAGGTATTAGTCGAACTACACTGGGTATATAATGAACATTACATTGCCAGCCGTAGAGCAACGCGTTTGGGAGAGAAATCCATGCGAGGCCGAGTACTAATTCTAATTGGCGCAATAATCTTACTTGCTGTTGTAGCAGTAGCCGTATTGATGCTACAAGGGGGCGACGAAGGGGGAGATGAAGCAGCCGAAACGGAAGTTGCAGAAGGTGAAGGCGACGGAGGTGAGGGGCCGGTAGGCCTGGAACCTGGACAGAGTGTCCAGGAGATGGTCGAAATTGTGATCGCTGTTCAGCCGCTACCTCGTGGCTTCAAGATTCCTGCGGATGCTGTGGCAAAACTTCCCTGGCCAAAGGATTCGCTCCCTGAAGAGAACAACGCGTTTAAGGAAACAGAGGAAGTCGTTGGCAAAATCGCCCGGACAGACTTGTTCCGCGGCGCGCCGATTTTGCGCAGTCAGGTGGTTGATGACCTGAAAGATGTTGCTGCCGATGGTTCGGACGCGGCTGCAATTATTCCGCCGGGCACAGTTGCCGTTGCACTACCCCTTGATCTGTCAGGTATTGGACAGGTGGCTTATGGTATTCGTGACGGCGACTATATCGATGTAATTCTATCGTTCCTGTTTATCGACGTTGACGAAACATTCCAGACGCGGTTACCGAACAATATCTCGACACTTACCCGGCTTGAAAGTGGTGATCTGAGCATTGGTGCACCGCGCCAGGGCCGTCAAGAACCCAGTACGATGTCGCCTGAAGGGGTGCTGGTTGGCCCTAGTGAAAACACACAGCGTCCACGGCTTGTTGTTCAGCGAACAATACAAAATGCGTTTGTTGTTCATGTCGGTTATTTCCCGGCTGATGGTAATTTCATTGGACAAACGCCAACGCCAATGGAGGTTGAAGCCCCACCGCCGCCGCCGGGCGAAGGCACTGAGGACCAGGCAACAACACCCGCGCCATCACCAACGAGCTACCTCCCGGAGATCATTACCCTGGCGGTTGACCCGCAAGAGGCTCTGGTGCTGGTATGGGCCGTTGACTCGCAGATTCCGATTTCACTGGCATTACGTGCGGCTGGCGACGTGTCCACGGCACCGACCCAGGCCGTTTCTTTGCAGTATATGATCCAGAACTTTAACGTTACACAACCGGATACGCTGCCTTTCGCTATCGAACCACCGATTACCAGTGTGCGCCGTTTCGATATCAGCACACTCTACAGTTTCCTGGCAGAAACGTTCGACACCGGGGAATAACGTTTTGGTGTATCAGATCGGCCTCTGGCAGCGACGTGTAAGGTGTTAACATAAGGGCACGCAGCGTTTGGGCTGTGTGCTCTTTGACCCATATGCGAAAATCAGCTTATCCGGTAAACAGGCACCACCATACCTGAGCGTTGTACAGGAAAAAGGTAGAGACGGATGAGTAGTGGAACAAGACCCGATGGGCTCAAGATCAAAGTCCTGATTGTTGATGACATTCCTGATACGCGAGAAAACTTGCGAAAGTTGCTCGCGTTTGAGGCCGACATCGAGGTTGTGGGTGTTGCTGGTACCGGGCGTGAGGCCGTTGAATTGGCCAAGGAAGTCAAACCAGATGTCGTCCTAATGGATATCAACATGCCGGATATGGACGGCATCACGGCGACAAAAGCCATTAGCACGGTCGTGCGGACTGCGGCTGTGGTGATTATGTCGGTACAAAGCGAGCCGGACTATCTCCGGCAAGCGATGCTGGCCGGTGCACGCGATTTTTTGACGAAACCTATCTCTAGCGAAGAACTATATACGACGATTCGTCGTGTATACGAACGTAACGAGCCGATCCGCCAGCAAGAAGCTCGCATGTCATCTATGACCAGGATGGAGCAAGACCGCGCTCATATCACCGAGCCGGGAATGCCAACCCCAGGGGCTGGTCACATTATCGTTATGTACAGCCCGCAAGGCGGGGCTGGCACCACAACCATCGCTACCAATGTTGCGTCGGCGCTGATGCGGCCCGATACGCGTGTGCTGTTAATTGACTGTAACCTCCAGTTTGGTGACGTCGATACGTTTCTTAACCTTCGCGCCCAAACTAATATCTCGAATTTGACAAAGTCAGTCGATGATCTGGATATGGAAGTTGTTGAGAGTGTGCTGGTTACACATCCGAGTGGTCTAAAGGTATTAACCGCACCTTCTCGCCCAGAACACGCGTTTGATGTTTCCGCCGAGGATGTTAAAACGCTGGTCAATTATCTGGCTGGATCGTATGATTTCATCCTGATCGATACGTCGACGCAGTACGATGATCTAACTCTCAAGTTATTTGAGATTGCCGAACGGATTGTGCTGATTTGCAATCCAACCATTCCATCGGTTCGTAATACACGCAAAATGCTGGACATCTTCGACACCGTTGAAGAACCTGCCGATCTGTCAGAAAAAGTCATTTTTGTGATAAATCGCACGGTGGACGAGCGTGAACGAGGACGTGGGACGGTTCCCATTGCGTCAATCGAAAATCACTTGAAGCGTGAGGTTAAAGCAAAAATTCCGCTGGAGGAACGTGCGGTGCTGACGGCTGTTAATCAGGGCGTGCCTCTGGTCGCAAAAGTGCGGAATCGACCACCCGCGCGTGAGTTGGCTGAACTGGCCGAACATATCCGTGAGGCAGTCGGGCCGCCGGGGATGCAAGTTCAGGATGTGTCAACACCGCCTGAACAACGCCGAAAAAGTACCATCATCCCGATTCTGGGTGGAAAAAGTTAAGCTAACCTCGGATTTGTGGGGTATTGGAACAATCATGGTAGATAAAGCAGGCAGGAGGTATACCGATGTCGTTATTGCGGCGAATTGAACGGGGTGGTCAGGGTGATGATGATTCTCAGGATTCCCGGTCACCAGGATTAAAACGAACAGCTGTTCCGGCGCCACCGCGACCCGATCAGACACCGCGACCCGATGGCAGTACTTATCTAGATCTCAGGTCGCGTGTTCAGAACAAACTGCTGTCCGAGCTTGATACCGGCATTGACCCTCAATCGCCTGAGGTGCGCGCGACGATGGAAGAATTGTTCACGACCATTCTTTCCGAAGAGAGTATTGTGCTTGCGCGTGCGGAACGGCAGCGCTTGTTTGAAGCTATCGTCGCTGAAATTCTTGGATACGGTCCGCTAGAACCGCTGCTGGCCGATGACACTATCACTGAGATTATGGTCAACGGCCCAAAAAACGTGTATATCGAGCGTGCGGGTAACTTGCTGCGTTCGAATGTTACGTTTGAAGATGACGATCATGTTATGCGTGTGCTCGACCGGATTGTTTCGCCGCTAGGTCGTCGTATTGATGAGAGTTCGCCGACTGTTGATGCCCGTCTTCCAGATGGCTCACGTGTGAATGCCGTCATTCGCCCCATTGCGTTGTGTGGACCAACGATCACTATCCGGAAATTTTCCAAAAAGCCGTTTACAGTTGAGGATTTGATCCGGTTTAGCACGATGACGCCCGAAATTGCCGAGTTTATGCGGGCATGCGTCATCGGCAGGCTCAATATTGTGGTGTCTGGTGGCACTGGTTCGGGTAAAACAACACTGCTAAACGTACTGTCTGGCTTTATCCCGAACGACGAACGGATCATCACGATCGAAAACGCGGCTGAATTGCAGTTACGCCAGGAACACGTCGTCTCGCTCGAAAGTCGCCCGCCCAATATCGAGGGGCGCGGTGAGATTTCTATTCGAGACCTGGTTGTCAACAGCCTGCGTATGCGGCCCGACCGGATTGTTGTAGGTGAGTGCCGTTCTGGTGAAGCCCTGGACATGCTCCAGGCAATGAATACTGGCCACGAGGGATCACTGACAACGGCTCACTCAAACAGCCCGCGTGACACCCTCTCTCGTCTTGAAGTCATGTGTTTGATGGCGGGCATGGACCTGCCGATTCGCGCTATCCGTGAACAAGTCGCGTCAGCGATTGACCTTATCGTTCACGAGGAACGCCTGCGTGACGGCACACGTAAAATTGTGAAGATCACCGAAATCCAGGGCATGGAAGGTGATATCATCACCATGTCCGATATTTTTGAGTTTGAACAAACAGGGATCGAAGCTGGCCGTGTGATTGGTCGAGTTCGTCCCACCGGCTTGCGCCCCAAGTTTATCGACAAGATCGAGGCTTCTGGTATCCACCTGCCGCCTTCCGTGTTCGGTATTGGTATGTCGCGATATTAATGCAGTTGTACCGGTTACCAGCACCAGGGTATCGCACATGATGTTAGATGACTCGTGGGGCTGGCAAAGGATAATTTTTGACCACACCCGGTTTTTTATTGGTACAATAATCGATAGATGTGGTGTGAGTCTCTGACGCGGGAGGTGAGTGTGTCATGGAACAACTCATAATCGCTGGTGGCGCTGGCGTGCTGGCTGTCATCATTCTGATTGTCGGGATTGTCAATATTCGCTCTGAACGTCATGGTGAGATCGAAGAGCGCCTGGGCCGGTACACCTCGTCTGAGTACACAGCCATGATCGCTATGGAAGGCGAACAAAGCGCGTACCATGAGGAACCCAGCGCACTTGCAAAACGTCTTGATGAGGCCTTGGCTGGCCGGGAATTTGCCCAAAACTGGCGAACTCAGCTCGCACGGGCTGACCTGAAATTGACGGTATCAGAATACTTTTCGCTGCATATTATTTCTGGCGTTGGGTTGTTTCTAGTGTCCTGGTTTATTATTTTCTCGAACCCCATTGGCGGCGTGGTGGCCGGTATTGCGGGTTTGTTCATACCTCGGTTTTACGTGGCGCGAAAACAGTCTCAACGTTTAAGGGAATTTGAGCGGCAGTTGCCCGACACATTGTCATTATGGGTAAACGCGCTGCGATCGGGGTACTCGGTTTTGCAGTCGATGGAAGCTATCGCAAAAGAAGCGCCGGAACCCACTTCCACAGAGTTTCAGCGGGTTGTACAGGAAGTCCAGTTGGGTATTCCAATGGAGAATGCGCTCGAGCACGTCGCGAATCGCCTGCCCAGTGAAGACCTGGAACTGGTCAACACCGCCGTTAACATTCAGCGTGAAGTAGGTGGTAACCTGGCCGAAATTCTTGAAGCGATTTCACACACCATTCGTGATCGTATCCAGCTCAAAGGTGAGATCATGGTGCTGACGTCTCAGGGGCGCATCACGGGCTGGGTGATCTCGCTGATGCCTATTCTCTTGACTATGTTTCTGATGATTGCTAGCCCTGACTATATGGGTGGTATGGTCAAAAACCGCATGTGCGGCTGGCCGATGATGGGCTGTGGCCTGGCCTTGATCGGTACTGGTGCAGCACTTATTCAGAAGATCGTGGACATCGATTACTAACTACTAGGCCCGTGCTGAGTCGGGCAGGAGTGCCCATCTATGGATATGTATGCTATTGTGGGTTTGATCGTGGCCGGGGTTGTCCTGCTGGGCGGATTGATAATCGTTGGGATGCGGGGCGATACGGGTGAAAACCCTCTCGAAAAACGTCTGGCCGAGTATGGTGATCGTGATCTGCCTCAATCGCTGGAGGAGCTTGAGCTTTCTCTCAGCATGCAGGAACGTGTCATCATACCCATGTATAAGGCGTTGGCGAATTTTGCCATACGCTTTACGCCTGAAAATCAGATCGAGACGGTGCGGCGTCAAATCGAGCTGGCTGGGAAATCACAGTCGATGGAGCCGACAACATTTTTTGGGCAGCGAATTGCACTCACGCTTGCGTTAGGTGTTGGCGCGTTTATTGTGTTCTTTATGGTGGCGGATTGGGGCGCGACAAAGGGTGTTTTGGGCACGGTTGGCGGTGCTGCGTTAGGTTATTACCTGCCCATGCTCCAACTCCAAGGCCAGATCAGCCGTCGTAAAGACGGCATTGTCAAGGACCTGCCGAATGCGCTGGATTTGCTGACGATCTGTGTTGAAGCCGGTCTTGGTTTCGAGCAGGCAATGGGCAAAGTCTACGAAAAATGGGACAATGACTTAGCGATGGCATTTGGCCGCGTGCTGCAAGAAATTCAGTTAGGCAAACGGCGCAGCGAAGCTTTGCGTGGTATGTCACACAATATGGATGTGCCGGATGTGACCAGTTTTGTGGCGGCGCTGGTGCAGGCGGAACAACTCGGTGTGAGTATTGCGAAGATTTTGCGTATTCAGTCCGATCAAATGCGAGTAAAGCGCCGCCAACGGGCCCAAGAAAAAGCTCAGCAGGCGCCTGTTAAGATGTTGTTCCCGATGGTGCTCTTGATCTTTCCGTCGATCTGGCTCGTGTTGCTGGGACCATCGGTCATTATTATGCTTGAGAGCGGTGTTATGGGTGGCTTTTAATGGGTAGCAGGAAGGTGGGTTGAGGTGCCGATTTGGACGCACCCCTAGGAACCTGGTTTGGATCGAGTATGTTGACGGCACCCGCAGTTAGGGTGCTGTCTGTAAATGGCATACGCCAACTCGTGCAGCGCACGGTGTTTACGGCACTTGATCTGCTGTTTCCGCCACATTGTGTAGGGTGTGAGCGCGTCGGCCAATTGTTGTGCCCGCACTGCCTGGTATCCGTCAAACAAGCACCAGAACGCGTGATTGACGGATTGGATGGCATATGTGTTCGGGCTGAGTATGATGGTGTTATCCGTGCAGCCATCCATGCGCTTAAATACGAACGACAACCCCGGTTGTATCAACCGCTGGGTATGTTGTTGGTTCAGGCAGTAGACCATACCGACTGGTTATTAGATGTGGTAACCGCCGTACCCCTCCATTCGAATCGTTTGCATGAGCGCGGTTACAATCAGGCGGCCTTGTTGGGGTGTTTTGTGGCACACGCTTATGACAGGCCGTTTTTTCCCGCTGCTGTAAAGCGTATGCGCGAAACTCCCAGTCAAATTCATCTGAATGCCCAGGAACGTCGGGCTAATGTCGCCGGTGCATTCGCAGCCGATGCTCGACTTGTTGCTGGAAAGACCGTATTAATTGTGGACGATGTGCTGACAACAGGTGCTACCCTGGTCGCCTGTGCCGAAGCCCTGCGCAGGGCGGGGGCGGTGCGTGTTATGGGGGCTGTCATGGCTGGCGCACAGTTGTCACCGTGACATGGGTATAGACTGGCAGTGTGGAGGTACCTGGTTAATTTGTGTGACGGCATGTGAAAAGGAGCAAAGAATGGACCTAAAGATTCATGCCAGGAATGTTGACGTTACGCCTCAATTGCAGGATTACGTCGAAAAAAAAGTTAGTAAACTCGATCGCTACTTACCCAATATTACCGACGTTCGAGTGGATCTGGCGACCGAAAAACGTAGACAGGGACAAGACCTGAGCATCGCCCAACTTACCGTTCGTAATTCACGCGGTGTTATTCTTCGCGCCGAAGAAAAGCGCGAACCCGACATCTACGCCTCGCTTGATCTGGCGCTCGACAAGATGTACCGCCAGATTCAGCGTTATAAGGGCAAGCGTAAGCGGCGTGGTGGTGTCCGTATGGTAGAAGAATTTGCCGGTATGGAACCAGTGCCGCTTGAAGAAGAGGTTGAAGAAGACAAGACCGCGATTGTTCGCCGCAAGCAGGTGGAACTCGTGCCGATGAGCGAAGAAGAAGCGATTGACCAGATGGAATTGCTGGGTCACAACTTCTTTATCTTCTACAACGCGGAAACGGCTAAGATCGGTGTATTGTATCGCCGTGAAGATGGGAACTACGGGGTATTGGAACCTGATATCACCTAGAATTGTTGGGGGTACGACAAGCCGGGGGTGTAGGTTTCCTCCGGCTTTTTCGTATCAATCATCAACGAGGAGCAGAAATATCGTGCGGCTGGAAACCGTTGGGGCTGTCATTATGGTTGGGGAGGGTGGCCCCACTCCACAAGAGCGTATGGTGTATCAGGCTATTCAGGCAGCGGTCTTGGATTTGCTTGATGTGCTCAATGCCCAGGGAATTCAGCCGGTTATTGTGGCTGGACCCGAACTGAGTTGGCTCCCGGCAATCCCGCAGGTCATTTGTGATAGTGATACAGAACCGTTTCATTTTGGAAACCGTCTGGCCGGTTTAATTGAGAAATATGATATTTCCCCGGTAATCTATTTTGGAGCCGGAAGCGCGCCCCTGTTGAACCAGGATATGGTCGGTTTGATGCAGGGTATGCTGTATCAGTCGGCTTTCGGTCGCGGAACCAAAATTCCGACTCACATTGCACTGACCAATAATTTACACTCCAGCGATTGGGTTGGTATCAGTCATGCCCATGATGCGCTGCCGGTTATTCGCCAGGCTGAACGCGATAACAGCCTGGCCTGGATGCTTCAGGAAAACTGGGATTTTGATGTGCGGGTACTGTCAGGCGTCCGCCCGTCGTCCAGCCTGGACCTCGATACACCTGCTGACCTGGCCATTGTGCGCCATCACCCGGCCTGCCCGCCGCACTTAGTCGAGGCGCTGCGCGACCCGTTGTTAGACAATGTCCCGGTTGAAGCCGTGCTTGATATCGCGGTACAGGATGGCAGCCGGATTGCACTCATGGGACGTGTCTCCCCGTTGGCCTGGCAGGCGATGAGCAAAGCAACACAGGCGTGGATACGGGTTTTTTCTGAGGAACGCGGGATGGTGGCCAGTGAACGCCTGGCACGCGGCGAAGTGCGCTCGCTGATGGGCAAGTTCGTTAGCTTGTTGGGCCCTGCTGATTTTTTTCACGAGTTGAGCATGGTCGTTGATGTCGCCATGATCGACACACGTGTCTTGATGGCATCTGCTGACCGGTATCCGACCGGCGCTGAGCGTTTTGCGTCTGATTTATATTTGCTCGACCATATTCACGATCCGTGGCTGCACGCGTTCACGGCTGCGGCGTCCAACGCGCCTATTCCGGTGCTGCTGGGTGGTCATGGCGTGGTATCGGGGGGATTGTATGCGCTGGCGGATGTGATCACCGTGCGGCGCGGGCGCTAACCGGTGACAGGCTCTTCATCCCGGTAAATTCGGCGCAGGTGCACGTATTTTCGAAATTCATACCACGCCATCAACAGGCTGAGGCGTAAGCCATGCAGCCCGTCACGATATCCCTGTAAAGTAATGTACCGCCAGATAAACTGGCGCAGCGGCATGGTGACAAACTTGTGCAGCTTCGGCTGTATTCCCTGCTCTTTAAGGATGCGGGCGTCATATTGCACGTAGCGGCGCTGTTTGTCCCTGAACTGTTCCAGCGTAGCATAATTGTAGTGGATCAGCGGCACGGTGAGTGTGCCGGGTTCGCCTTCGAGCAGCACGAGTTCATGCACTTCGCGCTGTGGATCGTAACGCGCCTGTCCCCGCCGCAGCAGGCGCATCTGGTAATCAGGATACCATCCGGCGTGACGAGTGAGTTTGCCAAAAATATAGTTGTGGCGTGGTATCCGGTAGCCGTTATGTGTGGCTGTCGTGATCGTGTTGCGGATTTCGGCTTCTTGTTCCAGGCTGGAGCGTTCATCCGCGTCAACAAACAGCACCCAGTCGCTAGAAGCAGTGTCCATGGCTGCATTTCGCTGCTGAGCATAGTTTTCGAAGGTGTGTTGGTTAACGTCAGCACCGGCGGTTTTGGCAAGCTCAACCGTGCGGTCGGTGCTGTACGAGTCAAAAACGAGTACACGATCGGCCCAACGAACACTCGTGACACAGTCGGTAATGTGACGTTCTTCGTTGTAAGTCAGGATGATGGCAGTCAGTGATGCGCTCACGGAATAACCTCTCACGGATGATCTCACAACGATTGTACAGCGCGGTAGGCTTCGACAAGTGCATCGGCCTGGTTGGGCGTCAGATCACCTGAACGAACGTCCTTGCACACCTGCGAAATCTGCCGCCGCATCCCCAGCTTGATCAAAACACGCGCCAACAATAACTTGAGTGGTGACGCATGTTTCCGGAACAACTGTATCCGGCTGCGCCACAAATTGATTACACTGGCAGCGCGCACCTGTTGGCTGCTCTGTCCCGCCAAATGGATCACGACCGCCGCCGGTACACAGTAAATTTCCCAGCCCGCACGGCGAATACGCATGCTCCAGTCGATTTCTTCACAGTACATAAAAAACTGCTCGTCAAACATCCCGGTTTGCTGGATCACCTCGCGCCGCAGCATCATGGTTGCGCCCAGCGTGTGATCGACCGCGAACGGTTCACTGCCGTTATACACGCTTTGCGGATACCGTCCATTAAATGTACTGTCATACAGACGGCCCGGCACGGGGAATAGATCGACGATAAGCTGTTTCAGGCCGGGGAACCGGAATGCGCTGTGTTGAAACGATCCATCGCCGTAAAGCAGCTTGGCGCCAACAACGCCAGCCTGGGGCAGCGACATCAGCGTATCGTACAATAACCGCGTAGCGCCCGGCTGTGTGAGTGTGTCGGAGTTGAGCAAATACACGGCGTTGGGCAGCGTGTGATCATCCGCTGGCGCTGGTTGATCACCAAAACCGAGCAGCCTGAGCGCATGGTTGTTTCCACCGGCAAAACCCAAATTCGTGTCGCTGGTGACGAGCTTAACTTGTGGATACGCCTGCCGAATCGCGTCCTGTGTGCCGTCGGATGAGGCATTATCGACAACCCAGATTTCCGCATCCGGCCCGTTTGAATCCAGGTCTGCGATTAAGGTGCGAAGTGTATCCAGGGTGAGTTCGCGCGTGTTCCACGATACGATGATGACTGCAAGTTCGGGTGTCATAGGGTGTCCAGTGTGGTGTTGACCTTGTAGCAGCAAGCGCTCAGGAGAACGGAACCGGACTGTGCATGTTTTCGCTCAGACAGGGTTGTGTTTGTCATTCAGAAAACGTCATATCCCATTTTGCTTGTATAACCGTCGAGCGAAATGCAGCATAGTAGTCGGCGTAGTTGTTTGATGCATCCGGTAAAACTTTGATGATCTGCGAAGCGTCAAGCACATCACGCAGCAAACCTTCCCCCTGGCTGCTGTCGGCAAAATCGAGGATGCTTTCGGCGATTTGCTCACGTAATGCGGGTGGCAGCGCGCTGTCGGGTGGAAAGATCAGACCCTCGTAAGGAATCATGTTTCTGCCGTAGCCCTGCCATGCTTCCATATTTCCAGGGAATGCGACATCGGCGGCGGGACGAATTACGCACATGATGTTTCTTATATCATCCCTGGTAACCGGGTTTTCTCCTGTAGTTAGCTCACTCGCCAGCGTATCGACCAGGGTATCAAATTCGCCAGGTGGCATACCGGCGGCAGCGCATTCGCCGTTGTAGATGGCCAACAGCATCGCTTCGTTGTCCGGGTAATCCTGCACACCACCCAGATCGATAAACGGGTTGACACCTTCGCTGGCCATTAACAGGCTGGGGAAAACCCAGCTATCAACATCCTGAGCATCGATCCGGCAGAAAATCCAGCCGCTGAGTATACTCAAGCTGCTGATATCGGTGTGGGCGACGATCTCGATTGTTGTGCCTATGGTTTCTCGCGTGCTTCGCCCACGCGTAATCGATAGTCCGGGTACAGCGCCACATGTTTGTTCCGCCGCTACCAGCGAAAAGGGACTGGCCCATACAGCGGTTGGGCGACCGCTGCACACATCTTTTATGGCCTCAGAATCGTTTTCGAGAAAGCCCACATTAACGGTCAGGTCTAATTGGTCTTCCAGATAGGCTTCCAGGTCATTTTTAGCCCCGATCACATTTGAATCACGATCATCTTCAGGGATCACAAAGTTGATGCTGATCGGACGTTCGGGATCACCCAGGGTGGGCGCATCTGCTGCCAGCGGCAGCGCAGTCGAACGGGGAGTCGGAGTCATGGGAATCTGAGTAGGCGCTCTACGGACCGGGGTCGCGGCGTTATTATCGCCACCACATGCAGGCAGCAACCAAACCAGCAGCATGATCCAAATGATCAGTTGCAGCTTAAAAGATGCTAAGCGGTTAATGGCGCACCTCCCGGCTGACTCCTGGATAACATGTTCACATGGTACAGCACTTGTTCTCGTGCGGCAAGAAAACGGCAGCTACAACCTGTTACCTGTCTTCAGGTGGCGGGACGATCTCAATTTCCCGCGCCCCAACACGACTCTGGAATGCCGAAATCCCGACATCCTCGTGGATCAAACCCGCCCAGCAGTCCTGCGGGTTCCGCGCGGTGATGAGTTCTGTCATCCGGATCGCGCCCCACGTTTCGGCCCGCTGTCCCGGCTGAAGGTAATAGTAGGTTTCACCCGTTTCCTGGTCGTGAACGGATTCTAATTCATCAAGTGGCGCGATAGCCCATCGCCAGGGAAAATCACTCAGTGATGTGTCACATTTGATGCCGATACGCCATGCACCCGACTGCTCGTATGCCGCCAGGCTGCTGGCCTGTTGGCCAAATTGGTAGACCGTGCCAGGAAACGGCCCGGCGGTTCGGATAGGTGTTGAACCATAATTGCTCACGGTCAGCTTGAATACCAGCAGGTCATTCTGCGGGAGTGTTAGCGTGGTCAATTCCGATGCGATTCCTGATGGTTTGTCAATGACCTGGCCCTGAACATGGGCATCGGTGAACATGTGATCATCGTATGGAAGTGCGCCAAACCAGACGACGGACCCGGTTGTCTGCGGCACGATTTCAACCTGTGGCAGTCCACCATCAGCAATAGTTAGCTCACCCCGCCGCACGATACGCTGGCCTTCGTCATCTTGAGCGACAGCATATACCGCGTATTTTTCATCAGGCGGTGGTTCCATGCCTTGATCAACGCCGCCGTCATAATCAAATTCGTGGTTGCCCATATCGCCCGGCTCCCGTCCTTCTTCGCGTTCCGGGAGGTAATAACGCTCCCCGTCGGCATCTTCCAGATACACGCTCAGCGCGGCGGTTTTTTCAAGATAGATGTTGATATTCACACGGTCGTGGATGCCATCCTGGTTTGGCGTGAACGTCTCCGGATGGATTTCGAACGCGCTCATCACAGGCAGTTGGCTGTCTGAGTCAACGAGTGTCAGCGTGCCGGTAGCTGTTTTGGTTTCATCTCCGCTCACAGCTTCCATGACCCATGTATAGTCACCACTGCTGAGCAGCCGCCGTTCAATCTCGCCGGGAATATTCTCGTCAGCGCGATGAAAACCCGCTACGACTCCACTGAACAGGAAGCTGTGATCGCCAGAGTTGCGCTGTTCATTCTGGCGAAAATAATATCGCTGCCCTGCTTCATCTTCAAAATACATGCTTACCTGTGCGGGGTCCGACAGTGTATACCGGAACGTCACCAGGTCATCAACGCCGTCGGCATTGGGCGAAATCCGGGATGAGTCGAATCCCGCATCCGACAGCAGAGGAGTCGGCGGCTGTAAGATCACGTAACCAACTCCCCCTACTGCCGCCACAGAAATAAGTGCAACCAGAATCGTAAGCAGTTTCGGAGTATTCATAAGCACCCTCGCTGGGAAACGCGGCGATTATGACATGGCGCCGGTAATTCTACCACTGGAATACACCGGTTTGCTG
Source organism: Anaerolineae bacterium (assembly GCA_016930015.1). Classification (GTDB taxonomy): domain Bacteria; phylum Chloroflexota; class Anaerolineae; order Aggregatilineales; family Aggregatilineaceae; genus JAFGHR01. The sequence continues at coordinate 16,707 of JAFGHR010000079.1, read as the reverse complement.
ATGATGTCAGGTGATCGCAGTGAAATCAGCGGTCTGTTTTTCGCACATTCTTGCTAAAGAAGTTTACCCTTGTATCCTACCCTGTAAAGCGGTAGTATGTGGGATAAGTTGGGATTTTGTGGGATAACGTGTCCAACTTCGGGCGCACATGGCGCCCTTATTTATGCGTTCTGTGCACGGGTAACGAGTATCACGGCTCAAGCCGTCACTCCAGGGAACCAGGGTAAATAGATTCAATGACATCAACTCCGCTGCAATCGTATTCCGAGGCTATCGACTATCTGTACGGCTTCATTAACTGGGAAGTCGAGCGGCATATGCGTTACTCTCCGGAGACAATGACTCTGGAGCGTCCACAGGCTGCGCTCGCTGCGTTAGGTGATCCACAGAATGATTATCCCGTGGTGCATATCACCGGCACAAAAGGCAAGGGATCGGTTGGCGCGATGTGCGCGGCTGCGTTTCAGGCGGCGGGACTTCGCACGGCGTTATACTCCTCACCCCACTTGCAGGACTTCCGCGAGCGGTTCCGGGTAAACAACCAGTTGATCACTCCGGCTGATTTTACGGCCATGGTTAACCGGATGCGCCCCGTAATTGATGCGATTCCTGATATCACCTGGTTCGAAATCACAACTGTGCTGGCATTTCTTTATTTCGCTCAACAAAATGTAGATGTCGCCGTGGTCGAAGTGGGCCTGGGAGGCCGATTAGATGCCACCAACGTCGTGCATCCGGTCGTATCGGTGATAACGAGTCTCAGTTATGATCATACTCACCTGCTGGGTAATTCACTGGCTTTGATTGCCGGGGAAAAAGCGGGCATCATTAAGCCCGGTGTGCCGGTGGTCAGTGCCCCGCAGCCGCCAGAAGCCCTGGCTGTGCTGGCCGAAATCGCAGCAGAACGTGAGGCGCCGCTTACCCTGGTTGGGTGTGACTGGCTGTTTACACCGAGTGCGAGCGCCTGGAATTACCAGGCGTTCAGAGCTGCACCGGCTGGGCACGCGTTACAGCCCTACTGTACGGCGTTGGCAGGTGAGCATCAGGCGCTTAATGGTACGGTTGCCCTGGCAGCGCTTGACCATGCGAATCTGGCGGGCATTCCCGTATCACAAGATGCGATACGGGCGGGCTTAAAATGTGTGGATTGGCCGGGCCGCCTGGAAGTAATCGAACAACAGCCGCTGTTGATTCTGGATGCGGCGCACAACGCGGCATCTGCTCACCGCCTGAGCGAGGCGTTAACAGACTTATTCCCCCAACGTCCCCTTGTATTGGTCTTTGGCGCGTCGGCGGACAAAGATACCGCCGGGATGTTTGAAGCCCTGCTGCCGCAGGTTGATCGTCTTGTCGTAGCACAGGCCGTGCATAACCGTGCACTTTCGCCCGCGGAAATCGCGGTTGTCGCGCGGGCTCAAGGGTTTGAGGGGCCGGTTGACGAAATACCCGATACACGCGCCGCTATAGAACACGCAAACGTGTGTGCCGGACCAACGGGACTGATCTGTGTCACGGGATCATTGTTCATTGTGGGCGAAGTCCGAACCGTATGCGGGCTCCCGGTGGGGCATCTAAAGAGGCCTGATTCCCGGCAGTCGCTTGACGCATCCAGTCTCGTGTGCGGCGAACACATTTGAAGTTAGGCCGAACCATGAAAATACATCTCCCGTTTGTTCGCCCTCGCCAGGGATAGGGTAATGATTTTTGTGGCGTAACCTTAACCGTTTAGGTTGGCCAAGAGAGATATTAGATGATTGGGCACGGAATACATGATCTGTACAACGTCCAGGATGCGGTCGCCGACAGTGACGGCTTGATCAATGTGGTGTTGATCCCGCTGGCTGGCGTTGTTGTGTTTCCGAAGATGATCGCGCCGCTGTTGATCAAGCGCGAACATGATGTCGCCGCTATCAGCGAGGCACAGGCTAACCAGGCGACTGTCTTGGGAGTGGCGCAGCGCGATATCAGCAGCGACAAGCTTGAACCCGGCCAGCTTTTTTCCTGGGGAACTGAAATGGCGCTCGGTCGCCTGATGCATATGCCCGAAGGCGGGACCAGTGTCCTGGCGCAAGGGCGGCGGCGAGTTGAAGTGGTTAAGTTTATTCAAACTGAGCCTTACTTCCGTGTAAAAGGGCGCGTGCTGGAAGAAGATTACTCGCCGCACCGTGAGATAACCGCCTTGATGCGGGTCACCAAAAACTTGTTTCGACGGTGTGTAGAGTTTAATCCACAGCTTCCTGAAGAAGCTCAGGTTTATGCGTTTAATGTTAACGAACCAGGGTGGTTAGCCGATCTTGTCGCTTCTACGTTGAATCTGCTGTTAAACGAGCGGCAGGAATTACTCGAAACCTGTGATCCCGTTGAACGCTTGCGGCATGTGAATACCTTGTTAGGACGTGAGCTTGAAGTGCTGGAGTTGGAAGAACGTATTCAAACCCAGGTCCGGGAGGAAGTTGATCGGAACCAGCGCGAACACTATTTGCGCGAGCAGATGCGGGTTATCCAACACGAACTGGGTGAAGCGGATATTTTCCAGCAAGAGCTGACCGATCTGCGTAAGCGTATCGACGCCAGCACTATGCCTGATGATCCACGCGACAAGGCTAACAAAGAGCTGGCACGTTTGATGATGCTCCCACCCATGACGCCTGAAGTCGGTATCATTCGCACCTATCTTGACTGGTTGTTAGACCTGCCCTGGCAAGACCGGCCCGACGATCAGCAGGACCTGCGGCATGCCGCAAACATTCTTGATGCCGAGCACTACGGGCTGCCCAAAGCCAAGGAACGCATTCTGGAACATATGGCGGTACGCCAGCTTGCACCGGACAAAATGCGCAGCCCGATTTTGTGTTTTGTGGGCCCACCCGGCACCGGCAAAACATCACTCGGAAAAAGTATTGCCAAAGCCCTGGGGCGTGAATTTGTGCGCGTGAGTCTTGGCGGTGTGCGTGACGAGGCCGAAATTCGCGGCCACCGCCGGACTTATATTGGTGCCATGCCGGGGCGCATTATTCAAACGATGCGCCGGGCCGGTACGACTAACCCGGTATTCATGCTTGATGAAATTGACAAGCTGGGGGTTGATTTTCGAGGTGACCCGGCGGCGTCACTTCTGGAAGCGCTCGATCCCGAACAGAATAATGCCTATTCCGATCACTATCTGGACGTCAGTTATGATCTGTCCAGAGTCTTTTTTATCACCACGGCAAACTATCTCGATACGATCCCGGAAGCGCTGTTGGATCGAATGGAAGTGATCGAGTTCCCCGGATACATCGAAGAAGAGAAACTCAGCATCGCCAAGTTATTCTTGATTCCGCGCCAGTTGGACCAACATGGTTTGGCCGACCACGGCATCCGGTTTGAGGAAGAGGCCATCCAGATTATTTGCCGCGAGTATACGTATGAGGCGGGTGTTCGCAACCTCGAACGCGAAATTGCAAAAATCTGCCGCAAACTGGCTCGCCGTGTCGCCGAAGGACGCCCCACCATCAAGCGTGTCACGCCTAAAAGCCTGGGAAAATACCTGGGGCCACCCCAGTTTATTCCAATGCTGACCGAAGAAGAAGATGAGATTGGCGTGGCAACCGGCCTGGCCTGGACCGAAGCTGGCGGTGACATTATGGCTATCGAAGTCACAATGATGCCCGGCAAAGGCAGCCTGATGTTAACCGGACAGCTTGGCGAGGTCATGCAGGAGTCGGCCCAGGCGGCGCTTAGTTATACCCGATCGCGTGCGGCGCAGTTGGCGATCGATCCTGAGGAATTCGACCGGTTGGATATTCACGTTCATTTGCCAGAAGGGGCAATCGCCAAAGACGGACCGTCTGCTGGCATCACGCTCGCCCTGGCGTTGATTTCGGCCTTGGTACAGCGAAAAGTGCGCCGTGATGTGGCCATGACCGGTGAGATCACACTCCGTGGCCGGGTGCTGCCGGTAGGTGGCGTGCGCGAAAAGATTCTGGCTGCCCATCGTGCCGGGGTACGGACCGTGCTGCTGCCAAAACGCAACGAAAAGGATTTGACCGAAATCCCGAAGCGAGTACTCAAAGAATTGACTATCATTCTGGTCAAGACTATGGATGAGGTGCTCGAACAAGCGCTGCTCTCTGAAAAGGACCCGGAATAGGCTGTGTCGATGGGCATCAGCCAGGAACGTATTTTCGATCAAAAGTGATTAACCAGTTTGGGTGACATAGTATTATGCAAGAAAAAGACATTCTCGATTTGTTGAGCCAGGGCCGGACGGATTCAGTTGACTGGTTGCCCGGTCGTGCCCCGGTAAGCGATATCGCGTCGGTATTGGCCGCCATGGCCAATACACGCGGCGGCATCCTGCTACTCGGTGTATCGCCGCGTGCTGCTCGCCCGGTTGGGGTGGATGACACAGAAAACGCGATCAATTGTGTGCTGGAAGCCGCATTGTCCATTAACCCACCGCTCATCATCCCGCTGCCAGACCTGGTCAAAATTAAAGGGTCTTTCATGGTCGCGGTGCAGGTTCCACGTGGAATGCCGCATGTGTATGAACTCGACGGGCGTTATCTTTCGCGGGACAGCGGTATGAACATCCCGCTCAAACCGCATATGCTCCGTCACTTGATGCTGGAAAGGGGCGATGTGACGTTTGAGTCACTGCCTGCGCGTGAAACCAAAAAAGAAGACCTCGACTGGGAACAAGTGGAGTCTTATGTTACTAACTTGAGCGGTATGGGGAGCATGTCGGCGGACCAGATTCTGCTGAAGCGCGGGTGTCTGATCGAATCCGAAGGGATTTTATACCCGACCAATGCCGGGTTGCTGCTGTTTGGAAAAGACCCGCAGCGATTTTTGCGTGGGTCGGACATCACCGCCGCCCGGTTTGCCGGTAAGGAAATGGGAGATATTTTTACACGGCTGGACATCAATGGTACGCTTCCGCAGCAGATCCAGCGTGTCGAGACGTTCCTGGTCGATAGCCTTCGCAAAGGCGTGCAGCTTAGTGGAAAAATGGCTCGCACCGAACAACTTGAATATCCGCTGCAAGCCGTGCGCGAACTGGTGGTCAATGCGGTTGCGCACCGGGACTACAGCATCCAGGGTGACGGTATCCGCCTGTATATCTTTAGCGACCGGTTGGAGATTACCAGTCCGGGGAGCTTACCGGGACCGGTAACGATCGACAATATCGTGGATGAACGGTTTTCACGCAATTCGGCGATCGTACAGGTGCTGTCAGATATGGGCTTTATTGAGCGCCTGGGGTATGGTGTTGATCGCGTGCTGGCGCTGATGCAGCAGCATCACTTGCCGGAACCATGCTTCGCCGAAACAGCCGGTGGATTCCGGGTTTCGTTGTACAGCACGCCCGTAGTAGTGACCGGAGACATGGAACCAGAATTGTTTGGTGGTGTGTTTCGTCATCAACCCGTCAACCGCCGCCAGGAATATGCTCTTGATTTTTTGATCAATCGTAAGAATGCGCGTATTACGAACAAAGATTTGCAGGAACTCTGCCCCGATGTTCATACCGAGACAATTCGCCGTGACCTGGCTGACCTAGTGAGCCGGGGGATTCTGATCAAAATGGGTGAAAAACGCGGCTCGTATTACGTGTTAAAGAAATAACATGCTCAAACGCCAGCGGCGCGTTGGGAACCGAGACGGCAGTCGTTAAGTTGTTGGCCGGTGGCAGCAAGTATCCTTTGTTGACGGTCTAAAAATGGCTATGTGGCCACTCATGTTTGTGTTGTACTCTATGTTGAAACCGATCTGTGATTAGACGTATGGTGAAACAAATTCGTCTCAAACAACTGTTAACTGGTGTTGGCTTGTGCGGGATGCTGACTGCCTGCAATTTTGCGATCCAGACCCCGACGCCAACCCCAGAACCTTCGTTAACCCCGACGATTACGCTTACGGCGACGGCGTCAGCCACGCCGACAATAACGCCATCACCAACGACAATGATGACGCCGACACCCTCGCACACACCAACAATCACGGTTACGCCCAGCCCGATTCCCCCACCGACGGCAACCCCATACCCGGCGATGAATTTTGCGAACGATCAATGGACAACCGTTGAGGTATCATCCGAGATCAGCAGTGGATTGAGCAGTCCCTGGTTTTCGATTCTCAGCGTAAACGAGCGCACCGGGACCGAAGACCTTTTGACGCCGATTCCCTCGTCCGAACAAGCTACGCTGTATCTGATCGACCCGTTTTCGGGCCAGCGGGAAAAGATTCTGGAAGTACCGGCCAGTACCGAGACACGTATCTATTGGGCGCCGGATGGTAACAAACTTGTTTATTTCCTGGAAGCGGCTGTTTTAGACGACGGTACGCGTGTTGGCGGGTTATATCTGCTCAACTTGAGCTTGGGGATCAGCCTGCGGTTGTTTGATCTGCCTTCACTTAGCCCGCGTGGTGTGGCCGGTCACCAGCCGGTATGGTCACCGGACAGTTCACAATTTGCGGTGGTGCTGCCAACCGCGTATGACACGGATATTTTCCTGGTTTCGGCAGATGGGTCTTCGGTTCAGAATGTGACGGCGCATGGCGCGTATGACCTCTGGCCCGCGTGGTCACCGGATGGACGGCGCCTGGCGTTTGTATCGGACAGGGAAGACTGCCCGACATGGGCACCGGACGAGCCGCAATCATGTTCGGTTTTGGAATCGGCAGCGCCCACACAAGGCAACCTGTTTGTCCTTGACGTAGAAACAGGAAATGTACGCCGCATTACGGATCAAAAACTCGATAGTCCGCCCAAGTGGCTGAGCAACCTGCAGATTGGTTTTACAACCGGGTTATCCGATCCGCTTGCCGCCGAGTCAAAAATCTGGGTTGCCAACACCCAGTCAGGGACACTGCGTGAAGTCTCCGATATCGACGGATCGTTAAACCTGGGGGCTGCCTGGTCACCGGGAGGGCTCCAGGTGATATATCATCGCGCCACGGACCCGGCGGGCATTTTATTAAAAGATAGTAATGGTAACCTGATTGCATCAACCGATGAGTATACATTTTCACGTTTTGGTTTTGCGGCTGACTGGTCACCTCAGGGGGACTACGTAGCGTTCGCCGGGAAAAATGGACAGTGTCCCTACGGGTTAATCGTCATGCACAGCGATATGGCGGTTGTATCCGGTCCATCGAACATGCCACTTGCTTGTGATCCCAGCTATTCACCGGGCGGGCGATGGCTGGCGTATGCAGGCATCACGTTTCAACCTGGGGTTGATGATGGTCGGCTTGATCTGTATGTTGCCGAGGCGTCAGGGTACAGCGCGCGCCGCTTAACCGGCACGCTGCGGGGTGAGATTCGATTGATCGGATGGGTGGGGCCAGCTTCTTAAGGCGGGGAACAGGTTTTTACTACTCAAGCATAGGAGGCAGGTGATTGTGACAACACGAACTGCACTGGTAACTGACAGCACCGCGAATTTCCCCGCGGAACTGGCCGCTGAACGGCATATCTATGTGGCACCTTTATATATCTTATGGGGTGAAGAGTGCTATAAAGATGGTGTAAATATTAATGCGGAAGAATTCTACGACCGGCTGGCCGTCTCTGAGGAACTGCCGAAGACATCACAGGTTTCACTACAAGATTTTGTGTCTCTTTTTCAGACAGCGCATGATTCCGAAAAAGCCGATGAAATTGTATGTGCGGTGATTTCGAGTGAATTGAGCGGCACCTATGCGTCGGCAGTCCAGGCAAGAGAAGTTGTCGATTTCCCGGTGCATATCATCGACACATACCAGACATCATGGGCGCTGGGGCACGCTGTGCTGAGTGGGGCTGAGGCGCGTGATCGCGGTGCAAGTCCGGCGGAAATTGTCCAGGTGATCGAGCAAACGGCAGCGCGGCAGCGGTTAATATTCACTATTGAAAGCCTGGAATTTCTACATCGCGGCGGGCGAATTGGGCACGCGCGGCTGTTATTAGGTTCCGCGCTGCACGTCAAGCCGATTTTGTTTTTGGGAGATGACGGTATCGTAGCTTCGGCGGGGAGTGCACGGACGCGCAAACGAGCGGCAGCGCATTTGTTGGAAGTTGCGCGCGAACACGCTTCCAACAATCCGATTGGCCGCTTAGTTGTAATTCATGGTGGGGCCGAAGATGAAGCCAACCAACTAGCCGAATATGCTAATGAGGCGCTGTCTCCGCAGACAGTCTCTGTGTCATATGTGACGCCCGTATTGGGAACACATGTCGGGCCCAAGTCATTAGGGCTGATTGTCGAATGGCTGCCAGAGCACAGCTAAACAAGCGGGAATCCAGGTGTCCTGCGGCGGGAACGTATGCGTCAACGGCTTGTTTTCCCACATAACCCACATTATCCCATAGTTATCCAACATAACCCGGCATTATCCCACACAGACTTATCCTGCCGTGTGGGATATGTGGGATTCAAAGGGCGACTGGTGATTGTATTTGGAGCATTTCCAACACGCTGACCAGCCTGTCGCGCCATTCGTTCTCATCAACCGTATCGTGTGGTAACCAGATCGCTGTGCGGCTGACTCGGACATCTGACCCGATCATGCGCTGGAGCAGTGCGCGATCGATGCTGGCCAGATAAGGCAGCCGGATGCTAATCTGGTCGTTTTCCGTTCCTACCGCCGACACCTTGGCTGATTGTGCCAGGAGCTTGATATTCAACTGGAACAAAAGCCCTTCGAGAGCACGCGGCAGCGGGCCAAACCGGTCGATGAGTTCGGCTCGCATCGCGTCGATGGCATCCAGGCTGTCAAGCTCTGCCAGCCGGCGATATAACTGGATGCGCAGTGCTGGTTCCGGTATGTATCCGGTCGGAATATAGGCGGGCAGTGGCAAATCGATCGTTACCGTAGGCGTCGTGATGGTCAGTTGGGGCGCTTCACCCTCGCCGCGCAAATATTGTACAGCCTGGGCCAGCAACTGGGTGTAGAGATGGAAACCCACTGCCGCAATGTGCCCGCTTTGCCGCGTGCCCAACAGGTCACCTGCACCGCGAATTTCAAGGTCGCGCATGGCGATTGACATACCGGCCCCAAGCTGGGTTTGCTCGCTGATGGTATCCAGCCGTGCGCGTGCGTCAGCCGTCAGGCGGCTGGTCCGCGAGTGGAAAAAAAAGGCATAAGCCTGGCTGGCACCGCGTCCCACACGCCCGCGAATCTGGTAGAGCTGGGCCAACCCGAACCAATCCGCCCGATCAACGACCAGTGTATTGGCATTGGGGATATCCAGACCACTTTCAATGATGGATGTTGACACAAGCACATCATGATCACCTCGCGCGAACGATGTCATGACGTCTTCAAGGCGGTTTTCGTCCATTTGCCCATGCCCCACCACGATCGATGCTTCGGGGACCAACCGCCGGAGTCTGGCAGCGACAGTATGGATAGTTTGTACCCGGTTGTGGACAAAATACACTTGCCCGCCGCGATCGAGTTCACGTAAGATGGCCTGGCGGATCAGTTTGTCGTCAGATATTCCTACATGAGTGACAATCGGCAGGCGTTCTTCCGGCGGTGTCTGGATCATGCTGATGTCACGGATACCGGTCAGCCCCATGTACAATGTACGCGGAATGGGCGTGGCCGTCAGAGTCAATACGTCAACTTCGGTTCGTAGCTGTTTGAGCTGCTCTTTATGTGTTACACCAAAGCGCTGTTCTTCATCAATGATGAGCAAGCCCAGGTCTTTAAAGTGGATATCAGCCTGTAATAAACGGTGGGTTCCGATGATAATATCAATCTGGCCTTCTTGCATTTCCTTTAGAATCTGCCGCTGTTCGGCTGCGGAACGGAATCGCGACAGCATCTCAACCTTTACGGGAAACGCCAGCAGACGCCGTGAGAACGTGGTCAGGTGCTGCTGGGCCAGTACCGTTGTTGGAACCAGCATGGCTACCTGTTTACCATCCATCACGGCTTTAAAGGCAGAACGTAAGGCGACCTCAGTTTTTCCATAACCAACGTCGCCACAAACCAAGCGGTCCATGGGCTGTGAGTGCTCCATGTCGGCTTTGACTTCTTGCAGCGCTTTGAGTTGGTCGTTCGTTTCGATATAAGGGAACGACGCTTCGAGCTCCTTTTGCCAGGGTGTATCCGGACCAAAAGCATATCCCTGAACTTCAGCCCGCGCGGCGTATAACTCCAGCAGTTCACGTGCCACTTCCTCAACGGCCCGTTTTGTATTTTCCTTTGTACGATTCCAGTCTTGTGTGCCCAGGCGGTTAAGCTGTGGCGGTCTGTCATCTGCGCCAACATAACGTGACAGCCGGTCGGCCTGGTGAATTGGAACGTACAGTGTGTCGGTGCCCGCATATTCAACAAGCAGGTATTCGCGCTCGTTGTCGTCAATGACGCGCTTTTGCAGTCCCGCGAAGCGCCCAATGCCGTATTCAACGTGTACCACATAATCACCGGTTTTCAGGTCTGCAAAACTGGATTCCGGCGGCAGGGCGCGTGGTTGTTGGCGGCGGCGGGGTTCGGGGCGCTTCCACCCAAACATTTCGGCGTCGGTAATCAGGTGCAGGCCGGTGTTTCCATCATCCAGAACCCAACCCTCACCCAGAGTACCCTCTACAAACGTGAGTTGGCCGATAGCGTCGAGACGGCTTATCTCGCTGACAGGATACACGTAATGGTTTTGCTCACCCCATAACTCGGCTATGCGCTGCGCCTGCTGCGTCACGACGGTTACACGCTCTATGCCGTGATAAAGCTTTGATAACTCGTCAAGCACGAGTCGTAGCTGCCCCCCAAAACGCGAACCCGGTGAGAACTTTTCCCCGATGATCGGTCCACTGGGTGCATCAAACGCCAGATTGGTACCTAAATGGAGCACCTGGTGTACGGACAGTTCGTCTTGCAGTTCGTCCCAGGTTATGTAGGGCAGCGGATAATCAGGGGGAATCTGCCCTGACGTGATCTTGTCCTGTTGGGTAATCAGCGCTTGTTCTTCCAACTCGCTTATGGTGTCTTTAAGCGATGCCCAGTCATCCACGATAATGAGCGTATCAGTCGATGCATAACTTAACAGGCTGGCGGGATAGCTGTAGTGGTATGGAAGATAAAACTCTAACAGGGGAAACGCGATTCCGTTTGCCAGATGGTCTTGATCCGGTCGGGCGGAAGTCGCGTCGTCGGCAGGCGTCGGCAGTGTGCTGAACCAGTCAGCAAGGTGTTCGCCCACCTGGGGCGAGAAACGCGGGAGTGTTTCCCGTGCCGGTGTGATGATGAATGTTTCTATGTTGTTTAGCGATCGTTGTGTGGCCGGATCGAATGTGCGCAGGCTGTCGATCTCGTCGTCAAAAAACTCGATGCGTATTGGCCGCTCCGACGCAATCGGGAAGATATCCAGAATACCCCCCCGGCGGCTAAACGTGCCGGGCTCGACCACAATTGAGGCCGGTAGATAACCGATCTGGAGCCAATTTCGAAGCAGGGCTTCGGGTGCAGCCCGGCTGCCTGTTTTCAGCGTGCGCGAGTTGGCTCGGAACTCACGCGCGGGCAGGGTTTTTTGCATCAGGGCGTAGGCTGACGCCACGATGATCGATGGTTGGGCGGCTGGCTCCTGGTGAGGACCAATTGGGGGCACGAGTTGGGCCAGCGTATCGATCCGGCTCCGGATAGCGTTATCCGTCCATGGCGCACGTTCGTAGAAGATAGCTGTTGGTTCTGCAAACCGGTGAAGCGGTAAATCGGGCTGCCATGCCGGTATCTGCTCGACAACGTTATATGCACGATCGACACGCCCGGTCAGCACAATGACCGGGCGTGCCAGATCGCCGGCCAGGGCTGCAATGACGTAAGGCCGGGCGGCTCGCAACAAGGATTGATCGGGCACCGGCTGCCGGTTTTTCAGCCGGCGCAGCACCTCTTGATATTCTACGGTTTGACGCAGCGTGTCAAGGAGACCGGTTAATTGCATAAGGAGAGGTTATCCGTTGGTATTGTTCAGTGCGACTGGTTCTGTGTCACCAGTGAGCAGCAAGGTTTGCGGTGGTTTGGTGGAAGATGTGTCTGGTTCAGCCGCCCCGTTGTAGTGATTCATGGCGGTATCGATGGTGTCTGCCAGCCATGTTTCGATGGCATTGATTACACGTTCAACGGTTTTGTTGACGAGAACGGTTTCGGCTGTGTCGAAACGTCGCAGCACAAAATTGGACGGATCGACTCCGTCAGGTGGGCGGTCAATACCAAAACGAATACGGGGGAATTCTTGAGTTCCCAGGCGTTTGATGATATCGGTCATGCCTTTGTGGCCGCCCGTGCCGCCTTTGGCCCGGATACGTAACGTTCCTAATGGGATGTCGAGATCGTCAAACACCACGAGCAGGTGTTCTGGCGGAATCTTATAAAAAGCTATCAGGCCCTGAACGGAACTGCCGCTGAGGTTCATGAAGGTTTGTGGCTTGGCGATCAGAACCTGTTTCCCGGCTATGTGGCCTTCTGCGATCTTGGCTTTTGACTTCTTCCGACTGGCATATGACAGGTTATGCGCCTGCGCCAGTGCATCAACGCAGCGGAAGCCTACGTTATGGCGTGTGTCCTGGTATTTCCGACCAGGGTTTCCCAGGCCAACGATAAGGTAACGCTCCGTTGCCATGATTAGTGAATACCTTCCTGTTTATCATCGGGTAGCACCGCCCGGTGTGATAACACCCGCAGCCACCGGCGGGCAAATGTGTAAACGCCGAGGAAAACCAACATACCAAAAGCCAGATATACGCCAGAACAGAAGGCGCTCCTAACGCGGCTGATGTTGATGCGCGTGCTTGTACTTGTGTCCGAGTCCGGGTTGGTGTTACTCCCCTCGTTAGCCAGCGGGTTCACTTCCGCCATGGTATCGGCTGACGGATTGTTGCTCGGTGGTTGTTCGATTAACGATGTTGGCGACGGGCCCGGCGTGGGCATTTGTGGTGTTGCGTCACCGGATTCGGCGGCCACAGTCGGGACCGGTGTAGGCTCGCTGTTGGCGATCTGTAAATTGGCAACAACAAATTCATCGCTGCGCTCGTCTGTCAAAAAGACACGCAAACGAAGCTGGTAGATTCCGTCGGGCACCATGTTTGTATTCCACGTGCCGAGTACATCATTGTGTACCTGTTGCGTCACGCGTTCCTGGACCAGGAACCACTGTTCGTTTGGATCGCTGAGATCATCGTATTCGAGTGTGTAACTGGCGAACAGCGTTGAGTGTGCCGCACTGCCGGTTATGTTCACAACACCAAATAACGGCTGCCCGCTGGCCGGATAAGTGATTTCGATTGTCAGGTCTTCAAGCGTTTGAGCACTCACAGGCTCAAAAAGGGTTGCCCCGTGCAATACAAGTGTCACTACAGCCAACGCCAGAAAGTGACCTAGCCGCCGTGCCATACGCATCTTCCTTCAACAGCCAAAAAACAAACAGGGTAACCTATGTAGTCTAGCAATACGGCTGTGATCCTGCAAACATAATCTCGTTACGCAAAGGTGACAATCACGGGGTTTTCCGGCAAAAATACGACGGTCTGGCTTTTAACTTTTTCATTGGGCATGTCGGCATATCACCAGAATCAGGCGCGCCAATTTTAATGTTCGGTTAATTGACAGAATGATTATGCTATGCCATAATCTAACCAATGTATGCGAGAGTATTCTCGTTAGCATCTTCTTCTGAATTCGCCATCCTAAACAGAAGGAGGTGGTGTCTATGAACAGTAGTAGTACCACTATCGGCGCTGTGACACCCCTCCTTGTGATGAACTAGGTGTCACAGCGCCACACATCCAAAGTCCCGACTCGTTCGGGACTTTGGCGTTTATGCGTAGAATCTGGTTGTTTTGGCTGCAACCGGTGATCGATCTGTGCTCGAAAACATGAGAGTTTCACGCATTCTGGTGCAGTATTGTTGATATTAACGGATAATGTTTTGTCTCTTTTTAGCTCTTCGCGGTAAAATGCCCCCTGTTGTCAGGCTGGTTCTCGAAATACCCTGGGACCTGACCAGGTGTGACAGTTCATATGCTCACGCTGGAAAAGTCGGACGGACCCAAAATTCCTGGGAAACAGCCACTTTATGTTCAAAAAAGTCGCGTTAGCTGACTTGTATGTTGAAGCCCTTGCATCAATAGGAGGATTATCCTATATGTTCGAAATGGAGAACGTTAAAACCTTCGAAGAAGTAATGATCTTTATTGTCCTGGCCACGGCGGGGATCGCGCTGACCTACGCCATGTGGCTGCGGCGTTACATCTTATCCGCGGATAAGGGTACTGCGGAAATGCAGCGTATCTGGGGTTATATCCGAGATGGCGCGAATGCCTATCTGCGTACTCAGTTGCGGACCGTTGTGATTCTCATCGTGCTGCTCACAGTTGCCATGTTCCTGAGTGTGTTTGTGGTAGACCCGACACCCGAAGCGAACGAGTACTTTAACGGCGACCAGGATCGTGCACGTTTGATAATTGCTATTTCGCGTGCGTTGGCCTTTGTCATGGGGTCGTCTTTTTCCGCCATGGTGGGTTTCTTCGGCATGAACATGGCCGTTCAGGGGAACGTGCGCGTGGCAGCAGCGGCGGACGCCGGTGGTTATCAGGAAGCGCTGAAGATTGCCTATCGTTCGGGCACGATCACGGGCATGCTGACCGATGGCCTGGGACTGTTCGGCGGCACCATGATTTTTATTATTTTCGGTAAAGCATCACCGGATGTGCTGCTGGGCTTTGGTTTTGGTGGCACGCTACTGGCTCTGTTCATGCGTGTGGGTGGTGGCATCTACACCAAGGCGGCTGACGTTGGCGCCGACCTGGTCGGCAAAGTCGAAGCCGGCATGGAAGAAGACGATCCACGCAACGCGGCTGTGATCGCTGACCTGGTGGGGGACAACGTCGGTGACTGCGCCGGTATGGCGGCTGACATCTTCGAGTCCTACGAGGTCACGATTGTGTCCAGCCTGATCCTGGGGTTGGCGCTGACCGCTATCAACGGCGAGTTGTATTGGATTGTGCTGCCACTACTCGTACGCGGCGTTGGTGTGGTAAGCTCGATCTTCGGGACTTATGCGGTATCGCTGTGGCGCGTCGATGACGCCGAAGAAGCCATGTTCAAGAGTTACGAAGTGTCGAGCGGTATTACCATCACCGCGACCTTCTTTTTGGCCTGGCTGTATGCTGGCCAGCTTTCACTGGCGACGCTAGTGGCTGTGGGTGTAGCGTTGGCGGTGGTGTTCAACCCGCTGACCTCGTACGCAACAAGTGCTAAGAGTCCGCGCGTACGGACGATTTCAGCAGCAACTCGTTTTGGCCCGGCTTCGGTGATCCTGGAAGGTCTGTCGCTCGGTTATCTATCGAGTGTATGGGCGCTATTTGTGATCGTCGCCAGTCTGAGCGCCTCGATCCTGGTTTACAGCTATGATTTCCCGGATAAGTACGAATTGATTGCTGTACTGGCGGGTGTCGCGCTTTCGCTTTTCCAGATCGTGCGCGGCCAATTGCGCGGTCATCTGGTCGAAGGTTTCTTCTCGGCGTTGTGGATTATGGTCCTGGCGCTGTTTATCGTCAGCATGCAAGAAGTTCCCGAAGTTCATCGCTACAGCTACATCCTGTTTGGCGTAACGCTGATCGGTGTGGGTATGCTGTCGCACACGGGCAACAATGTCAGCATGGATACCTTCGGACCTATTTCGGATAACGCAAACGGCATCGGTGAGCTGGCAGGCATGAGCAAAGAATCCCGCCAGATCATGGCCGACCTGGACGCGGCTGGCAATACGACCAAGGCCATCACAAAAGGTGTCGCCATTGGTTCGGCGGTTATTGCGGCTGTATCATTGTTCGGCAGTTTCTTCACGGATATTCAGCGCGTTGACCCGACGTTTGAAGAAGTCGTCAACCTGGCTGATCCGGTCGTGTTTGTGGGCCTGTTGATCGGTGGCTCGCTGCCGCTTCTGTTCAGCGGCCTGTTGATCAAAGCTGTGACCCGCGCTGCCAACCTGATCATGGCCGAAGTGCGCCGTCAGCTCCGTATTCCGGAAATTGCCAATGGTACCCAGACTCCTGATTATGCTAACGCGGTCAAGATTTCGACCCAGTCGGCTCAGATCGAATTGGTCCCGTTGGGCCTGATTGCGGTGCTGGCCCCGATTGCAGTTGGTCTTGTGCTGAAGGAGCAGGCGTTGGGTGGTTTTCTGGCGGGCGTGATTGTGACCGGCCAGTTGTTGGCTGTGTTTATGTCAAACTCTGGTGGTGCCTGGGACAACGCCAAGAAGTACGTTGAAGATGGTTACTTTGGCGGTAAGGGCAGTGAGAATCACAAAGCCAGTGTTGTCGGTGACACCGTTGGTGATCCCCTGAAAGATACGGCTGGTCCGGCCCTTAACCCGATGATCAAAGTCATGAATCTGGTCGGCCTTATCATGGCTCCTATCGTGGTTGAGTATCAAGGTTATAGTGCTGGCGTTATCGTCGGCGCTGCTGTCGCAATTGCATTGATTCTGTGGGCTGTTCGCCGCAGCGATCGTCCGGCAACGACTGAAACCGAAGTAGTTGAGCGTGTTTCAGCCGAGATGGTAGCAACGGACTAGGGTTTGCCAGAACAATCAAGCGCGAAGCCAGCTCAAACATTGGGCTGGCTTGTACAAATGCGCCTGACCATATAATGGACAAATCAAAAGAAACTCGCATAATTAGAGGGTATGGCAAAACGAACCTTTACCCTCACCGAACAAGAAATCAAAGCCTT
>JAFGHR010000078.1 GCA_016930015.1 Anaerolineae bacterium | reverse complement strand
TGCGAAAGCTGCCCATTACCGTCGCCGTTTCGCTCGTTCGCCCACTTGAGCGTTTCTGTTGCACTAACTGCGGCTGTAGTACTAAGCGTTTACGCTGCCTACAGTATGCCAGGAATCCGCGTCCAAAAGCCCCGACTTTTTGAGGCGTTGCGCAGTCTTACGGTATACTACTATTCAGCTAGCGAAAATCTCATCTGCCGGTTTTTTTCCGCAAAAACGAACGCGCTGGATCACTCGGTCCGGTGCGTTTTCATGTCGCCAACGGTATCAGTTAGGAAGGATTATCCACGCGGCATTCATGATGCAGACTGGCGGCTCCGCACAATGGCCGGTACAAGGGTTAACCCGGCGCGCAGCACCACCGCCCCCGCGATCAGCGTGCCCCACAGGTGCAGGCGACCGTATGTGTTAGCGTTGACGCGGGTGTCATAGCCGCCGTAAAAATCGAGGTACGGGCCGTGCAGGTTGGGGATCATCTCGAACAGGCGGTTATACACGGCCACGGCAGCGAGCATATACACGATTTCGAGCGGGTGAACGGGCGCGTCAGTATTGCGCAGCAGCACCGCCAGCACCATCACCATTGGCACCGACAGGTAGCTGATAAAACGCCAGATATCGGTCCCGCCGTACATCGTCAGCACAAACACCAGCGTCCCGTACAACACCAGGAACAGCCAGCGATCGCGCAAAGCCGTCCAGGCGTGGAGAAATCGTACCGGCGTCAGCAGCAGCCAGATCGGCAGCCCGTAGCTGAACGCATTAAAGGCAATGTTGATATCCCGGTCTTTGGTGCGTGGGGCATTGATCAGGTTCGAGAGTGTTTCCGGCTTGTTGATCGGATCGACAAACTGGCCGCTGATCTCCACGTGAAGCAGCACGCGCGGCACGATCACACACGCGCCGGTCACCGCGACCATTATCAGCGCCCAGACCAGCGCTTCACGCGAGCGCGTGCGGATAAACGTCCACGCCAGGCCGGCCAGCATGATCAGCGGCGGGATGATGAGAAACTCGCGCACCTGCAAACCAAAACCGGACACGATCAGGCAGACGGCCCAGTTCCGGCGCAGCAGGGCCACGACTGCAATCGTCATCAACGGGTACGCCAGGTGATCGGGCCGCGACACGTCAAACAGCAGAAACCGCACGTTATACAGCGACAGCGCAACCGCGCCTGCCGCGACCAGCGCGCCCCAGAATCGTGCCCCAAACACCTCGGCCAGCCAAAAAGCGGTTACAAGCTGCGCGACCGCGCCCATGATAGCGATCATGCGGAAGCCGTCAAACGTCGTGGCGACAAAATGCGCGCCCTCAGCCGACCCGCTAACCAGGATCGCTGTGTCGAAGCCGAACAGGTCGGTCAGCCCCCTGGCGAGCATGGGCGTCACAAAACGGTAGGCAAACGGCGCGATCAACTCGTTGTCGATCAGACCTTCTTCGGCCATATCGTAATACAGCGCAAAATCCCAGTAGTAACGAGCGGTGTCGAGTTCGTTCGTCACCTGATCGAGCGCGAGCACAATCAACAACGCTGCCAGCACGACCAACCCATACCGTACCCCATGCCGCTGAATGTTCCGGTTCACAAACGCCCGCATCGTCATGCATTCCGCCCCTTACTCGTTTATCCGGACACACACCCCGGCGAGTCTACCAGAGCGAGCCTATAATGCCCAATCGGCGGCTGACGAAACCGCCCAACCTCACACTCACATTAGCCTTCAAACACGCATTCGATTACACTGTGAAACGTACCGCGTATTCACGCCTTCCGCAGGAGGAACCCTGAATGAAACGAGTGTTCACAGCCCTGATGCTCGTCATGCTGGTTACAGTCATGCTGGCCGCGTGCGGCGGAGGAGACGACGACAAGGAAAAAACAAGCCCAGTCGATACCGCCAAGGCGATTATGAGCGCCTTCGAAGCCCAGGACGCCGACCAGATGATCACCCTGTCGTGCAGCGATACCGGCCAGGACCCATTTGGCGGTCTCAACTTTCAGTTCACATTTTCGAACCTGGGATACGACACCCAGAACGAGCAAGATAACAGCGCCGACGTACACATTTCCGGGCACGTCACGGCCCAGGCGGGTGATCTAACACAGGAATCGGATTTCGCCTGGGTGCTCAAAATGCAGAAACGAGACGGGGAATGGTGCGTGCTCGATATCCAAATGTAGGATGAAGCTGCCCCGGCGGTAACATGCCAAAACCGCACCTTGACATCTGGCGATTCTGCGCTACCATTGACCGTACTGAGTAGCGGGGCGTGGCGCAGCTTGGCTAGCGCGCTTGCATGGGGTGCAAGAGGTCCCCGGTTCAAATCCGGGCGCCCCGACACGTTTTTTGTAACCATTTTGGGCGATCAGGGTAAAGAAACATGAATATGCTGCCGCTCGTACAGCCGGGCGGTTTTGTTTTATTGATCAACCGGTGGCATGCTGCTGCCGTTTTTCCTTCCTGTTCCGCCCATCATCAGTGAAAAAAGCTGACTCGAACAAAGGTAAAGAATCCACCGCCAGGTAAAAAAGGTGTGATCACTTTTAAACGGTTTTAATTTGCCTCCCCATCAAAAATCAACAATAATGAAGTCTCTCTATGCATGAAACTATAATCTTAGCCGGAGATAAAGGAGCAAGGAAATGCGCAGAGCATTGTTAGTCATTACCATTGTTTTGCTGGTAATCGGCTTGATTCCCAGCGCTATGGCTCAAGATGAAGAGACTTTCGCACTAACCATCATGCACACCAATGATACCCATGCCCAACACGAGCCAAACGGCGATGGCGGTGTGGCACGTCAGGCAACCGTAGTTAAGCAAATTCGCGCCGAGGTAGAAAATTCATTACTGCTTGATGCCGGGGATCGATTTACGGGAACCTTGTTCCACCAGCAGTATCACGGGCAGGACAACGTCCAGATCATGAACCTGTTAGGTTATGACGCCATGACACTCGGCAACCACGAATTTGATAATGGTGACGATGTGCTGGCCGCGTTCATTGATGGGCTGGACTTTCCGGTCGTAGCTACCAATATCGATTTCAGAGCATCGGCGGAATTGAACGGCAAAGTCGCGCCCTACGCCGTGCTTGAGGTGGGCGGCGAACAGATCGGTGTAATCGGACTGACCACGCCGGAAACCGACATTCTGGCCTCGCCAGGTGACGACCTGGTATTTTCCTCTGACCTGGCCGGAGTTACACAGAATGTCGTGAACGAACTCACGGGCATGGATGTCAACAAAATCATCCTGCTGTCGCATATCGGATTTAACTACGATGTGGCGCTGGCGGGTGAAGTTACCGGCGTGGACATTATCATCGGCGGGCACAGCCACACGCTGCTGAGTAATGCCTATACCGGCGCTGAGGGCGAGTACCCGGTGGTCATGGAAGGCGCCGACGCGGCACCGATTCTTGTCGTGCAAGCCGGTGAGAAAAACGAATTCCTGGGCCGCCTGGATGTGGAGTTTGATGCCGCAGGTGTCCTCGTCGATTGGGGCGGTGATGTCATTTCACTTTCACGCTATATCACGCCTGACACAGACATAGACGATCTGCTCGTCGAACTGGCCGCGCCCATCGAGGTCCTCAAACAGACGCCTGTCGGTGAATCAGCCGTATTCCTGGTCGGGGATCGCAGCGTATGCCGTGTAGAAGAATGTAACCTGGGCAACCTGATCACGGACGCCATCATTGCTCACACCGGGGTCGATATCGCCATACAAAATGGCGGTGGTATCCGGGCGGACATCGACGAAGGCGAAGTCACGCTGGGCGAAGTATTGACCGTCCTGCCGTTTGGCAACCTGGTCAGCACTTTTTCACTGAGCGGCGCCGATGTATGGGACGCGCTCGAAAATGGCGTTTCCCAGGTGGAAGACGGCGCAGGGCGCTTCCCGCAGGTGGGCGGTTTGCGCTTTACGTGGGATGGCAGCCAGGAACCCGGCAGCCGCATTGTCAGCGTCGATGTGCTGAACGCCGAAACCGGAGAATACGAGCCGCTCGATCTCGAAGCCGTGTACTATGTCGCGACTAACGATTACATGCGCACCGGCGGCGACGGCTACTCCGTGTTCGCCGAAAATGCCATGAATCCGTATGACTTCGGCACCCCGCTCGACGAAGTGTTGGCCGACTATATCGCAGCCAACAGCCCGGTCGCGCCAGAAGTCGAAGGGCGAATCACGCGCGTCGATCAGTAAGCGTTCCGCTGAAAAACAGCGCCTAACAGCCGCATAACATAACACCTGTGTGTCCGCCCGAACCATCACGGCGGACACACATGATTCCCGCCTCACGAGCCGCCGTCTCGAACGAGTGGACTAGCACCATCAAACGTGGTACCATTGCCCCGCAAAGGGCAAATCAGGCAAAATCTTTCCTTCGCTGCTGTTTTACCATCATTGAATCCCTCGCATTCCTGATGCAGCGAGGGTTTTTGTGTGCGTCGAGTGCTCCTTTGCGTGTTCGCTTTTAGCGTGTTTGCTGATAATACACATGCCTGGATCAGGTGAAGGAGAAAGTCCGGTGCAGGAGCAAAAAGATACCTATCGTGTAGAAGTTGCGGGAGTCGTGCGCGATCTCCCGCTTGTAGAAGTCGCCCCCGGCGTGCGCATCGCGTTCGTGGACTGCCTGGCCGATGTCGAACTGACACAGGCGGCAGCGCGCGCCCTGGCCGCCAGGCTGGCGCCGCTTTACCCGAAGACGATTGTCACGCCCGAAGCCAAGTCTATCCCGCTGGCGTATGCGCTGGCTATCGAACTTGGCTGCCAGTTCGTGACCCTGCGCAAGGATCACAAGGCGTACATGGAAGACCCGATCTCGGTGGAAACCGTGTCGATCACAGCGGCAGGCGAATCACAAACGCTGTATCTCGACGCACGTTACCGTCATCTACTGGTCGAACAGCCGGTCGCGCTGGTCGATGATGTCGTCAGCACCGGCAGCACGCTGAAAGGCATGCAGGCATTGATGGACAAAGTAAACGCCAACGTGGTCGCCAAGGCCGCGATCTTCACCGAGGGTGATCCGGAACAGTGGCAAGATATCGTTGCCCTCGGTCACCTGCCCGTTTTTGTGGAAAACGCCGGATAAACCGCTCAATGGCTGTGCCATTCATGGCCCTCGCCGGACACATGGCGAGGGCCGTTTTTGCCGGTGCGCGTCAGTCCAGATTCAGGCTCTCGATCGCTTCGCGCACAATCGCGGCGCTGCGATGAAGTTGATCGTGTTCGTCATCGCTGAGCGTGAACAGGCAGGTTGAGATCACGCCCTGTCCGCCTACCAGGTTAGGCAGCGCGATGGTAACATCCGGCACGCCGACGATTTCGTCCTGGCTGGGCGTACAGACCGTCAGAATCGCACGTTGATCGCTCAAGATCGCCTGGACAATACGCGCCAGGGCGCTCCCGATCCCGTAGTAGGTCGCGCCCTTGCCTTCGATGATGTGATAGGCGGCCCGGCGCACCTGCTCATCGATCGACTGCCGCACCTCGGCAGTGACTTCTTGACCGCCATCCACACAAAATTCGTCCAGCGGAATACCGCCAATGCTGACTTCCGACCAGGCCAGCACCTCAGAATCACCATGCTCGCCCAACACGTAACAATGCACATGCTGCGAATCAACACCCAGGTGCCGCCCCAGCAGCGCCCGGAATCGCGCCGTATCCAGCGTCGTACCAGAGCCAAGCACGCGGCTGCTGGGCACGCCAAATTCCGCCGCGTAGTGGGCGGCGATATGCGTCATCACGTCAACCGGATTCGAGGCCACCAGCAGCACCGCATCCGGCGCGTGTTTTAACACGTTGGGCACCACGTCCCGGAACACCGCCGCGTTACGTCCGAGCAGTTCAAGCCGCGTTTCACCGGGACGCTGGCCCACTCCCGCCGTGATAATGACCACGGGGCTGTCCGCAAGATCGGCATAATCACCGGCACGCACCCGCAGCGGATACGGCGCAAATGGCACGGCGTGTAAAATATCATCCGCTTCGGCCTGCGCCCGCTGTTTGTTCAAATCCACCAGCACGATCTCGCGCCCGATGCCGCGCATCACCAGCGCATACGCCGCCGTCGATCCAACCAGCCCACTACCCACGATTCCGATCTTCATCTCGCCTCCTTGTTAGTTTTCCAGTCAGGGATCAACGATCCCCTACCTCGATTCTGGCAGCAGGTGCCGCCGACGGCAAACCGTCAAGCACAACCACACCGACTGGCATATAATACAGGCAAACTGGCCTGCCAACTTGCCGAGGATGGTTATGCGTTACGTTCAACTTCTGTTCTCAATCGTTTTGCTGCTGTTGATCACGCTGGTGCTGACCGCCTGCGACGGTGACGCCACGGCGGAACCGTCCGAGCTGGATGCGGTTGCCGCACAGAACACGCTGGAACCCGCTACCGCGTTCCCGACCGAATGGTCACCGTCGAGCACACCAACGGCCACTGCGATCGTAGCAACGTTTGTGCCGACCACAACACCGTACCCCACCCCAGACCCCGACAACAGCACACCGGAGCCGCTCGATAATTATGTGCTGCCGGGAGACTGGCTGTATCAAATCTTTGTGGACGCCGACGGCCAGACACATACGCTCGAAGAGTATCTTGGCCGGGTGGTCATCATCCAGACCATGTCATTGCAGTGTCCGAACTGCCTGAACCAGCAGCGCGCGATGGTCGAAGCGGCCAAAACGTGGCTGGACAAGAAGGTGCTGGGCGATACCGTGTTCATCACGCTGGGCACGCTTCAGGCCGAAACGCCGTCTTTACTGGCCAGCGTCACGCAGAACAACCTGCCTGAGGAGTGGGCCACAATCGAAATACTGCAATCGGCGGACAGTGAGGCTGATTGGCTGTATGGGATCGCCAGCGAAACACTGGTTGACGAGCTGGAGCGCGCTTTCACGCCGGATA
Organism: Anaerolineae bacterium; assembly: GCA_016930015.1. Lineage (GTDB taxonomy): Bacteria > Chloroflexota > Anaerolineae > Aggregatilineales > Aggregatilineaceae > JAFGHR01. The sequence continues at coordinate 40,829 of JAFGHR010000078.1, read as the reverse complement.
TCAGCAGCTCAGATATCCCGATTCTGATCCTGATTCAGCGCGACGGGCTGGGGCATTTGATCAGCGAAGAAGCGCTCCAATACGACGACCTGACCAATATCATTCTTTACTACATCAGCCCTCCCGATTTCGGCGAGCCGCTGGCAGATGAGGAATAACCCGCCGGGTCGGGGTCAGGCGACGGCTGAGCAGCGTTTTACCTACGAACAGCAGACGACCGGGTGGTGCTCGCGCCCGGTTATTGACGACCGCACGGATACCATAATAGACTGAGTATGACTATTAAAAACCAGCGTAATAATTTATGAACAAACGAGCAGTCGTGCACACTGCCCGTGGGTGGTGTTTTGGATGTGTTTTAGCCTGCATTCCCGGCAGTGGCCCGCAAAACAGGCCATTGACCTGATCACAGACAACCAAACAGGCAGGAGGCCCATATGTTTTCCCGCAAAGGCGATCATCGTTTTCCCTGGCTGTTGCTGCTGCTGTTGGTTTTTCTGGTCGCAACGGCCCAGGCATGTAACTTATCCACGGGCGACGACAAGGACAGCGCCGCCGCCGACACGGCAGCCGCGTTAGCCGCCGGGCCATCGGTTGTCATCCAGGCACCCGACGCCAACGCCGAAGTCCTGCTCGACAGTGATGTCCTGCTGTTCACCGTTGCCAGCGATCCGCTGGGCGTCACGCGGGTCGAGGTGCTGGTGGGTGGTTTTGTTGTCGCGTCCCAGGCATCACCCAACCTTGAAACCGGCGAAACCGAGTTCCAGGCGCTCTTAACGTGGCGTCCCGCCGAAACCGGCCCGCAGCGCCTGGAAGTTGTCCCCTGGCGCGGTGACGTGCGCGGGCAGTCGGCGTTCCTGGACCTGACGGTGCGTGCGCGTGCCAGCGAGATCACGACCACGCCGGGCGCCACGCTGTCATTTATCACGCCAACACAGGCCGCCGACCGCACATGCCGCGTTCAGATCGCGGTGGGCGCGTTGAATGTCCGCGAGGGGCCGGGCCTGGTGTATAACGCGGTCGGGCAGGTGTCCATTGGGCAAACGCTGCAAGTCACCGGGCGGCAGATTTTCCCCGATCCGTGGTGGCAGGTCCTGCACAACGGGCGCCAGAGTTGGGTCAGCGGGTATTACGTCAACCAGCTTGGCGACTGCTCGCGGATCGGGATTGTGCTCGCGCCGCCGACCCCCACCGTCCAGGCCAACACGCCGTTTCCGACCGTTCCGCCCACGTATACGCCGCTTCCGCCCACGCCCACGCCGATCATTATCACGGCGACGTCGCTGCCACCGGGCATCAACACACCCACGCCGTCACCAGAACCATGCCGCATCCGTGTCAACGTGGACGGTGTCCCCGTCTACTCCGGTCCTGGCACTGTGTACACGCGCATGACCATTCTCAGCAGCGGGCAGCAGTTTTCGGTTGTTTCGCGTGAACCGTCGCGCCGCTGGTGGGAAATCGCCGTTGCGGGCACGTATGGCTGGGTTGAAGTTTCCTCAACTACGCCGCTGGGGGACTGCGCGCGCATCCCAGACGGGATTGTACCCGCCACGCCGACGCCTACACCCACCCGCACCAACACGCCAGGCGTGACACCGAGTGTCACACCAAGCCTGACACCAACACCAACCAATACACTCACCTATACGCCAACGCCCACCGACACGCCTACCGGCACGTTGGAACCGTCCGACACACCCACGCTGACCAATACGCCGACCGATACACCCACGGATACGCCGACGCCAACCAGCACACCGACTGACACGCCGACCGATACACCCACCGGCACGTTGGAACCGTCCGACACACCCACGCTGACCAACACGCCAACGGATACACCTACGCCGACCGATACACCCACCGGCACGTTGGAACCGTCCGACACGCCCACGCTGACCAATACGCCGACCGATACACCCACCGATACACCGACGCCGACGCCAACCAGCACACCGACTGACACGCCGACGCTGACCAGCACGCCGACCGATACACCGACGTTTACACCAACACCCACCGAAGTCCCGAATAGCAACCCGGTGATCGATCCTATCGGTGATCAAATGCTAATGTCCGGCGAGGTGCGCGACATCGGCTTCAACGCGCACGATCCCGATCCTGGCGACCAGCCCGTGATCCTCGTTCGCTCCGAAAACGAGGGCATCGTATCGGCGGCGCTGCTCGATCCCACCACCCTGCGCCTGACCGCGAACGCCCCCGGCGCGACGACGATCTTCGTCTCGGCGGACGATCAACGCGGCGGCGTGGTCGAGGTCGCTTTCATGGTGAACGTCGAACAGCCCAATCAAAACCCGGTCATCGATCCGCTCCCGGACCAGACCCTCACCCCCGGCGAGGTGCGCGATCTCGGCTTCAACGCGAGTGATCCCGATCCTGGCGACCAGCCCGTGATCCTCGTGCGCTCCGAAAATGAGGGTATCGTTTCGGCGGCGCTGCTCGATCCCACCACTTTACGCCTGACCGCCAACGCCCCCGGCGCGACGACGATCGTCGTCTCAGCGGACGATCAACGCGGCGGTGTGGTCGAGATCGCTTTCATGGTGAACGTCGAACAGCCCAACCAGAACCCGGTCATCGATCCGCTGCCGGATCAGACCCTCACGCCCGGCGAGGTGCGCGACATCGGCTTCAACGCGCGTGATCCCGACCCTGGCGACCAGCCCGTGATCCTCGTGCGTTCTGACAACGAGGGCATCGTGTCGGCGGCGCTGCTCGATCCCGGCACCCTGCGCCTGACCGCCAACGCGCCCGGCGCAACGACGATCTTTGTCTCGGCTGACGATCAGCGCGGCGGTGTGGTCGAAATCACCTTTGCCGTGAACGTCGAACAGCCCAACCAGAACCCGGTCATCGATCCGCTGCCGGATCAAACGCTCACGCCCGGTGAGGTGCGTGATCTCGGATTCAATGCCCATGATCCCGACCCCGGCGACCAGCCCGTGATCCTCGTCCGCTCCGAAAACGAGGGCATCGTTTCGGCGGCGCTGCTCGATCCCGGCACCCTGCGCCTGACCGCCAACGCGCCCGGCGCAACGACGATCTTTGTTTCCGCTGACGATCAGCGCGGCGGTGTGGTCGAAATCGCCTTTGTCGTGACCGTCGAACAGCCCAACCAGAACCCGGTCATCGATCCGCTCCCGGATCAGACCCTCACACCCGGCGAGGTGCGCGACATCGGCTTCAATGCCCATGATCCCGACCCCGGCGATCAGCCCGTGATCCTTGTCCGCTCCGAAAACGACGGTATCGTGTCGGCAGCGCTGCTCGATCCCACCACTTTACGCCTGACCGCGAATGCGCCCGGCGCGACGACGATCTTCGTCTCGGCGGACGATCAATACGGCGGTGTGACCGAAATCGCCTTTGTCGTGAACGTCGAACAGCCCAACCAGAACCCGGTCATCGATCCGCTGCCGGATCAGACCCTCTCACCCGGCGAGGTGCGCGACATCGGCTTCAACGCGCATGATCCCGACCCCGGCGACCAGCCCGTGATCCTCGTTCGCTCCGAAAATGAGGGTATCGTATCGGCGGCGCTGCTCGATCCCACCACCCTGCGCCTGACCGCGAATGCGCCCGGCGCGACGACGATCTTCGTCTCAGCGGACGATCAACGCGGCGGTGTGGTCGAAATCGCCTTCATGGTGACGGTGGAGCAGGAAGTAGCCGTCGGCCCCGAACCGCCGCAGATCGAGATCGTGAATGTGGCCGATGTCCCGCTCATTTCGCCGCTCGAAGGTGATTTGCTCAACGCGGTACGCGGCATCTACCAGCGCGGGCAAACGATGGCCCCGCCGGTGAATCCGGGTATCTTCAGCATAACCGGGGATACGCCGCCCGCCATCTTCCTGGCCGATCTGGGCGATGGAACCGCCGATTTTGGTGAACTACCTGACGCGGCAGACTTAAGTGATCTGGTATTTTACTACACCAGCACGCCGCTGCCGGTTGGCGGAAACAGCTTTGCCGGTGGCGGGGTCCTGGCCGCTGACCAGGGATGGGCGGTCGCACACCTGCTCGACCCGGCCAGCGCGGACCCGACCGTATGCGAACCGGGCGAGACGCCGTTAGTGTGTGAGCTGCGCCTTAACCGGCCTGCCGTAGTCATACTCGTCATCGGGCGCAACGATGTGCTGTCCGGCACGCCGTTTGAGCAGTTCCAGGCTGACCTGGCGCAGGTTGTGGAAACCAGCATCGCCGCCGGTGTGATCCCGGTCCTGTCCACGATCCCCGGCGATCCGGCAGCTTTTCCCGACCTGCCGATCTACAACACGATCATCATTCGAACCGCCGACACGTACCAGGTGCCACTCGCCAACATCGCGCGCGCCGTTAACCAGCTCGGCCCGGCGGTGATCAATCCCGATCTGACGCTGACCTCCCCCGGCCCCGGCGACTTGTTCGGCCCGGCGGAACTGAACAACTTCGGCACACCGAGCCGGAATCTGCTGGTGCTGCGCACCCTGCAACAGCTCCGGATCGCCGTCCCGATCCCGTAAAAACAACCCGGCGAGAACCCGTTAGCGGTCCTCGCCGGTCTGAGCGACTCACGAAAAAAGCGCGGCTCCACACATTATTGGTTGGAGCCGCGCCTATGATACCGGTTGGCCCGGCACTACGTGCCGGTCCTGACTCGCGGCGCTTGCCTAAAGACCAAACATCGTTTGCAGCTTCATGGCCAGCGCCATTTCACCCTTCACCTTGATCTTGCCTTGCATAAAAGCCATCATCGGGTTGAGTTCACCGTTGGACAGCGCGATATAGTCGTCGGCGGTCGCGGTTAATGTCATAGTGGGGGCGTCATGTTCACCCTGCTGTACTTCGCACTGCTGGTCGGCGACTTTGATCCAGTACTTGCCGCCGTTGTCACCGGTCAGGTCAAACTGGAATATGGCATTCACACCTATGGCTTTGTCCGGGATAAAGCCCTCGTCCATATTATCAAAGATTTCTTGAACCGTATTAATCCGGGGCATCTACCATCCTCCTACGAAAAGGCCTATTGCTTATGAACACCCATACTATAACAACAGATCACATCAAAGCCTAGCCTATCCTGCCCAACAACAACCGCGCACGCTCCTGAATCCGGCGCCAGCCTGACGGTTTACCGATCATTCGGCGGCTGGGTATTGCCCCGCGCCGGGCGCTCCGTTAAAATCCGTGTGGGACAGCCGCCAAGGAGAACGCTGTGAGCAATCAAAATTCAAGTCGGGTCGAAGCGCTGAGCCTGGACAGCCGGGTATTACGTGATAACCCGTTGGGCGATCCACACGTCCGGCAGGTGAGTGTGTACATCCCGCCGGGCCACGACACGGAACCCGATCGCCGCTACCCCACCCTGTACCTGCTCAGCAGTCACGGCAGCACCGGCCCCAGCCTGATGAACTGGCGGGCCTGGGATGTGTCGATCAAAGAACAGATCGACGCGTTGATCGAGGGCGGGCACATACCGCCGGTTATCGTGGTGATGCCGGACATGTGGACACGCTTTGGCAGCTCGCAGTTTATCAACTCAAACGGTATGGGGCGTTATGAAGACATGCTGACCGGTGAAATCGTGCCGCTGATCGACGCCAGCTACCGCACATTGGCCGACCGCGATCACCGGGGCGTGATGGGGCGCAGCAGCGGCGGCTATGGCGCGATCGTGCAGGCTATGCGTCACCCGGATACATTCGGCGCCGTCGCCTGTCACAGCGGCGATCTCTACTGGGAATATACGTGTTTGCCCGGCCTGAGCCGTATGCACCAACACCTGGAACGTTTCGGCGGTCTGGACGATTTTATCCGCGATATCCCCACCATCCGGCCCAAAAACAGCGCCTTCTGGGACCTGATCATGACGGTGTGCTGGTCGGCGGCGTTCGGCAGCAGTGACAGCGCCCCGCACGGCTTTGATCTACCGGTTGACCCTGTAACCGGTGCGCTGAATCCGGATGTCTGGCAGCGCTGGCTGGCGCATGACCCGGTCCGTATGATCGACGATCCGGCTCACGCGGACGCGCTGCGCCGTGCGCGGCTGGTGTTTATCGACGCCGGGCAGTTTGACGAATACCAGCTCCAGGTTGGCGCGCGTATCCTGCATCACAAGCTGGACGCGCTCGCTATCGATCACGTTTACGAGGAATTCCCGGACGGGCATCGCGGCACCCATTATCGTTACGCCGACTCCTTGCCCCGGCTGGTGAAAGCATTGATGGCATGAAAAACATCGTTCGGCCCACCCGTTTGTTTACGCTGCTGTTGGTCGTTGGGATGCTGGCAGCGGCAGCGCTGGCCTGTACGCTGTCCGGTGACAACGACAAGACGGTGTATATCACGGCCACGCCGCTGTTTGACGCGGATGGCAATGTGATCGTACCGCCCACCCATACACCCGACCAACCAACCCACACGCCTATCGCGCCAACGCCCAACCCCACGCGGCCTATCCCGCAGAGCAGCAACATGTATGTTGTGCAGGCAGGCGACACGCTCGGCGGTATCGCGGCCCTGTATGGTGCTGATGTCAACGAGGTAATGGCGCTCAATGGCATGACCGATCCGAATACGCTCGAAGTCGGCATGGTGCTCGAAATGCCCGGCGGTGACGTGGTGTTCAGCCCCAACAACAAATTAATCCCCGACAGCGAACTCGTCATGGGACCAACCGCCAGCGGGTTTAGCATCGCCGGATTCGTCAAGTTTCAGCAGGGATTCCTGAAAGCGTATTCCGAGGTGATCGATAATGAAACGTGGAGCGGCGTTGAGATTATCGACTTTGTGGCCAGCAATTACAGCGTCAACCCGCGCCTGCTGCTCGCCATCCTGGAATACCGCAGCGGGTGGATTACCGAGCCATACCCGTCCGAAACCGCGATCCAGTACCCGATGGGTATTTTTGTCGAGGGGCGCGAGGGCCTGCTCAAACAGATGTTGGACGCCGCCGAGGCGCTCAATTATGGTTACTACGGTTGGAAATACCGGGGGACGGTCAGCCTGACGCTGAGCGGCGGCCCGCGTGTATTTTATGCGCCCGATCTCAACGCGGGGACAATAGGCGTGCAGTACATGCTCAGCCTGGCGAATACGCCCGACCAATGGCAGCGCGATCTGCACCCGGACGGGTTTTTCCAGACTTATCTGGCCCTGTTTGGCGACCCGTTCGCCAACGCCTATGATCCACTGGTGCCGCCGGACCTCACGCAGCCGGAACTGACTCTGCCGTTCGCAAAAGGTGAAGAATGGGTGTATACCGGGGGACCACACGGCGGGTACAACAGCGGATCGGCATGGGCCGCTGTTGACTTCGCGCCGCCCGAACCCCCGGAAGCGCTTGTCGCCGCGCAAGGCTCATGTTACATTTCCCCGGCATGGGCGACCGCCGCCGCGCCCGGCGTGATCGCGCGCAGCGGTGAGGGTTACGTGATCCTCGACCTGGACGGCGACGGCGACGAACATACCGGCTGGACGCTCGTATACCTGCACGTGGACGATTACGAACGTATCGCCACCGGAGCCACCGTCAAGGCGGGCGATCCGTTGGGGCACCTGTCGTGTGAGGGCGGAGTCAGCAGCGGCACACACCTGCACTTCGCGCGGCGTTATAACGGCGAATGGATACCGGCGCAGTGCCACGACTGCGCGCCAGGGATCAGTGTCCCGCAGATGGTGTTGGGTGAATGGACGATCTTCGGCTACCCCAACCAGGAATACCAGGGTTATATGAGCCGCCCCGGTGAGGATAACTACCGCCAGGCGGAGCAAACACGCGACTACGCGTACAATAAGGTGGAATGGTGAATCTACGTTTCCCGACACTCAAGAAAAAACCAGCGCTGGCCGGAGTGGTCATGATCCTGCTGGCTGGTGTTAGTATGACGTTGGCCTGGACAGGCGTTGTACCGCGCTCACAGGCGGCGCAGGACACCAGCCCGACGGCGGTACAGCTCCAGTTTCCGACCGCTACCGAGACACCAGGACCGCCCACCGCCACCCTGACGCGTACACCCACATCTGCCGGGCGGGCCGTGGTTGAGGCCATTTCCAACGAAACGAACGTCCGCGCCGGGCCGGACATCAATGATCAGCTCATGGGCAAAATATTCCCCGGCACGTTATATCCTGTCGTGGCCAAGCGTTTTGACTGGTACCAGATCGAGTTTCCCGATTCACCAAACGGGACGGCGTGGGTCTACCGGGATGTGGTGACCCTATCCGGCGATGCGGACGTGATCCCCGAACTGGAACTGGAAGATATTCCGACCGTTGATCCGGCGTTCGTCGCGGCGCAGGAAACAGCCCTGTTCATCACGGCCACACCGGGCGCCGCCGCGTCACTGACAGCCCAGGTCCAGGTGACGCCGACCGGCGTGTTTACACCCGGCCCGGTCACACAGGCCGCCACGCTGGAACCCGGCGCCCCCCTGCCGACGTTCACCGACCCGGCGATCACCAACACCCCCGTGATCATTCCCGAAGCCGCGCCGGTCAGCTCAACCGGCGACTCCGGCGGGCTGCCGCCCATCGTGCCGATTCTGGCCCTGGGCGCACTGGGATTCATGGGGCTGCTGGTGGCCTTTCTGAAGCGCCTGTAAGGCCGGTTTGAATCTGTACAGCCGCCGCGATTGGCTCCTCGTCCTGCCGCGCATCGATGTCTAACACGGCCATCACTACGACCGCCGCCAGCAGCAGCGCGAGCGGCAGTATTGTCAGGCGCTTAGCCGGTACGCGTTCGGGCTCACCGGGGCGTGGATCACGAAAACGCACGGCCTGGAGCACGATCATCGCGCCAAACACGCCCAGCGCCACCAGCGTCAGCCACGCCACATCAAGATAATCTTTTCCGCTCATTTCGTGGAACAGGTCATCCGCCAGCGCGAACGAGGCATAGGCAAACACGCCGTGCGCAACAAACCCCGTCCACGGCGAGCCGGTCAGGAAGACGGCCAGCGCCGCCACCCAGCCCGCCAGCATATACCCGCCGGTTGACGACAGCCCCCACGGCAGCGCCGGAGTCACGTTTTGCACGGCGGTCAGCGTGTTAAACACACCAAATACCACTCCGGCCAGCCACGCCGCCCGCCACCGCCCGACCAGCGATCCTAATGCCGGTTGGACGAGTCCCCACATCAACCATGCCTGGGCCAGCGGCACCAGCACCACCGCAAACAGGATTTCCAGTTCATACGCCACCGGCTGAACATCCAGCCCGGCGATTGAATCCGACAGGTCAACGACCGGTTCGGGGCGCGGCAGTGTCCCGGCAGCGTTTTCGAGCACGTGGTTGGTCCAGTCCATGAGCCACCATGCCGCCGCCCACACCGACAGCGCCGCCAGCCCAACCAGGGCCAGGCTGACCGGTTCCGGCGGGGGACCATTCACCGAACGCCAGCCGCGCCGGTCGAGACGCATGACGGCCAGCGCCGCGCCAGCAATGACGGCGATGTTCAACACAAAACGCATCACCAGCCCATCCGTATCGGCCAGCGCGGTCTGGATCACAAACAACACCGCCCCGGCCACTACCATCCCCCACAGCGCGATCCCCGGTTTGTGCGTCATCGCTCACCCTTTCACGGCTCAATCAGCGGAACGGCGTCACAGTCTCCCCCGGCGTGTACGGCGTCCGCATGTACCCAACTGTTACCCCACACCTGCCACCAGATTACACCATCGCGGCTCACGGTACGACCGGTCACGGCCACCTGTTGACCTGCGGGCAGCATATCCCGGTGGTGAAATGATGTGTCGGGACCATCGCGCAAATTCACATCCCGGCTGGCTCGAATCCAGCACGACGCGACTCCCCACAACCAAACCAACCGGTCGTCACCTACCGAGGCTAACAGCGCCCCATCCGGGCTGAATGTAACATCCAACACATCACCGGTATGACTTTCGATCACGGCGATCGTTTCGCCCGTTGCGGGGTCCCACAGCCGGATCGTATCGTCCTGGCTGGACGACGCTAACAGCGTGCCGTCCGGGCTGAACACCACGCGCGTCACCGGCTCCGAATGCCCGCGCAGGCTGTCCACGATCGCGCCGGTATCGGGGTCCCACAGCATGATCACACCGTCCGTATCCCCCGACGCTAACAGCGTGCCGTCCGGATCGTAAGCCAGGGCCACCACATCGCCGGTATGCCCGCTAAACGTGGCCAGCCGGGCACCGGTCCGGCCATCCCACAGTTGCACAGTGTTATCCGCGCCGCCCGACGCCAATACGCGCCCATCCGGACTGTAGGCCACACTGAGCACATCGCCCGTATTCCCTTCTAAAATCATCAGCCAGGTGCCGGATGCAACCCGCCACAGGCGCACGGCGTCATCCGTGCTGGACGACAGCAGCAGCCGCCCGTCCGGGCTGTAGGCGATGTCGGTGACATTCGCCATGTGGCCCACCAGCGCCCCTATTGCTTCACCGGTATCCACGTCCCACAAGCGCACAACATTATCCGCGCCGCCCGATGCCAGTATCCGCCCGTCCGGGCTGTAGGCCAGCCGGGAGACATTCGAAGCATGGCCATCAGTGGCATACAACAGATCACCTGAGGACACTTGCCACACACGCACCGAGTTATCATCACTACCAGACGCCAGCAAACGCCCATCAGGGCTAAACGCGACACTCGTCACACTTTCGGCGTGACCCTTCAGCATCGCCAGCGTGATGATCTGCCCGGCGTTTTGCCGTGTAATAACCGGCAGCCCGGCCTGTTCTGCGGGAGATTGTGCGTTTGCTGCCGGGGCTTCGGTCGAAGGCGCTGTTTCGGACAAAAACGCCGTCACGGTCGGTGACGCCGGGCTTGCGACGACGGCTGGTGTATCCGGCAGACCGGTCGTTACCAGCGCAGGCGCCAATAATGCGAGCGCAGATTCCGGCGAGGGTCCAGGTGTATCAGAACGGGCAGGCGAGAAAACTGGAGTCACCGTATCCGGCGGGGAACCGGTGCCGCCGACCGCCGTATTGGTGCTGCGTGCCGCCAGCGGAACCGAGATATCGCCAGCATGATCACCGTCGCCGCCGCGCAGAACACTATCCAGCGCGATCCCCAGGACCACCACTGCCAGCACGACACCCACGATCACCATCCGGCGAGCGCGACTATTACTAACCAAAACGCGGGCCATTGTTATCTCTCTTGTTATGGCGTTCAATTAGCTTCACCAGTATAGTCCACGCCCGGCCAGCCGTAAAGAATCCGGGGGGAGTACACAGGGTGGTTGCATCAAATTGATTATACGGTTTGCGAACAACGCCTTCCCCCTAATCCCCCGTCCCGCTGTTTGGACGGGGCACCTTCCAGCCAAGCTGGACGGGGGACTTTTCAGCTTGCGATCAACGGCTTTTTCCCCTCCATGACTTTGTCGGGGCGGGGAGGGGCGTTTGGGTTTTTGATGCAATTGCCCTAGCCCCCACCGTACATCGCCCTGCCCACGCGACTCCAATAATGGTATAATTCGGGTACTGTACGACACACTAAAGGAACTCATTATTCATGTTTTCCATCAATGTAACCGTAACAAAAGGTGTTCATGTGATCGAAGTCATCGGGCGCATGGACGGCGACACATCACCCGGCGTTGGCGAACGGCTCGATGAAGCTATCGCCGCCGGGCATAACCAACTCGTACTTGACCTCGGCAGCGTTGATTACATCAGCAGCCCTGGCCTGCGCGAGATCGTGCGCGTCTACAAGCTGGTTTACCAGGGCGGCGGCGACCTGCGCATTGCCAACGTCTCCGAACGTGTGATGACCGTGTTCGAACTCGCCGGTCTGGACACTACACTGCACATTTATACATCACGCATGGACGCCATAAACAGCTTTGAATAGGCTGCCCATCAAGCAGCGCTGTCGTCACCGGCCAGCGCAAATCAACGGCCAACTGGACACTACCGCGTCTGTGAATTGATGGTATAATGCGCCTACTTGCTGCGAAAGGAGCCGGATAAATTTATGACCATGGAAATCAATATCTCCGAGTTAAAACGTGCACACCTGTTTGAGCTTGCCGGACGCGTTGACAGCACCAACGCCAGTGAACTCGGCGAAACCCTTAATCGCGTAGTTGAAAATGGACGGACCAATCTTGTACTTGATCTATACGGCGTCGAGTACATGAGCAGCGCAGGCTTACGTGAGATGGTGCGTGTTCTCAAACGTGTGAAAAAAAGCGGCGGTGATCTGCGGATCGCCAACCCGTCCGAGCGTGTGAAGGAAGTGTTAGAACTGGCCGGGTTAGATACCATCTTTAACATTTATCCAACCCAGGTTGAAGCCGTCGGCAGCTTCTAACAGCCGACCATTTTGTCTACGCAGCTTTTGTATGGGGATACGTATGGGTGAAGTCAGCCGCCTCGTTGTTTCCGCTCGTCTCGAAAATGTCCGCCAGGCATGCGACTTTATCGTAGAAGCCGCAGAAGCCGCGGCACTTGATGAACGGGCCGTATATCATTGTCAGATGGCGGTTGATGAAGCGCTGACCAACGTTATCGAGCACGGTTATACTTACCAGAGTAACGGCAGCCCCATCGAAATTACCGCTGAAATGAACGCCGGTGTTTTTGTGATCACGATTATCGACGAAGGCCCGGCGTTTAATCCGCTTGAGCACGAAGCCCCAGACCCGGCGGCCCCGCTTGACACTCGTGAGCCGGGCGGGTGGGGTATTTATTTCATCCGCAAATTGATGGATGATGTTCAGTATACACGCACCGCAAACCGCAACTTCTTGACACTGACCAAACATGTTCCTCGAAGCGATGTATCGGGTGCCCCGGTTGAGGAAACCGACGCGTTGTTTCCCGTCCGGCAACTGGACAGCGGCGCCGTGATTGTCTCACCGTCCGGCAGGCTGGACAGCAATACCAGCCCGATGCTGGAAAACACGCTGACCATGCAGCTCGAACAGGGGCACACCTGGCTGTTCGTGGACATGATTGACGTTGAATACATCGCCAGCAGCGGCCTGAAGGTGCTGGTATCTATCTGGCGACGTGCTCAAGAACGCGACGGTAATGTCATCCTGAGTGGACTTCAACCGCGCATCGTTGAAATCTTCGAAATGGTTGGCTTCGATATGCTCCTGGACATTTTCCCTGACATAGATTCGGCCCTGGCAGCTCAGGCAAAAAAGACCTGACCCAAAGCCCGCTCATCTCCAAAAAGTGAGGTATGCACTCACCGTGGATACCACGTTAATCCTGGTTATGGTAGTGGGAGCCATCCTTGCGGTTGCTGGTGCGAGCGCCGGGCTGCTCGTGGGTTATTGGCGTGGGCGGCAGCGCGGCCACCAGCTCGCATCTACCGAACGGCTGACCCCGGAACTCGACATCCTGGCCGGTGTCGGCAACGCGATCCTCAGCGTACAACTCAGAGTTGACTCACTGTGCGAGGTCGTCTACCAGCAGGCCACGCGTATTGTAGACACGCGCAATTTTCAGATCGGCTTGTTTGACGGCGACGACTACCTGATCACCGTCTGGCTGCAAGATGCCGAACGACTCCCGTCCAACCGTTTCACCGGCGGCGCCAACGACGGCGTTATCGGCTGGGTACGCCGCACCGGCAGCGGCCTGTTGGTGCACGACTTCCAGCAAGAATGGGACACGCTCCCGGCCAAGCCCACCCACTTCACCAACCACCCATCACGCGCCGCGATTTTTGCACCGATGATATCCGCCGGGACGGTGTTGGGGCTGATCGCGGTACAAAGCAGCCAGCCCAACAGTTTTTCCGACGAAGACATGCATTTGTTGACCCTGCTGGCCAACCAGGCATCCGGCGCGATCCGCAACGCGCAAACCTTCGAAGCGACTCAAGAACAGGCACGCCAGCTCCGCCTGATCAACGACGTGTCACGCCAGATCACGGCAACCCAACCGCTGCCCGACCTGTTCCGCCAGATCGTGACCCTGATTCAAGAGGCATTCGGCTATTATGCCGTCAACATTTTTATCGTGGACGACAAAACCACCACCATCCGCCTGAAGGCCAGCAGTCACGACGCGTTAAACCCCGGCGATCTGATCGTCGCTGTTGGGCAGGGCATGGTCGGGTGGACGGTCAAGAATCTAAAACCTGCCCAGGCATCCAACGTGAGCGAAGAAGAACGGTTTTTGCCCACCGCGATACTGGACGCCACCCGCTCTGAAATCTGCGTGCCACTCGTCGCGCAGGGCCAGGTTTTGGGCGCGTTGGATGTACAGAGCAACCGGATTGATGCGTTTGACAGCCGCGATAGTTTTATGCTCGAAACGCTGGCCGGTCAGCTTGCCCTGGCGATCCAGGAAGCGCAAACCTACGATACCGAACGCCGCCAGACCGAACGCATTACCGCCATGACCGAAGTCGCCCGCGCGTTGGTATCGATTCTGGACATTGACGACCTGCTGGACGAAGTGGTTGACCTGGTGACCGATCACCTGGGGTATGACCGCGTACACCTGTTTTTGCGTGTCGGTGACCGGCTGGTATTTCGCAGCGGCAGCGGCGTACACAGCGGGCGCTGGGCGCTCGAAAACCTGTCATATGGCATCAACAGCAACGGCATTATCCCCTGGGTCGCGCGTGAAGGTCAGCCGCGCTTGAGCGGCAACACCCAGCAAGACGAGTGGTACATCATCGGCCCCGGCGTCGAAGACACACAAAGCGAAATGACGGTTCCGATCCGCATGGGATCACATGTGTTAGGCGTTTTCGATATCCAATCTACCGAGGTGGACGCTTTTTCTGAAGATGACGTGATGTTGATTCAAGCCCTGGCCGACACGATCGCGATCGCACTGCGCAACGCCAGCCTGTTTGCCAATGAATCACGCCGCCGCATGTTGTCTGAAACGCTGCGCGAACTCAGCACCGTGTTAGCCTCGTCGCTGGACCTGAACAGCGTGATTGACGGCATCCTGGTCGGCCTGGAACGCGTGGTCGATTACAGCGTGGGTTTGATTCTGCTGCGTGATTCGGACAACGACGTGTATCTTACCGGCTGCGCGCGCGGGCATATTGTCGATGAGGATAACGCGATCTGGGATCACGTTATCCCGGTTGAAGAGGCCTCTACAACACGCCTGACCACATTGTTAAATCAGGCCAGCCAGCCCGACCCCGCCGACAGCACAAATGGCACATCCGGCGCGGAGCCGATTATCGCCCCGCTCCAGGTCAGCGGTGAATCGATCGGCTACCTGCTGCTGGCCCGCACCGGGCCGGACGATTTTTCACCGGAAGACAACGAGATCATCAGCACGTTTGCCAACCAGGCCGCGATCGCCATCACCAACGCCCAACTGTATATGGCCCAGCGTGAAGAAGCCTGGGTATCGAATGCCCTGCTCCAGGTGGCCGAGGCGACCGCCCGCGCGAACACACTCGACGAGGTGTTGAGCACGGTAGCGCGGATCACGCCGCTGCTGGTCGGCGTTGAATGGAGCGCCGTGCTGCTCGCCGATAATCCCGACAGTTTCCGCGTGGTTGAGATCGCAGGCACAACCGCCGAGATCGCCTCGGCGCTGACCGGCTACATCCTGACCCCGCTGTCCTGGCCGCCGCTGGCCCAGCTCAAACAGGCAGGCGAGCCGGTGCTGCTCAACGGCGCGACCGTTCAGCCTGCCGACACGCCGGTTACGATCAGCATCGGCCAGGGCGTTATGCTGCCGCTGTTTGCCAAAGGCGACCTGATGGGGCTGCTGCTGATCGGCCAGAGCGACGATACCGAACCCATGACCGACCGCAAAATTGAACTGGTCAGCGGCATCGCGAACCAGGCGGCGCTCGCCATCGAAAGCGCCCAGTTATTTGCCGCCCAGCAAGAAGAAGCCTGGGTATCGACGGCCCTGCTCCAGGTGGCCGAAGCCGTCAACACACACATCGATCCCATTCAAAGCCTGGAAACCGTCGTGCGGCTGACTCCGCTGTTGGTGGGCATTGAACGCTGCGGGATCATGAAGTGGAACACCGACCAGGAATGTTTTTCCGGCGGGCCAGCCTGGGGGTTAACACCTGAGAACAAAAAAGCGTTTTCCGGCCTTCTATTTTCGAAAAATGATGGCGTGTTTTTTGACCGGCTGACCGAAATTGCCGAACCGGCAGCGTGCGGCGTCGGCACAAATTGTGATCTGCCGCCGATCCTGAACCGGCTGTTCGAAAGCCCGGCGCTGCTGGGCCTGCCGCTAAACGCCAGGGGCCACCTTGTCGGCGCCATGCTGGTCGATCATCCCGCGCTTGGCGGCACCATCGACCAGCGCCGGCTGAACATTCTGAGCGGGATCGCGCATCAAACTGCGCTCGCGCTTGAAAATGCCCGGCTGCTGCAAGAAGCCACCGCCTCCGAACGGATCGAACGTGAACTCGAAGTCGCGCGCGGCATCCAGACCAGTTTTTTACCCGAAACGTTTCCGACGGTGCCTGGCTGGGAGCTGGCCGCGTTTTACCGCGCCGCCCGACAGGTTGGCGGCGACTTCTACGACGTGTTTCAGATCGATGAACATCACTACGCGCTGGTCGTGGCAGACGTAGCCGACAAAGGGGTTCCAGCCGCGTTATTCATGGCGCTGTCGCGCACACTGCTGCGCGCGGTTGGCACCAATCCCAATCGTTCCGCGAAGGATGTGCTGCTGCGCGTGAATGAACTGCTGCTGCGGGATACGCGCTCCGACCTGTTTGTGACGCTGTGGTACGGCATCTGGGATACCCGCACCGGCCATATTGATTTCAGCAGCGCCGGTCATAACCCGCCGCTGGTCGTGCGCGCCGACGGTACGGTCGAACAACTGATATCGCGCGGAATCGCGTTAGGCGTGATCCCCACGATCACGCTGAACAGCAACGATGTGACGCTCAACGCGGGCGATGTGTTGGTCGTGTACACCGACGGCGTGACCGAAGCGATCCGCTCCGACCAGACAGAATTCAGTGTCATCGGCCTGCAAGCGACCGCTACCAGCCTGCGCCACCGGGCCGCCCAGGCCATTGCCGACGGGATTCTGAAAGCCGTCGATACGTTCGCCGCCGGAGAACCTCAATTTGACGATTTGACGCTGATCGTGCTCAAGCATCTACCTGATCAGACCTGATCAGGCTGTTACCCCGGCGCACCTGGATGACCAGCGTCCCCACCACCGCCAGCCCCATCCCGATCACCTGCCGCCAATTCAGATGTTCGTCCAGGAACAACCACGCCAGCAGCGCGATCTGAAACGTCATCGTGTTATTGATGATGCTCGATTCCATGGCCGACAGCACGCGCAGGGTACGGTTCCACAGCGTGTAGGCCAGCGCGCTGTTTATCACAGCCAGCCAGGCCACGATCAGCCAGGTTTGCAGGCTGAGGGTGGGCAGTCCTTGCACCAGCACACCCCCCACCAGCAGGATCACCGAGCCGATCCCCATGCTGACGACGGTCACCGCCAGCGGCGACAGCGTTGCATCCCGGTTCACATAACGTCCCAACACGGACGACAGCGCATTCGCCGCCACGCCGATCACGGCCACGATCAGCCCGATCGTTTTTCCGCTGGGCATAACGGACGGGTAAAAATACACCATCACACCGGCCAGGTACAGCCCGGTGCCGCCCCACTGTAACACGGTCGGCTGTTCGCCCAGCAGCCCGATCCCCAGCAGCGCTACCAGGATCGTGGTAAAACTCAGCAGCAGGCTGGTTGTTATGGCAGGCAGGTAGGACAGGCTCAGGAACTGCGCCCCCTGCGTTACCGCGTAGAACAACACGCCCAACAGCAGCAAGCGACCCCACGCCGCCCGTGACGCCGACCGCAGCGGCGCCAGATCGCCGGAACGCACCGCAAACGGGAGCAAACACACAAACGCCAGCGTATATCGCAGCCCCGCGAACGTCAGAGCCGGTACATCATCCAGGCCGATTTTGATCAACACCCACGACGTAGACCACAGAAACGTCACGAACAGCGCCAGCAGGACGGCGCGGATGTGCGGGGACAGCCGGGTAATCATCATATTTCCTCCACGGGCGAAAGCCGGAATCAAAAAGGGTTAGGGACGTGCTGCACTACACGCCAACCTACCCCTCAAGGCTTTTATCCGTTCAGGTACCGCGCCGCATTCACGGCTTCTGTGACGCTCGGTCCAGACCTGATCATCGTCAGCGGAACCCTAGTCACCTGACTGGCAACTGTATTGTCCGGTGAACGCGTCTCTGTGTCAAGCGGCGCGCTCCGAAAGTTGGACAGCGCCCGTATTCACGGTGCACCCGCCTACTGCCCCCAGTTATCCCACGCCTTACACGTGCCCGTGTCCGCGTTGAAGTGAATCGCGCCGCCGTAACACGCATCCGGCAGCGGATCACCGTTGGCGTCAACGCGGTTAGCGTCAATATCATTCAGATTCACCAGCTCCGGCGACATCACGGTCACACAATCGATCGCGCCGAAGACGTTGATCGGCTCCCGGCGCTCGTATAACGGGGCGTCGGCGTTAAAGTAGTTGTACGTCAGGCGGCTGATCTCCTCGATCAGTTCCCAACTGGCCAGCGTCGGCAGGTTGTTACCATCCAGGTCGCGCTCCCAGGTGTAAACTACAACAATGTAATCCCCGCCTGGCGAAAAGACGATCCCCGCGTCACCGGATGTTTCCGGCCCCCAGCCGTTTTTGTGCGATATACGCGTGCCTTCCGGCAGTCCCAGTTCCAGCAGGCGATCGATGTGGTTCCCGCTGAGCACTTCCAGCATTTGCTGGCACTCGGTTTGTGTGATGTCTTCGGGATACAACGCCTGCAAGCCGCTGCCGTGATTGGCGCAGTCGTAAATTTCAGACAGCAGCATTCCCATGTCTTCCGCCGTCGTCTGGGAATACGGGTCTGGATTTGTGGAATAGGTTGTGTTGGCTGCCGTTCGGGGACGGCATACACTGGCTTCGAATTCGTAAGCGCGGTCGGCCACGTACAACGGCGCGCTGATATACGTATGGTCGGCACCGAGCGCCTGCGCCGTACACGATACCTGGCTCAGCCCATCGCGCAGCATGGACTCAACGTCCGTTCCATCCCCGACGATCTGCATCAGCAGGTTGGACGCGGAGTTATTGCTGCACAGGATCGACTCGGTCAACAAATACGCCGTGTCGGGAGCCACCAGCAGGTTAGCACGAAACATGTTAATCATAATCGGGATTTTGATCGTGCTGACGGCGCTGTGAGCCACGTCAGCCAGAATCGCGACTTCTTCCCCGGTTGCCAGGTCCATGATGTACACTGACGCCAGCGTTTGATCGCCGTTGTAGACAAATCCCCGGCTGCTCATCAGGTCCAGTACGGCCTGGTGCAGCGTGCCCATATTACGCCCGGCGGCACTCGTCTCTATGCTGTTCAGGTAAATCCGGCGGTTTTCCGGCTCCGGCTCGAACAGCGCCCGGCTGATCTCGACCATCGCCGCGTCGATATCCAGTCGTTTCCCGGCGGCGCCGGTACTGAATGTAAGCGTATTCAAGTCAAACCCGGCTTCACCCGACATGGTATCGTAACGCTGCGCCAGGTCATCAAGATAACGCCGCAGTTCACTTTCGGGAAAATCCGCTTCGAGCGGGACACTTGCCGCCGCCACCGGGCGCCGCCATAAATAATTCCAGAACCCCGCCCAAAAATCTTTCTCGCGGCTGTTGTGAGCACGCGCAGCAGCCAGCATGTTTTCGCTGTAGGTCCTGAAACCGATCTCCTCCGGGTGGAGTAAGATCGTATGGCCTTCGAAAATCAACTCGACGGGCTGCGTCAGGTAGACGGCTTCCCAACGCGCGCGCGCCCCGTCAGGTTCCAGGCCGCCAACCTGAATTCCGGCGACCGTCAGGTCGGTTTGAAGTGAATCCTGGGTGTTGCTGTAACTGATCAATTCCATCATGGTGACCAGAATCGCAGCCAGCAGCAGCAGCGCGGAGACGATCTCCAACCAGGGCAGCGTCAGCCGCTGCCGTTCACCTAAACGTCCGTAATCCATCCTGCAACCTCCGCTTTCAGGTTGTCGGTGTGGGCGCCTGCCGTTGAGCCGTGCCGGACATGATACCAACCGCTTCACGTGCCGCACGGATACCCGCCAGGTGAAAATCCGCCAACGGCGGTAGCGCGTCACACGGCGTCCAGCGATAGCTCACCAGTTCACGACTGAGTTGGACCGACTGCTCACTGTTTTCGAATGCCATCAAATACACCAAATCCATATGCCCGCGCCGCCGGTCGCCAAGCCGCACGATCAAGGGGCGTATGGCCCGCACGCGCAGCCCGGTTTCCTCCAAAAATTCGCGTTCAGCCGTTCGCGCGGGTTCCTCCCGGCGATCGATCCATCCGCCCGGCAGTCCCCACGGCTTGTGTGTATGAAACACATGCTCCACCAAAAACACGCGCTCGCCGGTCTGATCCAGCAGCACGCCAACCACACCTACCGTAAACCGGGGCTGCCACAGCCGGAAAACCTGTTCGATCAAGCCGCCGCTCCACGGAAAAAGACGCAAGAACCGCGCCAAACGCAGCCAGATATCGCTTCGCTGGCGTTGGTGTGTCCCGGATAACACGCTTGTTTCGTCCACATCCAGCCCCTTAAAAGACCAAAAAAGGCCAGCATTACCGGATAACCCGGCACTACGGCCCCCAGGGTATTATTATGTCTCGCCTGGGGAACAGCACCGGTTCCGCAGGCTGCGAACTGACATATCCAACCCGTGCGTAGTGTACCGCGCCCCGTCCGGATATGCCAGTTGTTTTTGCGCTGGCGCTCCCGGTGCCCGCCGCGAAAAGCGCAGCGAGCACAAAATGCACAATCGTTGATGCCTGAGTATAATACAAACCGATTCCTAATGAAGGAGTGGTCCAGCCGTAGCGTGAGCACGGCGCATCAGTCAGGCACCTATCGCACAAACGTGCTATACTGAACATAATTAACACAAAAATGGGCTGTTGACCTAAGGAGCACGAATGGACTCCGCCCCTGACTTTTTAAATTTGTTTATCGAGCCCACCGGCGAACTGGTGTACTTCCTGGTTGTGATCGCGATCAGCCAGTCCGCGATGCTCATGGCATTGAGCCAGCGGTTGCGCGGCACGTCCGAAGTCGCCGCCGGGCGCTACACGCTGCTGCTGGGCGGGGTTGTGCTGGCGTGGCTCATGATGGGTATCGGCGCGCTCTACGCGCTGATCGCGGACGTACCGGACGAAGCGATTCTGCCGCCGCTGGAACGCGCGGTCAACGCTATGGTCATCGTATTGACGGCGGTGGCACTGCTCAGCGCCGACAGCGATCGTGCTGAACGCGGCTTGTGGGGCGCGGCAACACTCGTAGGCGTGGCGCTGATCGCTTTTTACGCCTATTCCGCGCATACCTGGTACTCGCTGGCCGACACCGAGTATTTTAACGAACACGATCTGGGGTTCATCTGGACATTTGTATCGGGACTGCTGCTGATAGCCGCGATGGCCCTGCTGTTGTTTCACTACGGCAAAACGGCGGATATCCCGCTTAAGCTGACGTTTTTTATCGTGCTGCTGGCCGGTTACAGTTACACCCTCATCCAAAGCAGGACCGACAACCTGGAGGAACACTCGTCCGGGGCGCTGCGATTGGCGTTTCTGGCAGGCACACCGCTGATCGCGACCGTCATATACCGGCTGGTGATCAACCGCCTGAACGTGGCTATTGACGAAGTATCCGAGTACGCCGAAGCCGTCTCGCGCCCCTTCCCCAGCGTGCGCTCAGACGATGCCAGACCGGCGGTTACGTCTGGGGCGTATATGTCCGGTACGGAGTCGATGACGCTGCTAACCGCGCTGGGCCTGATGCTCGAAAACGAAGACCCCGACAGCATCCCCAGGCAAATCGTGGTGGCCGTGGCGACCGTCACTCGCGCCGACATCACCGTCCTGATCGCCTATGACGATGAACAGTGGGCGGATGTCATCGCAGCCTACGACCACGCGCGCAAACGTGATATCACCGGCCTGGCGATCAACCTGGACCAGCAGCCGACGGTCAAACGTGCGCTAGAGGAAAAAACACAGCAGGTGCTCCACCCTGATCGTAACCAGGATGAACTGGTTGACCTGTACACACGCCTGGACATCAGCGAGTTAGGCCCGGCTTACATCCAACCGCTGACACGCTCGCGACAAGTAGTCGGCGGGCTGATCGTGGCTTTGCCCTTCTCTGACCGCGATTTGCAGGATAACGAGATCACGCTTTTAGAAGGGCTGGGCCCCATCGCCGCGCGTTTGCTGCTGCTGAGTCAGAACGCCAAACAAACGCGCAGCGCCGCGACCGGTGAAGCGATCCAGGCCATTGTCGAGGGCGCAGGCACGGACAGCCTCGACGCTGACAGTGTGCTGGCGGCCCGCCGCGAAATGCAGCAAAGCCTGGAAATGTCCCAGCAGCAGATCGCTGAACTCAGCAAAATGGTGCGCGATCTTCAGGTTGAGTTGGACTACGAGCGCGGACGCATGGCTATGCTGTTCGATGACAGCGACCAGGCCATGACCATCTCGCAGCGCATCGAGGTGCTGTCGGACGAACGCCAACAGCTCGCCACTGAGCGGCAGCGGCTGTCACAGGCATTACAGGAAGCACAGGCCACGCTGGTCAGCGCGACCTCCGACCGTGACGAGGACGTGTACGCCAGCATGATCGAGTCCCTGGAACGTGAGCGGGACGAGCTCCAGGTGCAGAAAAACAAAATGGAACGCCACCTGGAAGACATCCGCCAGGCCAGGGAACAACCCGTCCCCGAAGTCCTGAGCGAATTTCTCGCCGAACTGGGCGAAGACAAGGCCCGGCTCGCTGCCGAGCGCAACCAGCTTAAAAACGAGTTGGATGACGTGATGGCGCAGCTCCAATCGCTGGGCATCGAAGGCGGGCCGCTGGCCGTGGCGAAAGCGCTCGGCACACTGACCGAGGAACGAAAATATTACAGAACCGCCGCCGAAAAAATCGCCCAGGAACGCGATCTGCTGCTTCAGGAACGGGTCGAACTGGAAGAAAGAATCGCGCACGAAAGCGAGCGTGAAGCCCAGCTTGTCGCGTTGGAGGCTGACATTCGCCGCCTGGCAACCGATCGGGAAGCGATCATCAGCCAGCGCGATAACCTGCGCAATGAAAACGAGGAGATGAGCAAAACGCGTGAAAAATGGATTCAACAGCGCGCCCGGATGCTGGGTGAGATCACCGGGTTGCAGGCCGAACTGGAAGACGTGACGTTCCAGTTGAGCCAGTCGAATTCTAAAAAAGCCGACTTGCAGGCAGCGCGAGCAACGCTCGAATCCGAGCGCGATCGTCTCATAGCCGAACAAACCGCGATCAAAACCGAGCGCGATCAACTGCTGGCCCGCGTCGAAGGCAACCGCGAACTGCTCGAACAACTTGGAACCGACGGCGTCGGCACGCTTCAGAGCATGATTCAAGACCTGACCCGCGAGCGCGAAACGCTCGAAGCCAGGCTGGCAGCCACTGAAAAAGAGGTGGAACTGGCCAGGCACCTGCACAGCCGCCCGCCGGGAGGCTCGACCACACAGGCTACCAGCCCGATTGTTCCCGACAACGCCGACGTGATTTTGTCGATTACCCAGGAACTCCGCACGCCGATGAGTTCGATCATGGGGTATACCGACCTGCTTTTGAGCGAGTCGGTTGGTATTTTGGGCGCGTTGCAGCGCCAGTTTATCCAACGGGTACAGGCCAACATTAACCGGCTGAGCAACTTACTGCATGACCTGATCAGCATCACCGCCCTCGATTCTGAAGCCTTCCAGTTCGAAGCCGTCACTATCGACATGTTGGAAGTGGTGGAAGACGCGATCACGGCGACCGGCACCCAGTTTCGTGAAAAAGGGATCACGCTGCACATGAACCTGGCGAACGATCTACCAGAGGTCCGGGCCGACCGTGACGCCATGAACCAGATCACGATGCAACTGTTGTCAAACGCCTACCTGGCATCACCACCTGACAGCGAAGTCACCATCGCGGCCCAGTTTGTCAAAGACTATGTGCCGCCGGTTGACCCGGAGGTTGTCGAGGTTGGACCGCCTGCCGATATGATCCACATCATGATCACGGATCAGGGCGGTGGCATCCCGCCGCATGAGCAGCGCCGAGTTTTTGGCCGGTTCTACCGCGCCGACAACCCGCTGATTGAGGGTGTCGGCGATACAGGTGTAGGGCTTTCAATCGCCAAAGCACTGGTTGAGGCCCATCATGGAGTCATCTGGCTGGAAAGTGTACTGGGTCGAGGGAGCACGTTCCACTTTGCGATCCCCTTGACGCCGCCGACAACCGCGACAGAGGAGGTTTAAGGGGATGGATCGTCGCAACCGAGGAAACGAAGTAGTAGTTGCTATTGTTGTTCTGGGTACGCTGGCCGTTGCGCTGACATTCGCCATTATTCTCAGCGTCACCACCAGCCAGGACAGCAACGGCACGCCCACCGCTAACATACAGCGGTTGACAGCCACGGAAACACCATCAAAATCGCCGGGCCCAGCGGATACAGCCGTGGCCCTGCTGCCATCCAACACACCTGATGCCAGGACACCAACCATCCGGCCAAGCCAGACGGAAATCCCGACTGACACACCGCCGCCGACCAAGACCCCCACCGTGATACCCGGCACGGTCACGCCGTCAGCTACATCTACGCCAGAACCGACGGATACCGTCCCCCCCACCAAAACGGCGACGGTTCAGCCTACTAACACAGCTTTAGTCACCGATACGCCCATGCCACCGGATACCGCTGCACCGGACACGGATACCCCGATACCGCCGGACACAGCCACGCTAACCAGCACACCAACCGACACGATAGTGCCGACCGACACACCCGATCTCAATGCGACGGCGGAGGTAATGGCTGTTGCCGCCCTGACAAGTACCGCCGACACGTGGACCGACACGCCCACCGCAACCGAAACCCCCACGGAAACGGCGACTCCGTCGCCAACGTTTACGGATACGCCGTCACCTACCGCAACGTTCACGGATACACCGTCACCCACCGCAACATTTACCGAAACGCCATCACCCACCCCGACGGTAACGGATACACCGTCCGCGACACCCACGGCGACCGATACCGCGACGCCGACAACCACGTTCACACCAAGCTACACGCCAACACTCACGTGGACGCCCAGCGTAACACCGATCACACCGACGCTGACATTCACCCCCTACCCCTCGTTGACGCCCAGCATCACACCGTTTGGCGGCGAAAAGACCACGACGCCGGTTGCCAGTGGATGCGTGGTGCCAGCCAATTGGCTCGCCTACGAGATTCAGCCGGGCGACAGCCTGTTCCAGCTCTCATTACAATTTAAGATCAGCCTGGAAGAACTTGCCGAGGCAAACTGCATCACCGAGCGCAATAACATCACGTCCGGCCAGTTTTTGTACGCACCGCCAGGAAGCAATATCACACCGCAGCCACCGGCGGCAAACGGCGTGATCACGGATGGCGACTATACACGTTTCGACTGTGATAATCCCGCTGCGACCATCACCGAGCCGGTGCCCGGCACCGTGCTGAGGGGCGCGTTTACCGTATTTGGCACGGCGACCGATCCCCAGTTTCAATTTTACCGGCTCCAGGTATCGGGCAGCGGCACCAACGACGGCGATTTTGCCACGCTCAATGTGTACGAAAATCCGGTGGAACAGGGGCAGCTCGGCACGGTGAACACGCTGGCGTTTGCGCCGGGTGATTATTGGCTGCGGCTGACCGTGGTGGATATTACGGGCAACTGGCGGCCACAATGTACCGTAAAGGTCCGGTTTGAACATTAGGCCAGGACGCGGCTTGTTTGGTGATCAACGGTTCGTTGGCCCCAGCATACTAAGGCCGAACCATTAGCAGAGGACTGCGCCGGATGGGTTGTTCAAAAAAACGAACCCATCCGGCGTGATTGTTTCAATACCCCGGTGGCCGTTTGACCGGCCCGGTTATGCCGGTCAAGGCAGCGGCCACGTCGAGCAGCGCCATGTCACACCAGCGCCGCCCAACCACCTGTACACCGATCGGCAGCCCCTCTATCGAACGCGTCAGCGGGAGCACGACTACCGGGCTGCCGGTCAGGTTAAACAGCGCACAGTGCGCGTGCGCGGCCCCGGCCAGGTACCCGATCGTATTCCCGTTGATGGCAAAGGGACTTAATTTTTGTATCTGACTCCGGTGTTCAAACGCCGGAACCGAAGACACCGGGCACAACCAGGCATCGTAGTGTTCCAGAAACCGTTCCAGCACCGCCACGATCGCGTCACGTTGATCAAAGGCGTCCACCAGGCCCGCCGTGGTTCCTCGCGCGCCAAGCGCGGTGCCGCGCAGCAGGGATACCGTGACGGCACAAGGTACGACAGCGCACGCCATATCACCCGCTGGGGATACCCTGCCGGAAGCATGCCCAGGCTGGCATACCCGACAAACTGCGCCTGGAGCCTGCGCGCCTGTTCGACATCCAGTTCGGGCGGGCTGCACCGCTCGACAACACAGCCCGCCTGCGCTAACCGCCGCGCCAACGATCCCATCCCGGCGCGCGTTTCAGCCGTCACCGGCATGCCGCCCAGGTCATCCGTCCAGGCAAACCGCAGATCGGGCAACTGGCGCGGCGCAGGCGCGACCGGCACATGCAGCGGCCCTTCCCAGGAGCGGATATGCGCACCTGCCAGAACGCCCAGGCATAACCGCAGATCGGCCACCGAGCGCGTTATCGGGCCAACCGACACCACGTGATTCAGAATCCGGCCTGTCCCGGTCGGCTCAAATGTTACGATCTCGTTGGTTGGCTTCAGCGCCATCACGCCGCATACGTGCGCGGGCTGGCGCAGTGATCCACCGGCGTCACTGCCGATGCCGAGCGGTGACAGGCCCGCAGCGACGGCAGCCGCTTCTCCGCCCGAACTACCGCCAGCCGTGCGCCCCAGGTCCCAGGGATTATTGGTACGCCCGAACACGCGGTTCACGCTCTGGTAGTCACCTGCCAATGTGACCGCCGGAACGTTGGTCTTGCCAATGATAATCGCCCCAGCTTCACGCAAACGCGCCACAACCGGCGAATCATGGTCGGGCACATAGTCGGCGAAGGCTTTCATGCCCCAGGTCGTGCGCATGCCGCGCGTTTCAAAAATATCCTCAACCGTCACAGGTACGCCGTGCAGCGGCCCCCACACCTCACCACGCGCCAGCGCTTCATCCGCCTTCTGAGCCAGATCGCGCGCGCGGTCAGCGTCCAGGGTCACGATCGCGTTCAGCAGCGGGTTGTACTGCTCGATGTGGTGCAAATGGGCGTCCACCACCTCGACCACCGACACCTGCCGCGATCGGATGGCGTCTTCCAGTTCGGTAACACTGCGGAAAATCCATTCACTCGTCATAAATTTACGTGTGTAATGCTCGTATGTGTTTTGTAAAGATTACGTGCTGCGGTTAATGTTGTTGCGAATCGGTGTACGGCCTGCGTCCCAAAACGGAACACACAGTCAGGAACCAGTGTGCCCGGTACAGCGTGTCTGAGAATTACAAATAATGGTACTCGTGCAACCATGATCCGGCAACAAGAACCCCGCGTACGGATCACCATCCTTACAAATGACTGCTGACCTACGCCCATCCACCGGAAACTTGCCAACATCGTTTCACGCGTTACACTTGGGCGGTGTGCCCAGGCCGGGTAATAGGTTATCGAGTGAGTGTCGTCACGTGGAGTAAATGTTATGCAGTGTCGTATGCGTCTGATCGTATCGGTGGGTTTATTCTTGATCGTGGCCGGATTCCTTGCGCTGAACGGGATCGCGCCCGGTGGTGTTTTTGCCGCGCTGCAAGCCACTGCACCGCCGACCAACACGCCGCGCGCCACCATCCCGCCGACCAACACGCCGCGCGTTTCACCCACTCCGGTCACGCCCACCGGCACAGCAGTGCCGACCGACACACCGACGCTGACGCCGTCGAACACCCCTACGGCGACCGCCACTCCTACGGCGACCGATACCAGTACGCCCACGGCCACGCACACCCCATCGATCACACCGTCGCCGACGGCCACGTTCACACCGACCAACACGCCTACGATCACGCCGACGTATACACCGACCTTTCCGCCCACGCCCACGCTGCTGTACCCGCCGGAATTTACGCCGCAGTCGCCGCTGACTACGGCTATCCCCACGGCCCTGCCGCGCCTGCGTTCATACGATACATCGGGCACGCCCTACCGCCTGCTGAACATCCTGCTGATAGGCAATGACGGCGACGTGATTCCCGGCGATCCCAGTTTTAACACCGACACCATGATCATTGTGTCCATCAACCGCGATACCAACACGGTCAGCATGGTGTCCCTGCCGCGTGACCTGTATGTTTACATTCCCAACTGGACCATGCAGCGCCTTAACCTGGCGTATGGGCGCGGCGAGGCTATCGGCTGGACGGACGGCGGCTGGGGTTTGATCCGGCAAACCGTTTTGTACAACTTCGGCATCGAACTGCACTATTACGCGATGGTCGATTTTGAAGGTTTCGAAGAAATCATCAACTCGCTGGGCGGCGTGGATATCGCCGTGGACTGCCCCATTGAAGACTACCGCTACCAGGGACCGGGCGAAGACGGCGTACCGGGCGAGGAAGACTATGAGCTGTGGACGATCCCGGTCGGCGTGCACCACATGGACGGCGACCTGGCGCTGTGGTACGCACGCAGCCGCCGCAACACGATCGACTTTGACCGGGGCCGCCGCCAGCAGCAGATATTGCGCGCGATCTGGGCTACCGCCAAAAACAGCGGGCTGATCACACAGATTCCTGACCTGTGGGACCAGATGACATCCGTCGTGGAAACCAATATGCCGCTGTCGGAGATCATCCCGCTGCTGCCGCTGGCGCTGAGTATGGAACCCAACGACATCACCAACCACTTTTTCCGCAAAAATGTTGAAACAATGGCCTGGCAGCCGCCCGACGGGTCGTATGTCCAGCTTCCCGACCCCAA
Organism: Anaerolineae bacterium; assembly: GCA_016930015.1. Classification (GTDB taxonomy): domain Bacteria; phylum Chloroflexota; class Anaerolineae; order Aggregatilineales; family Aggregatilineaceae; genus JAFGHR01. The sequence continues at coordinate 11,829 of JAFGHR010000078.1, read as the reverse complement.
CGGGGGTATGCTGCGCCTGATGGAAGACTTTCTGACGCCGCCCACGGCTAACCGGCTGCGGCTGGAAAACGCGCGGATCGAAATCTTCAACGGGACCGGCAATGAGTCGTGGGACCTCGTCGCCACCGACCGCCTGATCTGGGAAGGGTTTGTGCCCCAAGCGATGGGCCAGTCCGAAAACGGCCCGCAGCCGGAAACCGTGATCTACGATTACACCGGCAACAGCAAGGGCAGCAGCCTGAACGAGCTGGTCAAATACCTGAACATTCAGCCCGACAATATCATTCTGGAACCGGACCCGAACCGGACTGCTGATTTTAAGATCGTGCTGGGCGAAAACTACAATTCGTGCGTGGATCGCCAGTGGGTTGACCCGGAAAATCTCGACTGAGTTGATGCACAAACCGCCGTGGAGGGTGTCGTGACCGATCTGTCCTGGCGTGTTATGCGCCGGGGTTTGGTGGCCGCTGCGATGCTGCACGTCCTGATCGTGGGCCTGTATGTGCTGGACGTGATCCCGCAGACGTATCACAACACGGCGCAGTCATACTTCTGGCTGCATCACGGCGGCGACGATCACGCGTATATCAGCCTGGCGCGTGATATCGTCAAGTGGGATTTCCACGCCAACAAGTACCCGCTGGGATTCCCGCTGACGCTAACTCCCTTTATGATCACCATGCACACCACCGCCCATGATGACCTGCTGCCGGTCGTGGCCGTGTTTTGGGGCCTGATCATGTTCCCGCTGGGCCAGTGGGTGCTGGCCGCGCTGGCGGAGCGAATCACCGGAAGCCGCCGCCAGGCGTTGTTGAGCGTGTTCGCGTGGACCGCGCTGCCGCTGGTTGTGTATGTCGCGTTTCGCGCCGTGTCGAACGCCGTGGTAGCTGAAACATACTCGGTCCACCTGACATGGCAGCACATGCTGTCGGACGGTCCCGCGACCCTGTTCGTGCTGCTAGCGATGCTGGTATGGGCCCATTCAAGAACGGAATGGGCGCGTTCTGCCGAGCGCGCGCGCACGCACAACCTGTATTGGGCCGCGCTTCTCGGTCTTCTGTGCGGGTTCCTGGTGCTGATCCGGCTGCCCGGTCTGCTGACGGTGGGGATCATCGGCCTGCTGCTGATCGCTGAACGCCGCTGGCGCGATCTGCTGGTGATGGGCGCGGTGGGGCTGATCGTGGTGTCTCCCCAACTGGCATATAACGCGCACTTTTTCGACAGCCCCTTCAAAACCGGTTACACCGTGCTCGACGATCTCCCCTCTGGCGGGTTGTTCGCGCTGTCCTACCTGACGGATGGGCTGACGCGCACCTGGAACCGCGCGGGCTGGCTGCTGATCCCGGCGGCGGTGACCGGTGCGGCAGCCGCCTGGATCGGGCTGGCGGCGCTGTGGCGGCAGTCGCGCCTGTATGCCTCGGCGATTTTTTTGTGGATAACCGGCTACTGCGCGTTTTACAGCGTGTATTATTACTCGTGGAACGGCGGCCTGCTGCGTTTTCTGATGCCCGTGTACCCGGCGGCGGCGATCATCGCGGCGGCCTGCGCGGATACGGTGTACAGGCAGTGGCGCACGTGGCGGCGCACGTTGCGGCGCACGTTGCGGCGCAAACAGCGGCACGGTTAACCGCCGTTCACTTGCGCATGGGTGTGTTCGGGCATAAGCTACATAAGCGGGTGAGTATTGTCCCAGACCATGTGACATATAAGGAGTGTCCTGTGAACAACCGACGCCCCCTGATATGGCCCCAGATGGGGTTCAGTTTGTTAATCATCGGGTTGGTGAGCGGCCTGCTGTTGGCCGCTTGCGAAGACAATGGCGACCCCCAGGAACCACCCCCGAACATCGTCGTCACATTCCAGGCACAACCCATTGCCACCGTGCTCCCTAGCTGTGAACCCAAAGAGGTGGAAGCATGGTTTGAAGTTGTGGGATCACTGATCTACATCTTTGCCGATGAAGCGATGGCGGCCCGCGATCTCCCCACCGAAGACATGATCCCGGTCATCAATCGTTTGATGGAACTGAGCAATCGAATCGTCGAACAACCGACGCCCGAATGTGTGCTCGAAGCCCAAGGGAAAATTGTGTTTGCCGTGCGCACCGTTATGTCGGTGTACCAGACGTATACCAACGGTGAGATCGCGCAGGAAGAACTCGCCACCGAGGTCGAAGCCATCAACGACGAGATTCAAGGCGACATCACCGAAATACTCGGCGCCACGCAGGACGAACTCGAAAACCTGCTGCGTGCCAATGACTGATAACACGCCCGGCTGTGACCAGATTACCACAAGATGCGGCCTTGCTTGCCCTCCCGCGAGTCAGGTATAATTATCGTATTTACTGATACTGTGGCTATCATTACCACCTGTAATAGAGAAACATAGACCTTAGCAAAAACACCTAGAAAGGCACGAGGGATGTCTGGTCATAGTAAATGGTCAACCATCAAACGTAAAAAAGGCGCTGAGGACGCAAAACGCGGCAAAATATTCACGCGCGTCACGCGCGAAATCATGAGCGCGGCGCGCCAGGGCGGCGCTGACCCGGAGATGAATGCGGCGCTCCGTATGGCTGTCGATAAAGCCAAAACCGCCAACATGCCCAAAGATAACATCGAACGGGCGATTAACCGCGGCGCGGGAATCGGTGATGATGCCGTCATCATGGAAGAAATCATCTATGAGTGTTACGGCCCGCATGGTGTGGCGCTGGTGATCGATGTGGTCACCGACAACCGCAACCGTTCCCTGGCTGATATCAAATACGCCCTTAACCGCAATAACGGCAATATGGCCAATTCAGGCGCCGTGACCTGGCAGTTTGATCAAAAGGGTTACATCGCCATCAAAGCGAAAGGTGCGGATTTTGAAGAAGCCTTCATGATTGCTGCCGAAGCCGGGGCCGACGATGTCCAGCAGGAAGACGATATTTTTGCCGTCTACACCCCGCGTGAGGAATTGGCCAACGTCTCACGCGCGTTGGAAAAGAGCGGGTTCACGCTGGAAGAACGCGAACTGATCTGGATGCCGCAGAACGAGATCGAGCTGGATACGGACCAGGCGCTCCAGGTCATGAACCTGATCGAAAAGATCGAAGAGCTGGATGACGTGCAGAATGTCGCGTCCAACCTGAGCATTACCGACGCCGTAGTCGAGGCATTGGCCGCCGTCTGATCACGCTGCTGATAATCTATCGCGGCTCTGCTTTGTGTGACCATCACAGGCCGGGCCGTTTTTCCTTTTTTCGCTCATAACCCGATCGCTGTGCGTGAGGCGCGTTTATATTGGATCGTATCAGCGGGCCACTGTAAAGACGGATTACTCAGGAGACGGATCATCTATGCTGGTTCTTGGCATTGACCCCGGCACCGCGACCACCGGATACGGTTTTGTGCGCGAACACGCTAACGGTGACCTGGAAGCCGCGGCCTACGGTGTGATCACCACCCCGGCCCGCACACCGATGGCCGTCCGCTTGAACCAGCTTTACGACGAGATGACAGCCCTTATCGCCCGCCACCAACCGGACGCCGCCGCCATCGAAACGCTGTTTTTCGGCAGAAACGTCACCACCGCGATCACGGTCGCCCAGGGGCGCGGTGTGCTGCTGCTGGCGCTGGCTCAGGCCGGTCTTCCGATCCGCGAGTACAAGCCCAGCGAGATCAAGCAGGCCATCGCCGGGTATGGCAACGCCGATAAATGGCAGGTTCAGGAGATGATCCGCCAGTTGCTTAACCTGGACGAGATTCCACGTCCTGACGACGCCGCCGATGGGCTGGGCGTGGCGATTACCGACATCAACAGCACGCGCTACGAGCGCATGACCTGACGTACCGGCTGGCACACATAACGACCATAAGGATCAACCATGATCGATATACTCGACGGCCAGGTTGCCACCATCGGTGACGGACATGTGGTTATCATGATCGGGGGTATTGGGCTGCGTGTGCACGTCCCCACGACACTGTTTGACGTGATCGACGGTCCCGGCCAGCATATCACGCTCTATACACATCTGGTCGTGCGTGACGACGCGCTGACCCTGTACGGCTTTCCCGACCAGGAAGAACGCGCGTTGTTTGATCTGCTGGTATCGATCAGCGGCGTTGGCCCGCGTATCGCGCTGGCGGTTCTCAGCACGCTGACCGTCGAACACATTCGAAATGCCGTCGGGCGTGACGACCCGGCGATCCTGACGCGTGTACCGGGCATCGGCAAAAAGCTGGCGCAAAAACTGGTGTTTGAACTCAAGGACAAAATCGCCGTGGATGCGATCACCGGCATCGCCGCCCTCAGTGACCTGGACACCGATGTCATCGCGGTGATGACGACGCTGGGCTACAGCATCGTCGAGGCCCAGGCCGCGCTGCAATCGATCCCGCGTGATGCCCCCGACGACGTCGAGGAACGCGTCCGGCTGGCGCTCCAACACTTCGGCTAATGCGTTAGCTCGCCGCCCGGTTATCGTTATCCACCGCCTACGGAGGCCCACTCATGACCAACCACCGCGAAACCCTGATCGGCAAACGTGTCCCGGTGCTGGACAAAGGTTGGATCGAGCTTCAGGATATCATGGGCGACGACCTGGCCATCGTTAATGCGGCGCGTGTCTCATTTTTGGGCGAGAGCAAAGGGCCTGACCGTGATAAAAAACTGCTGTTTTACCTGTTGAAACACCGCCACACGTCCCCCTTCGAGCAGGTTGAGTTTAAGTTCCGGGCACGGGCGCCGCTGGTCACGTGGTGGCAGTGGGTACGCCACCGGACGTGGTCGGTCAATGCCCAGTCCGGGCGCTACACGCCGTTTCAGGAAGACGACTTTTACACACCGGACGGCTGGCGGCTCCAGGCGGAGGACAACAAACAGGCCAGCGAGGGGATATTAACAGGCCCTGCCGCCGCCGAACTCACAGAACACCTGCGGGCGCACTATGAGCAGGGGTTTGCGTTATATGACAGGGCGATCAAAGCCGGGGTTGCCCGCGAAATGGCACGCCTGTTTTTGCCCGGATTCGCGGTGTATTACACGTGGGTGCTCAAAGTTGACGCGCACAACCTGATGAATTTTTTGCGGCTGCGCATGGCGCCCGATGCCCAATACGAAATCCGGGTGTATGCCTGGGCGATCTACGAACACTTCTTTCAACCCGCCCTACCCTGGACGGCGGAAGCATTCGCGCAGACCATCGTGTCCACCCTCGGCCCGATGCAAGATTAACCGGCTGGCATAAAAACACAAGCAGCCCGTTATGGACTGCCTGCTTTACGCATATGACACAGTTTTCGCAGCACAATCTGAACGACGTCAGGACACGATAATCTCCCCGGTGAGCGGGAAACATGCCCGTTCGTCCCGATCACTGATCGGCACGACCTGCCAGCCATAAACGCCTTTTGTTTCGAATAACTCGCCGTCAAACTCGTAGGTTGTCCCGTCTATGATCGTCCCGAAGACCACGCCGCCGTTCGGATGCCGCAGTTCGACCAGGTACTTGGCCGCTTCGGGCATCGCCGTCCAACTTACCACCGCCGGTTGTCCGGATGCGGTCCGCTGGTCCGCCGTCAGCGAGGTGAACTGATTACACGATTCCGGCATCGGCGTGCGGCTTGGACCAACCGGCACCGGGCTGGGTAGTTCGGAGCTTGTGCCGCTGTCCAGTGTTTCCGGGTTGAGTTCGGCGCTGGTTGGCAGCGGGGTAACCGTGGGACGCGTAAACGGGGTCCATGTGGGGGGCAGCACCAACCCTGAACCGTCCGATTCAGCACCGGCAGCGCCGCCGTCACCCTCTGCCGTCTGGGCATCATTCGCGCTGGCGTCGCCTTGCTCGCCCTCACCACTGCCGATTAGCTCACCCTCGTCCGGCGTCGGCGTTTCGGACGGGATAAACCCCGGCGGCGCGGGCGTCCACGCCGGAGGGAGCGGCGTGGAGGTTGGAACCGCTGTTACCGACGGGCTGGGTGTGGCTGTGTCTTCGTTATCATCACCGCCGCACGCCGCCAGCACCAACACCAGCACTAAACCGACTATCACAATCATCCACTTGCTTCGCATCAAGCGTACTCCTCGGTGATGAGCCGCACCATCACAACACATAACCCAGCGCCAATCCAAACAACGCCAACATCACAATCACGATAAGCCCGGCAGCGCCAGCCGCAGCAAACCAAACGGCGGGCGTGCCCGCATACCAGGGTCGATCGGGGTCTAGATCAAAGCCTACCATTGCCCACCAGCCAACGCCATAGAACACAAGTCCCAACACGCACACAATCACGATCTGCGTGGTGACCTGAGGATCAGCGTCCAGCGCATTGACGCCCGTGATCCGCGACACGACCAGCCATGCCAGCGCGACCAGTTCCATTGTGATAACGGCCACAACAATGATACGTGTTGAGCGCGGCAGCCGGTTGAGCCGGTTGGCCCACAGTACAATCCGCGAACGGGAACGGGAGTCATGTGGCATGGGCAAAACACCTCCTGTTACGCCGCTGTTTGAAAACCAGCGTTCAAAAAAACGGCTTACTCTGCCTGATTCAATCCTAATCGTAGAATAACCCCAGCGCAAGCCGTCCGGCAGCGCGTGCTGGGTGATTGCATCAAATGGCCGGTTGCGCTGTGCGGGCCACGCCTTCCCCCTGACCCTCTTCCAGCCAAGCTGGACGGGGGACTTTTCAGCTTGCGATCAACGGCTTTTTCCCCTCCCCGACAAAGTCATGGAAAGGACACCGGGCGTTAGCCCGGAGGGGTGGGGCGTTTCTGGTTTTTGATGCGATGACCCTGGCAGCGCTCGCGATCAAAACGGGAATGTCGGCGGGAAACGGTCTTCCCACCCGACCGCCGCTTCATCCGAGTGCAGGTAGGCCAGGATGAAGGAATCGATCGCGCCGCGTTGTACGATCTCCTTGACATTAGTCAGACGCACACCCGTGCGCTGGTCGCGGATAAAACGATCATTCCGCTCCAGGCTGTAGGTGCGGATCACCGAGTGTTTTTCCTGGGGCGGTTGCGGCTGGCGTCCGGCGGTGATATCGGCCCTGATACGCTGGTACTCGGCCAGCCAATCACCAACGTCGGTGTCATCCGGCAACGCAAACACCTGCACCTGTACGATATCCTCGGCGAATCCCTCCGGCTTTAACAAACGGTGCAAACCGCGCTCGCCCTTGAGGAAACCAAACACGTTATTACCCTCCAGCGACAGCGCGATCTCGTCAGTGTGCGCCCAGTTCTCATACCGCTTGAGCAGTGTCCGAAAACTGCTGGCCGTCACCGGCACAAACATCTGACCACCGGGCGCGTCCGGGTCTGGCGTCAACAGGTACAGGTCGCGATCGTACCCCTTGCGCTCAGCCCACCACAAATACATGATCGACAGGCGCCGGGACCATGCCTCCGATGGGTTATTGGGCCGGTGGGCAGGCGTCCCCAGCGGCTTGATCAACATCATGGCCTGGTTACGATGCGGTAAATGAGCCGTCCGCAGCTCAATATCCAAAAAACGGGTCATGTTGTGCAGTTCTTCATAATCGTGCGCCAGCTCGCTCTGGTAGCGTACATCCCGCTCGCGGTTGACCAGCACCGCGAAATCTTCCAGGTATTCGGCCCGTTCCTGAAGCTGGCGCAGCCGCCGCGTCAGCCGGTCCAGGAAGTAAAACCGGCGCATACTGTCGCGGGCGTCTTCGCGCTCGTCCCAAAAATCGGACGAATAGATCGACGAACTGAGCGCGGCTTTTTCGTCCATCATAACCTTGACAGTGTCGGACTCGGCCCAGCCGCCCAGTTGGCGGCGCAGCGCGGCAAACCCTTCGACCAACTGGTGCAGGTCCAGGCGCTGGCGGCGGGATGTATCGCCGTTTATGCCTTGCGCCAGGGTGACGGTGCTCTTTGTTTGCGCGGCATGATCGATCGGCACGTTTTTGAGCGCCAGTGAGCCGTCTTCAACCGCGACACGCAGCAAATTATGTTCCTGGCCGGTGCGCTGGGCCAACGAACGCGCCATCGGTGCCACAACCCGCCGTTCGATCTCGCGTTTGAGCAGGCGCGCGCCATATTCAGGGCTGTAACCGTGTTCCAGCACCAGGTCGATCACGGCGTCATCGATCTCAACCAGGATGTTTCGCCGCGTAATGCCGTCACGCTGCAAAATGTCATGCAGTTCGCGGCGGGCGATATCACGCACCGCGTCCGGGCTAAGCTGGCCGAACACGACGATCTTGTCCAGCCGGTTCACAAATTCCGGGCGGAAATACTGCTCGACCTGGTCGAGATAGTGCACTTTCAGCGAGGTATTGATCATGTCCGGATCGACCCGGTCGCCCACGTCAAACCCCGGCGGCCTGAATGCTTTGGCGCCGCCGCCCAGGTTGCTGGTCAGGATCAGGATCGTGTTGTGGAAAAACGTGGTCTTGCCTGCCGCATCGGTCAAGCGACCTTCGCCCAACACTTGCAGGAAGATGTCATAAATGCGCGGTGAGGCCTTTTCGAACTCGTCCAACAGCACCACGCTAAACGGCTGTTCGCGTACACGCCGGGTGAGTTCGCCTTCCTGCTCAAACGCGCCGATGAGCCGGATCACACCGTCGATGTCGCCGTATTCGCTCATGTCAAACCGGATCAGGCGTGCTTCATCACCGAACAGGTACGCGGCCAGCGTTTTTGCCATCTGCGTTTTGCCTACGCCGGTCGGCCCGATAAACAGAAATGTACCCAGCGGCTGCTGCGGATCATTCAGCCCGGCCTTGACGGTCGCCACGAGGTCTACCATAGCATCGACTGCCTCGTCCTGGCCTAAAATTCGCTCCTCGAAATACAACGCGACGGCGTCCATCTCCATGCGTGACTCGTCATTAACAATAAACTCCGGCAGCCCGCTGAACCGCGAGAAGGTTTCGATCACATCCTGGCGCCGCACACGCGCGCTGTGAATCCGCTGCCGCAAGGTGCTCGATGCCCCCGCCTGTGGGCGCGTGCCCTGCTGCGCGATATCGGTTGATGCTTCTTCCAACAGGCGAATTGCCTTGCCGGGGAACGCCCGGTACGGCCAAAAGCGGCGGCTGAGCTGGACACTGGCCTGGAGCGCATCAGGTTGAACGCGCACCTTATAATCACGTTCCAGGTCACGGGCCACGCTGCCCAACATGGCGAGCGTTTCGTCTTCGGCCAGGCCGTTGACCTCCACCCGCCGGAACAAGTTCACAAAACCCGCCCCCACTTTTTCGCCCATCGTCAGGCGTTCGGGTGATGTTTCACCGATAATCGTCACTTCACCGCTGGCGATGTGCGGTTTGAGCGCCATCGCCACGTTGGAGTCACTTTTAGACCACCGGCCTACTTCCAGCAAGCCGGGCAGGTCGTCCACGTACAAAATAGGGTGCTGTGCGCGGCACTCGTTCACGATATTGGCGATGCGTTCTTCCCACGTCCCGACGTACTGCGCCCCGGCGATGATCCGGTCAGGTGTGAGCATCCACACTTTACGATCGTGCAGCCGTCCATCACAGTCTTTCCGCTGGAGACGCCGCACGACCTCCTGAACCACCGCCGTTTTACCCGACTCCGCCGGGCCGGTGATCAATACGCTGTTGTGGCGCGGACTCGTCAGAATTTGCAGGATCGCTTCGATTTCATCGTCACGATGATACGCCCGGCGAAAACGTCCTTCCGCCGCCTGAGCAGTCATATCGATCCCGACCTCGTCAAGCGCCCAATGCTCGGATTCCGATCCAATGTCAAACAACGACGGCAGGTCATCAAACGTGCGATGGCTGCCGGGTTTGACATCAACATCAACTTCCAGCGTATCCAAAAATTCACTCTCAGCGTGACGGTATGCCAGCAGCGAATCGAGTGTGCTATCATCTAACCATGTTGTAATCTCGGTAGTTGCCGTTTCCTGAAGTTCGTCGGCGTTATACGCGTAAAATGAGACTAAAGGAGGGCTCAGCTTGGGCACCGTTACCAGAAGCTGGCCATCTTCCTCCGGGCGCACCAGCAGGCTAAACGTCAGCGTGACTTTTTCACGCCGTTTTTTTTGTTTTTTCCGATCCATAGGCCGCAGTTCAACCTGGACCTTGTGCATGGTAAGGTTTGGATCAAACGCGAGGTTTTGATAATGCGACGGAGGCATGTCGCGCACGCGCGCGGCCACGGCTTCACCCAGTTCAGACTTAAGCGCTTCCAGGCTTGGCCCATAGATCGCCAGGTCATAGAATGGCGCTGGTGTGACCGTGTAAGCATCATTTTGATGTTTCTGTACGTATAGATGAAACTTGAACTTCATAGAAGCCTATCTGTCTGCTGTATCCCGGATACATGCTGTTATGGGCGTATTATATCATGCTTGCCGGTTGAGTTAACAGCGTCTTTTTGATGTTTTGGCGGGCCAAAACACATGTATGCCGGGTTGTCCATCGTGGAATTGTTACTGTTTTTTACGTGACGCAGCACGTAAGCAGCATCAAGCACAGCACCATCATACCCTCAAGGAGGCCATCATCATGATAACTTTTCACCGATTAACGCTGTGTATCGTCATTTTCAGCCTGATCAGTTTGCTGTTTCCGGCGCTTGCTCCCACACACGACGCCGCCGCGCAGTCCGGCGTCAGCGACGCCCGCTACGCCCGGCTGGCACGCGGCGTAAACCTGGCATTCTGGTTCTGGCGCGGCCCGGCTGATCTGACCGCCGTCGAAACGTACTATTCCGACGCGGATTTCGCGCTTTTACGCGGCCTGGGGCTGACGTTTGTACGGCTGCCGGTTAGCATGGATTTCCTATTCGATGTAGACAACCCGGCCCAACTCCGGCCCGGCGCGCTGGCCGTATTCGACCGGGCGCTGGACCGGATTCTGGCGCATGATCTCGCCGTGGTGATCGACATTCACAGCACCGTGCCGACCGGCGTACAGTCGGACACGTACTCGATGCGCCTGGAAAACGATCCGGCTTTCGTCGATGGTTTTGTCGCGTTCTGGAGCCTGCTAGCCGCGCATCTCAGCGTACGCAGCCCGGACAGTGTATTCCTGGAACTGCTCAACGAACCGGTCTTCGACTCCGATCCCGGCCAATGGGTGCCCATTCAAAACCGGCTGATCGCGGCCATCCGCCAGCACGCGCCCGATCACACGCTGATCGTAACCAGCGCCGGGTGGGCATTGATCGACACGTTCATCCAGATGCTGCCGGTTGACGATCCCAATGTGATCTACACCTTCCATTTCTTCGAGCCGATGTTGTTCACACGCCAGGGCGCGGCCTGGGTCTGGGATAAACTGGCCGAACTGCAAGGCATCCCCTACCCTTCCAGCCCGGAAAACATCACGCCGCTGCTGGACCAGATCACCGACGAGGACATGCGCGGCTACCTGGCGATTTACGGCGAGGAACAATGGAACGCCAGCCGGATCGAAGCGCGGATCGCGCTGGTCGCGGCGTGGGCGAACCAGCACGGCGTGCGCGTGTTATGCGGCGAGTTTGGCGCATTCGCCGCGTTCGCCCCGCCCCCCGACCGGGCGCAGTACCTGGCCGATGTGCGAATCGCGCTGGAAATGGCCGGGATCGGGTGGGCGCTGTGGGAATACGATCAGACGTTTGGCATGGTCACGCGTGAAAACGGCAGCACCCACGTTGACACGGTGATCGCGCACGCGCTGGGCCTGTCGATGCAATCACCTTGATTCGTGATTAGGGCAATCGCACCAAAATAAACCTGACGCCCCTCCCCGGCTAAGCCTATACATTACCCACAAATATGTGGGAGGAGAAATCGGGTCGAGAATACAAGGTTGAATGGTATGAGAAGAACACTAAAAGCCAGTT
>JAFGHR010000077.1 GCA_016930015.1 Anaerolineae bacterium | reverse complement strand
GGAGGGGAAAGTACAGCGTTCGTGTGCGCTCCCTGATCGCGCGCGTGTTCTTGAAATCCCCCGTCCAGCTTGGCTGGAAGGGGGTCAGGGGGAAGGCGTGGCACGCACAGCGCAACCGACCATTTGATGCGATCACTCTGTGCCCGCCGCCGATTCACCTTTGACGGGGTTGGTGCTGCATGTTATGATCGATAGGACGTTAGTCGCCCTATTAAACCGGTGTAGAAACAACTATCATGTCATTTCCAATGCAGTCACCCGGACACAACCTGTCAGGCGAGGATGTACCCAATCTGACCGAGCGGCAGCAAACGATCCTCTCGCTGATCGTGCGTGAACATATCCGCAGCGGTGAGCCGGTCGGGTCCAAAACGCTGGTTGAAGATTCCACGCTCAATGTGAGCAGCGCCACCGTTCGAAATGATATGGGCGTGCTGGAGGAACTGGGCCTGGTGTACGCGCCGCACACGTCGGCGGGACGCGTGCCGACCCAACAGGGATACCGCCATTTTGTGCATTGGCTGCTGCGCAGCGGTACGGCGTCGCTGGCGTTGGCGGAACGCCGCCAGATCGCGCACCAGTTTGAGCAAGCGCCCCTGGATATGGAAGAATGGATGCGCATTGCGGCAGAAGTGCTGTCGCGCAGTGCGCAAACCGCCGCCCTGATCACATCCCCCAGCACGGTTGAGAATCACTTTAAACACCTGGAATTGATCAGCACCCAGGGGCGGCTGGTGTTAATGGTATTGGTGCTGCAAGGGGGCAGCGTACACCAGCAGTTATTAACGCTCGCGGAGCCGGTGACGCAGGATGTGCTGTCCCAGGTGGCGCAGATCATCAACATGAATTGTGCGGGCATGAACGCGGATTCGATCCGTACCTGGACGCGGGGGTTATCCGATGCGCTGGCGGCAGAAGTGGGCGAACTGGTCGTGGACGCGATGAACCAGTCGAACCGGCAGGGTGTGTATGATGTGTACCGTCACGGTCTGAGCGAAAGCCTGACGATGTTTTCCGGGGTGGCCGCCAGCCAGGCTGTCCGCGTCATGGAAGAACGCTCGGTGCTGGACGGTGTGCTGCGCGAAATGATCATGACCAGCGACGAAGACGTGTTAGTCCTGGTGGCGGGTGAAGGCCGGTGGGAGAGTCTCAGCCAGTTGAGCATGGTCCTGGGCCGTTACGGAACGTCATATGCTTTTGGGGCGTTGGGCGTGGTCGGCCCGACGCGGATGCGTTATGGACGCGCGATCAGCACGGTGCGTTACGTGGCCCGGCTGATGTCCGGCATGCTGGGCGCGATCTACGGCGAGGTGGACTGATCCACGGCGGGTGTACAGCCGCTTTCCACGTGTGAATTTTCCCCAATATCAACAGGCGGTAGTCTCCCGCTCACGTGCTGTTGGGAACGGCAACATAAAATAACGTTTTTCCATTGACCAGACATGACCAGTCATACCAGCGGCCATCGCGGGTGAGTGGTGAAGCCAGCGACGGGTGCCATCATTGACTTCTGGCGTAAGGTTTTGACATGCCGCGCCAGTTGCACACTACACGGAAAGTGAACCATGACAAATAACCTGGACCATTATCTGCGGCTGTGGCATTTGAGCGATCCCGAACTGTTGGCGCAGACTCCAACCAGCAATGTATATGCCGCGTATCAGAACGGTGAAAAGGTGGTCCTGAAACTCCTCACGCCGATTAGCGTGCAGGATGAGTATGACGGGGCGGTCGCGCTGCGCCACTTCGCGGGGCATGGGGCGGTGCGGCTGCTGGATCATGGTGACGGGGCACACTTGCTGGAATATGCCGGGGATGAGGAACTGGCGCGGATGGTGTGGCGCGGTGACGACCTGGCCGCGACCCGGATTATCGCCGACGTGTTGAACAAGTTACACCGTCCTCAACCGGATGTGCCTGTGCCGCTGTTGCGGACACTGCGCAGGTGGTTCCGTGAGCTTTTCAGGAAGGCGGCGCGGGATGAAGCGGCGGGCGAGTCGTCGATTTATGTGCGCGGGGCACAAGCGGCAGAGTATTTGCTGGCGAATCCGCAGGATGAATGCGTGCTGCATGGTGATATTCAGCACCATAACATCCGGCTGCATCCGGTGCGCGGCTGGCTGGCGTATGATCCCAAAGGGTTGTACGGCGAACGCACCTTTGATGCAGCAAACACGCTGTGTAACCCGTCAAATGCACGCGACCGCGTGATGTCTGAGGCGCGTCTGCTGCGGGTGACGCAGGTGCTGGCGGATGGCATGGGCGTGCGTGTGGAGCGGCTGTGGACGTTTGTGTTTGCGTATGCGTGTTTGAGCGCGACCTGGTTCGGCGACGATGATAACAGCGATGTCAAACACCAGATTCTCACTGTTGCACAGAATGCGGAACCGCATGTGGATTTTTCCGCATAAGCTGCGCAGTTGACCAGGATTCCAGGCCCTGTTTCCCCCTGTTTTGTGTGGGCTGGACAGCGTCAGCCGGTTGTCAGGTGGCTGTCCGTCGAAAATGGCGATTTTTACGCGGAAAACGCGTATAGTAGTGGTAGCGATGCGGCGACAAATCCATACTTCGTGCACCTGCTTCGCACGCATGACCTGCCGTGTTTAGTAACATAACCGAATAGGGGTTGCCATGAACGACAAACCGCTTGTTATTTTCCCGGACCCGCGTTTTCCCCGTAAATTTAATGTGGTGATTACACTGCTCTGGCTGATCGCCTGGGCGTCATGGTCTGTGCCGGTCGCTATCGTGATCGGGTACGAACTGGACAGCATTCCGCTGGGCGTGCTGCTGGCGATCGTGGTTAATGTGATCGTGCTGCTGCCCAGTTATTGGCTGGCGGGCCTGTACTGCAAAAGCCTGCGCTATGAGGTTCACGAGGACGAAGTGATCGTTTGCGCGGGTGTGATCACCCGGTCGGTCAAACATGTGCCGTTTCGCACCGTGACCAATCTCAAGGTGACGCGCGGCCCGATTGACCGCATGTTTGGTTTGGGCACGCTGGCGATCCAGACGGCAGGCATGAGCGGTACAACCGGGGCCGAAGAATCGTTGGAAGGGCTGACCGATGTCCAGTCGGTGTACGACCTGGTCGCGGCGGAACTGCGGCGCTACCGCCAGGCCATGCCGCCCACCCAGGCCTCCGAGGAGCCGGAAAGCATGCCGGAGCGTGATCAGTTTGCCGGGCCGGTGCTGGCTGCCATGCTGGATGAACTGCGCGCGATCCGGGCCACGCTGGAACGCGATACGTCCGCGTAGCCGGGATCGGGACCTCATTTGGGATAGGTGTGTGGCGGTGGGTGTATTATAATGGGCAAAAGTGTTTGCCGAATCAGATGCCGGAGCCAGCGGTGACCGACGACATTTTTACGGATACCACGCCACACACGGATATCGTTCCGCCTGATAACAGCACCGGCGAAATTTTTCAACCGCCGTCCGAGCCGGTTGTACCGGAGTCAGAACTGCCTGCGCTTGAGTTACGTGCGCCGTCGTCACCGGTGCCGTCTCACAGCAGCGGCCACTGGTACAGCCTGGCCGGACAGTCACCGCTGGACCATGCGCGTACACGTACCGGCACCGCGTCACGCCCGCGTTATCGCGCCGGTCAACACAGCGCGCGTGACCGGGTTCGTAAGCGTAAACTGCGCCGCCAGCAGGGGCTTCCCGCGCAATGGGTATCGGCCATTATCGCGTCGGCGATGGTGGGCGTGGTGGGCGTAGTGCTGGTGATGGCGTTTTTCCTGGTGCGGGCGGCTAATGTAACCGGCAGCACGGTCGCGACCAGCATCCCCCAACAACCGACCTCGGTGTTTTATGGCGCGGAAGGGGGGTTGCTGGGCGAGCAAAGCATGGTGATCAATCCCTGGAAAGGCGAAGACCGGTTCACCGTGCTGGTGATGGGCGTAGACCGCCGCCCCGGTGAAGCCGGTACCGCGTTCCTGACCGATACGATCATCCTCATCAGCCTGGACCCGGCCACCGACCGCGTCGGTATCCTCAGCCTTCCGCGTGACTTGCAGGTCGAAGTGCCCGATTTTGGCGTGCAGCCGATCAATACCGTTTACCGGCTCGGCGAACTGGACGGCATCGGCGGCGGGTCACATTTGGCCGTGCTGACCGTGCAGTACAACCTGGGTATTCCCGTCAACGAATACGTGGTCGTGGACTTCAACGCGTTTATCCGCATTGTGGATGAGATCGGCGGCATTGATGTTGAAGTCAAGCAAACCGTCGATGACCCGGAATACCCCGACATGAACTACGGTTATTCGCCCTTTTACCTCGAAGCGGGCTGGCAGCACCTCGACGGTGAAACCGCGCTCAAATTTGCCCGCAGCCGCCACCAGACTGACGACATCGACCGTGCTTACCGCCAGCAGCAGGTTTTATACGCCGTGCGTGACCGGGTGATCTCCAAAGACATGCTGCCTACGTTGGCTGCCAAAGCCTACACCCTGTGGGCCGACCTGCGCGACAGCATCGATACTGGCCTGTCGGTCGATCAAATGCTGCAATTGGCGTGGTCGATGAAGGATGTTCCGCGTCAAAACATCAAAAGCGGCGTGCTGGACTGGAACTATATCATCGCGGAAAATTGGAACGGGCGGCCTATCATCCGCCCCGACCGCACCAAAATTGCCGACCTGATGATCGAGGTATTTGGCCCGGACTACAACACCGCATCGAGCGCCGGATAATCCAGGACAATCGCTTCAAAATCCCAAAACGCCCCTCCCCCGCGCGACCAGCGGTCGCGCACCCCATCCCCGGCCAAGCCAAAGAGGGGCAAAAAAGCCGGTTGTGGGCGCGTGTGCAGCAAACGCGCGTTAAAAAGTCCCCCGTCCAGCCTGGCTGGAAGGGGGATTAGGAGGAAGGCGTTGTACAAAACCCTGACTGTCCATTTGAAGCGATTACCGATTACCCTGTCGGATGGTGAATCCGGGCGAATCGTGCCGCATGCTGACCCGCTTACCCTGCTGGAAAAGATCAATTCTGTAAAATCCCCAACTTTCTATAGTGATTCCTGCGTTTTGCTAACGTTTTTCTATTACTTGTTCGTTATAGTACTATCGCTGCGTAGTGCGTGAGCGGTTAGATGTGCGCTGTGCGCGGTAACCACAATTCCATGCCGGAGGTGACAGAGTGGGCAGTGAGAACATGTCTCCCAACGACAAAGTCGAAAACAATAACGAACCGGTGTTCGAAGATATCGACCCATCGGAACCAAACGGAACCGCCGCCGACATATATGGCGACGATGTGAATGAAGCCGCCGATATGCCTGCGCTCGACGCGATGGCCGAACCAGAAGCGGCGGAAGGGGAAAGTGACGACGTGATGTTGGATGTACAGTTAGAACAAGCCGAGAACCGCGCCCAGGAATACCTGGACGGTTTACAGCGCGAACGGGCATCATTCCAGAACTACAAAAAACGGGTTGAACGCGAACGGGCCGAACTGCGCCGTGTGGTGTCTGGCACCCTGCTGTTAAAACTGCTGCCCGTGCTTGATGACTTTGAACGGGCCATGAGCGCGATCCCTGAAGAAGAGCGCAGCGAGTGGTTTGACGGTATAACCCTGATCCAGCGTAAGTTTGAACGCTTTTTGGATGATGAGGGGATCAAGCGTATAAAAGCCCTGGGCGAAACCTTTGATCCAAACTTCCACGAGGCGATTGGCGTGGACAATGACACGGACGCTGAGACAGACACCATCACAGAGGTGTTGCAGCCCGGTTATCTCTACGGTGATGTGGTGCTGCGTCCGGCCAGGGTACGCGTGGCCGGGTGATGGCTGGTCCCGCCGCTTAGTACGGCTGTTTTTCGCAAACTGCCATAATGCAGTGTTCAATTATTCATCCAGTTATCTAAAACGAACGTGTACTAATCAACTAACGCAATCAAGCGATACGAGGTGACAACAATATGGGTAAGATCATCGGTGTGGACCTGGGAACCACAAACTCAGTAGTAGCCGTAATGGAAGGCGGCGAGCCGACTGTCATTCCATCGGCAGAAGGTGGGCGGCTGATCCCGTCGGTCGTTGCCGTGAACAAACAGGGCGAGCGTCTGGTGGGCCAGTTGGCCCGTCGCCAGGCCGTCATGAACCCTGAGAACACGATCTTTTCGGTCAAGCGTTTTATGGGTCGTAAGTTCGAGGACGCCGAAGTGCAAAAAGCGGTCGGCATGGTGCCCTACAAAGTGAGCGCGGCACCAAACGGGGATGTGCGTGTGCATATGTCGGGCAAGGCTTACAGCCCGCCCGAAATCTCGGCCATGATCCTGCAAAAGATTAAAGCTGATGCGGACGCCTACCTGGGCGATAACATCACGGATGCCGTGATCACCACCCCGGCGTACTTTAACGACAGCCAGCGCCAGGCGACTAAGGACGCCGGACGTATTGCCGGTCTGGACGTTAAACGCATCATCAACGAGCCGACGGCGTCATCGCTGGCCTATGGCATGGACAAAAAGCAGGATGAAACGCTGGCCGTGTATGACCTGGGCGGCGGCACCTTCGATATCTCGATCCTCGACGTGAGCGAGGGTTTGATCGAAGTGCGTTCGACGAACGGCGATACGTTCCTGGGCGGTGATGACTTTGACGAGCGAATCATTAACTGGCTGGCCGATGAGTTCAAGCGCGAACAGGGCATCGACCTGCGTGCGGATCGCCAGGCGCTCCAACGCCTGAAGGAAGCTGCCGAGAACGCCAAAAAAGAACTGTCCAGCACCATGTCGGCAGAAATCAATTTGCCATTCATCACGGCGGATGCCAGCGGTCCCAAGCACCTGAATATTACGCTGTCGCGTGCCAAGCTCGAAGACCTTGTCAGCGACCTGATTCAGCGCTCCATTGATCCCTGCCGCCGCGCGTTGGAAGACGCCAACATGAAACCCGGCGACGTAAGCGAAGTGCTGCTTGTCGGCGGTATGACGCGTATGCCCGCCATTCAGGAAGCCGTGAAAAAGTTCTTCGGCAAAGAGCCCAACAAGAGCGTGAATCCCGACGAAGTTGTGGCGGTCGGTGCGGCTATCCAGGCCGGTGTGCTGGGCGGTGAAGTCAAAGAAGTGCTGCTGCTCGATGTGACCCCGCTGACCCTGTCGATTGAAACGCTGGGTGGTGTGGCGACCGCATTGATCGAGCGTAATACGACCATCCCCACCAAAAAGAGCCAGGTCTTCAGCACGGCGTCCGACGGCCAGACGCAGGTTGAGATTCATGTGGTCCAGGGCGAGCGCCCGATGGCGGCTGATAACAAAACGCTCGGTAAGTTCATTCTGGACGGAATCCCGCCCGCGCCGCGCGGTGTGCCGCAGATCGAGGTTACGTTTGATATCGACGCTAACGGTATTCTGAACGT
The DNA here is from genome assembly GCA_016930015.1 of Anaerolineae bacterium. GTDB lineage: Bacteria > Chloroflexota > Anaerolineae > Aggregatilineales > Aggregatilineaceae > JAFGHR01. The sequence continues at coordinate 8,938 of JAFGHR010000077.1, read as the reverse complement.
CACCGCGCAAGACAAGGCGACGGGCCGCGAGCAGAAGATCACGATCACGGCCAGCAGCGGACTGTCCGAAAGCGAGATCGAGCGCATGGTTACGGAAGCCGAAAAACACGCGTCTGAGGATGCAACCCGCCGCGAGCAGGTCGAGACGCGTAACCGCGCCGACAGCATGGTTTTCACGGCGGAAAAAGCGCTGCGTGACTACGCCGAGCAGATTCCGGATGACACACGCCAGACCATCGAAAGTAAGATTGAGGCCGTGCGTAAGGCGCTTGAAGGCAGCGACATGAACACGATCAACGTGGCTGCCGAGGCGCTCGCCCAGTCGATTCAGGAGATCGGGGCCAGCATGTACGGTCAGCAGCCGGGTATGGGTGCTCAGCAGCCCGGTCCCGACATGGGTGAGCCAACCGACGAAGACGTAATCGAGGGTGACTTTACCGAGTCGTAGCCGGGAGTCGAGAAACTAACAGCGTATGGGCTGATCAAACTACCTGTACGCTGTTTTTGTTGTTTGTACAACGCGTGATGGAACACACAAGCGCGCTGCGCGTAGAATCGGGTAGACGGTAACCGTGCTGGTCGCGCCGGGCAATCGTTTGACCTATCGCGACAGTGGGTTAGAATCTGCAAGGACGATACTCATACCTATGGAACGCACAATGCCACAAGACTACTACGACGTGCTGGGCGTGCAGCGCACGGCATCAAAGAACGACATTAAGCAGGCGTTTCGCCGCCTGGCACGCCAATATCACCCGGATGTCAGCGACGCCCCCGACGCCGAAGAGCGCTTCAAAGCGATCAATGAGGCGTACACCGTCCTGTCTGACGATGACAAGCGGGCCACCTATGACCGTTTCGGTCACGCCGGTTTGAACGGTATGCCCGGTGGATTCGGCGGGTTCAGCGGCGGTTTCCCCGGTTTCGACGAAATCTTCGAGGAGTTCTTTGGCGGATTCGGCGGGTTTGGCCAGTCCGGTCGCCGCCGCCGCCGGAGCGGTCCGACCCAGGGGCAAGACCTGCGTTACGACATGACGATCGACTTTGAGCAGGCCGTATTCGGCGCCGAAGTGGATATCGAAGTGCCGCGGCGTGAAACGTGCGACCAGTGCGGCGGCAGCGGGGCCGCGCCGGGATCAGCGCCCCGCACGTGCCCGGACTGCGGCGGCAGCGGCCAGGTGCGCCAGGTGCGCCAGACGTTCCTGGGCAGCATGGTCAACATTACCGACTGCGCCCGCTGCGGCGGTAAGGGGCAGGTGGTCGATAAACCCTGCGAAAAATGCAGCGGCGGCGGTATTGTGCACAAAACGCGCAAACTGACGGTGTCGGTTCCGCCCGGCGTGGACGACGGCACCCAGATTCGGCTGAGCGGTGAAGGTGAACCGGGCAAACGCGGCGGCCCGTCCGGTGATCTGTACGTGGTGCTGCGCGTGAACTCTCACGAGTTCTTTAAACGCCGTAACAATGATGTCATTCTCGAAGTGTCGATCAACGTGGCGCAGGCCGCGCTGGGTGATATCATCCAGGTGCCGACCGTGGACGGTGACGAAGAAGTCCAACTCGCGGCGGGCACGCAGTCCGGCAAAATGATCCGGTTGCGCAACAAGGGGATTCCCAAGCTGCGGCGGGATGGTACAACATCCGGGCGCGGGGATCAGCTTGTGGTGGTCACGGTCGATATCCCGACCAAGCTCACGAAAGAACAGCGCGATCTGTTCGAGCAGCTCTCGCGCACGCTGGGCCGCGAGGTTGTCACGCACAAAGCCGGGCGCGGTTTTATGGACCGGGTAGCGGACTTTTTTAACAGTTGATGAGAGCCAGGGCAGACTGGCTGATCGATCTGGGTTGTGTGAATGACAGGGCGACCAGTGTGTCGCCCTGTTCTCTCAGGTGACATCGTGCGGGCGGCAGCAAGCCCATAAACAAAAACGAGAAACGGGCAACTCAGTTGCCTGTTTCTCTTGCGCGTATCACTTTGAGGAGGAGGACGGGATCCGTTGGTCACGATGGGGCTACGATAACAGGTTCAGCACGCGTTAAAGAGGACCCCGTCATCCAGAATATAACAAACCCGCGTTACAATGCACATTACAATCATAAATATTTACAAAATATTTATATTTGTTAAGGTATCACCCGGACGATACGGGGTATGAGTGTGCGATCAGGGCACGTTGAGCCTGTAGTGTGTAAGGATCAGATGATGGACTGGATCGAGGTCTCGTTAGAAGTGGACGGTGAAGCGGCTGAAGCCGTCGCCGACGTGTTGTTCCGATATGGGCACCAGGGTGTTGTGATCGAGCAGGCAGGTTTTCCGTCGGAAGTGTGGCCGGACGCGATACCACCCGCCGACCGGTTGATCGTGCGGGCGTACTTTCCCGATGATGATCAGGCCGACGATGCCCGGCAAAAACTCCGTGAGGCGCTGTGGCATATGAGCCGGTTATATCCTATCCCCGAACCCGCGTTCCGCGTGGTCAAAGACGAGGATTGGGCCGAAGCCTGGAAAGCGCACTATCACCCGCTGCGCTTGGGACACCACCTGTACATTCGCCCGGCATGGACCATGCCCGCCGACGTGCGCCCGGATGACATTGTGCTGATCATGGACCCCGGTATGGCGTTTGGCACGGGTACACACCCGACCACCCAGCTTTGTTTGTTGGCCGTGGAAGACCTGTTAGCCGACTGGACCGGCGTTTCCGTGCTGGACCTGGGCTGCGGATCGGGTATTCTGGGGATCGCGGCGCTCAGGTTGGGCGCGGCGTCTGTCCTGGCGCTGGATACCGACGATCTGGCCGTCAGGGCCACGCTCGAAAACGCGAATCGTAATGACGTTGGTGATCGCATCACCGCGCAGCAGGGCAGCCTGGACACGCTGCGTCCGCCATCAGACCAGCCGCTCCCTCAGTTCGATCTGCTGCTGGTCAATATCCTGGCGAAAGTGATCATCACGCTGTGTGATCAGGGGCTGGGGGATGCGGTCCGTCCGGGCGGCAAGGCCGTGTTCAGCGGTATCATTCACGAGCAGATCGACGACGTGGAAGCGGCGCTGCGCCAGACCGGCCTGGAACCGTATCACCGCCGCACGCAGGGCGATTGGGTGGCCGTCGAGGCACGCAAAGTAGCACGTTAAATGGCAAACGACATTTTTTCAAAGGCAAGGTATCTTATGATGCAGGTCTGGAATTGGGTCAAGAATCGACCGAACCTGTGCGGGGCAGCTCTCGTTTCAGCCGTGCATTTTAGCCTGGCGATCGTGTATAAGTATCGCTACAGCATCAGCATGGCATCGTATGATTGGGACATGTTGTGGCAGACAATCCCAACGCAGGCCTTGCGCCACGATCTCCTGGAGAACTTGTTTTACTTTCATGCTAATCCGCCGCTGTACAACACGTATGCAGCGGTGTTTTTCCGTTTGTTTTACCCGGACCATATGACGGCCTTGCACCTGGGAAACATCGTGCTGGGTTCGCTCAGTGTCGGGTTGATCTTTTTTATCAGCTACCATCTATCATCGAACTGGGTGTTGGCCGCTTTTACTGCCCTGGTGGTTGCTTTTCATCCGGGATTGATCATCCTTGAAGCCTATCCACTGTATACCTTGCTGGCCATGTTTTTAGTTGTGCTGTGCGTATCATGGATTGTGTTTTACCAGCGGCATAAAAAACTCTGGTATTTGTATGCGTTTCTGACTACCCTCAATGTACTGGTCTTGACCCGTTCGCTTTACCATCCCGTGTTGATCCTATTCGGTATTGTATTTGCAGCATATCTGGCAGTCACACAATGGAGGCGGCTGCTGATTGTGGGCAGCCTGATCAGTCTCATCACCGTGTTCTGGCTCGTAAAAAACGGGGTCGTGTTCGGGTTTGTGGGGACATCCAGTTGGACAGGAGCCAATATCTGGCGTGTTGTGAGGGCACGTTATTCGGCGGAGGAGCTGCAATCATTTGTGGATGAGGGAATGATCGAACCCTTTCATACCAACCGCCGCACACTTTTGCTCCCAAGTGACTATAAAGAATATGGCTTTGACGAGGTATCGGATATCGAGGCGCTCAATCGTGACGATAGGCACAATATCAATATCGTTGCGGCTTCAAAAACGTATATGGATGCCTCACTTAACGTCATCAAACACGATCCCTCGCACTTTCTGGGAAACATAATTTTGGCCTATAACCGGTATTCGTGCCCGTCAATCGACTTGAAATACCTTCAAGACAATGTTGTGCGGTTGCATAGATTCCACAAGACACTCTATCGTTTCACCCAGGCTGAGGACGCGGTATCGTGTACCGTGCCGATCGTAGATGAACCGGTTTGCTCAGCTAACTTTTTTGTGATTCCGCTGGTGATAGCGGCCAGTACACTTTTTTTGCTGGGTCAGCTTATCGCCAGCCGATGGCGTTTGCGTGCAGTTATTCAAGACCATGCAGCGCTTCTAGTTACTGTGGCGTTTATTTTGTACACGACGGTTGTTGGCAGTGCGGCGGAATACGGCGAAAACAACCGGTTCAAATTTATGATAGAGCCTTTGCTGTGGCTGTTGGTGTTGTTGTGGACCTATAAACTCCTGCGATATACGGCTGCGGCGGTGATAGCCCGGTTTCAGCTTAATGGTTACCCGAAACAGTAGGGGTGTATTTCAGATTAGGGGTGGATTCTCCATTGAGAGCAAAAGGCCCCTTTCCCCCCGCGACCGTTGGTCGCCGCCCCCTTTCCCCATCCGAGATAGGGCAAGGGGGAGCAAGTACGCGAAACCGGGCGTCTCCCCTTCCCCTGGCTTGGCCGGGGGTTAGGGGCGTCCTTGAAACAGTTGCCACTGTGATCTTCCAGCATGCTATGAACTCGCCCCAGATTTGGAATGCACCCAACAGTAGAGCACTCTTGATCATTCCAGGGCCTTGTACCATACTAGGATCGTGAAGTAACATTCGCTGGGGGATAGTGGAATATGAAATTGTTTTTATGTTACGAGCATGCCGATTTGCCGCTCGTTATTCCACTGGTTGATATTCTGCTATACAGCCAGTTTGATGTCTGGTTTGGGCAAAAACTTCAGCCGGATCAGAACTGGAAAAAAGACCTCCGCCGGGCTATCGGCCAGAGTGACGTGTTTATATACACGCTGGCGCCGCTCTCGGTGCAGTCGGAATGGTGCCTGTGGGAGCTGGCGCAGGCCATCAGGATGGCGCGGCCAATTGTGCCGGTGCTGCTCTATGGCGGCGTGGAACCGCCGGACGTGCTGCGCGGCGTGCCGGTGGCCGACTTTTCGAACGGCCAGACACCCCGCGCGCTCGCGTTGTTTATGGGGGGCTTTCACCGTGTGGCCGTGACCCTGCTGCCGGAATCTGCGCCGCCCGTTTCGTTTACGCCCAATGGCATTCCGGCGCATGCTGTGCCATGCACAGCCCAGGTCGCGGGCTGAACGGTTTCCAGGGTACAGGGTATCGACTACTAATTACGATAACCAAAACGAGCGCTCACAATATGGTCGTGAGCGCTCGCCAGTCTGAGGTAGAGGGACTCAGACGGTATCGTCCTCGTGTTCGATCTCGTCCGCGTGGTGATCATGTTCATGGTCGTGCTCATGGCCATGCTCATGGTGATGTTCGTGGTGATGGCGGTGTTTGCGCCTGGGACCGCGACCTTCTTCCTCGTCGTCTTCGTCCCATTCCCAGGGAGGGCCGAAGCCAAACCCACCAGGGCCAAAATGGAACCCAAAATGCTTGCCGCGCCGTCCGCGCATAAAGGGTGGTGGGCCAAACGGCGGGCGAGGGTGTGCCCACTGGCGCGGGTCCAGGCTCATCACAAAATCGCGTAGTTCGTCCTTGTCACCTTTGATCTCAATGCGGAACCCGTCATCGGTTTCGATGATGCGGAACTCTTGCAGTACCTTTTCCATTCGATTCTCTCCATTCCCGTTCGTTCTATAAACACGTTCACAAAACGGTGATTATGCTTGATAGTGTGTTACCGGTATTAGCCGTGTTGCGCGTCGTTTTCGATTGAATGTGCCCCGTAGATATCGCGGTAGAGCGCCTGAAGCGAATCCAGTGCCTGTTGAACGTCGTCTTTACGTGCCGCGCGCGCAGCCTGGGCGCGTTTGGCATGTTCACGGCGGGTGACCTCAGCCCGGCGGAGAGCCTGGCTCCACCGGTCGGCGACGATATCCACGAAAGAAGCAGCATCACATGCCCAGGCTGGCGGTTCGTCGTCCAGCCCGTGATAGGCGCGCCATTCCGCCGATTCCGTGACATCGAATGTACCGCCATCGTTGATACGCAGCTCAAACAGGATTTTTTCACTCATCGTCGGACCCTTTCTCGCTGCCGGGCGTGTCGTTGCGACTGTCGTGTATGTCGGTCGCCATGTCGTCCAGGTCGTCCAGCATATCGTGGAGCACTTCGAGCGCTTCTTTGAGTTTGGGCTTCATCACAGCCCGGAGCCGGTCTAACTCGTCTCGCCCGGCGTCAGTGATCGTATAGTGCCGCACTGTGCGCCGCGTGAGGTCATCCCATCCCCCCAGAATAAGCCCCTGTTCTTCCAGTTCATTGAGCAGGGGATACACCGCACCCGGATTCGTGACCCAGCCGTGCCCCGTGCGTTCGGTGATCAACGTCATCAACTCGTTGCCGTAGCGCGATTTCTGGTTGAGCAGGTGCAGCACATACAGCGGCAGCAGGCCGCCGCCCTTACTGAGTGCCATGCTGACAAACGGGTTAAAGACCCATTCGCCCATCTGCCAGGGCCGGAAACGCCGCCCGCCAAACATCCAGTGATCCTCAGGCGGCTCGCCCAGGAACTGCTCAAACATCGCCCGCCATTCGTGCGGGCTGCGTCCTGGTGGGGCGTGATTCCAAAAGTCGTGCCAGGGGGGACCTCTGTGTTTCCGGTGTTTCATCGTTTACCTCTCGTCAGCCCTGAGTTCTTTCATCAGGCTTGAGTACCTATATTGAACTCAATAAGGTTGAAACAAAGTGTAGTTGAACTCAATAATCATGTCAACCAGTTCTAATGAATTTCTTACATAACAGGGAAAACCAGCCGCCGCCCGGTTATTTACGGGCGGTGGGGGCGCAGGGCGAAAAAAGGGGGATGTCGAAGCGCTTGAGCGGGATCAGCCGTCGATCTGCTCGATTGCCACGTTATCCGGGCCAAGCTCAGTTTCCAGAAACGCCAGCATGTCGTCATTGATCCCGATCGGGTGATTCGGGAAATCCAGGTGGGCGGTGCGCAAACTCCCACCTTCCAGCACGACGCGGAACCGGTCATGCCCCGGATACTGGGTCACGAACCCATGCAGGCGGCGCAGGCGTTTGCGATCCTTTGATGAATCGCCGGTGCGCGGCACGTGTACCGTCAAACGGCGAGCGGGCAGCGGTGGGGCCGGTGGTGTGTCGTCGCGGCGCGGACGGCGCGGGCGGCGTGGTGTCGCGGCGGGTTTGTCACGCGGCTGGGCCGGTTTATCCTGTGGCGCGGCGCTGTCACCATTAATCTCGTCCTCAACGTCCACGATATGCCCGGTATTGTTCTCGTAAGCATAATCGCGCGGGGGCGCCCAGCCATCATCGACCAGTTCGGCTTCCAGCCAGCCCGGCATTTCGCGATCGGTAACCAGGCCGGGATCGCGCGGCGGTTCGGGCGGCTGGCTGACAGGCGCCGAGGCCGGTTCAATCGGCGGCGCGGTGTCGATGCTGGCGCCTGCCGAAGCGGGCATCACCGATTCGGCGGCAGGCGGTGCGGCGTGGGTCGGGCTGGAGATCATCTCGCCCGTTTCTTCGTCGTATGGTCCTGTATCCTCGTCGTCTTCGTCTGTGCCGGACAGTGACCCCGCATATGGCGATCCCGCATACGATGACCCATTGTCCGGCGCGCTGCCTTCCGGCGTATCCGTACCTTCGGCCATCCACGAAAACGACATGTTGCTGAGATTGGACGGTCCCTCGGCAGCGATCGCGAACTGAAGATTTTGTGTCACGTCGTCCACAATGACCTGGACATCGCCGCGTGACGTGTCGGCTTTGCCGCGAACGATCAGCACCGTGTCTTCGGCGACGATATCACGGTACGTGCCCCACGTGCGCGGGAACATCACGGCGCTGATCGTGCCGGTGATATCCTCAATCGTCAAAATCGCCATCGGATCGCCCTTTTTGGTGATGATGGCGCGGACGTCGGCCACCAGCCCGGCGATTGTTACCTGCCGCCCGTTGGCATTGTCACCCAGATCAACGAGTTCCGCGCTGCTGGTGATATTCGCGCTGGCGAACTGCTCGGCCAGCGCCCGCAGCGGGTGATCGGTCACGTACAGGCCGACCAGTTCTTTTTCCCAGCGGAGCTGCTCACGCTTGGGGACATCTTCCACGTGCGATAGGTTGCTTAGCAGGCTCTGTTCTGCGCCATATTCGACGCCGGTTGCTTCCCCGAACAGGCTCATTTGTCCCACGTCCTGAGCCTTATGGATGCTCGCCGAAAAACTGAGAATACGGTCCAGCACGGCCAGCAGGGTAGGCCGGTTGCCGAATGCGTCCAGCGCCCCGACACGAATCAGGGATTCGAGGGCGCGTTTTTGCACCACCCGCATATCGACGCGGCGGCAGAAATCATCCAGGTCAAAAAAAGGTTCGTCCGCGCGCTGTTCGATGATGTGTTCCAACGGGCCGACGCCCACATTTTTGATCGCGCCCAGCCCAAACCGGATCGCACGCGAACCGTCGGGCTGTGTTTCGATGGTGAAATCCAGCCCGCTGGCGTTCACATCCGGCGGCAGTACATCGATCCGCATGCGGTCGCAGTCTGCCGCGAACAGGCTGACTTTGGTCGAGTCGTCGCGGTGGACGCTCATCAGCGCGGCCATGTATTCGTGCGGGTAGTGGCACTTCAAAAACGCGGTCTGGCACGTGATCACGGCGTAGTCGGCGGCATG
>JAFGHR010000076.1 GCA_016930015.1 Anaerolineae bacterium | reverse complement strand
TGCGAAAGCTGCCCATTACCGTCGCCGTTTCGCTCGTTCGCCCACTTGAGCGTTTCTGTTGCACTAACTGCGGCTGTAGTACTAGGGGCTGGTTTTTTCTGAAATACGTGTTTTCCGGTACAGAATCTGGCCCTGGCATACGTCACCAGCGGGCACAAACGACCCGGTCAGGATGACGCTGTTGGCCAAAACGGCACCCTGGCCGATTGCGGCGCCCGATTCGAGATACACGTTTGGACCAATGCGTGCATCCTGGCCAACGGTGACATTAGGATCAATACGAACCGGCGGCACAATACGAACGGAATCGGGAATTTCACTGAGAATGTGAGTATCACGTTGTTCACTCAGAAACCGCTGGTTTATCGCGAGTAAATCGAAGGCGCGCGCCAGGTGCAGGCGCCAGTCGGCGATGACATAACTCACACGGGCACCGTCTTTTATGCCTGCCTGAATCGCACTGACGATGTCGCGTTCGCTGCGTGGTGATATCTTGACCTGTGGAAGGAACTCAAGCAGCCGGGGCGCGAACGCATAGAGCATGAATGACGACCATGTGCCGCGCGGCGTGACCGGTTTTTCTTCGATGGCCGTGACCCAGTCCCCATCGATGATTACTTCGGGCGATGTTTTGATCGAGTCCGGCGTGGTTTCAAGCAAACTGAGGGCTGCTATTTGATCCGGAAACTGGTCAAAGCGAGCCAGTAGACTTTGGATGTGTTCCAGGGAAGTCAGATTATCGACCGACGTCAGCAGAAAAGACCCGTCTATGTGTGGCGCAGCCAACAACAGGGCATCAACCGTCCCGGTCGGGACGACCTGTAAGACAAACTTGATCTCGGTGTCAGGATACCATGAGCTGCTGAGGTAGGATGCAACTCCGCCCTCATCCAGGCCGACGACAACGACAAACCGGCGGATGCCCGCCTCCCGCATGCGATCCATAACGCGGACGACAATAGGTTTGCCCAGGACGGGCAGCATGGACTTGGGCCGATCTTTGGTGAGGTCGCCAAGCCGGGTGCCGCGCCCGGCTGCGAGAATAACAGCTTGCTGGATCACGACAGGCAATCCTTCCTGGTAGTTGGGTGCCAGATGTTGGGCTGGCGTGATAGTCCTGAATATGATAGACGTATAGTAAAACACAACACGGCGATTATATCACGTTCAGCCGGTTGTGGAATATTAGGACAAGGGTGTTCTGGCACCAGTGCGTTTGGTTTTGTTATACTCAAAGCCAAGTGGAGAGGTTAGCAGTGGACATATTTAACCTCACTAATCGGCTGCGTGATCCTGATCCGCGGGTGCGGGTGGAAACGCTGCGTATTCTGGCCATGATCGAGGAAACGCGGGCGCTTCCGGCGGTTCATTGGATTTACAAACATGATCCTGAACCGGGGGTGCGGGCCGTAGCGGATTGGGCGGGAGATTTGCTGTGGCAAGCCCACAAGCGAGGACATTCGACTGCCGACGCTGTGAATGAGATGTTTGAGCGTTCGGTTTCTTCTGCACGGCAGGAGCAGTTTTTAGAAACGCTAGAAGTCGATTTGCTGCAAATGAAAAATATTGCTGCGCAGCGGTTTGTCGCTGAACAAGATTATCGCCGTAAAATGAGCGAAGCATTGCAGGTTCCGGCTCCAGAGGAAACTGATTCTTTTGCAACGGATGAGGCGCTGCCACAACTGCCCGCGCGTGTTGATCCTTCGACTGCGCCGGAGCGTCGTTCAACGGACTCCTGGCAGCGGGCGGTGGATGACGAGTGGCCGGATTGGATCGAGGGGTAAGGTATGTCGGGATCGAGCGTGGCGCTAAAACGATGGGTGCAGCGACTTCGATCGCCGGACCCGGAGATGCGGGAAGAGGGCATACACGCATTGGAACTGGTGGGAGATACGGACGCGCTGCCCGCGTTAGCTGAAATTTTCGCCACGGATTCCGATCCTGCGTTACGCGCGCTGGCGCAGCAAGCCGGAAAAACGATTTATTACAGCGCGATCCGGCGTGCATTGGAAACTCCCGGCGCCTCGTTAGATGAGCGGCTTCGCGCTGCCGAAATCCTGGCGCAGGCGCGGTCAAAAAAAGATAAGAACAAACGTAGCCGGTAAAAGGGTGGTTGTCGATGACTACAAACGATCGCATGATTGCTTTCCATATTGCGCGACTCAAGGACAAAAACGCCCAGGTTCGCATCAAGTCAATCGAAGAGCTGGTCTTGCTTGGCGCTACCAATGCATATACCTTGCTGGAGGACCTGTTCTATAACGATCCTGATTTATCGGTGCGGCAAGCGGCGCAGCAGGCCGGTCGCCAGTTGTACTTGAAGATACAAGAAGAAAAAACCAAAGCGCCTGGGGAAGGGGGATCGTCATAAGCTGTGTGTGTTTATGACGTGCCGGGCATCCTGGATAACACCAGCGGGTACCTCGTGGAAAACGAGATGCCCGCTTTTTTGATTCTACGCGTGATGTGTGATTCAGTCGGTCAGGCTGGCCAAACGTTCCTCGACGGCCTGGCGGCTCGCCATGAGCGAGGTTAACTTATCGCGCTCACGCTGGACGACTTCCGGCTTGGCCTTGGAAACGAAGCTCTCGTTTTGTAACAGGCCGTCCGTGCGCGTGATTTGTGTCGTTAAGTTTTCCATCTCACCCTGAAGCCGGGCACGTTCGGCGTCAAGATCGATCAAGTCGGCGAGCGGCAGGTAGATGGTTACATCGTCAGCGACGATCGTGGCCGCTTTATCAGGGACATCAGCGTCAGACGCCAACAAGGTGATGTCGGCCACGTTACACAGGCGAGAGAAGATATCACGATGAGTATCGATAAAATCACGGTGTGTGCCGGGCGCGATTGATGCGCTGATGCGGCGTGCGGGTTCGACTTTATACTCGGCGCGTGCGTTGCGGATTCCGCGCACCAGTTCGGCCAGGATCGAAAAATCGGCTTCGGCGCCGGGATTCTCATAGGCCGGATTAGCCTGGGGCCACTCGGCGGTGATGAGCGGCCCGTCACCCGTCGGCAGATAATGCCAAATCTCCTCGGTGATGTGCGGAATGTAGGGGTGCAGCAGCCGCAGGGACGTGTTCAGCACGTAGAGCAGCACGTTCAGCGTGCCTTTACGATGTGTGACATCATCACCATACAGCGCATTTTTGCTGATCTCGACGTACCAGTCGGCAAATTCACCCCACAGGAATTCAAGAATCTGGCGGCCTGCTTCGCTGTACTGGAATGTATCGAACAGGCGCTGCACGTTGGCAACCAGCCCGGTCAGGCGGCTGAGAATCCAGCGGCTGGGCAGGTCCAGCCGGGCGGGATCAGGATCGTCGCCAGGCGTAAAACCGTCAAGATTTGACCACACAAAACGCGACATTTGCCACAACTTGTTACCGAAGTTCCGGCTGTATTCGATGCGGCTTTCGGACAGGTTCATGTCGTTGCCGGGCGAACTGCCGGTCAGCAGCGTGAAGCGCAGCGGGTCGGCGCCGTATTGGGCGATGATCTCTAGCGGATCGATCACATTCCCGTACGTTTTGCTCATTTTGCGCCCGTGTTCATCTCTGACAAGCCCGTGCAGGTAGACCGTGTGGAAAGGGGCGTCATCGGTAAACCACAGGCCCAACATGATCATACGCGCGACCCAGAAAAACAGGATATCGTAACCGGTTTCCATCATGCTGGTGGGGTAATAACGCTGAAGATCGGGTGTGTTTTCGGGCCAGCCCAGCGTGCTAAACGGCCACAGGCCGCTGCTAAACCACGTGTCAAGCACGTCCGCATCCTGGTGAAGATTCTGGCTGCCGCAGTGGGCGCACGTGGTCGGGTCTTCACGCGCGACGGTGATTTGGTGGCAGTCGGCGCAGTGCCAGGCCGGGATGCGGTGCCCCCACCATAATTGGCGGCTGATGCACCAATCCTGGATGTTGTCCAACCAGTTATAGTACACTTTTTCGAAATGGTCGGGCACGATGGTGATCCGCCCATCACGTACCGCCGCGGTGGCTTTTTCAGCCAACGGCTGGATTTTGACAAACCACTGCGTGCTGACCAGCGGCTCCACAATCTCACCGCCGCGCTGTGAGCGGGGCACAACATGCGCATGTGGCTCAACGCGAAGGGTCATACCTGCGGCTTCCATGTCGGCCCACAGCTTTTTGCGCGCGTCGAAACGATCCAGCCCGGCATATGGCCCGGCGTTTTCGTTGAGCGTCGCGTCCTGGTTCATGATGTTGACGATCGCCAGGTTGTGGCGCTGGCCGATCTCGTAGTCGTTGGGATCGTGACCCGGCGTGATTTTTAGCGCACCGGTACCAAACTCGCGGTCTACATACGCGTCGGCGATGATGGGGATAGGGCGGTCGAGCATGGGCACCAGGCATTGTTTACCGATCAGAGCCTGGTAGCGCTCGTCGTCCGGGTGGACGGCGACCGCTGTGTCGCCCAGGATCGTCTCTGGCCGGGTTGTGGCTACCGGCACGCTGCCGCCACCCTCAACCGGGTAGTTGAAATAATACAGGTGCCCTTGTTCTTCCGCGCGTTCTACTTCAAGATCGCTGACAGCGGTCTGCAAGCCGGGTGACCAGTTGATCAGACGTGGACCACGATAGATCAACCCCTGTTCCCACAGGGCGACAAAGGCTTCGCGCACAGCGCGGGATAGGCCGTCGTCCAGGGTAAAACGTTCGCGGTCCCAGTCGCAACTGGCACCTATGCGGCGGAGCTGCTCGACGATACGCCCGCCATATTTTGCTTTCCATTCCCATGTGCGGCGCAAAAATTCGTCACGGCCTATTTCTTGGCGGCTGGTTCCCTCACCGCGCAGCATGTTTTCCACCTGGAGCTGTGTAGCGATCCCGGCGTGATCGGCACCGGGGACCCACAGCGCGGCTTTGCCTCGCATACGCTCATACCGGATCATGAGGTCTTCGATGCTGACAAACATGGCGTGACCGTTGTGCAGGGCACCGGTCACGTTAGGCGGCGGGATGCTGATCACAAATGGCTCAGCGTCGGGGTGGATTTCGGGCTTGAACCACCCGTTTTCTTTCCACCAGCGATAGAGACGCGGCTCCGCTTCGGCGAAGTCAAAGGTTTTGGGCATTTCAGATGTTTGTAAGTCGGTCATGCCTTCCTCGTGTGCAGAATAGGATGCTAGACGCATCGATTTCGTGTAGTCATTAAACAAACAAAACCACACTTCAAACTAACAACACAAACAAAAACGCCCTCTCGCCACAACAAGGACGAAAGAGCGACTTCTTCCGCGGTACCACCTTGATTCCCGGCAGCAACACAACAAACTACCGAACTCTCAAACGCACCATAACGGGCGCACCCGGATATGCCTACCCAGCTTAATACAAGCCTTCAGCACACCAACTCAGGAGCGACATTCCGCAGCGGACCACTGCGCAGGCTCCCAGCCACTGACCCACGCTCTCTATCAGCACCTGACCACGTACTCTTCTCCGTCAACATCGTTTTGTGAAAGCCAGTATATCACGCACGCCAAAAAACCGTCAACAGCCAATCACAGACTCCAACCACCCAACTACTCATTCACTGCCACCTGATTCAGCGCCGCATCCAGCATCGAACGAATACGCGCGGCCACCATATCTATCGCAACCAGGTTACGCCCACCTTCAGGAATGATCACATTCGCGTAACGTTTGCTCGGCTCAACAAAATCCAGATGCATAGGCCGCACACTTTGAAGATACTGCTCGATAACCGATTCAACAGAGCGACCACGTTCGGCCATGTCACGCGTAAGACGGCGAATGAACCGGATATCCGCGTCAGTATCCACAAAAATACGCACATCAAACAACTTACGAAGAGCCGGTTCAGCAAAAACCAGAATTCCCTCAACCAAAATGATCGGCTGCGGCTGCACAACCCGCACATGCCCTGTTCGACAGTAATTTGTAAAATCATAGATCGGGATTTCAACCGGCTGCCGCTGCTTCAACTGATTAATGTGCTCGATCAACAGCGAGGTTTCGAGTGAATCAGGGTGATCAAAGTTGATTATCTCCCCATGCGACCGCGGGATATCCCGGATATCTTTGTAATAAGCATCATGTTCTACATAAGCGATGTACTCGGTTCCAATACGCTCGATAATCGCGTTCGAAACCGTGGTTTTTCCAGAACCCGAACCACCAGCAACACCAATGATAACAGGGGCGGAAGGATGTGTTATCTCAACCATAAGCATTCTCCACCAGCACACTTATCAGCAAACATCCACTGCAACATGATGCTTGTATAAAAGAAAAGCCCACAGC
This sequence comes from Anaerolineae bacterium, assembly GCA_016930015.1. Taxonomy (GTDB): domain Bacteria; phylum Chloroflexota; class Anaerolineae; order Aggregatilineales; family Aggregatilineaceae; genus JAFGHR01. The sequence goes on along the minus strand of JAFGHR010000076.1, from coordinate 27,977 downwards.
GATTAACTGGGGCATGCCTGCGGCAAAAGCCACCCAAGGGAGTTGAACCCTTAACCTAACGCTTACGAAGCGTTTGCTCTGCCGATTGAGCTAGGGTGGCATTGATATATGGCATTATAACAACAGGCCAGTCTGGTGACAAGCGTGAATTCCAACAGATACGCCTTCATTCCCCTAACAAAATACCAGCCATCACGCTTTCAGTGGCAATAACCGGGTCCGCCCCTTCAAGCGTCACAGCCTCAACCGCCTGATCCAACACCGGCAGCATCACGCCCGCAAAGTCAGGATGTAACGGCGACGGCACACCATTCCGCAAGCTGTAATCCCATTCCACACGCACCGTCTCGTCGCTCACTTCGAACATGGCTACCGGCGCACGGTATGTTTGTTCAAACCACAAATTCTGTGTGCCGGGCGACAGTAAAAACGTCAAAAACAACACCGCGTTCTCGCGCGCTGCCTGGGTTATGTTCAGGCTCTGCATAACAACCCGCACCGTGATTAACGAAGGCACAACCTGACCATCTCGTTCTGGCAGCCGCGCAACGCCCAAACTATCACCAAGACCATCGCGCAGCGCCGCGTAGTCAGCCGAAGATGCAACCAGCATACTAGATTGGCCCTGCAAAAACACCTGCCGATCACTGCTAAACACGATACCGGGGTATTCGGCAAACGCTTTTACGGTTGCCAGATACAGTTCCACCTTGGACGGGCGTAACAAACTGGCGCCACTTGAGTCCATTAACTGCGTATCATAGAATAGATAAAATCCTGACGTTGCCCGGAACGTGGGCGGGATGGTCAGACCGGCTTTTTCGGCAAAAAAGATTAATTCACTGAACGTCTCTGGCTGCTTCGGCAGCAGCGTGCGGTTATAATACAGGGTAGTGAAGTCCGCGCTGAAGGCAATGCCATAGGGCGTGTCGTCCACTAACGCTGCCTGGGCAACTGGCTCTGGCATCACATCATGAAGTTGTTCAAGCAACACGTTGTCAAATGATACGATAATACCCTCCGCAGCAAAAAGCGAAAGCCATTCTGAGGGTGCAAAAATTAAGTCTGGACCAGCGCCGCCCAGCACTGCATTACGATACTCATCCTGAAACGTGGCGGCTTCTACATAGTTAACCTGCACATCGATATCTGGATGGGCAACTTCAAAATCGGTTCGTATTTGTTCCAGCGCCGCCTGTTCCGGGCCCGTATAAGTATGCCAGATCACTAAAACATCTGGCGTTACGGTAGGGGCAACCGCCGTTTGATCAGCAACCGCCGATTGATCCGGCTTATCTGAATCTTCGGCGCATCCTGCCAGCAGTAATGCCAACAGCACAAGACAAAACAAAATGGATTGCAGCTTGGACCAAAACATCACAACTCTCCCCAGTGCATAGATCGACGAAGATATTCTAACACGGTTCTTAACAAAGATGCCTGGGTAACACCCGCCAGCCCCAGTATAATTAGAGTGATGCAGCCCGGTATTGTTAAACGGAACGAGGAAAACGTGGATATCACACTGTATCACGATAACTCTTTTTTCAATAACCTGAGGGAAGAATGGGACGAGCTTCTGGCAAACAGCGAAGCTAACCAGATTTTTCTGACACATACCTGGTTATCCACGTGGTGGGAAGCCTACCAGCCAGGTGTTATCTGGGGAATCGTTGTGCGCGATCACGCCAGCGGGCAGTTAAATGGGATCGCACCCTGGTTCATTTCAACGAGCGAGGATGGCACACAAATCGTATGTGCGATTGGGTGCGTTGACGTGACCGATTACCTGGACGTGATCATCCGCCAGGGCTGCGAACGCGAGGTCCTTACCACGCTGGCCGAATTTATCGAACAGCAAACAGACACCTTCGACCAGATCACCTTATGTAACATCCCTCACGGCTCGTATACCCTGGAACTCTTCCCTTCGCTTTTGGAAGAGCGTAACCTGCACACCGTGATCGAACAGCAGGATGTATGCCCGGTCATTACACTGCCGGAGCGGTGGACGGACTATATCGCCAGCCTGAGCAAAAAGAATCGCCACGAACTCCGCCGCAAACTACGACGGGCCGGAAGCGGACAGGTAGAGAATGAAGCCGCCGAAACGATCGATTGGTACATTGTTGGATCCGAACACAATCTTGACACGCAGCTTGATCTTTTTCTTAAGCTGATGGCGGCCAGCAATGATGACAAAGCGACGTTTTTACAGAATCCGGCGAACCAGGCATTTTTCCGGCTGATCGTGCCACGACTTGCCCGGCAAGGCTGGCTGCAACTCGCCTTTTTTACTGTCAACGGTCAGGCTGCCGCGACGTATTTAAATTTCGACTATGCAAATCGAATCATGGTCTATAATTCCGGACACAAGCCGGATTCACACGGACACCTCAGCCCCGGTATTGTGCTGTTAGCCAGATTGATCAAACATGCTATCGAGCAGGAACGTGAAGCGTTCGATTTTCTTCGGGGAAACGAACCATACAAATATGATATGGGTGGGCACGACACCCAAATCTACCAGTTGGTTGTCAAAAAGGCATCCGAGGAAGAGACATGATCATCAAACCGATCCGGCGTGTCGCCATGCTAAGTGTTCACACCTCACCATTGGCCACACTTGGCGGCAAAAAAACAGGTGGTATGAACGTATATATCCGCGCCTTGAGCCGCGAGTTGAGCCGGCGCGGGATCGCCGTTGACGTGTACACCCGGCGCAACGCACCCGATCTGCCTCAGACTGATCACATCGCCACTAACGCGCAGGTGATCTATATTCCTGCTGGCCCTGAATACCATCTCAGCACCACGGATCATTATGCTCACCTGGATACATTCTTAGAAGAAACAAAATCGTCTGCGGCAAAAAACAAGCTGAACTATGACATCATCTTCAGCCATTACTGGTTAAGCGGCTGGGTAGCGCATGAACTGCGCGGCGAGTGGTGCGCGCCAGTCGTGCAGATGTTTCACACACTGGGCCGCATGAAAAATCGTATTGCACAAACACCGAAGGACCGCGAAGCGGATATTCGTATCTTTTCTGAGACGGACATTATGTCGTGGGCGGATCATATTATTGCGGCTACACCTGCCGAACAGGCACAGCTTTTATGGTTGTACCGCGCCGACCGGCAGAAAATATCGATCGTTCCCCCAGGTGTTGACCTGGAGCGTTTTTATCCATTGGAGCCCGATGAAGCAAAAGCGCATATTGGCGTACCTGCGCATAAACGTATGCTGCTGTTTGTGGGACGGATCGAACCACTCAAGGGCGTTGATACCATTTTGCACGCGGCGGCGCTGCTGCGCCAGTCACATTCGGAGCTGACCAGTAACCTGTTAATCAATGTGATCGGGGGTGATGCGGAAGAAGAGCCGCCTGATACCGAAATGGGGCGGCTGCGTGCCCTGCGCGATAAACTGGGGCTGCATGACATTGTGAGATTTTTAGGCGCACATGATCAGGATTCACTCCAATACTACTATTCCGCGGCTGAGGCGCTGATCATGCCTTCCGATTATGAGAGTTTTGGTATGGTCGCGCTGGAAGCGATGGCTTGCGGAACGCCCGTGATCGCGTCTGAAGTAGGGGGATTGGCGTTCCTGGTGCGGAACGGTGAGACAGGTTTCCACGTGCCGACGCGCGAACCTGACGCGCTGGCTGACCGTATCAGACTGCTATTGACTGATTCACACCGGCGGGAAAAAATGGGGCGCACGGCACAACAAACCGCTCAAGATTATAGCTGGTGCCTGATAGCGGGACGACTGCTGCGCGTGTTCGTACACGCTAAACAAAAACATGCGGGTCAAAACATCACCACCCGCATTTTTCCGGCGCCGTGCCTGAGCGAATAGGCTGCCCGACGCATGTGACTTTTTGCTATCCAGGGCTAACGCAGCCAATTGCGCTCCGGTTAACCTCCATACGAGTCAACTGTATTGACGGACTCAGCAGTGATGTACGGTTTTTTATCTTCAAGATCGAGTACTTCGTCCTCAGTTACACGATTTTGCCCGGCATGATATAGAACATCATTAAACGCATCGTAGCGGTAACGCCGGTTCACCCAACCATAACGTGCGTGATGGAACACGACGTTAAACAAAATCACATCACTCTCAGGATCAGGCGTGTCTTCAACCAGCCACACGGGCGCGTATTGTATCAGGTGAGGGATGACTTTTTTATCGCGCATCTCGCGCATCAATTTGTTTTTCTCTCGTTTGTTCATCAGTCGCTGACAGGCTTTCTCCTACAAAAATACCCAGTTTGTATTGTATGCAAATACCGCCGGTTCGGGTAGTGCAAAACGCCTATGCTTTAACACCTGGATTGTGGTAAGTTAGAAACGATCAGGCTGCGGACCTGACTGTTACAGTTATAAAATAACAAAATGCCGGGAAAGGTCCCAGCATTAAGTGTTTAGGTCATCTGCGAAAGGGTAGGAGAAGGGCGAACCGCTTTGTTAAATCAGGTTGTCGGCGTATTTCTGGCCTGCGGACAAAACGGTAATACTTTGACCATTGAGTATCTGTACATAACTGCCAGCTCTAACCAGTAAATCCGGGTGCATGTGTAAACGACGGACTTTTCGATTAACCGTAACATCGACCCAGCCACGGCCAACTCGAATAACTCGACCAACCTGCGCCTCTGATACATACATGTTCAACTCCTTATACGCCTTCCCGCGCCTAATGAAGCAGTGGCCGAACCTTTATAAATAGTTGAACTAGGGTTGAACTTTGACTAAGGCATCATATATATTTAATCACTAAACACTATATAAAGTCAATGCGAGTTTAGAAAAACATCGATTTCATGATTCTGTATTCTAGTGATAAATTGATTGAAGTAAGCGGTTATATTATCCATGAGACATATAACTGCTTGCAAAAGATGAACCCTTTTATTTCGTCATAGTTCCATTAACATATCATTGAGGAATATAAAGGAAGCTGTTCACAATATGACGGATTCTCTGTTTGGGCACGATACATTTTTGTCCCCATTTACCTGGCGCTATGGCACGGTTGAGATGCGGCGTATCTGGAGCCTTGAGCATCAACGCCAACTCTGGCGACAGGTATGGGTGGCGCTGGCTGCGGCTCAAGCTGAGGCGGGATTGGTCACTACGGCGCAAGTAGATGATTTACGCCAACATGTCGATGACGTTGACATCAGAGCAGCGCAAATCCTCGAAGCCGAGATTCACCACGACCTGGTTGCTGAACTACGGATATTCGCCAGCCAGTGCCCGACAGGAGGTGGTATCCTGCACCTGGGCGCAACCAGCGCAGATATCCAGGATAATGCTGATATTTTACGTCTGCGTGACGCGCTGCGGTTGCTCCAACACACTCTGAGCAACGTCCTGATGACCCTTGCCGACAGGATCGATTCGCTGGCTGATGTGATTTGCATGGGGTTTACACACATCCAGCCCGCCGAACCCACAACCATCGGGAATCGCCTGGCTCAGTATGCGCAGGATTTGCTCATTGACTGGCATGAGATAGTACGTGTAATCGCACTACTGCGCGGCAAAGGGTTCAAAGGCGCGGTGGGAACATCAGCATCATACGCGGAACTCCTCGACGGCACCACGTGGACACCGGCTGATCTGGAAGCCCGCGTGATGGCTGTTTTGGGGCTAGAAACATTTCCAGTCGCAACACAAACGTATCCGCGTAAACAAGACTGGTTGGTCCTGAATGCGCTGGCCGGTATAGCGGGAAGTCTGAATAAACTGATGTTCGACCTTCGAATACTGCAATCATCACCATTTGGCGAATGGTCAGAACCGTTCAGGGATACACAAGTTGGTTCGTCGGCGATGCCTTTCAAACGTAATCCGGTTTCTGCCGAAAAAACAAACAGCCTGGCGCGATGGGTAGCCGGTTTGCCGCGTGTTGCATGGGACAACGCAGCACATTCACTTTTAGAACGCACGCTTGATGACTCGGCAAACCGCCGGTTGGTACTGCCTTCCGCTTTTCTCGCTGTAGACGAGATGTTATCAACCGCTCTGCGCGTTATTCATGGTTTGACCATCAACCACAACGCGGTTGAGCGTAATCTCGCCGCGTTTGGTACATTTTCGGCGATTGAGCGCCTGCTAATGGAACTGGTAAAGGCGGGCGCAGACCGGCAGGACATGCACGAACGTCTGCGCACGCATAGTATGCAGGCATGGAAACACGTGAATGAAGGTAAGCCCAATCCGCTCCCGGATAACCTGTGCTCGGACCGGGTGATCACACAGTACATGCCTGAAAACGACATTCGAGTACTGCTCGATGCCGCGCACTATGTAGGTGATGCACCCGATCGCGCGCATGCATTAGCCCACACGATCCGCACAATACTGCCCGAATCATAAACACCCGGCAGGTTGGTTAGCAGAAGCCTTATGCTTCTGGGGAAATAGACGTCATTATTTAGCAGAAAGATGAGGTTTTTTATGCCACGTGTTATCTTGAGTGTGTATGACAAAACTGGCCTGGAAGAATTCGCACAGGGCCTGACAGAACTGGGATGGGACCTGGTGGCCAGCGGCGGGACAGCCCGCACGTTAGAGTTGGCCGGGATTCAAACAACGCCAGTCGAACAGGTTACCCAGGCGCCGGAGATGTTAGCCGGGCGTGTCAAAACACTGCATCCTGCTATTCACGCCCCAATCCTGGCACGTGATACTGACACAGATATGGATGCACTGAGCCAACAGGGCTACGCCCCGATTGATATGGTTGTCTGCAACCTGTATCCGTTCCAATCCACAGTCGCACAGCCAGGCGTAACATTGGAAGAAGCGATCGAACAAATTGATATCGGGGGCGTCACGCTGATTCGTGCCGCAGCGAAAAACTTCTCACGCGTATCAGTGATAACCGATCCGGGTGATTACCCAAGTGTGCTTGCTATGCTGCGCGGCGCGGGTCACGTAGAAGACACTACGCGCAAAAAACTGGCAGTTAAAGCGCTTGCACTCACGCGGGAATATGACACGGCAATCCATGCTTATCTGTCGCATGAATTCCAGACATCTGAAGCGCCACCCATGGAGCTGCCGAAATTATTGTCACTTGGGCTGACACAAATTCAATCCCTGCGTTACGGTGAAAACCCGCACCAACCCGCCGGAGTGTACGCTGAGCGTGTCGACGCCAGCCCTCTCGGAGCCACCCTTTTAGGTGGAAAACCACTGTCCTACAACAATCTACTTGATCTGGATGCGGCATGGCACGCCGTGGAAAGTTTCGATACGCCAACAACAGTCATTGTCAAACACCTGTCACCAACGGGTATTGCGACGGCTGACACGATCGCCGAATCGTTTCCGCTCGCGTTAGCATCAGACCCCGTGTCGGCATTTGGCGGCGTAATTGCCGTCAACCGGCAAGTGGACGAAACGTTTGTCGATATGCTGGGAACGTTGTTTGTTGAGGCTATTGTTGCTCCAGATTTCACCCCTGGCGCCCAGGAGATATTAGCGCAAAAACGAAAGAACTGCCGTTTATTGCGCCTGAAACCGCAGTCGAGCACAGCTCAACTTGAAATGCGTAGCATCCTGGGCGGTTACCTGGTGCAGTACACTGACATGGGTGATCCCGAAAACACAAATTGGCAGATCGTAACCGAGCGCCGGCCTTCATCCGAAGACCTGCAAGCGTTACGATTTGCATGGAAAGCTGTTCAGCATGCAAAAAGCAACGCCATTGTAATTGGGATAACCAACGCAACGGTTGGTATCGGAGGCGGGCTGCCCAGCCGTGTTGACGCCGTGCGGCTGGCTGTATCCAAAGCCGGGGATCGTACCAAAGGTAGTGTGCTGGCTTCGGATGCTTTTTTCCCGTTTCCAGATGGCATACAGGTCGCAGCCGAAGCAGGCGTGACAAGTGTTGTACAACCGGGCGGCTCCATTCGTGATCAAACGGTTATCGAAGCAGCAAATGAATTAGGTATTGCCATGGTGTTCACGGGTGTGCGCCACTTCCGCCACTAAAAACGATCATATGATCTGTTAGCCAGTCGATATTGTGGTACACTCGTAATCAGCGACAAAAATGCATTTTCAGAGTCACCTGACGAAATTTGTCTTAAACAGGTGAAAATGCCATAATAGGGCAAATTCTTGGTAAACTGGCTTTTGAAGCATGCGGCATTTTTTGTTCACAATAGATTCATCCAGATAGGAGGATAGTTATGGCTAGTGTAACTTACCGGAACGTTACTAAACGATGGGGCGATGTCGAAGCGGTCAAGAATCTTAGCATCGAAATCCCCGACGGTGAGTTCCTTGTATTCGTAGGCCCCTCAGGCTGTGGTAAATCTACCAGTCTGCGGATGTTGGCCGGACTTGAAGAAATAAATGAAGGCGAAATCCTTATTGGTGATCGCGTGGTCAATAATATCGCTCCCAAGGATCGCGACATCGCGATGGTGTTCCAAAGCTACGCGCTTTATCCACACATGACCGTGTATGACAACATGGCATTTGGGCTGCGTCTGCGCCGGACACCAAAGCAGGTTATTGATGAGCGTGTTCGTGAAACGGCTGCCAGCCTGGGCATTGATGCGCTGCTTGACCGCCGCCCCCGCCAGCTATCGGGTGGTCAGCGCCAGCGTGTAGCCGTAGGCCGTGCGATTGTGCGTGAGCCAGCCGTTTTCTTGCTCGACGAGCCGCTGTCAAACCTGGATGCAAAGTTACGTGTGGAAGCGCGTGCTTTCATCAGCAAGCTTCACCAGCGCCTGGGAACCACATTCATTTACGTAACCCACGACCAGGTTGAAGCTATGACAATGGGCCAGCGCATTGCTGTTCTGCGTGCGGGCGAACTGATGCAGATTGACACACCGAGCAATCTGTATGATCACCCTTCAAACGTGTTTGTAGCCGGATTTATCGGCAGCCCGGCCATGAACTTCTTTGATAATTCATTACTACTTGAAGAAGACGGCCAGTTATTCCTGGACGCCGGCACGTACAAGGTTCAGATACCGGACAGCCGCTACGAATTGTATAAGCCACACGTTGGCAAGAAATTGATCTTCGGTATTCGTCCCGAAGATGTTCATCACCCGAACTACCCGCCGGCGGATATTGAGCCTGCGCATATTGAATCCACCGTAGATGTAGTGGAGTTGATGGGCAACGAGAAAATCGTTTACCTGGAGAGAGAGGGTAAGACGATTCTGGCGCGCATGGACCCACGCTCCGAGGTGCAGGTTGGCCAGGTGACGGGTGCTGTGTTTAACATGGCGAATATGCACCTGTTTGATCCAGAGACAGAACAAGCTCTTCAGTAAGCTGGCTGTCCGAAATTTGTATTTCTGCTGCCGCCTGTGTATGTTTCACAGGCGGCACTTGTTTGTTCTTCTCAAGCGGGCTAAGGATTCACTTAACGATTCTTATGTTACAACAGTCACCACACACAACATCACAGGACTATTCCCAGATTGCGCACGAGCTGTCACACACAATCGGCGGTGAGGTGTGCTTCGACCAGATGACACGATTGTTATACAGCACGGACGCCAGCAATTACCAGATCGAACCGATTGGTGTTGTGTTTCCGCGCAACATTGATGAAATCCAAGCGGTCCACGCCACAGCATATAAACACAACATACCCCTTTTGCCACGCGGCGGTGGGAGTAGTCTTGCCGGGCAAACAGTAGGCCATGCGTTGGTGATGGACCTGTCACGCTACATGCGTCGTGTTGTGGCCATTAATGCCGAAGCACACACAGCACGCGTTCAAACCGGTATGGTCCTGGATCAGCTTAATCACGCGATCACTTCGCTGGGATTAATGATCGGTCCTGACCCGGCCAGCGGGGACCGGGCTACTGTTGGCGGCTGCCTGGGCAACAACGCCACCGGAACACATAGTATTCTGTATGGTATGTTCGGCGATCATGTGCGCAGCGCTCGTGTTGTGCTCGCCGATGGAACACTTGTCGAACTGGGCGAGCATGCGGCGGATACCCCCACGCGGCGCGAACTCCAGCAGCGCATCAGGCAGATTCTAGCCGCCAATGCCGCCGAAATCAGGACACGGTACCCCAAAACCTGGCGCACAGCAGCCGGATATCCGCTCAACCGGCTTGATCCCGATGCGCTCAACCTGGCGCAACTGCTGGTTGGCTCTGAGGGAACACTCGCAACCGTGGTGGACGTTGAAATGAACCTCGTCCCCAGGCCAGCACACAGGCGCATGGTGCTGCTGCACTACGAACATATACGCACGGCGCTCGAATCGGTACCGTATCTTTTGGAAATGAAACCATCGGCAGTAGAACTCCTTGACAAAATGCTGCTGGACAGGACACGCGCCCATTCAGAATACTCGCGTTACCTCACGTTTGTTGAAGGTGATCCGGCGGCGGTTTTGATGGTGGAATTTTTCGGCCAGACCGAATCCGAGCTGGAGGCTGCTGTAGAACGCCTTAAGGCACACGTCAGACAAGCCGGTTTCCGGGGAAATCAGGTCGTAGCCAGCACCGATCGCCAGATGGCGGATGTTATGAAAGTGCGCAAAGCCGGGCTGGGGCTGTTGATGAGCGAGCGCAGCGATCACAGGCCGGTCGCGTTCATTGAAGACGCGGCTGTGCCGGTCGAACACCTGGCAGATTACGTTGACGCTGTATACGACATCGTGCACGCCAATAACGCTGACATGGCAATTTACGCACATGCAAGCGCCGGGTGCCTGCATATCCGCCCGAAAGTCAACCTGAAAACGGCTGCCGGACTCCGGCAGTACCGCGCCATTGCGGAAGCCGTTACCGAGCAGGTGATCCGGTTTGGCGGCACAACCAGCGGCGAACACGGCGAGGGGCTGGCTCGCGGTGAATTCAGTTCGCGGCTGTTCGGCGAAAAACTCACCGATGCGTTTCGACAGGTGAAAGCGGCATTTGACCCGCACAACTTGATGAATCCCGGCAAAGTGGTGGACGTCGGTCCTATGGATAATCCCGCGATCCTGCGTTATGGTCCGGACTACGCTGCTGATCGGGTACCGGCAAAACTCCGGTTGGACTGGTCAGCCGATGGCGGGTACGCGGGAGCGGTCGAAATATGCAACGGCGCGGGCGTATGTCGCAAAGAAGGCGCCGGAGTCATGTGCCCCAGTTATATGGCGACACGCGACGAAAAAGCCTCAACGCGTGGCCGCGCAAACGCGCTGCGGCTGGCTATGTCTGGCAAACTGGGCACGGAAGGTTTATCGGACAAACGCGTTTACGAAGTGCTGGACCTCTGCCTGTCATGCAAAGCGTGTAAAGCCGAATGTCCGTCAGCCGTTGACATGGCCCGGCTCAAAACCGAATTCACGGCAGCCTATCATGACCGACATGGTATACCGCTCCGCTCCCGGCTGTTCGGGTACATCCACGTGATGAACCGGCTAGGGAGCCTGCTGCCGCGTTTGACAAACCTGTTCCTGCGATCACCTGTGGCGCGGTGGGGATTCGGCCTGTTGGGTGTGACGACACGGCGCCGCTTCCCGCTGATGGCTGCCGAACGTTTCAGCATATGGGTAAAAAACCACCATCATTCAGCCCAAAACCAGGCTGGCGCAAGCCGTCTCAAAGCGCCTATTCTTGTTTCGGATACCTATACCGAGTACAACTATCCGCACCTGGGAAAAGCGGCGCTGCGTGTTACCGAAGCTGCGGGGTTCGACCTTACGGTATGGGGACCGCGTGAAATCGACTGCTGTGGACGCCCGTTGATCTCCAAAGGGCTGTTGGATGCCGCGCGTAAACTGGCAGTACGCAACGTCAAGCGAATGGCGCCCGCCGTCCGGCGCGGTGAGCGGTTTATGTACATCGAGCCAAGCTGCGCGGCGGCGTTTCGTGACGAATATCCCGACCTCGTGCCGTCGGATTTACGTGACGATGCGCGCCTGGTGGCCGGAGCCGTGATCACGGTCGAGGAATGGCTGGCAGAAGCCGCCGACGCCGGGCTGATCGACAGCGCCTTGTTCGATCCGACTCCGCGCCGGGTGCTGCTTCACGGCCACTGTTACCAGCGTGCGCTGTGGGGAACAAATGCAGCACATCGAGCGCTGGGATTACTCCCGAATTGTGATATAACCGAGCTTGACGACGGGTGCTGCGGCGTCGCGGGGAGCTTCGGGTATGAAGCAGAGCATTATGATCTATCCATCCAGATCGGTGAGCAGCGACTGCTGCCTGCCATCCGAGAAGCTCCCGATGCGATCATTGCGGCCAGCGGGGTATCGTGCCGCGAACAGGTCGAGCACGGCACCGGGCGCCATGCCCTGCATCCGGTCGAAGTACTGGCGGCTGCGTTAAAAAACACGGAGGAAAAACCAACACAGCCATGATCCGGTTCACCGATTTACCCACGACACGCCCGTGGCGATCTATCCGGTTTTCGCCCTGGCTGGTGATCACCAGCGCCGTATTATTCACGATCGCGTTGTGGCACTGGTGCAGGGGCACATTAGCCTTCCAGCCGGGCGCGCTTTACGCGCTGGGCGGGATCATCGTGCTGGCGCTGGCCGTCAACCCGGATGATGTCCTGCTGCAACCCGGTACCGGCGTGTTTTGCGGAGAGCCGCAGCGGTTTACGTGGCGGGTACGGAACCTGTTCTGTGTCGTGGGCGTGTTATTGTGTTTCCTGGTGAGCTACCGTGCGATAGACGAAAATAACACCGTTTGGGAGCTCCTGCTGATATGGGGCATTAGCACCTGGCTGACGATTTACGGGCTGGTGCCGCATGAATCCGCTGTACAGTGGTGGCGGCGGCTTGGATCACACCTCCGCAGCGAGTGGCGTATCTGGCTGTTAGTGGGCGTGATCTTCAGCTTCGGGCTTGTGCTGCGCGTGGCATGGCTGGGTGATATCCCATACATTCAAGCCGGGGATGAAGCATCATTTGCGACTCAAGCTGTGGCCATGAAAGATGACTGGCACTGGCGCTACAGCCCGTTTCGTTATGGGATATGGCACCATCCCCTGCTGTACCATACCGGTATTTCACTGGCGATTGAAGCCGTCGGCCAGACAACGACAGCCGCGCGCCTGCCGTCGGCTATACTCGGCGCGCTGACCGTTCCGGCGGTCTACCTGATGGGACGCCGCATGGTTGATCGCCGTATTGGTATTGTGGCCGCGATCTTTATGGCGGCCTACCCGCTGCACGTTCACTTCAGCCGGACCGGAATCAATCAAGTCGGTGACCCGTTGTTCACCGCGCTGGCGTTTGCTTTCCTGACACCCGCCATACGCCGGGGAGACTATATGGATGGTGCAATCGCCGGTTTGATGCTGGGCCTTTCACAGTATTTTTATTCGGCGGCGCGCATCGTGCCCCTGCTGATGGTTGTCTATGTAGGGCTGCATATGGTGGTAAACTGGCGCGCCGTCGCCAAGCGGTTTGGCGTGCTGGCAGTAACGCTCATTGTCGCGTGTGTAGTTGTGTTCCCCAGCCTGTATGCGATCTACCGTGACAAAGCGCGTCCTGTCAGCCCGCGCCTTGATCAAGTGAGCATATGGGCGACAGACAACGTTCAGGCCGCCGCACGTGCCGGTCAGTTGCCGGAATACTGGGACTACCAGATTCGACGCTCATTCATGGCCTATGTTCAGATTCCGGACGAAAGCGGATTTTACGGCGGATATAACCCGGTCTTGGGCTGGTATGCCGGTGTACCATTTCTTGTCGGATTGGTCGTTATCTGGCGAGCCAGACGCGAACCCCGGTACAGCATTCTGGCACTATGGATCGCCGCAACAGCGATTCTGGGCGGCGTGTTACTTGTGGACCCGCCGCATTTTCCGCGTTATATCAGCGTTGCGCCAGGGCTGGCGATTGTAGTCGCGATTGGGCTGACTGTGTTCGCGGTTAACGCGGGAAAACTGCTGACTCGATTTGACATGATACCCGGTCGTGCCGTGCAGTGGGGCGTTCCGCTCGTCCTGGTGTTATCATTGGCGGCTGCCGATCAACAGACTTACATTTTCAGGTATTTGCCCAAAAAAACAGTATACGGCGAGCCGACCATTCAACTGAATGAAATAGCCCAGATTCTAAATTCATTTGAAGGACAGTACCATGTGTGGTACTTTTCTTCATTAAAACTGGACATGGGTGGTACGGACCTGTTGGCATACCAGGCACGCAACAATCATGGCAACGAATATGAAGCCGAGTTATCCGAATGGCGCACCGTACTATCGGCACGGGGGCCGCACGCGTTCCTGATCGCCCCTGAGCGTGCCCAAGAAGTACTCGGTGACCTGATTTTTGAGCTGCCAGATGGCGAGTTGAGCGAATACACTAACCGCCGCACAGGTAAACCGCTGGTTTATGTTTACACTGTTGATGTGCCGCAATAGATAATTATGAGAAGGGAACCCGGTTGATTCATACAGCAGCTATCGAACTACGCACGGAAGGCGACGGCCAGATTATTGACATTACGCCCCCTGTAGCTCAGGTGATTGGCGAGAGTGCAATTCGAAACGGGATCGCGACCGTTTTTTGTCCCAGTGCGACGAGTGGCGTAACCACAATCGAATATGAGGACGGGGCCATTCGTGATTTTCAGCGGCTGTTTGACGAAATAGTCGCGCCAACCGGCGAATACCTTCATAATCTAAGATGGGGCGACGGAAACGGGCACAGCCATGTTCGCGCCGCGCTGCTGGGACCATCACTGACCGTGCCGTTTGTTGAAGGGCGTTTGACACTCGGTACATGGCAGCAGATTGTTTATGTTGATTTTGATAACCGTGCGCGCCACCGCAGATTAGTTGTGCAGATCATGGGTGAATAAACAGGGTCAGGTCAGCGTACGACACCGGGGAGAAACGTATGATAGATCCTCACGATTTCTTTGAAGAACTGAGCCGTGTGTTTGTTGAACTCGCTCGTGTTCGCGACATCGATGATGTTTTGGTCCGGCTAATGGATTCATTCCGCGAACTCGTGTCCTGTTCGCATACTGGCATCTGGCTGGTTGGTCAGGAACAGGGCGAACTCCAACTCAGAGTGACTAATATGTCAGGAATCCAGGTGACCCAAACGCGGCTGGCATTTGGTGAGGGGATCGTGGGGACGGTAGCCGATACACGCCGCGCCATGATGGTCGCGGACTCAAAACGCGAGCTGCAAGACGAAGCGTTTGCCCGTAATACATTTTGCTCGGCGATTGGCGTGCCGATGGTGTGGGGCGAGGTCCTGATTGGTGTACTCGTAGCCGCCAATGATATGCCAGGGCGAGCGTTCACAGCCCAGGATGTGCGGCTGGCCGAATTGATCGCCCAGCAGGCCGCACTGCTCATCTTTAACATACGGGCCACAGATGAATGTGAAACATCAAAACGTGCCATAGAGGCCGAACAAGAACGGCTTTTGCATATCCAGGTCGCTGTGCGTCAACTCCTTGAGGAAACGGATTTACAGGCCAATCTGAAAGAAATTACAGAAGCTCTCCAGGCCCTGGGATGGCGTCGTGTTGTCTTGACACTGGATGCGGGCGGCAGCGTAGGACAGCAGAAGCTGTTGGTAGGCATGTCGGCAGAAGAGGAAAAAACCCTGCAACACCATGTTATTCCGGAAGCAGTCTGGCAGCAGTGCCTTAACAATGAACTGGAAAACGCACGAATCAGCGGGTTGTACTATGTCCGGGCGGGCGATATCAACGATCCGGCGTGGCATGTTGATGACCTTCTATTTGCGCCACTGCGACTGGGGTATGCCAATATTGTTGGTGTCATACGCGTTATGGAACCGGTAGACGGTCAGCGCCCAGACATTCATGCGCTGCGTGCGTTGGACATTCTGATAAGTCAGGCTGCATATGTTATTGAAAATGCACGATTATTAGAAGAAGCCTCAACATCCGCAGGTACACTCAGCGGCCAGGTAGAAGAACTGTCGATGATCCACCGTGCCGACCGTGAACTGAGTGAGAATCTTAACGTTGACCGTGTTATTAAACTGACGATGGATTGGGCTCTGCGCCGCACGGGGGCTGACGCAGCACTGTTGGCTTTGATGACCGAAGATAGTTGCGGCCTGGTGCCATTTATTACGATGGGATATATCCGGCAGGAAATCTCTGAATGCACCGAAGGGAATCCCTGGAGTCTTAAACAGGGGCTGATGGGAGAGGCCGCTTCTACAGGCGAAACCAGGGTGCAGCACGGGCAGGTGGACCAAAAGGAACGCGAGTGTTTCATCACCGATGCGGCGGCTCAGATTTCAGTCCCGCTTTCGGTTCGTGGCGAAGTGTTGGGTGTGCTGTCGCTTGCATCCAACAATCCGGATGCTTTTAATGACACCGATGTCAGCTTCTTAGAGCGTCTGGCCCGCCGGTCGGCAGTCGCGCTCGATAACGCGCGCTTGTTCCGGCAGTCAGAGCAACTAGCTGACGATATGGCTGTTCTTTACTCCGCAAGCCGAGCTATCACTGCTACCCTCGAACGTGATACCGTGCTTCAGCGCATCGCCCAGTCTTTGGCTTTGGCGCTCGAATGCACCAGCGTCATTATTTTTGACTGCCATCGTGACGAACAGGCCATGCAGGTGGCAGCCGTATACAAGGTGGCGACGATTACCGATGCGCATGAGACACTGCCAGAGGTCAACACGACGATGGAAACCGACTCGCTCCCCTACGTGGTGCATGCGTTTGATCTGCGTCAACCTGTCGTTGTGCGTGCTGTCGATCCTGAACTGTCAGACACTGATCGCCAGTATTTGAACAAAAACGGTATTCACGCGATGGTATTGGCGCCGCTGGTTGCGCAGGACGAACTGTTGGGTATCGCCGCGATAATCGAAGGACGCCACGACCGGCTGTTCAATTCTAACGAGCTGTTCCGCGCCCAAACGCTTGCCAGCCAAGCATCAGTCGCGCTCCGGCAGTCCCTACTGTACAGCGATGTGTTGGAGTTGGAGCGTGTAAAATCCGAGATGATCCGGATGGCCTCGCACGATCTCCGAAACCCGCTCAACAACATCATTGGGTATATTGAACTTATCAAAATGAGTATGGCCCAGTTTGGTATGACTCCGGACCAGGAAACCTATTTCACCAGCCTACAGCGCAGCGCCAATATGATGCAAACTTTGATCGATGATTTGCTCACGCTCGAACGTGCCGAAAGTCAACGCGAAAGTGAATGGCAGGTGTTTGACCTGGGTGGGTTGGTGTATGAAGTGGTAGAAGCCGAACGGGGGGGCTCATCGCTCAAAAAACAGAACTTGTTGTTGGATCGTCAGGAGAACGTTCCTAATGTGTACGGCAGCGTGACACAGCTCCGGCAAGCGATTGCAAACTACGTGGGGAATGCGATCAAGTACACGCCCAAAGGCGGGCAAATCGATGTCAAGTTCTATCATGAAGGCGGTCGGTTGGTTCTCACAGTAAAAGACACGGGGTACGGTATTTCGCCAGACCGGCAGGTGCGTATCTTCGAGCGGTTCTATCGGGCGCGCGAACCAGGCACCGATCACATTTCGGGTACGGGGCTGGGGCTGAGCCTGGTCAAAACGGTGATTGAACGGCACGGTGGGCTGGTATGGTTCACCAGCGAAAAGGATGCGGGCAGCCTGTTTGGTATGTGGCTGCCTGCCGCCGATCAAAAAATGGGCCGCCATATCCATTCTGAGCACTCACCAAAATAACACGCGGCGCTGCGGTCGCTCACTCACTGCTGCTCTGCACAACATACGCCCCTTGAGACCCAGGGATGGCTGTTATCGCCTGGCTGGCGATTCCTAACGATTGGTATACGTCACTGAACGCGCGGATTACCGATCCGGCTGTGGATGGTGTGTCGCATAACGCACAGATGGTAGGTCCTGCACCACTGATAAAACACGCCATCGCACCCGCTTCGTATGCCGCGTTCCTGGCTTCTGATAATCCCGGAATCAGTGGCGCGCGCGCGGGTCCAATAATCAGGTCCTGTTGCATAACGCGCGCCATTAGCTCCATGTTTTGTGTGTATACGGCATGCAGAAAAGTAGCCACCAGGCCGGTTTGCCGTACCATTGCTTTAAGGGTAACTTTAGTCGGCAGTACGGCGCGTGCCTGTGCGGTTGGCACGGCAATGTCAGGCGTGACCAGCGCAAGATGCATCCCATCCGGTGTTGGCAGGTTGTACACTGACTCCGCATCCAGACCGGTCACCAGCACAATTCCCCCCAGCAATCCCGGTGCAACGTTATCGGCATGGCGACCGCTGACCACGGCTTCGGCCTCTACACAAGCTGGCAGTAGTTCGGCACGCCGGAGTGGGGCGCCAAACAGCTCATTGACGGCAACTGCGGCTGCGACTGCACTGGCGGCACTGCTCCCAAGCCCGCTGGCGAGCGGCAGCCCTTTTTCGAGCGTAAGCTGCACGCCGGTCGAGACCCCCAACAAGCGCAGTGTTTCGCGGGCGGCGATACATGCCGTGTTTTTATCCGGATCGGTTGGTAAACGACCATCATCGCCGGTAATGGTGTGTAATACCACGCCGGGTGTAGCTGAATGTTGAGCGGTTACACGATCACCGGGCGCGCTTAACGCCATGCCCAGGATGTCGAAACCCATTCCCAGGTTGGCAACTGTAGCTGGCGCAAAAGCTGTTACCCTTGTTTTAGGTGATGTGGAGACTGTCTTGGCTTGCGGCTCGTTCACGATATCCTCAAAATGACTGGGACGGATGCGGGTCAATTGACAACTAGTATACCGCGATGCTTGGCAGCATAAATCGCCAGAGTATAGTAGATATATACAGATAAACCAAGATGAGAAGAAACGGACGGCGATTGAACAGTGAAGACAATCGGCTTACAAAACATTGAAACCCTGGCACGGCAAGAATCGGCCAAACTTCACCATTATTTCATCGGCGTTGAGCACCTGTTTATTGCGCTGACCCAACTCAAAGGTGGGCTGACGGCTGCCGTATTAGAACATCATGGGCTTTCGCCGCGTTTTGTACGATACAGTATTCGAGAAACGATCGGGCGGTATGAAGACCGGCGATTTTGGCCGGGTTTTCCGCAAACCCCGCGCGCGGATCACGTGCTGCAGATGGCCAGGGCCCAGGCCGGTGATCGCACTTCCTCAGAAAGTGACATGCTGCTGGCCATTCTGGACGAAGGCGACAGCGTGGTTGTCCGCGTGCTGCGCGAAATGGGAGCTAATACCAATGATCTGCGGCGAACGGCAGCGAACTGGTCCGCACCACTTGAACCCCAGGCGCCAGAAGTGCCCATTACAGGGCCGGTTGCGCTGAGTGACGATCAGCGCCAGGTGCTGCAACTGATGTTCCGTGACTATGGCGAGGTCGTGATCATCCGAGAATTGACCGGTGGCTACAGCGGGGCGCAAGTCCTGCTGGTGCGTCCCGTGCGCGTAGATGGCCGCATCGATGCGCCGGTTGTCGTTAAGCTCGATGATCGCTACGCTGTATTGTATGAGCGGCGCCGGTACGATCTGCATGTCAAAGGAACGCTGCCATCAACAACGGCACACCTTGTCGATGCGCCGGTTGTCCCCGATAAGTGCGCCGTCGGCGGCCTGAAATACACATTTGTCGGCAAGCTGGAAGACACAGAACCGGTCAGCCTGCGCGAGTTTGCTGTCAAAAACGATCTTCAACAACTCAGTGATCTGATTCGATCACTGTATGACGTGTTTGGGCCTGCGTGGTGGACTCAGCGTAAACCGTATCGTTTTGGCACATGGCGTGAATACGAACACGTGTTACCCCCGGCGCTGGTTGTTGAAGCTACGTTCGATGACCAGAACCAGTCTGCCAGTATTCACACACTCTCACCGCTGGGAACATGGAGCCGCACCGATCAGATTATGGCCGGTGAGCGCGTCGTATTAAACGGGTTTACTGTGCAAAAAACAGATGCGGCGCGTGACGTGCTGTACCTGGCTGCGGGCGCCCAGCCCGAAGCTATCAACCGTTCCAGTAAGGTTGAGGTGCGCGGCCTGGATGTCGCAAACAGCAAATATTACCGGGGCGAAGTTATCGCACACATTACGGGGCGAGTCGTGCGCACGCGTGATGATCTGCTGCTGCGTTCGGTACAGAGTCTTGAACCGGAGTTTGATCTGCGGTCGGATCGTATCCCATCCGGGCACGATACCGTTGCTGATCTTCCCAATCCACTGTTAGCCGTCCCGCAGTTATTGGATCGCCAGATCAGCGGTTTTTTGTCGATGATTCACGGTGATTTACACCTGGGAAACATCCTGGTAGGCCCGCGCAGCGATCCCTGGCTGATTGATTTCGGATGGACGCGCGAAGGGCACACCCTGTTTGACTGGGCGATGCTTGAAGCCAGCTTGTTAGTTGAAGTTGTGGCACGCTTGATGCCGCCAGGATGGTCGGGCGTTTGGGGCACAATTGGCTTGTTGGACTCGATCAACCGGGGCGAAGACCGCGTTTTCCGTGAAAAACACGAAGTGGCGCGTGCGCTGACCGCCGTCGTAACTGTGCGCGATATCGTGCGTGATTGTTTGGGGATTCCGGACCGGTGGGACGAATACCACGTCGCGCTGGCGTTGATCATGCTGCGCCTGATGGGGTGGCGATCTGAAGGGATCGATGCGCAGCGGCTGGCCTTTTTGGTATCGGCCCTGTCGGTATCCGAAACACAAACACCATCCCAGATCGGCGGCCAGCGGTCCTGGTCTGAGACAACAACCGATATGGATCGCACCGAAGTAAAACCAGATGACCTGTAAGTGAGTGGTTCACGCGTGCAAGTCACGGCGTGCAATCGATATCCTCGGTGGTGACCTGACCGTCTGCGCTGATCACGATCACCCAGCAGGGCGCAGACGGTGAATAACTGCCGGTCGGAAGCTGGATGGTGATGTTGATTTCGGAAAATGGCGGTGATGTATTGTCGAAAAAATAACGGACATCACCGCTGGTTTGTTCTAACGTGAGGCTGTATTCACGATCAAACCGGTCAGAGTCGATAACATGCCCCAGCAGGGTTGCCTGCCGGTAGGCATCACGCAGCGCCAACGTTGCCGGGCCACTTAACACAGCCCGCCCGGATTTAGAGCCATCACCTATAAATGTGACTGTAGCCCGTCCTCCCGGCTGCACCCTGAGGCTTTGATCAACGTCAAACGTGTATGATTCGGCTTCCGGATCAAGCGCTTGAGGTGATCCGTTGCCGGACGTTTTTAGCTCAACCACACCCTCAATGTTACGGATACTGCCGGGTTGTTTGACCTGGAATGGCACCAACAGCGCCACTATTATCGCCAGCACGGCAATCGCCAGTACACCAACCAGCCCGATCACAATGCTGCGGCTTGTGCGATCCATGCGTCACCACCTCGAGTCAAACGCGCGATAGTCTGTGTGTATGATAGTGTATTGTGGTGTGAAAAGAAAAAAGCGGAACACTGCGTGTGCTCCGCCTATAGTTTTAGCCGTGTTTTGCGTTTGGACTACCGCCTGGCCCAGCTTGGCAGATCGGTGCGATACTTGCCGCTGCTGTGGACATAGACCCAGACATTGATGTCTGGCTCGCTGCTGGTCCAATCAAACAACCACCAGGAATCCATAATCGACAGGTTGACACAGCCGTGACTTTGGCGATAGCCAAAACGATCATGCCAGTATGTGCCGTGGAGCGCGATTTCACCGTCGTAGTACATCACGTATGGGACTTCTTCGATAAAGTAAAAATCCGTCTGGCCGGAAGCCCCACTCATCCGGGTAGCCTCAAAGCGGTCGTAAATCTGGTACAAGCCTTCCCTGGTGCCCCACTGCGGCAGACCGGATGATATCAACGTCGCAAAAACCATTTTGTCGCCTTCATACGCGACCGCCGTTTGTTCATAAAGATCGACGGAAACCCACCAGTCATCTTTGCTGACGCCTTCCGGTCTTTCGGTTGGCTGCACTTTGGCGACACGAATTTGTTGTATCCATTGATTGGGACCGACCAGGTACCACTCCCAGCCATCCACATATTCAACACCATAAATGTTCATCAGCGCGTAGCGCTCGATCATCTGGGCGTTTTTGTCCTGGGGGCCGCCGGGATACCGGCTGGGGTAGGCTTCGGCCAACATCCATGCAAAGGGGCGTTTGGGCTGGTTGACGATCTCAACCCCTGCAAACTCGGATACATCCGCCCAGGTGATATGTTCCTCCGCGACCCACTGGCCGTAGTTGATCTGTATGAATCCATCCTGGGCGCTGATCACGGTCACATAGTTGTATCCGGCGTCAAGCTCGCCAATGGGGTTACCATTTGGCGCATCATAAATCACAACATGGCCGATCATGCGCCGGTAGGCACGGGTCCATACAACGTCTTCCTGATACGGTACCTGGTTGACATCAGGCAAGGGGGACACACGCATAACCGCTTCGGCAGCACGTACTTCAATCGCTGACATGCCCTCGTCCGGCAGGCAATCATCCGGGATATCGGCTGTTTCACCTTCAGGAGTGGCCGCTATGGCCTGTGCGATCAGGTCGGCACATTCTTCGTCACGTTTATCACCGGGGAAAGCGCTTGCCGTGGAAGCACCCCAGGCTATCGACATAACCATGCTGACAACAATAACACCGTACAGCAGCAGTTTATGGTTTCGATTCATCAAAACCAGGCCCTCATCCATGCTATTTTTTGATAAACCCATTCGTAGAGCATAACAATTAAGCCACGTGCGGTCAATAGCCCGACTGGTACGGTTGGTTGACCGGTGATTGTGCGGTGGTTTACTGACAATCAGCAACAGAGTGAGGATAATAGGCGTATAATTTGTAGAATGATCGAATGATTGTGATCGTTTTTGGGACAAACTCCGATCACCGGATAGGGATATTTTATGACTGCTGCGAAAAATAATGGCCGCCGCGTCGTGCTGCGTACTACCGATCTGACAAAAGACCTGCCGCTGGGCAAGGTTGTGGTGCATGCGGTGCGCGGCGTAAACCTGACGATATTTGAGAACGAGATGGTTGGTATCGTCGGGCCGTCCGGCAGTGGGAAAAGTACACTGCTCGGCCTGATCGGCGGGTTGGATGCGCCGACCAAAGGCCGTATTGAGATCGACGGGGCGGACGTCACTAATATGAGCGAAGGCCGGTTAACCGAAGTACGAAATGAAAAAATCGGATTCGTATTCCAATTCTTTAACCTGGTGCCGACCCTGACCGCCCTGGAAAACGTAGCGCTGCCGATCCAGTTTGCCCGCCGACCTAAGTTTAAGCCAGAACAGCGCGCCCGCGAACTGTTGGAACTGCTCGGATTGGCTGACCGGATGAAACACCGGCCTATGGAACTGTCTGGTGGACAGCAGCAGCGTGTCGCTATTGCGCGGGCACTGGCGAATAATCCGCCGCTGCTGTTGGCCGACGAACCAACCGGCAACCTGGATTCAGAGGCCTCGGCAGTGGTGATGCAGGCGCTGCGGGATGTATGGCGCGAGACAGGGACAACGGTGGTATTGGTTACCCACGATCCTGAACTGGCGGGGCAAATGGAGCGTGTTCTCCACCTGGTCGATGGCCGTATCACCGAAGAGGACCAGGCATCATGATCAAACTGATGCGTTTCTTTTTCCACCACTCGATCCGCGACATGTTACGCAACCGGTCGCGGACTATGTTTGCCCTGGTGTGCGTGGCTACGGGTGTATCAGCGGTTGTGGCACTGCGTACACTGGCGTTCATGGTCGCCGACGAACTAACAACCGACCTGGCAGAAATGAATCGCGGTGATATCCGCGTCTACGCCTCGCGTGATGTCCCTGAAATCGTCGAACTGTCTGCTTTAGATTCGCCTGTTTTTTCTCGCGCGGGTTACCAACTGATCACAGAGTGGGCCGAAAAAGAAGAGGTTGACATCACTGCGGCGCGTCTTGGCAGTGTAACATCACTGCGGCGCATCGTTAACGGGCGCTCTGAACCACCTCAGCCGGTGCTAGACCTGTATATCGAGCCCGAACATTACCCATTCTACGACACCGTAATTCTGGATGATCCCGCCGGGTTAACACTGGCTGATGCGTTTGGTGAAGGTGAGAATGATGTTGTTGCCACAGCCAGAATTATGAGCGCCCAAATTGGCGCATTGGCGGCTCAGGCTGTGCTTCCGTCTTATGTCACACCTGCGGCGGCATGGGCGGTCTATCCTGCGCAGGTGGTCTCGAATCTTCGCCCGCTGGTGATCTCGCGTAATCTCATGCACCGCTCCAGTCTGAATCTACAGATCGGTGACGTGGTGCGGCTGGGTGCGGCTGATACCCTATTCGTGGTCGTCGGCTCAGTCCCATCCGACTCTGAGTCCATTCTGTCGAATCCGCAAACGGCTTTTATGGACTATGTGTATGTATCGATCGCCGATTTGCCCTACAAGGGACAACAAGCGCTGCCCGACCAGATATTCATCAAAGCCGAGATAGGGCGTGATATCGCCGCACTTGAGCGCAGCCTGGTTGATTTTCTGGATGCGCAGTTTGACACGGATACGGATTTCGACAAGGAACTAAACCGGGTCACGACCGCAGAACTCCAGGATCAGAACGCAGAGACAGCCGGGATTATTGATGACATGATCCTGGTGATGGGCCTGTCATCACTTTTGATCGGCGGTATCGGCATCATCAATACCATGCTGGTCGTTGTCAGCCGCCGAACGGTAGAAATTGCCGTTCTCAAAACGCTGGGCCTCAAGGGGAACCGGGTCACCGGGTTGTTTTTGGTCGAAGCCGCTTTAATGGGGCTGCTTGGCAGCATAATTGGTGTGATCTTTGGTGTGATCCTGAGTTACCTCATCAAAAACGTTGGCGAAGAAGCGTTCCGACTGTCGCTGGAATGGCGGCTTTATCCTGAAGCGATGCTGAGCGGGTTGTTTCTGGGTATGATCATGACCATATTGTTCGGCTTTCTGCCGACTCTAATCGCCGGGCAGGTGCGGCCTGCCGTCGTGCTGCGTCCGAATGAAGCCCAAATGCCTGCCGCGGGTCTGCTCCAAACACTGGTGACATTGATTGTAATGATCGTTGTGCTGGGCCTGCTCGTGAATACTGTCGTAGAGAACGCACTGATCGTTGGGCCATTGTATATGTTTGGTGGCGCGGGGGCACTTATTGGCCTGTTTGTAGGCGTAATCATCGCCAATACGGGTATTGCCGATCCCCTGCCTGACTATTTTGTTTTCCGGCTCTCACGGCGGTTCGAGCGTTTGGAAAACTGGATCACGGGTGCGGCGGGCTGGCTCACAGGCTGGTTGCGAACCGGATCGCGCCGTGAGCGCGGACAGCGCGCCGTCACGATGCTGCTGCGAATGTTACGCCAGACTGTGCTGCTGTATGGCTCACTGGCGATCGGCGTCGTATTAGCCTCCGGCACATTCCTGATCCTCAGTGAAATCTGGCTGCCCGCCAGTTTGGGTGAGGTCAAACCCGCAAACGACGTGATTAACGCCGCGAAGCATAATGATATCTTGTGGGTAACAAGTTGGAGTATGGTAACCCTGCTGATCGGGTTTGCGATTCGCTGGTTTAGCCGGGCGCTGGTGGGCGTGATTGCGCTGGCGTCACTGGGTACAACGCTGGGCAGTGTGGTTGGTGTAGCGCTGGGCAACGCTGCCGCCGCCCTGCTTGACGGAACGCCCGTTTGGGACTTTCTGGCGGACATTTCGACGGGTGTTGTGATTGTTGAGGGTATGTTGGCGCTGCTGGGAGCTATATTTATCGGTTACTGGCTGCTCGTGTGGGCCGTCGGCAAAATGCCGGGGTGGCTGCTGATGGGGCTGGTCAGCCTGACGCTGGTGCTCATTCTGGCGGGGGCAGGGTACAGCGTGACGCAGTTTGGTGTTATCGCCGTCGCTGCGCTAGCCGGATTCGCGGGCCTGTTCTGGTTGATCGTTCGCTCGGAACGCTGGAAAGAATTGGGGCAGGCCGGTATTTTCAGACGGTTTGGCCTATCACAATCACAGCAGGCCACCGAAATAGCCCACTATACAGCGCAAAGCGCATCGCTGGTGCTGCTGAGTGTAGCCGGCCTGGCGATAGGGTTTGGTGTACTGGACGAATTCGGCCAGCGCTTTCAATGGCTTGCTTTGCTGATTGGCCTGGTGGTGGTGGTCGCATTGTGGCGGCACCTTCGACGTCACTACGGTGTTGATGCGCGCCTGATCTTGCGTGAAATGTCGGGACGCCGCAACCGGACTGCTTCCACGCTGCTGGGGTTGAGTGTCGGTATTGCAGGGCTGAGTCTGGTATCACTGACGACATCGGCAGTCAGTCACATTCTGGATACCCAGATCAGCGAGCGCATAGAAGGCAACCTGCTGATTGTGACGAATCTGGAAGATCAGCGCGAGGTTATCCGAGATACGCTTGACGGGGCTGACGGGGTAGACGGGTTTGCCCAGTACACCACCTACCGCGCCGTGTTGATGTCAATCAACGGTAAGCCAATCGAAAACCGGCGGTATGATAACCAGGACGAGCAGGATGATCCCCGTGAAAACAGTAATTTCGAGGCTCCGGAGCAGGGATTTTATACATTCTTATCAGAACGCGAGGACCTGAGCAAACTTCCGGAATACCGTATGGTGGACGGACGCCAGTTAGCGCCCAACGACATCGGGAAACACAACATCATGCTGCGCGAGTCGTTTTTTACGGAACAGTATAATATCACCGCGGGAACCAGGCTGATGTTTTTATTTGAAAACGGCCTGGGGGATCAGGATGATGTGTTGCTGCGGTTCACCGTGACGGGGATCATCGCACTGAGTTCTGAACAAACGACGTTTGGCGATCAGTTTGTGATTCCGCCCGACACCCTACCCGAAATTATCTTACCTGACAGCATCGTGACCATTGCGATGATCGATGAAAGCGACCCGGTATACATGGATAACGTCATGATCAAACTGTCGGATCTGCCGGGCGTTTTTGCGATAGAACTGAGTGACCTGACGGAGCTGATCGAGCGGCTGATCGAACAACTGCGCGCGATCCCGACACTGGTGGCGTGGCTGGCACTTGTGGCCGGGACAGCGATCATCGCTAATACTGTTGCGCTGGCGACACAAGAACGACGGCGGCAGATTGGCGTTATGAAAGCGGTTGGCCTCAAGGGGCGGCGTGTTCTTGGGATGTTGATGATCGAAAACGGCCTGATCGGATTGATCGCCGGACTTATCGGTGTTGCCGTCGGCCTGCTGGTTACCGTGGTCTTGGTGCTGGCGAGTCTGGGCCAGGACCAGGTTCGGGATGCGCTTGAATTTTCAACCGTCGGCCTGCTGATCTTGATGTCAATTGGCGTGGCCATTAGCGCCGCGACCCTCTCAGCCTGGGGATCCGCCGCTGAAAAACCGATGAACGTGCTGCGTTACGAATAACACCGGTTTCGGCACCGTGATTATCACCAATGGGGCAGCGTTGGCCAACCATCATACGCTGCCCCTGATTATTCTGGTGATTTACTGGACCACGGGAATATTGTCTGACACGCCGCGCAGGGTGATATGGTAGACGTTGATCCAGACGACGCCGGACGGTGTCGAGAGCTGTACCCACGCAAAGTCCTGGGTACGCCCCACAATCGTATACGTGTCCGGCATCAGTTCCCCGACCTGTCCTATGCCGTAGGGCTGCGCATAGATGGGCCGCACAATGGAAACAACGCCTACCGGCAGTTCGATTTCGCCCACCGGCATATCCACTACGGGCACAGTATCCCAATCACCACGGAAAATGGTGTACAGGATACGCACCCAACCAACGCCAAAATCACCCTCGACCCGCAGCCACGGCAGGTCCAGGTGCCGCCCAGTAACGCGCAGTTTCGCGCCGCCCGGTGCCGCGCCAACGCGCTGGTACCGGATGTGGAATCCAGCATAACTTGAGAAGAGAATCACCTGTGTCACGGGAAACAGGATCACTCGCCGACACGAATCCCGTGAGAAAAATC
>JAFGHR010000075.1 GCA_016930015.1 Anaerolineae bacterium | reverse complement strand
GAGAGGGATTCGAACCCCCGGAGACGTATAACGCCTCAGTGGTTTTCAAGACCACCGCCTTAAACCACTCGGCCATCCCTCCGGGTTAGCCAGCCATTCCAGGCGCCCTCTCAAATCGTGCGGGTAGTATAGCATGATCACCTGGAGGGGTCAACGGTTTTTCCAAACCGCCCGAATGCACTACACTTGAGTCAGTCATCAGTCCAATGTGGCGGCGGTTTAGCGGAGGAGTCCGGTTATGGGCATTATCTTCCTGGTGCTGTTTGGTGTTACCCTGTTTGTGATGTACCTGGCTGTGCGCCGGTCGTGGGGGCGCACGCTCTATGTGGGCAGTTATGGCGCGATTGCGTGCGCCATCTGGGTTATTCTGTATGCGCTCAGCTACGAAAAAACATCCACTGCCCAGGCATTTTTTGCCGGTGTGGTGATCGGTGTATTATTTGCCGGTGCGACAGTGATCATTGCAGCATTCTTCAGGGCTAACGAGCCCTCTGTACAGGTGCGGCTGGCATCCCAACCCCAGCCCACTGACGACCTGCCCGCCGAGTCCGGTGTGGATGAATCCGAACCGGCGGCGGAGTAACCCTGACTACGGTGGTTAACAGTATTCTGGCTTGGACAAGGGAGTAGACAACATGTCTGATGAACAAATGCACCAACCCGAAGAATTTGTGGGTGTCTGGCGGCGCAGTGTGTGGACCTGGGGATTTTTGTGGCGCACGGTCATCACGCTGACGCTGTACGTGTGGCTGCTGTGGCGGCGTAACCAGATTACGGTTACAACGCGGCGTATTTCTCAGCGGCGCGGCAATATCCTGGGCGGTAGTGAAACATCGCTCAGCATCGAGAATGTCACCGACGTGACGGTGAACGTTTCCGCCCTGGGCGCTGTTTTTGGTTACGGCGATATCGAAGTCCAGTCGGCGGGATCGTCATCAGCGGAGATCGCGTTTAAGGGCCTGGGACGTGCCCGCAAGCTGCGCGATGTGGTGTTTGATCTCAAAGACGGCGTAGCCGATGGTGCCGCTCAAAAAGCCAAAAACGAGGGCTAGGTTTTCGGCTGGCGGCTAACCGAACAATAATGACCGGGACGATTTAACCATCGTCCCGCCGTTTTTTGATCCGTATATTGGCGCAAATTGACGCTGGCGGTACAGGCTCCCGGCGTTGGCCGGGCGTGCCGGTGGCGTAGGGTGGGGATACAGCGGACGTTTGCCAGGTGTTTAGCCTGTCATGTTACAATCGGGATATCTCATTCAGGAATTGATCCTGACGTGCGGCGTGGGGCAGCATCATGCCCGGCATAAGGAGAACGATGAACTACCCAAACCAGCCTAATCGTCCCGCGCGCGGCAGTCCGCCGCCTCAGCGCCCCCCAAAAAGACGGCGGAGCAGGCAACCCCGGCCCCAACGGCGTTATCCGACGCCGCCGCCCGGTAGCGCCGCCGGTCCTGATTATCGGCAGGCGGCGCAGTCCCGACCGCATCCGCCGCGTAAACGTGGCCGTCGCGGCATGGCGATCGGGCCGGGGTGCATTTTTGGCTGTATGGGGCTTGTCGCGGTGATGGTGCTGGGTTTCCTGATCACTATCTGGCTGATCTACGCGTACTACAGCAGCCAGATTGAGGACGAGGTTGACCAGCTTGAAGCGCTGTCGGATTACAGTTCGTTCGAAACCACGCTGATCTATGACCGGCACGGCAACGAGCTGTACGAAGTGTTAGGCGAAGGACGCCGCACCCGGATTTCGCTCGACCAGGTGCCCCAACACCTGATTCACGCCACGATCGCGGTTGAGGACGATACATTTTACGAAAATCGCGGGATCGACATCCCCAGTATTTTACGCGCGGCGACACAATATGTTCAGCACGGTTACATTGTGTCCGGCGGCAGCACGATCACACAGCAGTTGATCCGGAACGTGTTGTTTACCGAGGAATACAAAAACGAAAAAACGCTCAACCGTAAGTGGAAAGAAGCGCTGCTGGCGGTGAGTCTCACCCAGCGCATGAGCAAAAACGAAATTCTGGAGCTGTATCTCAACGAGATTTATTACGGCAACCTGGCGTATGGCATCGAGGCGGCGGCGCAAACCTACTTTGGCAAACCGGCGGCGGCGCTGACACTGGGTGAAGCGGCGCTGCTGGCCGGACTGCCACAGGCGCCCGCCGATCTTGATCCGCTCAACCCGGACCCGGATGTCCAGCGGCGCGTCAGCGAGCGGCGTAAGCTGGTGCTCGACCTGATGGTGGAAGAAAAATACATCACGCAGGCCGAAGCCAACGCCGCCTATGCCGACCCGCTGAATTACATCGAACTGGATATCGAACTCGATTCGGCGCCGCATTTTGTGGTGTACGCGCAGGCCGAGCTTGAAGACCTGCTGGTGCGCGAATTGGGCCTGTCTCAGGAAGACATGAAAAAGATGATCGCGGGCGGCGGCTTGCGCATCTATACCACGATTGACATGGGTTACCAGCACCTGGCCGAAGATGTCGCCCGGCAGCAGGTCGCGCAGCTCAGCGCCTCGAATCATTTGACCAACGCGGCGGTGGTGGTGCTGCGTCCCGATACCGGCGAGATTCTGGCGATGGTCGGCAGTGTGAACTATGGCGACGAAACGATCGATGGCAACGTCAACGTGACGATAGCGGCCCGCCAGCCGGGCAGCGCCATGAAACCGTTCACCTATGCGGCAGCTATGGAAAAAGGCTGGACGGCGGCGACCGTCATCTGGGACACCGAAACGCATATCGGCATCCCCGGCCAGCCGACCTACAGCCCGGTTAACTATGATGGGCAGGTTCACGGCCCGGTGCGTATGCGTGATGCGCTGGCAAACTCGTATAACATCGCGGCGGTGCAAACGCTGCGGCAGGTTGGCGTAGACTACTTGTTGTGGATGATGAACCGGGTCGGCGTGCAGAGCCTGAGCAATGACCCGTCACAATACGGCCTGTCGCTGACGCTGGGCGGTGGCGAGGTCACACCGCTGGAACTGACAAACGCGTATGCCGTGCTGGCTAACGGCGGCCTGTACATCCCCAGCACGCCGATTCAGTGTGTGACCAATTCCAAAAACGAGATTCTGTACGAATATGAGCGCCGCTGCCCCTCGACGGCGATCCTGACCGGGCAATCCAGGAGTGTAGTTGCCGACGCCCGGCAGGTGCTCGACCCGCGCATCGCGTTTGTGATCAGCCACATCCTGGCCGATAACAACGCGCGGTCCCCGGCGATGGGCGCCAACAGCCCATTGTACACGCCCGGCCTGCCTACGTCGGTCAAAACCGGCACGACCAACGATTTTCGTGACAACTGGACGGTCGGGACCACGCGTAATATCGCCGTCGGTGTGTGGGCGGGCAACACCGATAACACGCCGATGCAAAATGTATCCGGCTTGCAAGGGGCCGCGCCGATCTGGAATAACGTCATGACGGGCATATACAACAATCCGACCCTGTTAGACGTGTTGGGCAGCCGCCTGCCGGATGACGCCCACCTCCAACCGCCGGGCGGCGTGGTATCCAGCCAGATATGCGAAGTCTCACGCACGGCGCTGCGTGACCCGGCCACGGACTGTTCCCCCTCGGTGACCGAGTGGTTCCTGGATGGGCCTGCCGCCGTGCCGAACAACGAGGGCCAGTTGATCGCCCCGGCCCCCAGCCCGGTCCCGGTGCCGTCCGTGAATGGCCCGCAGCCGGTCGAAGTCCAGCCCAGCCTGATCCGGATTGCGGTTTTCCCGGTGACGACCGAGGTCGCTAACGCCATCGCCGCGCTGGATTCGACCGGGCATACCGTGCCGCCGCGCTACTGCCAGGTGCCGATCGAAGTCGCCAATATGGTGCCGGGTGTGCAGGAGCAGTTGTTTATCGCCCCGCCGCCGATCGAGGATGACGCGTTTTACGCGCGGCTTTGGGCGCAGGCCAGCGGGGTCGCGATCCTGCCGCAGTATATATGTAACGAACAGATGCTCCAGGCCGCGCCCGCCGCCGCAGGATCGAGTGTGCCGGGCGTCGTGGCCGAGATTGTCTCACCGACGCCGGGATCGGTTTTCACCATTGCCCAACAGGTGGATATCGTGGGCAGCGCCTATTACACACCTGAGCAAGCCTCGTATTTTAAAGTTGAGATTAAAGGCGGCCCCTTTGACGATTATGTGACCGTCTATGATATACACACAAATCCGGTAGCGAACGGGTTGCTGGAGTCATTCGCACCGAATGGCCTGGTCCCGGCCAATTACGTGCTGCGCGTGATTGTGGTGGGTCTGGACGGCAATTATGCCGCTGTGTCGAACGAGATTCCGTTCACCGTTACGCAGTAACGGCCCGTTACGCAGTAACGGGCCGTCACCCGGTGACGGTATGCCGGGTCAGGGAAATATCATAAACCGGGGAGTTGGCCGCCGCCGATTCCCTGGTTTGTATTTCAGCAGTTCCCAACTTGGGGAACGTTCGCGGGAAAAGAGGGGAGGGGGAGCATACATACTCCCCCTCAGGGGGTGAAGCGTATAAGAGGGTCTGGGAGGGTGGGGCGTCCTCACAGAACCGAGGCACCCCCCCAGAGTGACACGCGCAACCATTTATTTATACGCACCAAGTGCACCAGGGTAGCGTTTTTCAGAATGTGATTGGTGATACAATGCAGACAAACGTAAAACTCAAGGAACAGAAAGGTAAACGACAATGCGCACGCGATCCGTTTATATCGGTATGCTGTTGGTAGTGATCCTCGGTGCGGCGACTGCGCCCGGTTGGGCCGCTGCGCCCGCACCGCCGGACATGGCCCGGCAGGCGAGCGGCGACACATCAAACATGGTGCTCGTACCCGCTGATTACTTCCTGATGGGCAGCACAACCGCCGACTTTAACGAAGCCATCCGGCTGTGCGACGTGGCCGGAGTCAGTGACTGCCCCGGTTATTTTAATGACGAACTGCCCGCGCGCCAGGTGTATACCGACGCGTATTATATCGACATGTACCCGGTCACCAACGCGGAATATGTCCAGTGTGTGGCCGCCGGTGCGTGTAATCCCCCTCGTGATTTTTCCGCGTATACGTACCCGTCATACTATAACAACCCGTCGTTCAGCATGTATCCGGTTGTGCATGTGAACTGGTACGATGCCAACGCGTATTGCGCGTGGCGCGGCAAACGCCTGCTGACCGAAGCCGAATGGGAAAAAGCCGCGCATTGGAACCCGGTGACCAACCAGACAACCCTGTGGCCCTGGGGTGATTCTGTTGAAGGCGACCGGTTGAACCTGTGCGATCAAAACTGCTCGTTTTCCGGGCGCTACCCGGTCAACGATGGATACGCCGATATCGCGCCGGTTGGCTCGTACCCCAACGGGATGAGTCCGGTGGGCGCGTATGATATGGCGGGCAACGTGTGGCAGTGGGTGGCGGATTATTACGATGAAGACTACTATACCTACGGCTCCACGACGAACCCTCAGGGGCCGACCACCGGTACGGAGCGCGTGCGGCGCGGCGGCGCGTTCAACAACCCGGCGACGTTTACGCGCAGCGCCAACCGGACGAAGGACGATCCCAACACGCACGATCACACGCTGGGCATTCGCTGCGGCATGGATGCCGCCGGAATCCCGCCCGGCCTGCCGGACACCGGCCCGACAGCGCTGTACATTGGCGGGCGGGCGACGGTCCACGTGATCAACGATACGCTGTCGGTGCGCACCGGCCCGAATGTTGCGTTTACCGAGGTCGAACGGCTGGCGAACGGCACCCTCGTCACCATTGAGGATGGCCCGGTAGCGGGCGGCGGTTACACGTGGTGGTACATCCGCGCACCTAGCGGTAATCGCGGATGGGCTGTAGACTACGCTGACGGAATTGTCACGTTGATACCTTACGACTAATCCGGTTATTCAAGTGGATTATGCCGATACCAGCCGCGATAGGAGAAGATTATTTCGTGGAGAAAAAACTAGATCAACTCAAACAACGCCTGCTCGAAGTCAACGATCTCAACGCGGCGGCGGCGCTGCTCTATTGGGACCAGTCAACGTACATGCCGCCGGGCGGCGCACCGGCACGCGCGCGCCAACTGGCCACGCTGCAACGCCTTGCCCACGAAAAATTTACCGGTCCCGCTATCGGAAAACTGCTTGATGCGCTGCGCCCTTACGAAGAAAGCCTGCCCTATGAATCCGATGACGCCAGCCTGATCCGTGTGACGCGGCGGTTGTACGAGCGCGAGGTCAAAGTACCGACCGAACTGGCGGCGGAGATGTCGCGGCACGGTGCCGAATCCTACCAGGTGTGGACCGAAGCCCGCCCGGACAACGATTTTGAGCGTGTGCTGCCCTATCTCGAAAAATCGCTGGACCTGAGCCGCCAGTTGGCCGACTGTTTCCCCGGTTACGACCACATCGCCGACCCGTTGATCGCGTACAGCGACTACGGTATGACGGTGGCGACCGTGGCCCAGGTGTTCGGGGAACTGCGCGAGCACCTGGTGCCAATTGTGCAGGCGATTACCGCACAGCCGCCCGCCGATGATAGCTGTTTGCGCCTGCTGTATGCCGAAGACCAGCAGCTTGCTTTTGGCGTGGACGTGATCGAGCGGTTCGGATATGACCTCAAGCGCGGACGCCAGGACAAAACGCATCACCCGTTTGAAACCAAGTTTTCGATTGGTGACGTGCGTATTACGACCCGCGTCCAGGAACGTTTTTTGGCCGAGGCTATGTTCAGCACCATGCACGAAGCCGGGCACGCCATGTACGAGCAGGGCGTTAACCCGGCTTATGAAGGGCTGCCGCTGGCACGCGGCACGTCGTCCGGCATGCACGAAAGCCAATCGCGCTTGTGGGAAAACGTGGTCGGACGCAGCCGGGGCTTTTGGGTATATTTCTATTCGCGGCTGCAACAGGTGTTTCCGGAACAGTTGTGTGAAGTTCCGCTGGATGTTTTTTACAAGGCCATCAACAAGGTTGAGCGCTCGTTGATCCGCACCGATGCCGACGAAGTGACGTATAACCTGCATGTCATGCTGCGCTTTGACCTGGAATTAGCCATGCTGGAAGGCGCGTTAGAAGTACGCGATCTGCCGGACGCGTGGCGCGCGCGTTTTGAGTCCGACCTGGGCATGGCGCCGCCCGATCATCGTGATGGGGTGCTGCAAGACGTTCACTGGTTCATGGGCCAGATCGGCGGTGTATTCCAGGGTTATACACTCGGTAACATTATCAGCGCCCAGGTGTACGAGGCGGCGCTTAAGGCGCACCCGGCGATCCCCGACGAGATCGAAGAAGGCGAATTTGGCACGCTGCACGGCTGGCTTTCGGATAACATCTACCGGCACGGGCGCAAATTCACCGCCAGTGAGCTGATCGAGCGCGTGACCGGCCAACCGCTGACCATCGCGCCTTATATCCGTTATCTCAAAACCAAGTACGGCGAATTGTACAACTTGAGGTAGAATGTGTGTTTGTGATAGGAGCGCCGGGGGGATTATGTCTCGGCGCTCTTTGTATTGGTTGCATGTTATTGAGGGGGTGTTGTCATGGTCGATTTTACGATGCAGTTTCCGGCAGGTTTTTTGTGGGGGACAGCGACCTCCGCTCACCAGGTGGAAGGCGGCAATACCAACAACAATTGGTCAGCGTGGGAAAAAAACGCCGGGCACGTTTTCCAGGGGCAGAAATCCGGCCAGGCGTGCGATTGGTGGAATGGGCGTTACACCGAGGACTTCGACCGGGCTGTCGCGATGCATAACAATGCGCACCGCCTGTCGGTGGAGTGGAGCCGCATCGAGCCGGAACCGGGCCGCTTCGATGACGCCGCGCTTGAGCATTACGTCCGCGTGATCGATGCGCTGCGCGAGCGCAATTTGGAGCCGATGGTCACGCTGCATCATTTTACTAACCCGCTGTGGCTGCAAGACAAGGGTGGCTGGTTAAATCCGGACGCCGTGCAGCACTTTGAGGGATTTGTCCGGCGCGTGGTTGAGGCGCTGGGCGACCGCGTGACGCTGTGGTGCACGATCAATGAGCCGATGGTGTTTGTCCAGGCGGGGTATATCATGGGCCGTTTTCCGCCGGGGAAACACAGTATGGGCGCAGCGCGGCGGGTTACCGTTCACCTGCTGAAGGCTCACGCTGCCGCCTACCACGCGATCAAAGACATTCAGCCCGGCGCCCAGGTAGGGCTGGCTAAAGCCATGATCAGCCTGAAAACGCGCACGCCCGGCTTGATCCACAAACCGGCACGGAATATAAGCCGCCACTTTTTTAACCGCGCGTTCATCGAGGGCCTGACGACCGGTGTCTTGCGCCTGGCGGGCGGCAAAACGGCGATCCCCGAAGCCCGCGATACGCTGGACTGGCTCGGCCTGAATTATTATTACCGTTTCCAGGCTGGCCTTAACCCGTTGATTCCGCACCGGCTGTTTGTGGACGTCACCCGCCCGCGTGAGGGACTGCTCGGTCCGGAAAGCGTAGGCGAATGTTGGCCGGAAGGTCTCGCCGAACATATCAAGTGGTTATCCCGGCATGTGGGGTGCCCGCTGTACATTACGGAAAATGGGATGCCGGACGCTGACGATACATACCGCCCCCTGCACATGATCCGCAGCGTGCACAGCCTGTGGCAGGCCATCAACATGAACGCTTCGGTCAAGGGATATTTTTATTGGACGCTGGTGGACAACTTCGAATGGGCGGAAGGGTACGATCCGCGCTTCCGGTTTGGCCTGTATGGGTGTGATCATGAAACGCAGGAACGGTCAAAACGTCAGAGCGCGGCGCTGTATGGCGAGATATGTGAAGCCAATGCCCTGACCGGGGACATGGCGCGGCGTTACGTGCCCGACCATGCCGACGCGCTGTTCCCCGGTGTGGATGTGTTGGCCGAAGTCCGGCTGCCGGAGCGTTAACCAGCCCCCGGCCCGGTTATTCCTCAAAATGGCCGTTAGCGCCGGGCGTTAACCGGTCCAAACCCCAGCTTGATATCTCGCGGATCATGGCGTAGTTGGTCATGTCCAGGTGAATCGGCGTGATGGACACGTAGCCGTTATGGATGGCCCACAGGTCGGTGTTTTCTTCGGTCATATCGCCTGTTGGAGCCGTGCCGCCGATCCAATAGTACGGGCGCCCATACGGGTCCATGCGTGTTACCAGATCATCGTTATACTCGCGCAAACCCTGGTGTACGATCTTGAAGCCTTTGATCTGGCCGAGGGGCAGCGGCGGGATATTGATGTTCAGCAGGGTCAGCGGTGGCAGGCGCCGGGGCATGTCCAGACTCACGACCTGCCGTGCCACCGCCGCGGCGGCGGTGTAGTCGGCGTGCTCTGAGTAGTCTGCCAACGAAAACGCAATCGCCGGTTTGCGCCAGATCACGGCTTCGAAGGCCGCCGATACCGTGCCGCTGTAGGTGAGGTCCTGGCCCATGTTCGCCCCGCGATTGATGCCGGAAACAACCAGATCAACCGGGTCTTTCAGAAAGCCCAACAGGGCCACAGCGACCGAATCGGATGGGGTGTCCGAGGTCGCATATGCTTCCACGCCTTCAACCGGAAACGGTGCCGGGTCGATGCGCAGCGGTTTGTGCATGGTTTTTCGATGGCCGGAGGCGCTTTGATTTTCATCGGGAGCGACGACCGTCACTTTGCCAAATGGCAGCATCGCTTCGGCCAGCGCAGCGATGCCTGGGGCGCCAATCCCGTCATCATTCGATACCAGAATGTGCATGGTGTTATCCGTTTTCTGCCTGTGGTGTTCGTTTTCGGAAGAGAGATTGTAGCATAGCTGGTGCCTGGTTTCCATGCCTAAAGATGAACAGGGGCAATTGTCGAATTGCCCCTTGTGGCTGCCGCTCACATTTTAGTCGGGGTTGGTGAGCGCAAGCGGCAACTCAAATCTAGCCGGGCGGGGTTAAGGCTGCCTCAAGATCATACCAAGAACTGTTTATTAACGTGTTAAATTTGGTTAAATGCAGTCAAAAAGCCCATCCACCAAGCGAGTCAGGGGATGGGAGGTAACACCAGACAACAGCCGGATATGCGGCGATGTCCGTTTGGAAAACCTATGTGATTAGCCAATAAAGTGGCACATACGGCTGACTAGCGTCGGCGTGGTTCTTTTTCCCAGTCTTCCTCTTCCCAGTCATCGTCGACTTCATCTTGGGCGTAGCCGAGGGTCGGAGGTCGCAAGTCAACAACTTCGAGCAGTATGTTGCAGGAAGGGCAGTTGACCAAGTCCCAGATTTCGACGCTGTCACGCAAGCTAACCTCGCTGCCGCAGGATGGGCAGCGTGAACGGAGCTTGGCTTTGGCGCTACGAATACGGTTTGATTTAGTCAGGCTGTCGTCGTCTATGTCGTCTATGTCGTTTATGTGGTTCATGTTGTTCACGTTGTTCATTCTAATTCAAAAAACTCCTGAACGTGCTCATGTGCATGATATAGCACGAAATATACCGAGAGTCAATCGGTTTTTGGTACAAGTGATTTTATGTGCATGATAGGTCTTTTTTACGGGGACACGATTACCGTCACGCGCTCGGATTCTGCTGAGTTACCTGCCGCGTCGTAGGCAATGGCCCAAAACGTGTAATCGCCGGGGGTGGTGATCTCCCACCGGGCCGAAAACGGCCACTCTTCACGCGTGATCAACAGTTCACCATCCCGGAAGAATTCAACAAATGCCAGTTGTACATTATCTTCCGGCTCGGTTTCGAGCGGCACAAAGATATCCTCACCTATACGGTAAGCGCTGTCGGGGGTAGGCTCGGTCAGCGTGATCTGCGGCGGCTGGTTATCCACCGTGACCGAGACATAGGCTGTTTCGATGCTGTTGTCGCTGCGAACCATCGTCAGCCGCAGTGTGTAGACCGCGCCGTCGCTCAGTTCGGCAGTATCCCAGGTCGTCAGCAGGATATCGCGGCCCTGCTCGGTATAGTCGCCGCCCAGTTGCAGCCATATATCGGGCTGGGTGCCGCTGCCGTAATCCAGGCGGGCGTAGGCAAAATTATCGTCGTTGATGTTGCCTCGAATCTCTACGCTGCCGCTGATCCGTGCCAGAAACGGCGGCGAGATGATGGCGACCGGGCTAAACGGCGAACTGGTCCCGGCTACATCATAATCACTTGGCGGGAGCCGCTGGCCGGTTTCACGGGCCCAGGTGCGCGTTTCAGGTGGATAGTCAAAAAACGGGATTTCTTCAATGCAGTTAGATGGTGATGACGATGTCGCCAACTGGCCGGTGCACACGTTGACGGCGTAGGTGTCCCAATAGGTATCGGTTTCGGTGGGGCGCGTATCAACCGGGATGTTCGGATCAACGTAAAACAACTCGCGGACCTGTGGGCAGTGCCGGGTCTGGAGCAGGCCGGAGGTCTGGCATACCACCTGTTCGACGACGGTGGTAGGGCGCGGCCACGCTTCTACCGGCAGTGCATCGCGGGTATGCACATATTCCATGACCGCGTGCCAGATCGGCGCGGCGCCGGTTGACCCGGTGATGTCGGACATGGTGCGGTTGTCGTTATTGCCAACCCACACCCCGGTTACGATCTGCGGGGTATAACCCACTGCCCAACTATCACGATTGTCGTTGCTGGTGCCGGTTTTAGCTGCCGCCGGGCGCGACAGGTCCATGGCGTTGCCGCGTCCGAAAGCCGGTTCGCGTGCGTCAGCGTCGGCCAGCATGTCCGTCATAATGTAAGCAATGGCCGGTTCCAGGATCAACCGCTGCTGAAAGGTAGCCGTTTCCTGGCCGTACTGCCATAACACCGTGCCGTCGGCGTCTTCAATGCGCAAAATGGCGACCGGGTTGGTGGTGCGGAAACCGGTCGCTTTTTGATCTTTGAGCACCGGCATACCGACGGCATAACCACCCGTATTGAACACGTTGTAGGTGTATGTCATGTCCAGCAGGGATACTTCCGCGCTGCCCAATGCCAGCGACAGGCCGTAATCTTCCACGCGGTTCAGGGAATTGATACCCAGGCGGTGCGCTGTCCGCACCACCGGCCCCAGTCCGATCAGGTTCATGATTTGTACGGGCGGCACGTTGTATGAGTTCGCCAGCGCATCACGCACGCTGACCGGCCCGTGATACTGCCGGTCGATGTTGACCGGCGTGTAGGATTGGCCGCCGTTGTCGAACTCGATCGGCACATCATATGTCATCGTGGCCGCGGTGATGCCGTTTGGATACCCTGACAGCGGTCCCTGTAAAAATGCTGCCGTGTAGACGATCGGCTTAAAGGTGGAGGCGGGCTGTCGTTGGGCCAGCGCCGCGTTATAACTGCCGTCGATGCCCTGGTCCCAGAAATCAAGACTGCCCACCAGCGCTAGAATTTCGCCGCTGGAACCGCGCAGCACGACAACGGCGGCATTCGTCACGTCACGATCAACACCCACCAGGGCGGGGTCCAGCTCCGGCAAATAGGTGGCGGCGATACACGGCGTTCCCGCGCTGGTATTCACCGTCGTGAGCGGGTCGCCGCCGTCCAGGCGCGCCACATGACTCTGGGCGACGCATTCGGCCTGAAGCTGCAAATCTACGTCCAGCGTGGTATAGATACGCAGGCCGCCGCGCGTGACCAGGCGCGGCCCGTCCAGGCCCAGATCGTTCAAAATCGCTTCGGCTTCCGCGCGTGCATACACTGAAAAATGCGGCGCGATGATGTCGTAACGGTCGGTCAGCGGGCGTACAATCAACGGCTCAGCAAAAGCGGCGTCAGCCTGTTCGCGGCTGAGATACCCTTCTAACACCATGGTGTTCAACACAACACCCTGGCGCACTTTGGCGGCTTCCGGGTTGTCGATCGGATTTTGCA
Organism: Anaerolineae bacterium; assembly: GCA_016930015.1. Classification (GTDB taxonomy): domain Bacteria; phylum Chloroflexota; class Anaerolineae; order Aggregatilineales; family Aggregatilineaceae; genus JAFGHR01. The sequence goes on along the minus strand of JAFGHR010000075.1, from coordinate 9,638 downwards.
GGGGAAACTGGGGGATCGTGGCCAGCATTGCGGCTTCAGCCAACGTCAGGTCACGCGCCGGTTTATTAAAATACTGCTGGGATGCGGCCTCAACGCCATAGGCCCAACTGCCGTAAAAGTTGGTGTTCACGTACCACTCTAGAATCTGGTCTTTGCTGTACAACCGCGCGATTTCGGTGGCGAGAATCACCTCTTTGACCTTGCGGCCTAATGTAACCTCGCTGCGTTCTTCTTCCGACAGCAGCACGTTGCGAGCCAACTGCTGGGTGATCGTGCTGCCACCCTGGATATGCCCGCCGGTGAGGTTGTTCCACAGGGCGCGGCCCATGCCTTCCAGGTCAAAACCGGGGTTTTCGTAAAAACTGGCATCCTCAATGGCGACCGTCGCATCCAAAAAATACTGGGGGATATCGTCAATGCTGATCCAGCGCCGGTCACCGCCCAGCGGGTCGATGATCTCCCAGATCACGTTTTCCCCGCTGCGGTCGTACAACACCGTGGTCAAAAAGGCCTCTTCTTCCGCGGCGATAATGTCTTCGGCTGGGGGCAGTTGACCGGCGTAATAATCGTAGATCAGGACAAACGCGCCCAGGCCAGCCAGCACAGTTACAATCACCAGCGTGACCAACCCGGCAGCACCGGCGATCGCCCAGCGTAGGAAACGCGGCGCGCTAAGCCTCTGTCGCTGCCGGCGTTGTCGCCGTCGTCGTGTAATACGGGCAACATCCATCCGTTTCAATCCTGGCTAAATGTGTTAAACTTGCCGCAAGGTCCATGCATCAAAATAAGCGGTATGATGATAGCACGGTGTCACTGGGCCTGACAAATTGGGCCGTGAATAAACTGATTTGCTGTCATAAGGGGAAAGGACAGCGTACAAGATGCCTACTGGCGTCGGAAAACGCCTGGTTATCGTGGATGACGACCAGGATATCGTGTGGTGGCTGCGTGATCTGTTTGAGGCCGAAGGGTATGACGTCGAAACATTTATTGATGCGCCGCCCATGCTGCGTTATGTCCAGAAGCACGGTTTACCCCACCTCGCCCTGATTGATTTGAAACTGCCCGCGATGCACGGTTTTGAACTGAGCGAACAACTCAAATCCATGGGTGACGTTCCTATTGTGTTTATCACCAGCAATGATCAGGTCGAAACCGTGGTGCATGGCCTTATGCGGTATGCCGACGATTACGTGATCAAGCCGATTGAAGGGCGCGAACTGGTCGCGCGCGTGTATCGTGTGTTGAGTCGTATGCTGGACTTTAATTATACTAAAACGCCGGTGATCGTGATTGACGATTATCTTTCGGTCGATTTTGGCAGCCGGTCCGTCACATTGGGCGATCGTTCCGTGTCGCTGACACCGACTGAAATGAACCTGCTGCATATCCTGATGCGCAATGCCGGGCGGGTAGTGGCATCGGAAACGTTGATCGCGCGCGTCTGGCCGAATGATGTCGTGTACGAAGATACGTTACGGGTACACATGCACCGCTTGCGCCGCAAAATCGAGCCTGAAAGCCGTCGCTCGATCTACATCCGCACGGAGCGCGGTGTCGGGTACCGGTTCAAAGAAATCGGGGAAGAGGCCGCGCAGCAGTTAAAAATGGCCTTTAACTGACGGTGGGCTTGAGCAAAAATGAACGTTGTGCTGGCGCTGGACGTCAACCAGCACAGGTGATGCGAGTTAGTTTGATTATTTCCGCATAATACACGTTTATGGTTATAATGACGGCAGGCTGTCAGTGGTGTTTGGAAAAATGGGTGACGGAAAACTATCCTCACACAGTCGAAAGGAGAACAATGCTGTTGGCGGCTGAGGGTTGACATGCTGCCGGGCATGAGTTGTATGAAACGAATTTTGATTGCCGAGGACGAACCCGATATTTTGCTGCTGATCAAGCGGAAGCTAACGTCTGCCGGATACGAGGTTCTGGCGGCTGAGGATGGCGAGCAGGCGCTAGACATAGCGCAGTCTCACGATCTCGATCTACTGCTGCTGGACGTTGACCTGCCAGGGCTGACGGGCTTGCAAGTGTGCGAAACAGTGAAAACCGCGGGCGGTACCGATGCACCGCCGGTCATCTTGCTTTCAGCGCTGGGGCAGCGACTTGACGTTAGTGCAGGGCAGGCTGCGGGAGCAGATGATTACATCATAAAACCGTTTTCACCACGTCAACTTCTGGCTCGAATTGAGTCGATGCTGGAATCTTGAGAATATCTTAAGGAATTCTCACTTGTGTTTTTCGGTGTTTGGCGTAGCCACGTGCTGCATTGGTGACTGGAATTAAGATTTGATTTTGAAGATTCACTGTATTAATGTTTTGTAATGTGCATTGTAATGAAGTCTTGTTATAATGTGGGTACATTTGAGTTGGATATGCTCCCGGCCCAAATCCCGCTTACCCTAGAGCATCTCTTCCCCACCCCTTCCAGCTCAAATGTAAAGACCGCCTTGTGCGGTCTTTTGCTTTGTTACCCACCCCATTCACACCGCGTTATGGATCACGGGTTGGCCGTAACCTCAACCGTTCCCAGTGAGGCGTAGTCACCGCCGGTAGTGATACCCGGCGTGTCGTCAGCCGCCACCGGCACCGCCACCGGCAGCGGTTCGCCATCGCCATACCAGTACACTTTTAGCCCCAGTTCATAGTCACCAGGAGCCAGCCCCGGCGGCAAAGTGACGCGGTGCACATCATATTTGAGATCGCCGGGCAGCCAAACGCTTGTAGGTGAAGCGCCGTCCATCGGGGGAGCGTCATGTTGGGCGACCAGGGCGCCAGCCGGATCAAGCACAAACACGGAGACGCTGTAATCCAGCGTGGGCTGCTGTTCTGCCGTCCACCACAACGTCACGGTGAGCGTATCGCCGGGGGCTGCGATGTGTGGTGTATTCACCTTGCGCAGTGTGAACAGGTCGCCAAACGTGGCTTCGCGGGCGCCGGTGAGTTTGTCATACCGGTAGCTGTACAGCGGCGTACCCATGTGATCGACCGATAAGCTGGCCGTGCGCTGGAATCCCGCCTGGCTGATCAAATCACCGTACTCGTCCATGGGGTTGTCGCCCCAATACACCAGCCAAAACGCGTCGGTTTGCTGCAAATAACCGAGCAGGTGCGGCATAAACTGGTCCTGGAACACGTCACGCCATTCGCGCAGCGACACACGCGGCGTATCCTCGCCCATTTGTTGGTCGATATAGTACCGCACCGGGAAATCACCGACCCACACGTCTATCAGGACCGGTTCGCCGTCCAGGTGATAATCGGTGATATTGCGCGTCACAGCGCGCCAGTCGGGATAGTGCCGCCGCGAATCGACGGTGGTCAGCCCCACGATCACGATAATGCTCACCAGGAATACACGCACCGGGCGCTGGATGTTGGTCAGGCCGTGCGCGACCAACACCACGACCGCCGGTGTGATCAGAATGAAGTTACGCACGGTCAAAAACTGCTTGTTTTCGTTGATGATCACCGTTATGCCGGTCGTCAGCGCGATCCAGATCGCCGGGTACACCACCGGCCACAGCGGGCGCAGCCGCACTGTCAGGCGTTCGCCGCCCCGCCGGTACGTCACATAAACCAGTCCCAGCAGCAGCAGCCCGGCCATCAAACCGTACTGGCTGCCAAACAACGCGGCGCGCACGGCGCGGTAGGTATCCATGTTGTTGGGCAGGGCGTTCTGATAATACAGCGGGTTATCCCAGCGCAGGCGGTTCTGGTCGAGCACGACCAGCATCCACGGCAGGAATCCGGCACACGCCGCGCCAAACAGAAACACGGCCTCGACCAACCGCCGCCAGGGACGGGCCGCGATCACCATGTGAACCAACTGGGCGATCAGCACAAAACCGCCGAGATAGTGCGTGTAGAGCAGCAGCGTTGACGCCAGGACGTAACCGATCCGGTTCGTCCGGGTCGGACGCCGCCACCAGCGTACATAAAACAGGCTGGACAATATGGCCAGCGTGGTTAGCGCTGCATAATGCCGGACTTCCTGGGACAGGTCGATATGATTGTCAGCCAACGCCAGCAGCAGCGCCGCCAGCAGCCCGGCTTCAGCGTTAAACAGGGTGCGCCCCAGTTGGAAGGCGATCGCAACCGCGCTCACGCCGATCAGCACGCTGAAAAACCGGGTCGCGAATTCACTATCACCGGCCACCGTGCGCCATAATCGAAACGTCATAAAAAACAACGGGGGATGCTGGTCGGCGGCCATCGTGCGCGTGATGTCGTCCAGTCCCGGCCCTTCGCTGAGCAGCATGGTCCAACCTTCGTCAGCCCACAAGCTGCGATCCTCGACGGCGTGGGTGCGAAGTCCAAATCCCAACAGCAAAATAATCGCCAGCAGGATGAATCGAGATGGATGCCGCGTAATAATCGAATCGAAAACGTCAGCCATAGATGTTCGCCCTCGTGCCCGGTATGCTGGCGCGATTGTACCGTGGGGCGGGTGGGCTGTCCATGTGGCGCTATCCACTCTGGTTAATTGTGATAAGCGGAGTGAAAAATAAAGAAATCATAAAATAAACAAAACATGAACGGAATTTTTATGGAACCTATGATATGCTATTAATGATGTGTTCGAACGCACTAACATACTGTGGGTAGGGAGTGTGTGATGAACGGGCAGCGTAAAGGTCAAGCGAATCAAACGCGCGTGTGGTGGGATAATAGCGAAGTGTCGTTTGTCCGCTGGACAGAACGATCACTTGTGTTTTGTTGGAGCAATGTGACCGAAACAGCGATCCATATGCCGCGGGGCGCTGTGATGCGCTTGATGCAAAAGGGCGTTCTGCGGGTGGAAGGTGAAATGCCCGAATGGTCATATAGGGAAGCTGCGCAGGGTGATGCCCAACCCGCACAAGCGGTGACTGACCATTATGAAGCGCCGTCTGCTCAAAAAACACCGGCTCCTGCCGCGACGGCGCGCGCACCAACGTTCAAGAAAATTGACGCGCTGCACCTGAACACACAACCAACCGACGAATCAGTCATGGCGGCAGAACCGGATGCAGCCCCGGCAGCGTCGAGCGTTGATCGTGTGGAGTCAACGCCGCCTCAAGCGGCTGAATCGGTATCAGATTCTGCTGTGTCGGAACGCACTCGCCCGGATCGTTTTAGCATTATCGCGCGGCTGATTCGTAAACTGAGCGGCGGCGAAAATGACGCGGCTGAAGTGACGAGCTAGAACAAACGCGGCTGCTGGTTGGGGCGACGACCGTCGAGCAGCACATACGGCGTGATCCGGTTGACATTGGTTAACCCTGCCTGCCGCAGGTCCGACCCTGTGCGAAGTGTATTCGCGCGGCGTGCTCGTAAGATACGCGCCGCGCTTTTGGCGCCAATGCCCGGCACGCGCATCAATTCGCGGCGTGATGCGGTGTTGAGTTCGAGCGGGGTATGCACCAGATGTTCTTCTGCCCAGGCACGCTTGGGATCGGTGTGCAGCGGCAGGTTACCATCGTCCACAAAGGGGAGTTCTTCCAGCCCAAACCCGTAATCGCGCAGCAAAAAACTGGCCTGGTACAGGCGTAACTGCCGCGTGGGATCGGTTGCCATGACATTTTCCAGGGGCGTGTCGAGCACAGGTCGAAATGCCGAATAATACGCGCGCGCCAGCCCGGCCTGCTGGTACAGAAAATCGGTTGTGCTCAAAATTTCGACATCCGGTTCACCGGCAGGCCCGACCACAAATTCGGTGGTGCTGCTGGCGTTCAGCCTGCCGTCGCTATCGCGCCGCAGTTCATTGATCCACATCAGCCGGGTCAGCAGTTCGTCGTCAAACTGCTTGACCGGTGCGATAGCTTGCAGCCGGTTGGCGTTGGGCGCTTCCAGGTTCACCGACACGCGGTCGGCCAGGCGCATCGCCGCTTGAATTTGATCGCGCTCGGCTCCTGGCATGATCTTCAGGTGAATGTACCCCTGAAATCCATACTGCTCGCGCAGGATCGCGCCCGTATCGATGATCGTATCCTGGCTGGTGACACCGCCGCGAATCACACCCGACGACAGAAACAATCCTTCGACCGCCCCGGCCCGGTACAGGGCCATAAAACCCTGGGCCATGTCGTCCGGTGAAAACGACTGGCGTTTCATCGCGGAACGCCCGGCGCGAAACGGGCAGTAGTAACAGTTACGCTCGCATGCCGTGGTGGACATGGCTTTGAGCACCGGCATTTTACGATTCCCCGCGGTGACATGGGTTACACACCCGCTCAGGTCTGGCGGAATCGTGTCCGGTGAGCGCCTGCTTACGCTGGCCGTTTGCTGGGGCGAGTCGCCAGCCGATTCAAATTCCGTCGTGCCGCGTAAGGCGTCCAGCAGGTCGTGACCATCCATCACGCAACCCCCTCAGAGCTTTTTTCCATATCCTAATTATACCGAACTTTTGTTCTAACCGCAAGTTACAGAACATGTTTTTAAGGGGAATGCTGGCGCAAAAAACATCCCGGCCAGAAGGCCGGGATATGCGTTTGATAGGCTGGATTGGTTCGGAGATGGCGCGCGGTTCAGTCGCCAAAATCCACCTGGACATCTGGCGAATCGACATTGATAAGCACATTCGTGTCCGGCGTCCAGAGGTTGTTTTCGGCCTCTTCGACCAGGTTGTCATATTCTGTGGCTTCGACGGTCCAGATTTGTTTGGCATGGTCGATAAACAATATCCCGTCCAGGTGGTCGATTTCATGTTGGAACACGCGGGCCAGCCAGTTACGCGCCTTGATGCGTATCGGGTTGCCCTCAGGATCAATACCGCGCACGGATACGGCGACGTGGCGTTCAACTGTGCCGTAGTAGCCGGGTATCGACAGGCACGCTTCGACACCGTCTACCATGTCCACTGATTTACGGATGATCTCCGGATTGGCGACCACGTACAGCACACCCGCGTCTTTGCCGTATTCGTCGCGTGCTTGCTCGTCGTCGGGCAAACGCACGACGATCACGCGGTCGCTAACGGCCACCTGGGGCGCGGCCAGCCCTACCCCTGGCGCATCCAGCAGGGTTTCGACCATGTCATTCATCAAAATCTGGAGCTTGGGGTCCTGGAAATCTTTGACTTTGCGGGCTTTTTGACGCAAAACCGGGTTTTCGGGTGTGATGATCTTACGGATGGCCATTTTATTAGCTTTCTTCTCATTTACTACGATCCAATTGTAGCGGATTCAACCTGGTCCGTAAAGCATTGATAACCACTATAACCGGTTTTTTACGTGTGGTTATCGTGCATTTGTACGACGAACGGCGTTGACGACAGGCCGCCAGGTGCGTTATGCTCGTACACGCTCGCCATACAGTCGGATGAGAGGCAATATGACCACGTATGAAGGTGTGATCGGTCTGGAAGTACACGCCGAACTCGAAACCGAGTCGAAAATGTTTTGTTCGTGCGCGGTGGTGGACAGCACCTCCGCGACACCAAATACGCACGTGTGCCCGGTGTGCCTGGGTATGCCGGGTGTGCTGCCTGTGATCAACCGGCAGGCCATCGAATTTGGTTTGATGGTGGGGTTGGCGCTCAACTGTGAGATTCCCGAATTCAGCCAGTTTGCGCGCAAAAGTTATTTCTACCCGGACCTGCCCAAAGGCTACCAGATCAGCCAGTATGAATTTCCGCTGGCGATCAACGGCTGGCTGGAAATCGACCTGCCCGACGGTTCGACCAAACGTGTTCACATTCGCCGCGCCCACCTCGAAGAAGATGCCGGAAAACTCACACACGAGGGTGATCACAGCCTGGTTGACCTCAACCGGGCCGGTGTGCCGCTGTTGGAGATCGTGTCTGAGGCCGATATCCACACCGCCGACGAAGCCGAAGCCTACGCCCGCAAGCTCCGCGCGATTTTGCGCTACCTGGGCGTGAACAGCGGCGACATGAGTAAGGGCGTGCTGCGCATGGAACCGAATATCAGTGTGCGCCCGGTGGGATCGGATGAACTCCGCACCCGTACCGAGATCAAAAACCTGAACAGCATCCGCAGCGTGACACGGGGTTCCGCCTACGAAATCGAACGCCAGAGCGCGGTGTACGAGTCGGGCGGCACGGTCCAACAGGCGACGATGGGCTGGGATGAAGCCCGGCAGCTAACCGTCGTCCAGCGTTATAAAGAGACGGCGGAAGATTACCGGTATTTTCCGGAGCCGGACCTGCCGGTGCTTAATGTCAGCCGTGAATGGGTCGAGGAAATGCGCGCGAACCTGCCCGAACTGCCCGACGCGAAACGCGACCGGTTTATCAGCGAATACGGGCTGAGCCGGTATGATGCGTCGGTGCTGGTGGCCGAACGCGCCGTCGCCGAATATTACGAGGCGGCGCTAAACGCGGGCGGTGATCCCAAACAGGTGGCGAACTACATCACCGGCGACGTGTTCCGTCAGATGAACACCGAAGGCCGCGACCGGGACGACATCGGCGTGATCAAGCTGACGCCAACCGCCCTGGCCGCCCTGGTGACGCTGGTCCAAAACGGCACGATCAACCACAATATCGCCAAAAAACTGCTTGAGGCACTTTATGCGGAAGGCGGTGATCCGGTCCAACTGGTCGAGCGACAGGGGCTGGCCCAGGTTTCTGATACGGACGTGTTAAGCCAGGCCGTCGCGGCGGTGCTGGACGAACACCCCGACGAAGTCACGCGTTATCTGGGCGGTGAGGAAAAGCTGATCAAGTTCCTGATGGGCATGGTCATGCGGGCGATGCGCGGCAAGGCCGATGCCCAGATCGTGCAGGGCTTGTTGGTCGAACAACTCGACGCACGGCGCACGTGATTCCGGTCATTCAGATCAAATCAACCGGGCGGTCTATCTCTGAACGATAGGCCGCCTGTTTTTTAACCTCCGCGCATGGCTGTTTTGAACACATGTTCTATTTGTGTTATAATTGCTTTGATGCTTTGACACAAATACAAGCATAACGTATCATCGAACCATGCTCGGTATGAGGCGCAAGGAGTCAGCATATGGCAGGTTATCAATATACGATCGTTATCGGCAACGTCGGGCGTGACCCGGAGCTGCGCTACACGCAGAGCGGCGTAGCGGTGTGTGATTTCAGCATAGCAGTATCGCGTCGTTGGACTGACCGTAACACCAATGAACAACGTGAAAAGACGACCTGGTTCCGCGTGACAGCCTGGCGCGGCCTGGCCGAAACCGTCAACCAGTATGTCCATAAGGGTATGCAGGTGATGGTGACGGGTGAGATCGAGGCGTCGGCTTTTCTGGGTCAGGACGGCGAAGCCCGCGCCAGCCTGGACCTCACGGCGCGGGATATCCAATTCCTGGGACGCCGGGGCGAAGCAGCCGATCAGCAGGGCGACTACCCGTCCGAGCCGGAAGACTTGCCGTTCTAGCTCGCCAGGCGTTTTTGCCGTCGATCGGATGGCGTCCGGTTTCCGCCGCTGATGTGCGGTATAGTATATGACAACTCAGGCACAGCCGGTCCGAGTGATTACTCGCGGCTGTTTCTTGTATCATCATAGTTTATGGCTGAACCAAGCAAATAAACCTCCTGTTTGTTCGCCCTTGCTCCCCTTCCCTTAGGGAAGCTATGCATTACCCACATCTTTTGGGAGAGGGGGTTGGGAGTTTGATAGGAGTTGAGAACACCGTGAAAACCATGCCAGTATGTC
>JAFGHR010000074.1 GCA_016930015.1 Anaerolineae bacterium | reverse complement strand
GTGCTGGTCGCCGTGTTCCCGCTGATGTCACGCACGTTTGCCAGCGGGCAGCGTGAAATGTTTGATTTTATGCTCGAAAAACTGGCGTTTTTTAACCTGACGTTGAGCTTACCGCTGGCTATTTTTACGTCACTGCTGGCCGTGCCGCTGTCGTCATGGATATTCGGAGTGGGTTACACGCAGACCGCCGACGTATTACAGGCCCTGATCTGGTATACCGTGGTGACGATGGTTTTTAACGTGTTTGCCAAGGCGCTGCTGGTGCAAAACCGGCAGGTGCGCCTGCTCATGATCCGGACCGGCGGGCTGGTGCTCAATATCCTGCTGAACCTGCTGCTGCTGCCGTCGCTGGGCGTGCCCGGCGCGGCGGTTGCGACCCTGATCGCGGAATCGGTGATCCTGCTGGCGGTCCTGCGCTCGTTTGACCTGCCCGCCGACTGGTGGCAGCGTATGCTGAATCACGTCTGGCGGCTGGGGCTGGCCGCGTTAGCCCTGGCCGGGTTAGTGTTCCTGCTGCGCGAGGTACACCCGCTGCTGGCAGGGGTGATCGGACTGCCGGTATACGCGGTGCTGGTGCTGGTCAGCGGGGCGATAACCAAAGACGATTGGGACCTGCTCTACCGGCTGGTGATCGCCATGCCCGGCGGGACGGTTTTCGGGCGTTATTGGAAACGTCAGCTTGCGTGATGGAGATACCGACATGCGCGTTCTGTTTATCGCATCGCTGCACCACCCGGCCCAATTCGACGCCGCACGCCGCGCCGCGCCGCCCGGCCACGATCCGCTGTTTCCGCCGTCGCAGGGACAGTATTTCTGGGTGAAGGCGCTGCGCAAGCTGGGGCATACGTGCGCCGTGTTCTGGCGCTCGGAAAGCGCGTGGCCCTGGGCCACATCCGGCCAACTGCGTATGACCCAACGCCTGACGCCGGGCCGCGCGATCAACGCGCTGCTGACGCGTGCTCCCGCCATGAATCCGGATTTCCGGCTGCGCAACCGCCGCCTGATCCGCGCTGCCGCTGATTTTCGACCGGACGTGATCATACTGGTGGGCGATAACACTGTGATCCTGCCGGAGACGCTGGCCGCGATCAAGCAGGCCCATAACGCTACACTCGTTTACGGCTGCGGCACCTCGCCGATTGTGTTTTCGCGCCCGGTCGAACGCGCCGCCGCCCCATTGATCGATCTCGTGATCGCCAACGACCTGTACCACGCGATCCAGTGGCGCGAGTTGGGCGCACGCCGCGCCGAAGTCCTGCCCATGTCGGCCATTGATCCGGACGTACACCACCCTTACGACCTGGACGCGGACGAACAGGCTGAAGCGGCGTGTGACGTGGGATTCATCGGGACGCTGGTGCCCGATAACCTGTACGGCGAACGGATCGCGGCCCTGGAAGCGCTGGCCGATTTTGACCTGGGCATCTGGAGTGTGCACGAAGTCCCGGCCACGCTGCGCCGTTTTTATCGCGGCCCGGCCCTGGGCGAGCGTATGTTACGCCTGACGTGCGGCGCGCGGATCGTGGTCAATCCGCACGGCGACTTTATGCGCTACGGCGGCAATATGCGGCTGTTCGAAGCGTGCGGCGTGGGTGCATTCCAGATCGCCGACGACCGCCCCGGCATAACCGACTGGTTCACGGTCGGCGAGCACCTCGTCACGTACCGCGATCCCGATCACCTGCGCGAACTGGTGACCTATTACCTGGCGCATGAAGATGAACGCCGCCGGATCGCCGCTGCCGGACAGGCACACGTCCACGCCAATCACACCTACGAGCAGCGCATGGCGCGCCTGATGGCGCTCGTAGACACGATACGACACTGTGAGTGAAAACCTGATGAGCCACGATCTCTACGACCGCACACGCCAATCCTGGGAAGATATCTGGGAAGATGCCAGTATCCCGCTGGAACTCGAAGTCATGGAACAGGCGCGGACCTATGAAACGCTCGGCGTCTACCCGGATTACCTGTCCAAAGACGGTATTATTCTTGAAGCAGGGTGCGGGCTGGCAACCGTGATCATGAAACTGCGCGACATGGGCTTTAACGTGATCGGCATGGACTACGCCGCGCAAGCGCTGCGCGTGGCGCGTAACTACGATCCGGCGCTCAGTTTGCAGGTGGGTGACGTACACGCGCTGCCCTATGCCGATAATTCGCTGCACGGCTACCTGTCGTTTGGCGTGCTGGAGCATTTCGAACGCGGCGTCGGCCCGGCGCTGATCGAGGCGAACCGGGTGCTGGTGCCCGGCGGGACGCTGGTGCTCACGATCCCCTACCCGAACATCGTGTGGCGGCTGGTGCAGTTCAAGCGCCGCCTGAGCGGTCAAAGCCGCCTCACCGACGATGATTTTTACGAGAGCACGTATACCCACCACCAGCTTAAGGCCGAACTCGAAAAAGCCGGGTTCGAAGCGGTGCTGGTGCGCCCCACCAGCCATAGTTTTACGCTGTGGGGGCTGGGCGGTCCGTTCCAGGGAAAAGGATATTACCGCACGTCACGGTTAGCTGACCGGCTGGGCGCGGTGCTGCGCCGGGTTCTGCCGTGGACGTTCAATTTCACGACGATGCTCATTGCGCGTAAAGTAGGTTAGTCATCACCGGGCAGCGCGACCGGGCAGTCTGCCGGATTACAGTAGATTGTGATCGCGAACTGGTGCCAGTAGCTCACGTCGTCCGGCGGCAGGTTTTGGCCCGGCCAGTATTTCCGCTCAAAGTGGGCCAGTTCGATCCAGTTGTTGGCGAGCACGCGCTGAATCTGTTCTTCCCTGGTGATCGCCGCGTCGCTGGACAGGGTGCGATCGCGCAGGATCAAAAACGGCGCCGCGTCCGAATACACGATGATCTGGACATCGGACTGGCGCACATTTCCCGGCCCGGCTCCCCCTTTGTACGTTTGTGATATCCGGTAATCGAGCGGATCGACCGGCACGTTATACGCCCCCAGCAGGTACACGCTGGCGCCGCGCGGCACGTGCTCATAAATCCATTCCTGGGCGTCGATGCGGTTGTCGGGCGTGGCGAGAAGCACGGCCAGCCGCGCCGACAGTGCCCCCGGCCAGGCCAGCGCCAGCACAGCTAATCCGACCGCCAGGCGGCGCGCCAGCCCGGTCTGCTGCCACAGCCGCGTGATACCGTACCCGGCCAGCAGCGCCAGCGGCGCGATCAGCGGAAACAGCAAATTGGCCTGAATCCGTTTGCCGCGTAAAGCTAACCCGGTATACACCAGCATATACAGCACCAGCACCACCCCGGCCCAGGTAGTCCGCCAATCGATGCGGCGCGTTTGCCGCTGGAACGTGATTCCCAGGCCCACCAGGGCAGCGACTACCGCGCCCGGCCCGACGGCTACCAGCGCGGCGTAACGCCAGTGATAATAGAATCCGCTCAAGCCCTGGCTGGCAGTCGTGAAGCCGTCCCCGCCGCCGACCTCGGCGTATTTTTGCACGATATCGGTGATCCAGTCGATCACTTCTTGCGTGGCCAGGATAATGCCCGGCGTGCCGATGGCGAATCCGACCGGCATCACCAGCAGACCCACAACCAGCGGCGCCCACTGCCGGTGACGCCACCAGTCGGTCAGCATGGCGAGACCGGTCACCATCCCGACCACGACCGCGTTGTAACGGGTGGCCATCGTCAGCCCGACCAGCAGCCCGGCGATCAGATAGACCGACCACAGCGGCAGCCGGGGCGAAACCCGCTGTTTGAGGATGATAAACGCCAGCAGCAGCGCCGCCGTCGCCAGCATCGTTGTTTCGGCGTTGGGCGTGGCATAGTGGGCGTGCTGCACCACCAGCGGCGATAGCCCGGTCAGGGCGGCAGCCAGCAGTCCCGCCCGCCGGTCGAACACGATCCGGCCCGCCGCATACGTAAATACCACCGTCAGCAGCATATACAGCGCCGACATATACCGCGCCATGATATAAAGCTGGAACGGGGCGATCTCGCGCTCGCCGTACTGCACATTATGCGGCATATTTTCGGCCCCGGACGCCCAGAACAACGCCAGGTTGGTGTAGATGTTCAGCGGCGGGTTGTGGTAATAATGCGGATTCCATTCCCGCGTAAGCAGCATCCGGTATGGTTTGCCCACGTAGGCGAAGGCGTCCGGGTGATACACGGTCTGGCTGTTGAGCCACGCGTTTTTTACGGTGGAGGGTGAATATTCATCGCGCGGGCGGCCATGCGTCAGCCCTGCCGTAAAGAGCATCATCGGGATCAACAGGGCCAGCGTCACCAAAAGCCAGCGTTTCATGCTCGGTCCTTGTATACACGTCCAATCGAACAGCCGCCCATTATAGCGTATTGTGCCGGGCGGTAAATGGCGGCTGTTAGCCGCGCGATTGTCAGGTGTCCTAGGGTGATTAAATCTTAACAAATGCCCCTCCCCTCCGGGCTTTAGCCCACAGGCTGTGCCCGGTATCCCCTCCCCCGCCGAGCGATGGAGGGGAAAAAACAGCCGGTGGCGCGTGTTTAAGTCCCCCGTCTAGCTTGGCTGGAAGGGGGATTTAGGGGGAAGGCGTTTTTGCTGACAACTCGTTCGTGGACCCCGGCTGGCACCCGCCATTTACGAGCGTGGGTGTTTTGCGTTATACTCGCGCCCGCCTGAGCAGCCTGTAAACCGGAACGGTTTGTGCCGTGCAGTTAACAACCGTGATCTGTAATTACAATACGCGTGACGAACTCGCCCGCTGCCTTGAATCCCTGCAAGACACGGGCGGGGATGTGACGCACGCGATCATCGTCGTGGACAACGCGTCGAAGGACGGCAGCGCCGCGCTGGTGTGCGAGCGGTTCCCGGCGGTGCGCCTGATCGAATCCGGCGCGAACCGGTGGTACACGGGCGGCAATAACCTGGGCATGCGGGCCGCGCAGGGTGATTACGTGCTGATCCTGAATCCGGACACGATCATGCAGCCGGGCGTGCTGCACACGCTGGTTGAATACCTGGATCAGCATCCGGACGTGGGCGCGGTAACGTCGCGCATGACGTTCGCCGATGGTACGGTGCAGTCGATTTGTTCGCGTTCTGCCGGGTTCGTCGATAACCTGCTCGGTTATACCGTGTTGGGCGTGCTTTTTTCCGGCTGGCGCGAACGGCGGCGGCGCGTGATGTGGTATGATGGCTGGCACCGTGACACGACTCGCCCGGTTGAGGTCGCGCCGGGATCGTGCCTGATGGTACGGCGGGCGCTGCTGCAACAGATCGATTATTTTGACGAGCGGCTCAAGCTGTTTTTTACGGATGACGACCTGTGCCGCCAGATTCGTAATACCGGCGCGGCGATCCATTTTGTGGCGGACGCGACCATCATTCACGATGAACACGCCAGCCTGGACAAAGTCCCGCGCCTGACCACACACGTGTATTTTCGGGACCTGATCCGGTACACACGCAAATATTCGGGCGTCGCGGCGGCGGTCGTGATGGCCGTGCTGGTGCTGCCCACGCGCGCGGCGATGCTGATCAAACAGAGCCTGCGTTAGCGGCGGCGATGGTTATCAACACAACAAGGAAAAGGGTGTTATGACAGGTAAACGGGCGCTGGTCACCGGCGCGGCTGGATTTATCGGGAGTCACCTCGTAGAGATGCTGGTCCGGCAGGGGACTCGCGTCCGGGCGTTCGTGCGCTACAACTCCGGGCATTGGGCGGGTAATCTCAGCCTGCTGCCAGACGAGATCATGAGCGACGTTGAGCTATATTTTGGCGATCTGCGCGACAGCGAAGCGGTCGCCAAAGCCGTACAGGGCATGGACCAGGTTTACCACCTCGGCGCCGTGATCACGATCCCCTATTCCTACCGGCACCCGCGCGAAGTGTTCGATGTCAACGTGATGGGTACGCTCAATGTGCTGACCGCCGCGCGCGACCAGAACACGCCGCACGTCATGATCACATCTACCAGCGAAGTATACGGCACGGCCCAGGTTGAGCCGATCGACGAAAAACACCCGATTCACCCGCAGTCACCGTATGCAGCCAGCAAAGTCGCTGCTGACGCGATGGCGGCGAGTTTTTACGCGACGTATGAACTGCCGGTGCGCATCGTGCGCCCCTTTAACACGTATGGCCCGCGCCAGAGCACGCGCGCCGTGATCCCGACGATCATCACGCAGGCGCTCACGCAGGACGTGGTCAAGCTCGGCGCGCTGCATCCCACCCGCGACCTGACATTTGTCACCGACACGGTGCGTGGCTTTCTGATGGCCGCCGAATCCGACGCGGTGATTGGCCGCCCGGTGAACCTGGGCGTCAACCGCTCGATCTCGATTGGTGACCTGGCAAAAACGATCATCGGGTTGGTGGGGCGTGACGTCGAACTGGCCAGCGACGCCCAACGCTTCCGCCCGGAAAAAAGCGAGGTCACGCGCCTGCGCTCAAATCACGCGCTGGCAAAGGAACTCATGGGCTGGGAGCCGCTGGTTTCGCTGGAAGAAGGGCTGGAAAAAACGATCGTCTGGCTGGTGGATAACCTGGACCTGTTCGACCCGGAAAACTACGCGTATTAGGGCAGGCGTATGAGCGATAAACGACGGGTGATGTTTGTTTCGGCTTATACCGGGCTGGGCGGCGGCGAGAGTGTCCAGCTTAACCTGATGGGCGCCATGGACCCGGACCGTTACGCGCTGCACCTGGTGTGCCCGCGTGACGGCCAGCTTCCCGACGCGGCCCGCGAGCGCGGTGTCACCGTGCACACGCTGCCCTATCGCGGCATCACAACGTGGTTTGTGCCCGCGATCTGGCGCCGGTTCCCGATCAGCCGCCGGATCGCCGCCCTGGCCCGGTTATTGGGCATTCACGCGATCCACAGCGATTACCACTCGCTGCCGTTTGCCGTCGCGGCGGCTCATGCGAACCGGATTCCCGTGATCTGGAACGCGATGGGCTGGTGGTTCCCGGTCAAACCCTGGCAGCGGCGTTTTTTCCGCGACGAGATCACGCAGATCATCGCCATCACGCAGGCCGTGCGCGATCGCTGGCTGGCGTGCGCGCCGATTATGCCATCGGAACGCGTGCGTGTGATCGTGCCCGGCGTGGACCCGATGCACTTTCACCCGGACGTGGACGGCTCACACGTGCGCGAGAAACTCAACATCGGGCCGGACGTGCCGCTGGTGGCGCTGATCGCGCGTTTCCAGCACGTCAAGGGGCACGACGTATTCCAGGCGATGGCCCGGCACATCCACGCCCAAATGCCGGAGGCCCGGTTTGTCGTCGCCGGGGAAAACGTGTTTGGCGTGTCGAAAGACGAAACCTACAAAAACGATATTTTAACCACCGCCCGCGAGGACCCGGTGTTACGCGACTGCCTGACATACCTGGGTTTTTGGGAGGACGCGCGCCAGGTGATCGCCGCGTCAGATGTGATCGTGTGCCCGTCGCGGTTCGAATCGCTGGGCATGGTGCACCTCGAAAGTATGGCGATGGGCTGCCCGGTGGTGAGCATGAACAACGGCGGCCCGGCAGAAACGGTTGTAGACGGGTTAACTGGCTTTTTGGTGCCGCCCGAAGCTCCCAGCATTTTGGCGGACCGCGTGCTGGTGCTGCTGCGTGATCCTGGCCTGCGGGCGCAGATGGGGCAGGCGGGCCGCGCGCACGTGCTGGCGAACTTCACGTCGGCGGGTTATGCGCGGCAGTTTTCACAACTGGTCGAAAGTCTGATATAACTGGTATCCGGGCCATGGTGGCCTGAAGTTTACGCATCCCAGGTAAGATAGGGTTTGCACGATGAACATTCTTCTAATCTCACGCTGCCCGCCGTATCCACTGCATCACGGTGATCGCCTGATTCCCTTCCACATCGCCCGCGAGCTGGCCGGTCAGCGGCACCTGATTCACCTGGTGGCGTTTTACCAGCAGCCAGAGGACCTGGCCGACCTGCCGCGATATAAAAAGCTGTTCAGCCATGTAGACCTGATCCGCGAACCACGCCGGTCCCGGCGGAATTATCTTCAGCGCATGCGCAGCGAGGATCGGCGTTTTCCAACGTGTGCGGAAGAAAGCTGGTCGCCGGACATGTGGCATACTATCGAAGCCCTGGTTCGTGACCGG
This sequence comes from Anaerolineae bacterium, assembly GCA_016930015.1. Lineage (GTDB taxonomy): Bacteria > Chloroflexota > Anaerolineae > Aggregatilineales > Aggregatilineaceae > JAFGHR01. The sequence continues at coordinate 40,484 of JAFGHR010000074.1, read as the reverse complement.
GCGTTTGACGTGGCGCACGTGTTTGGCGGCATCCAGGTCTATGAATACGCGCACCTGGTCCAGCAGTTGCCCAATATCATCGCGCCCTACGAATCCTACAGCCTGTGGTTGGAACGCGCGATCAACGAAGAAACAAGCTGGCTAGCACGCTGGCCCAAGCAAATGCAGCACCGGATCGCGGCCAGTTATGAAAGCTGGATGTTCGAATCCTATGATCGCGTGGTGGTGCTGACCGACCACGACGCGCGCGCGCTCAAGGAACTGAATCCCAACACGCCGCTTATCGAGATTCCGAACGGCGTTGATATCGAGTATTTTGTGCCGTCAGGTTACGAGCCGGATGAACCGACCCTGTTGTTCATCGGCAACTACGACTACGAACCCAACCTGGACGCGGCGCTGCGCCTGGTTCGTGATATCTTCCCGCCGATCAAGCAGGCTGTGCCCAAAGCGCGCCTGTACCTGGTTGGCGGCAGCCCGCCGCCGGAGCTGCAAGCCTACGCCTCGGATGATATCGACGTGACAGGCCGCGTACCGGATGTGCGGACTTACTTCGAGTATTCGGTGATCTTCATCAGCCCGCTGCGCCTGGGCGCCGGGATCAAAAACAAGATTCTGGAAGCCATGGCGATGCAAACCCCCGTCGTGGCGACCCCCCTGAGCTGTGACGGGATTCCCGTGATGCACGGCCACCACGTGCTGCTGGGTGAAAGTGATGACGAACTGGTTGATCACGTGCTGACACTGCTCAAAGACTCAACACTGCGCCGGGAAATTGCGATCAATGGGCGGCGCTTGATCATCAAGCAGTTCACCTGGAAACGGGTAGCAAACTCGTACCTGCGCCTGTACCAACAGGTGATCAAAGAGCGCCGCGATCGGGCCATGGTCGGGCTGTTGTAACCGCGATCACGGCGATCATCAAACCAATTGGTTTCATTTGGTCCTATTCGTGGTATCATAGGCCTGTTACGATACAGGGTATGATGCACATGGTAACCGAAATCCCACTTTTTAAAGACGCGGTTGAGCCGATCTACCAGCAGGTGGCCCGGCATTTCCGGCTCCAGATCGAAAGCGGGCGTATGCTGCCCGGCGATCGCCTGCCGCCTACGCGTGATCTGGCGCGCGCGCTTGGTGTCGGGCGCATCAGCGTTGTTAACGCGTATGCCCAGCTTCAGACGGACGGCCTGATCACGGCGCATCCGGGGCGGGGGACGTTCGTCAGCGGGGCGCGAGTACCGTCTGTTTCCGGCGGCACACGCTGGCGCTCACCCGGCGCGCTGAATCTGAGTGTGCGTGAAATGGTACGTTTGGCGCGCCAGCCCGGCGTGATCGCGTTCAGCGGCGGCACACCGCCGGAGGAATTTCTACCGGTCGAGGCGCTGCGTCATGCGATCAATTCCGTGCTCGATCACGATGGGGCCGCCGCCGTTACCTACGAAGAATCCGAGGGATACCCGCCGCTGCGCAAACAGGTGTCAGACTATGTGACCTCGCTGGGCATCCAGTGCCACCCCGATGAAGTGTTGATCACGGGCGGCGCCCAGCAAGCGCTTGATCTGGTCGTGCAGACGGTTATGGGCGAAGGTGATGTTTTGTTAACCAGCAACCCAACCTATCTTGGCATGCTGGATATCGCACACATCCGGCGCGTGATCCCGGTGGGTGTGCCGATGGATGAGCACGGCATACAACTCGATGCGCTCGAACTGGCCATCGAGGAACACCAACCGGCCCTGATCTATGTGGCGCCCACGTACCACAATCCCACCGGGACGGTTATGCCGCTGCACCGCCGCCGCCAGTTGTTGGCGCTGGCCCAACGGCACGCGATCCCGATTCTGGAGGACGCGGTTTACCACGAACTGAGCTACCGCCAGGCGGCACCGCCGCCGCTCAAAGCGCTGGACGAGGGGGATATGGTGCTGCATGCCAGCGGATATTCTAAGATTTTGCTGCCCGGCACACGCATCGGTTACCTGATCGCAAACGGCACCCTGCGGGAGCGCCTGGCGCGTGTCAAACAGGCGGCTGATATCTGCACACCAGCGTTGAATCAGCGCGCGATGCACCAGTACCTGGCCAGCGGCGGGATAGTCGGTCACCTGAATCGCGTCCGGTCGGAATTACGTATCCGGTGTGAGGCGGCGCTGGCGGCTGCCGAGGCGTATGGGCCGCCGGGCATGACGTGGGATGAACCGGCGGGCGGTTTGTACCTGTGGACTCGTTTGCCGGACGATGGGCCGACCGCCGCTGAACTATATGTCACAGCGATTCAGCACGGCGTGGCGTATGCGATCGGATCGCTGTTTCATACGGATGGCCGGGGCAGCCGGTATATCCGGTTTAATTTTTCCAGCCACCAACCGGCGCGCATCGAGGAAGGGTTCCGGCGTCTGGGTGACGCCTGGCACGACTGGCGGGATTCCTACCTGCCTGCTGTGCGTCATGCGCCGATTTTGTAGTGCGTTAGCAAGGAGAGACCATGCAGCGCGTCATATGTGGGTGTTTGATCGTTTTCATGGCAGTCATGGTGCTGCCAGCCAGCGTACATGCGCAAGATAACCCGCCCGGCGACCTGGAAGCCATCGCCCAACAACTGATCGACCGTTGGATCGCCGGGGATTATGAAGGGGCAGCCGAACATTTCGACAGCACCATGCAAGACGTGCTCCCACCGGATAAGCTGCGGGAAACATGGCAGTCACTTGAAGCGCAGGTCGGCGCCTTTCAGGGACAACTTGGTGTGCTCACCGAGTCGGATGGCACATCGACAGCGGTTATTATCGTGCTTCAGTTTGAGGTCATGGCGCTGGATGCACGCGTGAGCTTTAATGCTGACGGGCAGGTGCAGGGATTATTCTTCTCACCCAGCACCGCCAAGCCGGAACTTGTCTACGAAACACCCGATTACGCCGATCCAAGCGTTTATGAAGAATTTGATGTGATCGTGGGTGAGGATGGATCGTGGCCGCTGCCCGGCACACTCACACTCCCGGTAGGTGAAGGCCCCTTCCCCGCCGTGGTGCTGGTTCACGGTTCCGGCGCGAATGATCGCGACAGCAGCGCGGGCGCCAACAAGCCGTTTCGTGATATCGCCTGGGGGCTGGCCTCACAGGGGATCGCCGTGCTGCGTTATGATAAACGTACAGTGGTATACGGCGATCAAATGGCCGACATGGCCGATCTGACCGTGGTCGACGAGACGATCGCGGATGCAGTCGCGGCGGTGGCGCTGCTTCAAGCCGCTGATACCATCGACCCGACACGGGTGTTTGTGGCCGGTCACAGCATGGGCGGGTACCTGGCGCCGCGTATTGCCGCCGAAGCTCCTACCGTCGCCGGGATCGTGATCCTGGCCGGGAACACGCGCCTGCTGGAAGACCTGTTTCTTGAGCAGAACGCCTATTTATTGGGCATTGACGGCGACCTGTCAGAAACAGATCAAGAGTTGTTGGCCCAGGTTGAAGCGGCGGTGCTGGCGACCAAAAATGTTCAACCGGGTGACGATCCGGCCACGCTGTTATTCAACGTGCCGCCCGCCTACTGGCTGGACCTGCACGCCTATGACCCGGTCGCCACCGCCCGGCAGATCACACAGCCGATCCTGGTGCTGCAAGGTGAGCGTGATTACCAGGTTACGCTGGTCGATTTCCAGGGCTGGCAGGATGGCCTTTCCGACCGGGCAGACGTGACGTTCAAGTCGTATGCCGGTCTTAATCATCTGTTCATGAGCGGCGAGGGTCCCAGTGTCCCGGCGGAATACGATAGTGCGGGGCATGTTGCCGGGATGGTGATCGACGATATCGCCGCGTGGGTTTTGGGTCGCCAGCCGTAACCGTGGCCCTGGTGTATGGAGAGGGAAAAACGAATGCGCCGGATGTTTTATTATGTGTTCCTGGTCCTGAGTATGCTTGTGATAGCTGTCCCGGCACTGCTGCCGTGCGGCACGCCGACCGCGCGCGCCCAGGATGGTGATCCAGGGCAGGCCGCCCAGGCATTGATCGACAGCCTGGCTGCCGGTGATTTTGTCAGCCCAACCGCCAGTTTTGACAGCGCGCTTCAACAGTCGATGCCGCCGGAAACACTCGAAGAACTGTGGAACTGGGTGATCTCGCAGGCAGGCGCGTACCTGTCGCCGCTTGGTGTCGAGAATCAATCCACCGACGACCTGACGCGCGTTGTGGTAATGCTCCAGTTTGAGCAAGCCGTGATCGGGGTCGAGGTAACGTTTAACGCGGAAGGACTGATCAGCGGCCTGTCGTTTGTGCCATCGGTGGACGAGGCGCCATCGGCGGACGCGGAAGCTATCGCCGTAGACTTTGTCAGCCGCCTGACCGCGGGCGACTTCGCCGGTGCAACGGTTAACTTTGACGGCAACATGCAGCAGATGATGCCGCCGGAGAGTCTTCAGGAATTATGGAATTCGCTAACCGCGCAGGTTGGCACGTTTCAGAGTGCGCTGGGCATCGGGCACGAGCCGGTACAGGGTTATATGATCGTGCTGCTCGATCTGCAATTTGCGCATTACATTGTCCAGATTCAGGTAACGGTAAATGCCCAGAGCCAGATCAGCGGGCTGTCCTTTGTACCCGGCGAACCTGTAGCCGCCCCACCGGCTGATCCGGAGGCCGTCGCGACGGCGTTTGCCGATCGTCTGAGCAGTGGTGATTTTGCGGGCGCAGTCGCTCTGTTCGATGCCCAGATGCAGCAAACGATGTCACCGCAGGGCCTGCAAGACCTGTGGGCGTCGCTCGTGGCACAGGTTGGCGCGTTCCAGGGACGTTTGGGTGTGGGCAGCCAACCGGTGGATAACTATACCGTGGTGCTGGTGGGGATGCAGTTTGAAGCCGGTCCGATCGCACTCCAGGTGACGATTAACGCACAAGGCCAGATCAGCGGTGCGTCATTCGTGCCCACCGAGGGCCTGACGCCGGTTAACGACGAACCGGCGCTCGAAACGGAAAGCGCGGTGGCGGTGGCTCAATCCCTGGTGAACAGCCTGATCCAGGCCGATTTTGCCGGGGCGACGGCCAATTTTGACGACAATATGCGCGGTGTGCTGTCGCCGGACATGCTGCAAGAATACTGGAACACCGTGTTAGCAGAAGCCGGGGCGTTTGGTCAGGCGGAGGGCGGCAACACCTGGGAAACACAGGGTTATGTTGTTGTCGATCTGCTGCTGGGATTTGAACGCACGACGGTTACAATCCGTGTTGCCGTAAATGCTGCCGGGCAGGTAGCCGGGTTTTCGATGGAACTCGATACAGGCACGGTCAAGGCCAGGTATGAGCCGCCCGCTTATGTGGATCAGGCAGCGTTTAATGAGATTCAGGTCACGATCGGGCAGGGGGAATGGCTGCTGCCGGGCACGTTATCGCTGCCGGTCGGCGAGGGGCCGTTTCCCGTTGTGATCCTGGTGCACGGGGCCGGACCAAAGGACCGGGACGGCAGCCTGGGCGCAAATAAACCGTTCCGTGATCTGGCCTGGGGGTTGGCGTCGCGGGGGATCGCGGTGCTGCGTTATGACAAGCGCACACTCGTTCATCACGACCGCCTGGTCAACGAAAGATACGACCGTGATTTGACGGTGCAGCAAGAAGTGATCGATGATGCGCTGGCGGCAGCGGTGTTTCTGAACAATAACGAAAACATCGATGCATCGCGCATTTACGTGCTGGGATACGGTCACGGCGGTTACCTGGTGCCCCGTATCGCCAGCCAGGAATTAAGCCTGGCCGGGGCGATCATTTTAGCGGGGTATACACGCCCGATAGAAGATGTGCTGCTGAGCCAGAAAGAATACGTGCAAAATCTGGACGGTGAATTATCCCAGGAAGAACAGGATGATCTGGCCGCCGCACAAGAAGCCGCCAGCACGATCAAGACGCTCGATGCATCACATGATCCCGCCGAGCGGTATTTTGGCGCGCCGGTCAGTTATTGGCTGGATTTGCAAACCTACGATCCTATCTCCATCGCGCAGCTTATCCCGCAGCCGCTGCTGGTGTTGCAGGGTGAACGGGATTACCAGGTGACGATGGTGGATTTTCAGAACTGGCAGAACGGCCTGGCTGCTCGCGACAACGTGACGTTTATTTCCTATCCGGGTTTGAATCACCAGTTTGTTGCCGGAGAGGGAGCCAGCAGCCCGGCGGATTATGGCGTGATAGGGCACGTATCGGAAACGGTCGTGAGTGATATCGTTAATTGGATTATGTCCCGGTGACGTGTTGGGTGAATTTCGTGTAGTGCGTGTTACACAATTCAGCGTGCTGGCGGGTGATTCGCCCCGGTGCGCATGACAACCAAAAGGAGTGAATACCATGGCAAGCAACAATCCTATATCCGGTAATGGCGCAGAAAAAGGAACTGAAACGCTCAAGCGCGGGTTGGCGCAGATGTTAAAAGGCGGCGTGATTATGGACGTGGTCACGCCCGAACACGCTCGCATTGCCGAAGAGGCGGGCGCGGTGGCCGTCATGGCGCTGGAACGCGTCCCGGCAGATATCCGCGCGGATGGCGGTGTGGCCCGCATGAGTGACCCGGCTTTGATCCAGTCGATCATGGACGCGGTTTCGATCCCGGTGATGGCGAAATGCCGGATCGGGCATTTTGTCGAGGCTCAGATTCTCGAAGCGATAGGGGTTGACTATATCGATGAAAGTGAAGTCCTGACCCCGGCGGATGAGCAGTATCACATCAACAAGCACGATTTTAACGTGCCGTTCGTATGTGGCTGTCGTAACCTCGGCGAAGCGCTGCGGCGCATTGGCGAAGGCGCGGCCATGATCCGCACCAAGGGCGAAGCCGGTACGGGTGATGTGGTCGAAGCGGTGCGGCACGGGCGTACCGTTCTGGGCGAAATCCGCCGTTTGCAGACCATGCGCGAAGACGAGATGATGACCTATGCCAAAGAGATCGGTGCGCCGTATGCACTGGTGAAGGAAACGGCTGAACTGGGGCGTATGCCGGTCGTGAATTTTGCGGCGGGTGGTATTGCCACGCCTGCGGATGCGGCGCTGATGATGCAGATTGGTGTTGATGGTGTGTTCGTGGGATCGGGGATTTTTAAGAGCGGCGATCCGGCTCACCGTGCCAAAGCCATCGTCGAAGCCACCACGCACTTCAACGATCCCAAGATCATCGCCGAAGTCAGCCGCAATCTGGGTGAACCGATGGTCGGCATCAACGTCACCAGCATGGATGACGCGGAACGCATCGCCACGCGCGGGTGGTAAACTGCTATACGCGCTGCTCGTGCGGTCCGAGAGTTGCTTGTTGTACGGCGATTGTTTGCTGTGCAGCAAGTGACTCTTCCTGCAACCGGCTCAGCCCAACCGCGCCCGCAGATACACCAGCCCGTTGGCGTCCAGCAGCTCGCCCGTGATTTAGCTGAAATGCATCTCATACACCAGGCACAATCAAGCATATTCTTGTCGAATGCTCACGCCAAAGTATGGGGTGAGCATCCGTTCGATATCACCGGGCGAGGATAAGAAAATTCGGATGAGAGGTAAAGAATGTGGACTCATGGTTGTTTCCTGATACGGCGTGATCACTGTAACCCACCCAATAGTGTATGTCAGATCGCGGTGGGATGCTGTGTGGCGCGGCGCATTCTACTGGCGAGCCAACCACCTCACTGCCGCTTGAGGAAATCGAGCAATTCTTCCGCGTCTTCGTAATAAACTCGATCCGTATCACGCAGGAAACGAGCGAAGCGTTTGAAACTGACCAGATTCGCTTTGCTGGATGTGGCTTTCATATACGCCTCTACATGTGCGCGGTTGGTATCGAGTAGATAGGCAGGCGGCGTCTGAGCAAGCAGAAAATTCTCGGCAAATGCGGCGATAGCGGCGGTGTGTTCTTCCATCATTTTCGGGCTTAATCCCGCTTTGCCCAGTTCTTTTTGGAAGGCAGTCAGCAGTTTTTTGTTTTTCTCCTGAACATGCTTTTTTTCCGCTGCTGGATCGCTGCGTTCAGCGTAGGGCGGCAAAGTTGTGATAAGCCCCTCGCGTTCCTGGATGCGGTTGTATCCATCTTTCAGGCTGCTGCGATATCCACCGCCGAAATGAATGGAATACGAAGAAAACAGGCTGTCGTAGATAATCCGATCTTCAAATGGCAGCAGCACGGTTTTGATGAGAATGGGTAAGTATGGTCCGATAATTTCTTCAATGGGGCTGACTAGGCCATGCACCCCAAAGGCACGCATCGGTGATTCGCTGGAAAGCAATACGGTGTGTTTTTTGAGATACCGGAAAATGTAGAAATCTCCGGTTACGCGATGTTGCCAGCTATCCACCAGCGCAAGATCATCAGCAGAAAGGTTGGCTGGATTCTCGGCAATGAACCCTTCGCGCAGCGAATCATCGGCCCATAACGCCTCGCGTAAGGTGACAGCATTTTGTGGTTCAACACTTGCATCACCGTATTCTGAGGGAAACTCAGGGATAAGTTCTTGCTGCTGATTAACGTAGTACAGCAGCGGAAACCAGATGGTGTAAAACCGTAGGGCTTCATCTTGTGACAGATGCATTGGTGGCTCCTATCTATATTTGCACTGTTGCCATGCCCAACCCACTTTGAAGGGAGCTGCCAGGACAAGAAAAATGGATGGTCTCCCGTAAAACTGCTCAAAAAAACTGCCAAGTTTACATCTCAAACCCGTAATCCTACAGCCTGTTGCATGGGTCAGTTTGATATGATGTTGATGTGTGTTTGCACTGACTATTGAAACAGCCAATATGACCGAGATCACAGCAGACCAAACAACCCAAAATATATCACGAGAGTTGAATGTATGCTGCGTTTCCATCAGATTCCCATCTTTTCGACCTGATCGAATGCGGCCATATCGGGGCCGTGGCATCGCAGGAAGTGGATCGTTTCTTCCGCGATGTGACGCAAATCCAAACCAACATCTTCATTGATGCCTGCAAACGCGACGATGTGAAAGTGCTCACGCCAGCCATGCTCTACGACTTCGCGCACCCGCTGTACGGACGTTATCACATCCGGATGTTCCGCGAACGGGCGCAGGCTTCCGCCGATCACCTGCAAAATCACATTATCGGGCGCCTGGTCGCGGCTCGCGTGTGGCGCGAAGAGCGCGGCATCTGGGCCGGACGCCATACGGCACCGGGGTTTATGGTCGATATGCGGGAAACCCTGCCGGATAGCAGTACCAATCCTAACCGGCGCAGGTACGTTCGTTGCTGGAACGGTTGAAAGCAACCACGATTGATGAGGATGCCCGGCAGCAAGCCCTGGACAGTATGCAATATGGTGAACGGGTGGAACTACAAGCTGGTCACCATCTATTGGCGGGATGGTTCAACTTCGGAATGCAAAGCCGATTCGGGTCTTTGTCGCAATTGGACAGTCAAGGATCTGGAAACCCTGCGCCAGATGGTAGAAAACAACGTGGCCCAGGTCGAGATTCTGAAAACTTTCCCCAACCACAAATGGCGTACTCTCCAAATGTGCCACAGCTACCACTTCACTGAGAACAAGCGCTGGCCCAAGACCTATGCTGGCAAAACCTCCTATCCCCTCCCAACACGCTGGGCCGATACCCAAAGGCCCAGCAAGAACTTGAAAAAGCAGAAACAACCGCGAGTCACTCACAGAAACTCTGTGCGTTACTCACCCAGAGTTCTGCGCGTTTGATATCAATGACGTAACTCGCGTTTTTTCACGTCACCAACTCCCGAATTCCAAATGTTTTTGGCCATATCGTGGTTGATATTGTTACGTCGATGGAAGAGGCGTTGGAGATGGCCCGGCAGTAGAACGAACAAAAGATACTGCCGAGCCTGGTGCAGTCCGCAAATGTGATGCTGCACCTGGCAGGCGAACGTTAGCGTCCGCTCAATGCCTCATACGCGACTTCAACCAGCGAGTTGTCTTCATCGTCAAAACTGATCTGCCATAACATCATCCCGCCCAGGTTTTCCTCGCGGATGTAGCGGGCTTTTTCCCGCACGGACTGCGGGTTGTCATAGCTGATCGCGATGCGCTCGTCCGGGCTGTACAACCAGGGGACGCTGGCTTCATCGTCAAAATACTCGATGTAAGCATCGTTTTGGAGCAGGGGCAGCAGGTCCCGCCAGTAAAGAACGCCGCCAGGACGTGTGCCTGACGGTACTCCGCTGGCGGGTTGGTACAGGCCAAAGTGTTCGTTAGGTTTAACATTTTGCCATGCCTGCGCGTACAACGGTACGCCGATCACCAGTTTGGACGCCGGAATACCCGCGTCGAGATAGGTGCTCACCACGCTGTCTACATTGTAGTGCTGCTGAATGTCCTCACCACGCGGGTCACGCGTATTGGCATACAGCGGCGCGTGATGGCTGGCATGATCACTCCAGGCGCCATGAAATCCAAACGTCATCAGGTTGATCCAGTCCACATACGGGTGAATGCGGTCAAGCTCGATGTTTTCGTACAACGCGGCAATGCCAGGCGCGAGCACCGTTAACAGGTACGGCCTGGCGTCTGTCACGGCCTGGCTGTCAAGCTGTTTTCGGAGTTCGGCCAGCAGCAGCGTATAGTTCGCGCGATCTGAGGGGCTCCCGGCGACCGTATTCCCCTCTACCGGGTAGCGCCAGTCGATATCAATGCCGTCAAACAGGTACTGGCGCATAAAGGCCACGCATGACCGGGCAAACCGCTGGCGGGACTGCTCGGTGGCGGCAGCGTCTGAAAAATGCTCGGAATACTCCCAGCCGCCCACACTCATCAGGATTTTCAGATTCGGATGCTCGCCGCGCAGCAGTTGAAGCTGGCGGAAGTTGCCACGCAGCCGGAGAGTGGGCTGGTCATCAGGGTACGAATACTGTGCATCAGTCCAGATATCACCCGATACACACTGGCCGTTTGCCGATACGTCGATTGACGCATAGATCAAGTGTGTAAGCTGGCTGGCCTTGATATCGGTGACAAAATAATCCTCGTAGATCGCGTATGACGGGTAATAACCGACGACTCGATAGGGCGGATTACCCGCCTGGGCGCTGACCTGGGCCGCTGGGGCCAGGAATACGGCCAGCACGACACCGGCAAGCGCTAACAGTGAAACAGATGCCGCAACAGTCTTACGAACGTTCATTGATTTTCCTCACCCCCCAGGTGTGAAGCTGTGAATCGGGCCTATCAGTTAGCGGTTGGTGTGTCGCTGGCAATTGCTGGCAGACAGTTGGTTTTGCGAACCTGCCGGATTTCAATCGGCCAGCCGTTATTTTCATAGGTGTGCAGGACTTCGGAGCGGTCAATGGTGCGCCGCATCAGGTCCAGGTTGTAGGTATCGATATCCGAGAAAATCTGCGGCGTGGCCAGTACGTAATCGATCGAACAGGCGTCATCGTGCAGCAGCATAAACTGCACAGCCGGGTCGGTATCAACGCGCCAGTAGTCGTGTACGTTGGGGTGAGTGCTGCGCAGTTCGACAAAAGCATAGTTGTCGGTGACAACAACCGCATCTGCCGGGATGTACTGCTGCGCCCAGGATACCGCCTCAAGCTGCCCGTCGATTTGATTTTCGGTGTAGACATCCAGGCGAGTGGCGTCAAATGACCAGAACGGGTAGAGCATGGCGACCAGGACTCCAGCGGTCAGCGCATAACGCACCGGGCCAGAGCTGTTGTGATACACAAATTCCGCGCTCTTGCCCACCAGGATACCCACGCACAACGCCAAAAACGCGACCAGTATCACGCCGTCGAATTTATACACCGGGCCGCCGAACAAAAACTGCAAAACAATCGCTATCAACATCAGCGGCAGCGGGCGTAAACCGGGATTGTCGATGGACAACAGGAACACAAATACCGCACTGATCAGGCCAAAATAGATCAGTACCGGGTCGGCAGTAGGGTTAGCCAGGTCCAGCCACTCATCGAAAGCAGTGGTCAGGCCGCTGGCAATGTCCAGGATATGCCCGGTATCCGGCCCGCGATCGCCCAGGCGTTCGATCAAGCTCACATGCGGGAAGTCGCCGCCCAACAGCCAATCCTCAGGGAACAACTCTTCTTTCATCTGGGCGTACAGCGGGTAAAACGACAGGACAATGAGCGTAATCGTGATCCACAGGGCCACCGCAAACCGGCGGTGATGGCGGTTTGCGCTCCGACCGATGGCATATAACAGGGCCGGGATAAAAAAGATCGCCCCGCCTTTGGTCAGCACGGCCAGCGACAGCGCAAACGCGCTGCCAAGATAATGATACAGTGTCCGGCGTTCGCCAATCGCGAAGTAAAACGACAGCAGCAGCCACATCAGCATGATATTTTCCAGCAGCACAATGCGCTGGAGTCCTGTCGCCAGCGGCGAAAAGGCAAACACCAGGGTCGCCACTGCCGCCGCCAGGTCACTCAGGCTGAGCTTTTTTGCGATCAGATAGATCAAACCGGTCGATACCACGTGCAGCAGCAGCATAAACACCCGGCCCGCGTTCAGCGCAAAACCAAAGCTGGATGGGCCGCCAACCAGGCTGGTCCAACTGGCGAGCATGATCGATCCCAGCGGCGGGTCCTCGTAGGAATACGTGTACGGCGAGAGTTCGCCTTCGGTAGCCAGCGCCCAACTGTTGGCGACCTGGGTCCCCTCGTCGTCGTGATAATACGGGAACTGGAACATATTTTGAGCCTGCGCCGCCGCCGCGATGATCAACAGCGCGGCCAGAATGTACAGGGTTTTACGGTCGAGATTAAATGAATTCGTCATCGTTACGACCCTACCTGGCTAAACTGCCCCTGCCGGTGCAGATTCGAATGGGCGGTTTTTTCCCAGGCGGACTGCTGGGTCAGCATACGGTACACGGCACGCAGCGCGGCGATGGACAGCAGGAGCTGGTATGGATAGAAGAACACAATCATACGCAGTGTGAAGAAGCGCGGCAGTTTTTCGTTGTAGGCGCTGGTGAACTCGCGGATGCCGATCAACTGGATGATTAACTGGATGACCAGGATGTAGATCGGGATGTACGACAGCAGCGCAACTACTACCGGCACGCGCTGCGTGAGCGCAACGAACAGTCCCACCGGGACATAAAAGAGCATGGCCGCTTGCAGCAGTGAGTTGAGCAGGATATACAGCGCAAAGATCTTCTGCTTGAGGGTCGGCAGGTTGTTCCAGTCGCCCTTGAAGAATATCTGGTAGAAGCCCTGGCACCACCGGGTCCGCTGCTTGATGAAGCTGTCAACGGTATCCGGCGTTTCTTCGCGGGTCGCATGTTCTTGATCGTACACAATCTGAATTTTGGCGCCGAGCTGGGTCAGCCGGAAGCCGACATCTGCATCTTCGGTCAGGCACTGCTCATCCCAGCCATCGATACGTTCGAGCCAGTGGCGCTTGAAGAAGACCGTGTTACCACCCAGCGGCGTGATCTTAAATTCGCGGGTGAAGGCGTGCAGGCCCGACTTGAACCAGAAGAAGTATTCCAACACGTTCAGCGCCGAGAACCACGTGGAGCGAAAGTTCATCAACTGTACGCCCGACTGCACCACGTCGGCGTTATCGCGGATCATGACGGTGTTAACCACGTTGTAGATATCGGGATGCGGTTCGTCTTCGGCATCGAAGATACACACCACGTCTTTGGTGGCGGCTCGCAGCCCCCTGTTCAGCCCGTTGGGCTTGTTGCGCGGCCCGTCCGTGAACGTGACCAGGCGGATGTTATCCTTGCCGATTTCCGCGATGGCCTGGCGAGCAGCGTTGATCGTGTCGTCGTCGTCCTCATCACGGATCAGCACCAGCACTTCTTTGAGGTGTTCGGGATAGTTGATCCGGTCCACGGCGCGGATCGTGTCTGCGATCACGCCATCTTCGCGGCGGGCCGGTACCAGCGCCGTGATCGAATACTGCGGTTCGGCAAACTCTTTGGGCGACCGGTATTCGTCGGCGACGTGGGGTTTGTTCCAGGTGTACGTCATCCAATACAGCGTCAGAAAGCCCTGCGGGAGCAGGCTGATCACCATCACCAGGATGATGATCGACGCCAGGGTAGGGCGTGGGGCCGATAGGGCGTTCCAGATCGGGGTCGGGACCAGGGCGCTGAAGGGGCGGCCCAGGATATCGGTTAACGACGCGTCAGCGGTCGCCTGGACCGGCGCAGCATCGGCGGACGGTGCGGCGAGCACCAACCCGTCATCAGATGAAAATTCCAGGTCAAACGGCTGTTCTTCACCGTCGATGAGCAGCGCGCGCCGGGTCTGGGCTGTTGGCGCACTGGCGCCCAGAATATCGATGTCTTGCGCGGCGGCATCAGGTGATTGGTTTACCGTCACACCGGCGTCCGCCACTTCGACCGGGGTGTCAGGATCGCTGGCGGCGCCTGCATCATCACCGGTCGTGTCGGCGGTTAGGCTGGCAGGGGCGGGGATGGGTTCCAGCACAACCTCAAAATACACGCTGTCCGAGCGAATATACCCGTCGTTTTCGGTGACGGTGAACGACAACTCATACGTACCGGCGCTGAGCAGGTTGGTATCCAGGTCAAACGCGTACGGCTCACCGGTGAACACGTCCATCGACCGGCCATTGATCGCTAGTTCTGCCGTGGCGACCTCGGTGTTGTCGATCACATCAACCGTGATCGGCACTATGTTATTAGCCGGCTCGACGCTAAGCGGCCCGGCGGGTGAATCCGGGTCGGCTGCATTATCTGATAGCTCATCATCACCGGGCAGCGAATCAGCATCAGAAACGTTGTTACCGGACGAAACGCCTGCCGGGGCGGCGGGTTCGGGGATACCCAATGCCAGGATACTGCCGCCATAGGGATCAATGATTGTGTCGGCGTTATCTTCCACCGTCGGAACAACGTCCAGTTCGTCGATACTGTTATCGGCGGGGGTGTCGTCGATGCCCGGCTCATTGGCTGATGAGGCTGCATTACCTTCTGATGGCAGCAGACCATTATCAGCGGTGCTGGTGTCAAGCGGCGGGATAGCGGCTGACTCGGCAGAAACCGCAACCGGCTGTTCGATAGTATCCGAGATGGTGTACAACCACGCGGCGGTATAACCCTCGACGCCGGTCGTCGTTTGCACCTTGAGCCATTCACCATCCACACCGATCTTATTGGCGGCCAGGCTGGCCTCTTCCATCACTTGCAGCCTGTCACCCCGCCATGCCAGGGCGACCACGGTACCGGTAACCGGCTGCGCGCGAATCCGGACCGAATCGACGCGGGGCGTCAGGATTAAGATCGTGTTTTCTGCCAGGATTAACGGTTCCGAGGCAGGCACAACGGCGGGCGGCGGCGTGGCCCCGGTGGGCGTGTTGTTTTCGGCAACAGTATACAACCACGCGGCGGTATACCCCTCAACGCCGTTCACCGTGCGCACCCGCAGCCATTCACCGTTTACACCAATTTTGGCCAGCGCTAAATCGGCTTGCTCGGTCACTTCAATCTGATCACCCAGCGCGGCGACGGCGATCACATCCCCGGACACCGGCTGTGCCCGAATCCGGACTCCGTCACCTTTGGGCGTCAACAACAAGCCCGGCTGTTCGTCTACCGGGGCGGCGGCTGTGGGATCATCACCGGGTGGAGGGTCGGGTGTATCACCGGGTCCATCGTCTGGGGGTGCCCCTTCGGAGACATTATACAGCCATGCGGCGGTATACCCTTCTGCGCCGTCTGGTGTCCGGATAAGAAGCCATTGACCCTCTACACCGAGTTTGTCCACAGCGCCATCGAGAGGCTCGATAACGGCCACGACATCGCCGTTTTGGAGCAGCCCAACAATGGCGGCGCCGGTGTTTGGCTGGGTACGCACATTGACTTCGGCCACCCTGGGACGCACGAACAGCACGTTAGCCGCTTTGGTCAGTTCCTCAGGAATGGGCGGGAGTGCGGTGATACCCGCCGCATAGGCTGCGCTGATTTCGTCCAGACAATCTTCATTGGGTACATGGTTAACTGCCACCAACACGTTGTTGTTGGACACATCGTTGCAGTTGCCCGATTCGACGGTGGATAACGGCGCCTGGCTGCCTGGAATGGCGGCGCTCACCGTGGACGGCGTGAGCGTTATAGGCGCCAACATGTTGGATGGCAGCAGCGTTGCTGCTACGGCGGCGATGATAAGAACAACAAACATGCGAATTTGTTTAGAACCATTCATGGTCTTGCCCCTCTAAAGATTGGTTGGTGATCACCCATTGGAGTATGATGCCCGCAGCCTGCGCCCCGAATCCGGGTGGCGCATGGCTGCCCACTTATAAAGTGTAAACGTGTTGGCATCTAATAGCAATTTAAATCTTATATAAAACATTAAAAAGATATAAAATATAAAAATTCAATATCTATGCCTCCTGCCAGGCCGTGATCGGATGTCCTGTTTGTGAAATATGCCCAAAGTGTATCGCCGCGTGTGTTGACCGTATTTCCCCCGTGAATGCCGCGCCGGGGTTCTACCGTCGCCGCGCCGTATAGAACCATTTGAGTCCAAAAGGTCTTGCTGCATGCGGGATCGGGCGCTAGATTTGCAGGAAATATCATCCTTGAACGTCGGGAAAGGCTGGTCATATGGCAAATATTGGCGTGTTGGCCCTGCAAGGTGCGTTTATCGAACACGAAAAAACACTGCGATCGCTGGGAGCACGCGCTGTCGAGGTGCGTTTGCCGGAACAACTCGCTGGCCTGGATGCGCTCATTATCCCCGGTGGTGAGAGCACAACTATCGGCAAGCTGGCGGTGACGTTTCGGTTGTTGGAGCCGCTGCGCGACTTTGCCGTCCACAAGCCGGTGTGGGGGACGTGCGCGGGTATGATCCTGCTGGCGAACGATATCGGGCGTGACCAACCCTTGATCGGCGTGATGGATATCAAGGTCGATCGAAATGCCTTTGGGCGGCAGGTGGACAGCTTTGAGACTGATCTCACCGTGCCGGAACTCGGCGCAGCTCCATTTCATGCTGTGTTCATCCGGGCGCCGCTGGTGACGGGCGTCGGAGAACATGCGCACGTGCTGGCCCGCCTTGACGATGGCGGGATCGTGGCCGTCCGCCAGGGGCACTGGCTGGCTACGGCGTTTCACCCGGAGCTAACACCCGATGACCGGTTTCATCGTTATTTTTTGCGAGAAGTTGCCGGGCTGCCGGTGCTGGGCTGATCGTGTTTTTTTTGACCACAAACCACTATCCCTGCTGTGATAGACGCGGGGCGCCAGGTTAGTAGACTTGCGTCCCGTTCGTTTTTTGATTAGGCTGAATTGTTACAGAACCTCCGATTACGTGCTGTTTGTACGACGCTGAATTTAGGTAAAAGGAGCATGCGGTGGAGTATATCAACTTGGGCAAAACCGGAATGAGAGTGTCGCGCGTCTGTCTGGGCATGATGACCTATGGAACGCCGCAATGGCGCGAGTGGGTGCTGGATGAAGCGTCCAGCCGCCCGATTATCCAGCGGGCGCTGGAACTCGGCATCAACTTTTTTGACACAGCCGACATGTACTCACTGGGTGTCAGCGAAGAGATCACGGGGCGGGCTATCCGTGATCTGGCACGCCGTGACGAGGTGATCGTGGCGACCAAGGTCTACTGGCCGGTGAACGATGACATTAACGCGTATGGCCTGTCACGCAAACACATTATGGATTCCATCGACAACTCGCTGCGCCGCCTGGACATGGATTACGTTGATCTGTATATCATCCATCGCTGGGACTATAACACGCCGGTTGAAGAAACCCTCGAAGCGTTAAACGACATCGTGCGCGCGGGCAAAGCGCGTTATATTGGCGCTTCCAGCATGTTCGCCTGGCAGTTTGCCAAGGCGCTGTACACGTGCGATTTACACGGCTGGACGCGTTTTGTATCCATGCAGAATCACTATAACTTGATCTACCGCGAAGAAGAACGCGAGATGAATCCCTTGTGCCTGGACCAGGGTATTGGGATCACACCCTGGAGCCCGCTGGCGCGTGGTTTTCTGGCCGGTAACCGCACACGCAGCAAAAGCGGCGATACCGCCCGGAGTATAACCGACAACCTGGCGCACGATTATTACTACCGTGATGATGATTTTGCGGTGATGGATCGTGTAATCGAAGTGGCCAACCGGCTCGGTTACAGCCCGGCGCAGGTCGCGCTGGCCTGGATACTGCATAAGCCCGGCATCACCTGCCCGGTGATCGGCGCGAGCAAAGTCAAGCACCTGGAAGAATCCGTCGCGGTGGTGGACATCACACTGACCGCAGAAGACATGGCCTATTTGGAAGAACCGTACCAGCCCCATCCCATTTTGGGCCATAGTTAAGCCACGTTTTACAGCGCATGTTTCAAGGGGTTGCTTTTTGGGGCGGCCCCTTTTTTATTCGTCGTCGTGCGGATTATGCCCCGGCAGCCAGCCGAACGGGATATCGTTTTCCGGCAGATTCATGTTATCTGGCCGCCGTGCACGCGGCGTGCGTGGGCGGGTATTTCTTGGGACACGTCGCGGGTACTTGATCCGTCCCAGGCGTCGCAGGTCACCGGCATACAGCAGTCTGTCACGGGGGAGTTCCGGCTCCAGGGCGGCTTGAGCGATACCGCGCGCGGCAATGTCAACCGGCAGCGGCGCGCGCCGCCCGGTGAACACACGCAGCATTGGCAGCGACTCGACGGCTGACAGGGCGGCGAATAACTGCCCTCCGCGCTGGACACGGTCAAACATAACCGGGGCGCGGATGATGGCACTTTTCAGGCCGCTGCTACGCAAATACGCTTCGGCTTCGCGCTTGCTGCGCAGGTATTCCCCCGGCACACCGGGCGGGTTCGAAATCGCGCTGAGCAGCACAAAATAGGGGACGCCGTCGCTCACGGCCATCCCGATCGCGTTGCGCGCCGACACCAGGTTCAACTGGTGGAACGTCAGGCCGCGTTCCGGCTGGGCGCGGATGCTGCCGACCAGGTGGATCACCACGCCGTGCCCGCGCGAACGCCCTTTGAGACTGGCGCTGTTCCACACATCGCCGGAAATCAACCGGATATGGCGGCGCAGGGGACCGAGCTTGTCTTCGGCATCTGGCCGCACCAGCACCGTTACATTGGCACCCGCATCAACCAGCGCACGAACAACATGCAGCCCTACAAAACTGGTACCCCCTGTCACGAATACGTTGTTCCAGTTGCGTCTTGCCATGGTTGATCCGGATTACTCCCCAAGCGGCGAGCCGCCCGTTTTGGGCGGGATAGCAGCTTCATTCTAACCGCGCGATGTAGGCGGGTCAATTGCCGGTCTGCGTGCTGTTGTGGGCGCGGCGTGGAGAACCGGTGTCGCCGCGCGTTTGTGATATCCGGCTGAATGACTTGACATTTCGGCGATCTGGCTTAATATAGTAGACGTGCCGTATACTATTATACGACTCGTTGACTGTTATGAGTAAAGGGATTCAATGGCACGCAAACCCACTCGCCATGAACAACGCAAGGCGGCTACTCACCAGAGTCTCATCGACGCAGCACGCGCGATCATTGTTGAAAAAGGCTACAACAACGTTGAGATTCTGGACATCACCGAGCGTGCTGATGTCAGCAAAGCCACGTTTTACAAACATTTTCCTAATAAAGAAGAATGCGTTCGCCAGTTGATGCACCAGGGTTTTGACGCGCTGGTGGATGAGCTTCTTGGCGGTGAACAGCTACCGCCGTTCAACCAGGAATGGGTAGTGTTCAGTCTGGGGCGGGTGCTGCGCTGGGCTGATGATAACCGCGAGTTTTTATTAATCATGGTGGGGGGGGCGGCCTCGTCACGACTCAATGTGTTTGGCCGTAACTACATGTCCCGGATCACCGAACGTATGATCGTTCAGCGGCTGGAAAACCGGGAGATTCCCCCTCGTTATCCCGCGCGTGTCCAGGCGCAGGTGATCACCGGGGTGTTGATCCAGATGCTCGGCTGGTGGCTGGAAAACGACACCGGATATTCTGCCGAATACATGGCCCGCATGCTGGCCGATATTCTTCAAAATGGTTTAGGTACATTGGTTGGTTCAGAACATAGAGCATCATAAAACGCGCGAGGTAGACTCCATGTTTTTTGCACGCATCGGTCGTTTTGCAACCCGTTATCGTCTGCTCATCATCGCGGCCTGGCTTTTTGCCGCCGCCGTGATCACGCTGATTGCGCCCAATATCGAAGATGTCGCCAGTTCGGACCAAGCGGATTTTTTGCCGGATGATGCCCCGTTTGCCCACGCGGAAGCTGTGTATCAATCCACATTCCCCGATGGTTTTTCACCGAGCAGTACGGTGATCGTGATCGACGCGCACGCTGCCGGGGGTGTGCTTGATCGTGAGGCGGAAACGTTTGAAGAACAGGTCGATACAACCGCCGGACGCCTGATTCGTGATTTCCAGGCATGGCTGGCGAGTGACGACGCGCCGGATAATATCTCTGGGGTGTCTGCGCCCATTGCGTCACCGGCAGCCGCCACACTCATGATCGCGCCGGATAACCAGGTGGCGATTGTGGATGTGAGCCTGGGCACGTCCAGCACGGATGAGGCCACCGGCGAAACACTGACCCTGATCGATGACTGGCTGGTCGAGCACCGTCCCGACACGATTAAAACCTACCAGACCGGTCAGGCTCCGATCGTCAACAACACAACCGATTCGATCAAAACAAGCGTGGACCGGACGATCTGGGTTACGGTGGTGCTGGTCATTGTCATGCTGCTGCTGGTGTACCGCTCCCCGGTCAGCCCGCTGGTGCCGCTGCTGGCGGTCACGGTCGCCTACCTGATCACACGCGGCATGGTGGCCTATTTGGGCGCTCACTACATGACCATCACGTCCTATGCAAATGTACTGCTGGTCACCGTGATGTATGGCGCCGGGACCGATTACTGCCTGTTTTTGATCAGCCGCTTCCGTGAAGAAATGGCCGATCACGTTGGCCTGGAAAAAGCAACCAGCCGCACCGTGCACCTGGTTGGTGAAACGATCACCAGCAGCGCCGGGACCGTTTTTGTCGGTTTTATGGCCATGATATTTGCCGAAATGGGCATATTTAACACCAGTGGTCCGGCGCTGGCGCTGGGTGTGGTGATGTCACTGGCGGCAGGACTCACGTTTGTGCCCGCGCTGCTGGCCGTGTTCGGTGAGCGGGCGTTCTGGCCGGGACAGGCGACACACCGTTCGGCGGGGCGGCTGTACGCGATCACATCCAAGCAGGTGAGCTCGCGCCCGTTGGTCACGATTGTGATCATTGTGACCCTGATGGCGCCGCTGTCCGTGTACGGGGTCAACCAGCGTATATCCTATGACTTAATGGGCGACCTGCCGGACGGTAAAGATTCGGTGATCGGCTACGACCTGATGGCCCAGGGCCTGGGCGCCGGTAATGTCCTGCCGATGGACGTGATCATCACCGGGCGCGATCCGGATCACATCGCGGCGGACATCGCCCGGTTGACGGACGATATCGCCGCCGTGGACGGCGTGGCCGATGTGCGCGGGTTAAACACGCTGCTTGGACAAAACCGTGACATGGCGGGCCTGCTCCGGGTGGATGTTCAACTTGGGCTGGCCCTGGACATGCTGGCCGGGCTGAGCGCCGACACGCTGGCCGATCCGCAGCAGCTCGAAGGTTTGATCGGCGGGGTGACAAGTTACCTGGACCTGCTGGTCGAACGTTTCCCGCAGATCGCGAACGATCCCGACCTGCTTACCCTTCAGGAAATTCTAGGCGGCAATCTGTTACAGATGGCGAGCCGCCAGGCTGATATCGCCCCGGCGCTCGCAGGGTTGGCGGCGCGGTTTAACCCGGATGCCAGCGATCCGATCCCCGACCCGTACCTGATGCTGACCGGGCTGGGTGATATCCTGGCGGCTGTGCCAGCGTCGGACGCTAACACGGGCTTTGACCGCCTGGCCCAACAGGTGCCTGCCTACCTGACGGCTGACAGCACGGCCTTTAAGCTGAGCGTGATCCTGGGGGTGCAGCCGACCAGTTATGAAGCCATGCATGCCGTACACGCGATACGCGATATCCTGACCGGCTACCAGGATACGGGTGAGGCCGTGCTCAGCGGCGGTTCAGCGACGAATGCCGACATTCGCGATACGATGGATCGTGATTTTCTGCGTGCGTTCGGGTTTGTGCTGCTGGGCATCTTTTTCGTGCTGCTGTTGATGCTGCGCAGCATGGTAGCGCCCCTGTATTTGATCGCGACAGTCCTGCTCAGCTTTACGTGTACGCTGGGTTTGACCAACTTCGTATTCAAAGAAATCGTCTTCAAAGTGGACGGCCTGACGTGGTATGTGCCCTTCTTTATGTTTGTGTTTTTGGTCGCGCTGGGCATGGATTACAGTATTTTCCTGTTTGGACGCATCAAAGAGGAAGTCGCCCATCACGGCATTCGTGAAGGGGTCCATGTGGCCGTAGCTCGCACCGGGGCGATCATCACCTCGGCAGGCGCGATATTGGCGGGCACATTTGCCGCGATGTCGGTTGGCGAGATCAAAGGGCTGGCCGAGATCGGTTTTGCGGTGGCGGTAGGTGTGTTGATCGATACGTTCGTCGTGCGCACCGTGCTTGATCCGGCGCTGGCTGCGCTGTTTGGAAAATGGACGTGGTGGCCCGGCGGTGTGCCCAAGCCGCACTCGTCGCGCCACGCAGAAGCCGCACCCGCTGCCGATGCCACCGATTAGCGCTCATTTGTCGTATCAGGGTGACTGCATCAAACAGACGGTTGACTTTTGAGCAACACCTTCCCCCTAAATCCCCCGTCCAGCGTGGTTGAACGGGGGATTTGCATATGCATGTTCCGTGCATTCCGTGGTTCGGTGGCAAGATCATCTTGAAACCGAAAGGGTAGTAGTTTATAATTGAACTACTAATTTCTTCACGAACTACTACGCTTGCTCTTTAAGCAATTATAAATTTGACCTAAATAATTTTTTAGGTTATTCTAAAAATATAGATTCTGTTACCTGAAAAATAGGCACCATACCCGGCGTTGAATAATCATGCTGAACAATCACACCGATAACTGGATGCTGCAAAGGAACAACTCATGATCCGACTAGAAAATGTATCCAAACGTTACCACATGGGCGACGTAACCGTTGTGGCCCTGGAAGACGTTTCGCTGGAAGTTGATCGTGGTGAGTTTGTCGTGGTGCTGGGACCATCCGGCAGCGGCAAAACCACTCTGTTGAACCTCATCGGCGCGTTGGATGCGCCAACCGAGGGCCGCGTTTTTGTGGATGGCAAGAGCCTGTCAGGCACCAGGCAGTCCAGGCGGTTTCAGTTCCGGCGCGAAACGGTCAGTTTTATTTTTCAAACGTTTAACCTGTTCCCCAGCCTGACCGCCTATGAAAATGTTCAGTTTGTTGTTGATATGGGCAACAAGCCTAACTCAAACGGCACAGCGGCGGCGGTGCTGCGTGATGTTGGGCTGAACGAGCGCGCTAACCATTTCCCGCATGAACTCTCCGGCGGCGAACAGCAGCGCGTGGCGATCGCGCGTGCGCTGGCCACGGGAAATCCGGTGCTGCTTGCCGACGAGCCAACCGGCGAACTGGACTTTGCCACGGGTATCCAGATTCTCGAACTGCTGAAAGCTCAGGCCGAAAAGGGCAAAATCGTAATCGTGGTAACGCACAACCGCGAGATATCACGCATTGCCGACCGCGTGATCGAACTGAGCAGCGGGCGTATTGTCAGTGATGGGCCGCCGCGTGATGGTACCGCCGCCATTGCCGATCTTCAGTGGTGAGGGGATTATAATGAAGAATCTATCATTATGGCTGCGCTGGTCCTGGCGTGACCTGCGCGAGCGCTGGCTGCAAGTGATCGCGATCGCGATGATCATCGCCCTGGGTACGGGCGTATTCGCCGGGTTGGGCGGCCAGGAAACCTGGCGCATCGACTCCTTTGAGCTGAGTTATGAACGGCTGCACATGTTTGATATCAAAATGCAGCTCACCGACGGCAGTTACGTTGATGACGATTTGTTGGTGAACACGCTTGAGGATATCGAGGGCATCGCCGCGCTGGAACCTCGCTTGATTACGCCGACCCTGGTCGATGCGTCCACCGAAGACGAAACCATTATCGTTCAGGGGCGCACCGTGGGCATGGATGTATCCGACGGCGGCCCGGATGTCAACGGGTTGTTTGTGGACGACGCATACGGGCGGTCGCTGACCGGGGCTGATGCAGGCCGTAACGCGGTCGTCGTCGAGTATAAATTCGCCGATCATTACGGCTTACGCCCCGGCGATCCGATCCGCATTAGCGGCGACATACAGCTTGATTTTGTCGGCGCTGGACATGCGCCCGAATACTTTGTCGTCATGCCGGAAACATTCGCGTTTCTGGCCGAATCATCGTTCGCCGTGCTGTTTATGCCGCTGGATACGGCCCAAACGCTGGCCGGGCGCGAGGGTTTAGTGAACGATGCCGTGTTTCTGCTGGACAAAAACGCCGACCGCGAACAGGTCCGCGCGGTTATCGAAGACCGGATGGCAGGCGTGTTCCCCGATACCGGTTTTACCATTACATACCAGGAAGACGATCCCGTTCGCGAGATGATGTATGCCGACGCCAAAAACGACCAGGGAACCTGGCAAATAGTTGCCATGCTGTTTTTGATCGGGGCGGCGCTGGGCGCGTTTAACCTGGCCGGTCGGATTGTCGAATCACAGCGGCGGCAGATCGGGATCGGTATGGCGCTGGGCGTGCCGCGCCTGTGGATCGCCTTTCGCCCTATGCTGATCGGGCTTCAGATCGCCGTGCTGGGGACGATCTTCGGATTGATCGCCGGTATTGTCCTGAGCAACGCGTTTTTTGCCCTGTTTGAGAGTATGCTGCCGCTGCCCTACTGGAAGTCGTCATTTTATGTGCCGGGTTTTGTGCAAGCGACGGTATTAGGTATCCTGCTGCCGTTTATCGCCACGTTGGTCCCGGTCATTCGGGCCGTGCGCGTGCCGCCGATTGATGCCATTCAATCCGGTTACCTGGTAGCCAAAGACGGCGGGTTAAGCTGGGTCATGAATTACCTGCCGCTGCCGGGCAAGAGCTTCACGCATATGCCCTTCAAAAATATCCTGCGGTCGCCGTGGCGCAGCCTGATGACCGTGATGGGCATTTCGATGGCTATCTTGCTGATGACGGCGTTCATCGGCATGATGGACACGTTCCGCACGACCGTTGACCGGGGCAGTGACGCCACATTGTACCGGTCGCCGGATCGCCTGGTGGTTGGCCTGGACTTTTTCTATCCGGTAAATAACGGTGAAATCACGGCAATCGAGTCACTCAAACAGGACGACGGCACGCCCTATTTCAGCCAGGTTGACACGACGCTGTCCGTGGGTGGTCACCTGGGGGATGGTGATGATACGTTCGATATCATGATCGGTCTGCAAGACATGGACAGTGTAATCTGGGCGCCTGACCTGTTGGAAGGCGAACTCAAAGCAGGCGAACCCGGCATCGTTATTTCCGAGAAAGCGGCGCTTGATCTTGATGTGGCTGTGGGCGATACCATAACCGTAGAACATCCCCGCCGTGAGGGACTGCTGTCCTTCCGATTGGTCAAAACGGATATGCCCGTTATCGGCATTCACAGCAACCCCATCCGCGCCCTCAGTTATATGGACATCAGCAGCGCGGAGAGCATGGGCCTGGCTGGCGTAACGAACCAGATCGTCGTAAATCCGGCGGAAGGGGTCGATCCGGACGCGATCAAAGGGGTGCTCATGCAGCAGCCGGGTGTCGCATCGGTCCAATCTGTCCGGGAATTCATCGACGTGATTGATGATTTCCTTGAGATATTCTCGACCGTACTGGGTATCGTACAGGTGATCGTGATGCTGCTGGCGTTTTTGATCGCCTTCAACTCGACCAGCATCAACGTTGATGAACGGGTCCGCGAAATCGCTACCATGTTTGCGTTCGGGCTGCCGATTCGAACCGTGACACGCATGCAGATGATCGAAAACCTGATCATGGGCGTGCTCGGAACCATAGTGGGCATTGTGGCCGGTTGGCTGGTGCTGAATGCCATGCTGGCCGCCCGTATCGAGACGCAGTTAGCCGACCTCAAATTGATCGTCAATGTCTCACCGGTCACCCTGATGATCTCCGCCGCGCTGGGGGTGCTAGTCGTCGCGCTGACTCCGCTGCTCAGCATACGGCGCATGTCGCACATGGATGTGCCCTCTACGCTGCGTGTCATGGAATAAGCCCGGTTTTGACGACGAACCACACTAAGCCGCGGGGATCGTCTTCCTGCGGCTTTTTAATTTCAGCACACCGCAATCGCCAGCGGATTCGCCATAAATTCGCTGGCTCAGGCTGCGGACTACTGAATTTTGTTCTTGCCAAATCACGATTCTTGTTTTATACTTTTGCATCAGATGGACTATGCGGGCGTAGTTCAGTGGTAGAACGTCTCCTTGCCAAGGAGAAGGTCACGAGTTCGAATCTCGTCGCCCGCTCAATATAACCGTCACGTATGAGGGAAACTTCACGTGGCGGTTATTGTTTTCCCGTAGGGCGTGCGCCCGCCGGTGCGCCAATTTTACAACGCTGTTGTTGTACGGTTGTTGTCAAAAAACATGGCCCGTCGGCGTCATTGTCCGGCGGGCCAGCGTATGTTAGACTTTTTCCTGCCGGGCTGGTGCAAACAGCCGGGTCATGCCTTGGGCTGTGTACAGCAGCGCTAAGCTAGAACCCGCCACAGAGCAAGTTGGTGGCAGATTGCCTAGTCCCTGGCACGAAACTGAAACGGCTAGCCGCTGATGCGCAGAGCGGGTCCCTCCTGGGAGCCTTCCCCGGTCTTGCGCCGAGGTCCCCTTCCCAGGAGCCTCCCCGCGCCACAAGCCTGCGCCGCACCCCCTGACTTGAGCTAGGGGCGGCCTCCGCGCAGTCTTGCACGAAGGCCCGACCAGACTACTACCACATTTGTGCATGATAAAATGACTCTCAAAACTGTTTTTAGAACGGCGTAACAATCCCTGGTAAAATAATCGGACAAGTGCGATTAACAGGTAAAAGACATGGGAAGAATAATTAATACCGTCAGATATTTTCGTGATTCCATCCTAGAATATGTAGCGTACAAATCTGGATTATTGTTGACGGATTACAACGCCAAAGATTTGCTTTCTAAGGATGAGCTTGAACGTTCTCCGTTTTCTTCCGATTTAGACAATGCCCCAGGATGTGCTATTCGTTCAGAAATTGTGGAAGAAGTCATTATTAAACTTAGGGCAAGATTGGGTAACTTACCTGATGAACTTAGCGCAGAAGGAATTAGCATACGTTGGACTCAATCAGCCCTTGAGTCTGGCATCGACCCTGAACCAATTTACGATGCATTTTTTGAGATAAAAAAAACAAGACAATATTTAACTGTTACCCCCGAAATTGTTGAAGAAATATGCAAGACCACAAATTTACCGCCCGCAATCATCATTTCTTTCTTCAAAATGATGGCTACTCGGCTTGACCGAAACCCATGGACGGACATAAACACTAACTGTCGCCAAAAACTTTGGGATGGAAGCATTTCATTGTCAGAATTATTCGATAGTGAAATGTTGCCATCCGGAAATCCGCAACAGTACTTTGACCAGCGTTTCATTAATTTTCTAGCCCAAAATCCAGATACCCTAGATCGCATACATTGGAGAAACTTTGAAAAATTAATAGCTGAATTTTTTGAGAGACAGGATTATGAAGTTGAACTTGGCCCAGGAAGTAATGATGGAGGCATAGATATAAGACTCTGGAATAGCAGAAAAGACGAATCCGAACCTCCATTGATGCTTATACAGTGCAAACGCTACAATCGTAATCAACAAGTAAAAATCGAGTATGTAAAAGCGTTCTACGCGGATGTTGACTTCGAACAAGCCAAACACGGTTTGATAGTAACCACATCACAAGTAGCAGTTGGTGGTCATAAGGTATGTAAGGCCAGAGGATGGCCTCTGACCTTAGTTGAGAATGAACAAGTAACAGAATGGGTCCAATCCATGTGGAGATACCCTGTAAAACTTCCATAAATGTCAATTATTTCCGCTTGCCATGTACAACCTGATGAACCCGTTGATACGAAATCCCAAACTGACGCGCAAGTTTGGCCTGTGATACACCAGTAGCATATCGAGCACGGATAATGATATTACGTTCACGAGTTGTCAGGGTCAAGTCAGGCACGCAACCAGCGACGTGGCGTAATCGCCTCGTGTACGAGTGCATTCATTTCCCGGTGGCGTTGTGTTTCCAGCTTCGTTTCTTTTATGTCTGCTACAGCGTCGGCTACCTGGTCAATTTTGAACAGTTTTTATAACTTTGAATCTTTACACCGACGCTGAAGCATGGTATAACCGTCTTACCCTGCCGTGCGCGTGATCCGCACACTGTTTTGAGCCAACACCCACACACAGGGCATCGGAGTCTGAGCACCAACGCATTAGGACTTGTTCCAAAGCGGAATTGCCAGTCAGATGACCCACCTGCGAAAGCAGGTTCAAAACTTCGCGGCACACGGCATGGCGGGTAGGCATTATCCAGCGCCCGGCTATATGTCATTAGCCGGGCGCTTTTGTTTCCTTAATGTTCATTAACGAGCCTTAATTATCCTTGAATCTCGGTTAGCAAGCCGTTATACTTCTCTGCGTTACGTTCAAACTACTATCACAGTAAGCAGGACTCTCGTTTATGCAGCGTGAACGTGTCGCAGACGACATCTACGTGTTTACCAGCGAACTTTACGCCCAGGTCACCGCTGGTGCGGTCATCACCTCTGAGGGTGCGATTCTTATCGACACGCTCGTTTTCCCTGAAGAAGCGCGTGCGATCAAGCATTTCTTAGAATACCGCTTAAACAGCCCCGTCCGGTATGTGATCAATACCCACTACCATTCAGATCATACGCATGGGACCAGCTTTTTCGATGGCGCGCATGTGGTTGCACATGCACGGTGTTATGATTTGTTGGCAACGCGGGGGCGTGACGGCCTGGCACAGGCTCAGCAGAGCACACCGGAACTGCGTGAGATTCGCCTGATATTACCGCAAATCGTATTCGAAACCGGCACCATGTGTATTCACCTGGGCAACAAAACGGTTGAGCTGCGCCATTCGCCGGGACACAGCCCGGATTCTATTGTGTGCTGCATTAAGGAAGACCGCGTATTGTTCGCCGCCGATACCTTAATGCCGGTGCCGTATTTTGTGGATGGCAGCTACGACGATTTCGTAAACAGTTTGAATGCTCTGAAGGACGGCGGTTATGAGAATGTCGTCCAGGGGCATGGTGAAGTGGTTTTACGCGGCGAAGTCGAGCGGAAAATTGACAATGACCTGGAATATCTCGCCGTGATCCGTGAGCATGCCGAGCGTACCTTGCGCCAGAACAAACCAATCACGGCTCTTGATGCGATTAGCATTGAAAGCTGTGGGAAAAGTCGAATCCCGCTCAACGGCCTGGTTCAAGACCTTCACCGCGCCAATCTGTACACGCTGTACGAAAACCTGCGCGCGCAGCAGTCCGAAACTACCTGACCCGTCTAGATGAAGTGGGCCGGGTTTCGTTTTGCCGGATTCTATGACCACCGGGCACAAAAAAACCAGTCTGGTGGACTGGTTTTTCTTTTTAGGTAGCGGGGGCAGGATTCGAACCTGCGACCTCCGGGTTATGAGCCCGACGAGCTGCCACTGCTCTACCCCGCAACGTAGGATAGATAATATACCATTGAGGCGAATACGCCGTCAAGCCCCAGTTTTTAACATTTGACTGCAATCGTAAATTAGCTGATGTTCAAAATTTGCCCGGTTACCCCTATCTCCAGTCGATACACCCCGGCTAGATAATCACGTCCGGCAAGGTTTCGGACGGCGTTAGTGTCGGTGTGGGCTGGGCCGGTCCTGCCAGGTTGGGCGACGGTGTCAGGTTGGATGGGGCTGCCGGTGTTACTGACGGCGGCAGCACCGGCGTTTCGGCAGCGGGTGAAACAGGCAGTGATGTTTGCGATGGAACGGGGCTGACTGTTGGCAGCGGTGTAAACGTGATCGATGGCGTGAGCGTTGGGTTGGCGGGTTCGATTACGCTCTCGTGCATATAGGCCGTGTCACGATAGGCGCCGCCGGGATTCAACTCGATCACGTACCATTCCAGGTTGTTGGGTACGCGGTCGTACACACACACTTCGGAGTTAATGGGTAAACTGTCGATACGCGGACATTCGCGGTCATCGGTGCTGGGACACTCCCGGTATACAGCCCGATCAACCCGCACGCGAAACCACTGGCACGGCGGCAGCGGTGTAAACGAAGCCGGTATATATACGGTTGGGAACGCGGGTCTTGCTTCGGCTGTGGCTGTCGAAAACGCTTCGCGGGTGACTTGCGCGGTAATATCACCTTCGTCTTCCAGAAATGCCAGGAAGCCAGTCCACACATAATAACCGCCAAAGACAACAATCGCCCCAAAAAGGACAATGAGCAAGGGAGATGGTCCTGATCGCCGGTTGTAAGACATGATACAACTCGCTGTCAACGCCAGATCGTATTGTTCCGACTATGGCCTGGTTGAACCGGGTATTCCGGGTGGTGTATGACCCGGTCGGATCGTTACATCCGGTCGGATCATTGCATCCGGTTCCCCCAAAACCGGCAGTTACAGCCAGTGTGCTCTCAGTTAAATACGTCGTGCAGCTCGTAAGCGACAATGAGTTCGCGTTTGCCTGAAAGCTGGCGTGCTTCCAGGCAGCGAGCCGCAACACGCCCTTCGACAAGCCGGAACGTATCTTCACTGATGAGAATCTGTCCCGGCGCCGCGGTTTGCTGGAGCCGCCGGGCCGTATTCACCGTGTCACCGATGACGGTGTAGTTCATAACGCGCTCGGACCCCACGTTACCAACCGCTGCTTCACCGCTGTGCAGCCCTATGCCGATATTAAGCGCATGTAAATCAAAATCACCGGCCTGGGCTTTGTGCTCATTAAACATACGCCGCATATCCAGCGCCATATTCAGGGCGTTTATTGTATCATCTTCGGTCGCCACGGGGGCACCGAAAAACGCCATAATCTCATCGCCAATATACTTATCAAATGTACCTTTGTACGAAAAGACAATATCGGTCAGTTCGCTGAAAATCTGGTTGAGTGCAGTGATCACCTGGTTGGCGGTGTGCTGTTCGGCAAACGCCGTAAACCCGCGAATGTCGGCAAAAAACACGGTTACCATGCGTGTTTCACCGCCAAGCTGTAAATATTTTTCCGGGTCAGACAAAATCACTTTGGTCACGTCTTCGGCGACATAGTGCGAAAGCACCTGCCGTAGCAGGCGGTTACGGGCTTCGACTTCATCGTGCAGGCGCTTGATGCGCAGCAGCGATTTGACACGCGTCAGCATCAGCAGCGAATTAAACGGCTTGGTCACAAAGTCATCGGCCCCGGCCTGGATGGCTGCCAACTTGTCTTCGTCGGCTTCCAGGGCAGTAACCATGACAACCGGAATATACCACGTGCGCGGATCGCGCTTGAAGTAGCGGCACACGTCATACCCCGTCATGCCCGGCATACGAATATCGAGCATGACCAGGTCCGGCGGCTGCTCAAACGCCATTTCAAGCGCACGTTCGCCGCTGTGTGCCAGCCCTACCTGGTAGCCTGCCGTTTTCAGATAGGCTTCGATGATCTCGCGGTTCATCCAGTCGTCGTCAACGACCAGCACATAGGGCACATAATCAGTCTGTGATGTATCGGTCATGTTTTGTCCTTTGCGCTGCTGCGGGTGCCATGGGGAACAAGTAATTCAAGCTGGTGTTGGATGGTCGCTGCCGTGATCGTGTCTGTTATACCGTCAAGCACAATCACCGGCGCTTCGGCGGCGCCGTTACCCAACAACCATTCATCGTGACGATCTTCGAGCTGTTGAAGGTATTCAAGCGTTACTGTTTGTTCTTCTGAGCGCCCGCGCTGCTGCAAGCGGTGGAAACACTCGTCAGCGGACGTGCGCAGATAGATGATCGCATCAGGAACCGGCACCTGACCGGCCATGAAGTCCCAGAAATGGAGATAAAGCGCCCACTCGGTTTCGTCCATCAACCCTTGTTGGTAAACGTTCTTGGCGAACACATGCCGGTCACAAAAAACCGAGCGTTCAAAGGCCACATGTAACGTGTCATCGGGCAAATTCTGGATAGCCTGCGCGCGCGTGACAAACGCGCATATCTGGAGTGTGAAAGCCCAGCGCCGGGTTTCGGTGTAAAACCGTTCCAACAGGTTGGCAGCGAACCCGGTCTGCCAGCGATCGACAGGTTCAGGAATAAACGAAAACTGGTCACTGGCGGCCAGTTTTTTTCCCAGGGTTGTTTTGCCTGCCGCGATGTTGCCTTCGATGAGCACGAGCATAGCTCACTACCTCCACGTGTGCATCATAGGTTTGCACTATCGACCATCCGACCTGATGACGTATTCCAACACGTCACGGGCCAGCGCTTGATGCGGTCACCGATGCGGATATCACCACCCGATGATCGATGCTGTCACCAATGAATTGTACGAGACAATGAGCGGAAATGCCATATTATTTCAAGGTATGTAGCACGGGATGTGCAACTGCGAAAGGGTGTATCTAATGATCGTGTTGGGTTGTTATATGAGGGAAAATTGCCTCCCCTCCGGCCCGGTATGCCGGAAGGGAGGTTAGCCGTCTGGCAAAAACGCGTTTACTCAGGGTCAGGGTGTTTGACGCCCCGCCGCATCGCCGCTTTGACCTCGGCAATCGCGCGCGTGACTTCGATCTCGCGCGGGCAGGCCGATGTACAGTTGAAGATCGTGCGGCAGCGCCAAACACCGTCCGGCTCGCGCAGCACCTTGAGGCGCTCAGCAGCGGCGTTGTCGCGGCTGTCATAGATAAAACGGTGCGCCTGCACAATGGCCGCCGGGCCGACATAGTCACCGTTCGCCCAAAAACTGGGACAGCTTGTGGTGCAGCACGCGCACAAAATACACTTGGTAGTATCATCGAACTGGGCGCGGTTAGCGGGGCTTTGCAGCCGCTCGCGCCCGTCTTCGGGGAGCGGATCATCGTTGACGAAATAGGGCATCACCGACCGGTAATGTTCAAAGAACGGTTCCATATCCACGATCAGGTCTTTGATCACGTGCAGGCCCAGCATGGGTTCGATCTGAATTTTGACGTGATCCCCACTGTCCAGCGCGTTGACCAGCACTTTGCACGCCAGCCGGTTAACGCCGTTGATGCGCATGCCATCCGAGCCGCACACACCGTGCGCGCACGACCGGCGGAACGACAGCGTGCCGTCCTGTTCCCACTTGACGCGGTGCAGCAGCTCCAACACGCGGTCGTTCGGCTCAACCTGATCGAGTGTATAGTCAGCCCAGTAAGGTTTCTGGTCTTTTTCCGGGTTAAAGCGCCGGATTCGCATTGTTACCCGCATAATGTCCCTCGATATGAATACTAATACACGCGTTCCTTAGCCTTGAACCGCTCGTCTTTTTCGGCCAGCGACATGTCAACCGGTTTGTTGTGATCAAGCCGGATGCCGCCGTCATCAGTGGGATAAGCCAGGGTGTGAACCATCCATTTTTCATCGTCGCGCTTGGGGAAATCGTCCCGCGAGTGTGCGCCCCGGCTTTCCTGGCGGGCCAGCGCGCTGGCTGCCGTCACTTCGGCAATATCGAGCAGACAGCCCAGCTCCCACGCTTCGAGCAAATCCGTGTTGAAGCGCTGGCCCCGGTCATCGATCACCAGATCGGTCTTGAACTGCTCTTGCAGGCGGCGCACGGTATCCAGCGCTTCCTGCATCCCGCTCGCCGTGCGGAACACGCCGACGTGTTTCATCATGATCTGCTGCATTTCGGCGCGGATTTCGTAGGGCTTGCGGGAACCGCTCGCGGTGCAAATACGTTGCAGTTCGGCTTCCACTTCCCCGGCGGGATTATCCGGCAGCGGTACAAAGTCGGCGCCCTGGCAGTACTCGGCCATGTGTTTACCGGAACGCCGCCCAAACACGATCAGGTCGGTCAGGCTGTTGGTGCCGAGCCGGTTCGCGCCATGCACACTGACGCACGCACATTCACCCGCCGCGTACAGGCCGGGCAGCGGAGTACGGCTGCCGTCGATCACCGCGCGCCCGTCCAGGTCGGTGGGAATACCACCCATGCCGTAGTGCGCCGTCGGCTGGACGGGCATCGGCTCTTTGACCGGGTCCACGCCCAGGTATGTCCGGCAGAAGTCCAGGATATCGGGCAGCCTGGTTTCGATGTACTCGGCGTCAATGCGGCGATCTTCACCCGCTTCGGCCAGGTACCGGTTGACCGTTTCGGGTGTCACGTCCAGGTGAACATAACGCCGCCCCTTGATCCCGCGCCCGGCTTCCAACTCCAGGTAGATCGCGCGTGATACAACATCACGGCTGGCGAGGTCTTTGATGCTGGGCGCGTAACGTTCCATGAAACGCTCACCCCGGTCGTTGATCAACACGCCGCCTTCGCCGCGCACGCCCTCCGTGATGAGAATGCCCATTTTATAAATACCGGTGGGGTGAAACTGGAAAAACTCCATGTCCTGCATGGGGACGCCGCGCCGGTACGTGATCGCGTTGCCGTCGCCGGTCAGGGTGTGGGCGTTGCTCGTGATCTCCCACACTTTGCCCCAGCCGCCGGTCGCGAATAACACGGCTTTGCTGTGGAACACGTGAAGCTTACCGTCGTTTATGTTGATCGCCACCACGCCCACCACCGTATCCCCGCTGCGGATCAGGTCGATGACATGGTATTCGTCAAAAAACATCACGTCATTTTTGATGCACTGCTGGTAGAGCGTTTGCAGAATCATATGGCCGGTGCGGTCGGCGGCATGGCACGCGCGGCGAACCGGTGACCCGCCAAACCCGCTGGTATGGCCGCCAAACCGCCGCTGCGAGATACGCCCTTCCGACGTGCGGTCGAATGGCAGCCCCAGGTGTTCCAATTCGATCACGGCGCTGACGGCTTCTTCGGCCAGCACCAGCGCCGCGTCCTGATCGCTGAGATAATCGCCGCCTTTGACGGTATCGAAAGCGTGCCATTCCGGGCGATCTTCTTCCAGGTTACCCAGCGCCGCGCCGATCCCGCCCTGCGCCGTCCCGGTGTGGGAGCGCGTGGGATATAACTTGCTGATGACGGCGGTTTTGACGTGGCGTGAGGCATATAACGCCGCCATCAAGCCCGCGCCACCCGCGCCGATAATCACTGCCTCGTATTGATGTGTTTGCATGGTTCCCCTCAAAACGCTAAATCAATATGCCGCTGACGCGGTAGTTTCGTTAATATCGACCGCGATATCGTAAGCGGTTTCATCCACACCTTCGAGCAAAGCCGCCGTACCCAGCACAATAAGCGCAATCGCGCCAAAGACGACAGCCCAGTTGAGTGCACGGTTGATCAGCGGTTGGAGTGCGTAATCGTTGATGACCGTACGCAGCCCGTTAAAGCCGTGTATGACCACCAGCGCCAGCAGCAGCGCGTCATACACGCGCCAGATGGCTACCCCGGCGACCAGCATATCCCAGCGCGCGCCGACAAACTCGACGGCTTTGCCGCTGTCGTTGACGATATCCGTGCCGACGACCTCGATTCCGCCGCCCGTGATATCAAATACACCCTGAATCACGTGCATCATACCCAGGTGCCCGAACACCAGCGGCAGAATCAACACGCCCGACAGCCGCATAAACAACCACATGGCCGCTTCAAGGCGTCCCGGCAGCACAAAACCGGAGCGGCTGCGGCTCACCAATCCGTACAGCGCCGACAGGATCAACGCCGCCGCGATGATGGCCACAAACCCGATCACAAATTGTGACTGCGTTTCGATGATATCGCCCACGCTGACCAGATCGGGGTCTTCGCCGTAAAAGTCGGCGACGTGGCTGAGCATGAACCCAAACGTGGGGATCAATACGATAGTTGTGGCCCCAAACACGATCGCGGCGGCACGCTGTTGGTAAGCCCACCATTCGGGTTTGTAGTCCAACAAGGTCACGCGCAGTCCGTTAAAGGCGTGGTAGACCACACACGCGATCAGGGCAAATTCACCGAGTGTAAACAGGGGACTCTGATATTCCGCGATGGCCTCGGCGTAGAGGTCGGGATAAAACGCGGCCCACGAAGTATCGATGATATGCAGTACCAGGAACAACACCGTACCCAGGCCGGTTACGCGGTGCAATACCCAACTCCACTGCCCGATTTTACCCCGGTAGCGCAGCGTTTCGGTAACGGTTGTGACTAACGTCGCCATTATGGCTCTGCCTCCACGAAATAGTTAACGTTTTTCAGGGAGTGACAGCGTGATCACTGCCCGATTTACCACGTAACTATATCATACGCGAACCGGTTATCACCAGCTACCACGTGCGACGAAAAACGCCAACCTGATCGCTTTTTCTATAAAAATTGCACAAAAATATTGGTTGCTAAAACAGTGAAATGCTATATTCTCAAATGCCATACTGACAGTTATTGGGTTGTATCGTTTGCGACATCCTCACTACTGCACAAAACATCTGTTTAGGCTATGCCAAAACAATAATGATCCGATCCCCGGCAAGGGTGATCAAATGGGAGATTTATTTTCCTGGTTCAGCCTTATCATTTCAGCCTGACGGGTGGCTGCAACCGTCATGATTCTGTCTGGTCCTTACATGGAGGAACATTATCGATGACACAAGCACAACAACAAAAGGGGTTGGAGGGCGTCGTTATCGCTGATACACGGCTCAGCAAAGTCGATGGTGAGATCGGCAAACTCACCTATTGCGGCTATGATATCCGTGACCTGGCTGAACACGCTTCTTTTGAGGAAGTTGTTTTTCTGCTGTGGTATAACGAGCTGCCCACCAAAACCCAACTCGAACGCTTCCGCAGTACACTTGTAAAGAACATGTCGCTGCCGGTCTCGATTCTGGACGAGATGAAACGTTACCCGGAAAGCGCTCACCCGATGGCCGTGCTGCGTACTGCCGTGTCGGAACTGGGCTTGCATGACGCGGCTGCCGAAGACAACAGCCAGGACGCTAACTTCCGTAAGGCAATGCACCTGACCGCCAAAATACCCACTATCATCGCTGCCTGGGCACGTATCCGTGAGGGTAAAGACGTGATCGCGCCGCGCCGTGACCTGGGGCTGGCCGCTAACTTTGTGTACATGCTCACCGGCGAAGAGCCAATCCCGGTTGAAGTCGATGCCGTAAACGTGTATCTGGTGCTGCTGGCCGATCACGGCACCAACGCCAGCACGTTTACCAGCCGTGTCGTAACCAGCACGGACGGCGACATGTATAGCGCCGTCACGGCGGCCATCGGGTCGCTGAAGGGGCCGAAACACGGCGGCGCTAACGAAGCGGCGATGCGCATGTTCCGCGAGGTGAAACAGACCGGAAACGTCGAAAAATGGTTCCAGGACGAGGTTAAGGGCAAAGGCCGCCGGGTTATGGGCATCGGCCACCGTGTGTACAAAGCACCCGACCCGCGCGCGGTTATTCTTCGGGAGCATGCCGAGGCGCTGTGCGCCCTCAAGGAAAAGAAGGGGATACTTGAGGTTGCCGAAAAACTGGATGAGTTGGCCCGTGCCGACGCGTATTTTATCGACCGCAAACTGTACCCGAACGTGGACTACTACAGCGCGATCGTGTTGGACGCGGTTGGCATTGAAACGGATATGATGACAACCATGTTTGCCATGTCCCGTATTGCGGGTTGGACGGCGCACATCATCGAGCAGTGGGCCGACAATCGCCTGATCCGCCCGCGCGCCAACTACATCGGCGAGATGGGTTTGCCGTGGATTCCGCTGGAAGAACGCATAGATTAGGCCGTGTTGACTGTTGTGCCTGAACAAGGCATGATACACGTACACGCGCCAACCATGCACCAATACGTTGAACCAGCCAGGTTGTGCAAGCAGCCTGGTTATTTTTTCGCCCATTGTTGAACACGGCAAGGCGTGTTAAGTTTGTGCTTATCAGCGGCAGCAGCCCGCGCCGGAATATGAAAGATAGCAGCACTTATGGCACCAGCCCAACAGCGTCACGCACCTGACCTGGAAATCTCATTAAGCGAAGCGGCCAGCCTGGTTGTCAGCGGTCATACGCTGGCGCTGGGCGGAAACATGGTTTACCGGCGGCCCGCCGCGTTTGTGATCGAACTGTTGCGCCGTCCTGACCCGCCGATCGATCTCACCCTGTTATGTTTCACGGCGGGTTACGAGTCCGATCTGCTGGTGGGGGCGGGGTGTGTGAGCCAGACTCGCACGTGTTATTTTGGGCTGGAAGCGTTCGGATTCGCGCCCATGTTCACGCAGGCCGCCCACGATGGCACGATCCGCGTGATCGAAGAAACCGAGGCCAGTCTGGCGTTTGGCATCCGGGCGACTATGGCAGGCGTTGGATTCATGCCGTCAACCGCGTGGCTGGGCACCGATCTGTTAACGCTGCGTCCCGACGTCAAAACGATCACCGATCCCTACAGCGGTGACGAACTGGTCGCGTTTCCGGCGTTAACCTGTGACGTGGCCGTGATCCATGCGCTGGTAGCCGATAAACGCGGCAACGCCCGCCTCAATAAAAACCTGGGTATCGACCCGGAACTGGCCATAATCGCGCCCCAGGTGATCGTGACCGCCGAGCACGTGGTTGACCGCCTGACCGACGATGTCCAGATTCACGGGACACTGGTAACCGCCGTGGCCCACGCGCCGCGCGGCGCATGGCCGACTTCGTGTTACCCGCACTATCCGGTCGGCGGCGGCGAACTGCTGCGTTATATCGAGGCGTGTGCCAACGGCGCGTTTGACGACTACCTGAACACACTCCGGCACACGCGTGACTAGCAGCCGCGCCGCCTCGGCTATAATCCCTGATATGCCGGATTTTCATCAATCATTCATCCTCACCCCGCCAATCACGCGTATAATCTAGTATGACTATGACGTGGTGAAATGTGGAGTTGTAAGCAATGCAGTATTCAAGAGTTGTTCGCAAGCTGAGCACGACCGGCGCGGTCATCACGCTGGTGGTGATGATATTTGTGGCCGGTTACGTGATGGGCGCCGGACATGCGGATGGGCGAGTACAGGCCCAAAACGACCAGACCACAGACACCGATGATCTGTTTGTTCCGTTCTGGGAAACGTGGGACCTGCTGCACGACAATTATGTCGATCCGCTCGATGACAACACCTTGATGGAAGGCGCCTTGATCGGCATGATGGCGTCACTCGGTGATCCGCATTCAAGCTATATGGACCCCGATACATTCGCGCGGGTGAACGAGGGCATGAGCGGTGAGTACGAAGGGATCGGAGCCACTGTACAGCAGGACGAACTGACCGGCGGGCTGGAACTGGTGTCGATCTTCGAAGGCTCACCGGCCAAAGCTGCCGGGCTGCGTTCGGGTGATGTGATTATTGAGGTCGATGGCGAAGACATCACCGGATTGACCGAGTCTGAGATCATCGCCCTGGTACGCGGTCCTGCCGGTACGGTTGTCCGGTTGGGCATGCTGCGACCCGGTGAAACGGACCTGGTTCAGTTTGACGTCACGCGGGATCGGATCAATGTGTCGAGTGTGTTTTCCCGGCTGCTTGAGAACAACATCGGTTATGTGCGGCTGAGCCAATTTGAGTTTGAGAGTACCGATGCTCTGCGTGAGGCTCTTGAAGAACTGGATGCCAATAACCTGAGTGGCTTGATCCTGGACTTGCGTAATAATCCGGGCGGTTACCTGACCACGGCGATTGAGGTCGGCAGCCTGTTTGTCGAAGAAGGCACCATCGTGATCGAGCGCGGTCCCGGCGTGGAACGTAATTACGAGGCGTTGGGCGGCGCGGTCGCTCCGGACGTGCCCATGGTGGTCCTGGTCGACCAGGGCAGCGCCAGCGCCTCCGAACTGATCGCGGGCGCGTTACAAGACCTGGGCCGGGCAACGGTGGTCGGCATGACCACGTTCGGCAAGGGATCGGTGCAGACATGGCGCGAACTGTCCAACGGCGGCGGCGTGCGGATCACGATCTCGCGCTGGTACACGCCTAACGGGAATTCGGTAAGCGAAATCGGCATTCAACCGAATGTTGAGATCGCCTTTGAACCCAGCGATTCTGAAGACGATGATAACCAGCTTCGCGCCGCGATTGAAGTACTCCAGCAGGCCGATGCCACAGTGCACGAAGACACGGCAGTGGAAACCTATTCCGGCTCGGCGGTTGAGCCAGAACCTGCCAATTAGCCACCGTCTCTATCGGATTTCTTAGCGCGTTCTGATGGGTTTCTTACTGTTCGCGGGTATAGTAAATGAAGGACACGTCCCGCCTTGCGCGGGGCGTGCCCGATTCAAACTCGCTGACAATCACTTTCCCCTTTAAAGCTATGCATTACCCACATCTTTTGGGAGAGGGGGTTGGGAGTTTGATAGGAGTTGAGAACACCGTGAAAACCATGCCAGTATGTC
>JAFGHR010000073.1 GCA_016930015.1 Anaerolineae bacterium | reverse complement strand
GGCTTTGATTTCTTGTTCGGTGAGGGTAAAGGTTCGTTTTGCCATACCCTCTAATTATGCGAGTTTCTTTTGATTTGTCCATAAGGCTGCGCCATAAAAAATAATTACCCCGATCCCTGGCAAGGGCAAACAAACGGGAGGTTTATTTTCTTGGTTCAGCCTAACTCTTGCCTGCGACCGAGAGTGCCGCGTATTCATTATGCTAATCAGCCCCATTTTAACGCACACCCCGCATGTTACCCAACGTCGGGTTGACGTTTCCCCGCCGCCATACCGGACCGTGCCCGATTTCAGGCTGTTTCACTGTGCCAATACGTTGATCCGCAGTTGATCCAGCGTTTGCAGCGTCACCAGGTTCCACATGGTGAATCCCCACTGGTATTCGTCGCCGTTAAACGACGCCCACCGGCTGCGATCGCCGCTTTCGGACAGGTGTTGGAAATCACCATTCACTTTCAGGCCGCAGCCCGGCAGGCTTTGCGTGGCCCGCCACAAATTCATCACCGGCACGCCGTATTCCTGCGCCAGCCGCACCACGATCAAATTGAAGGCTTCGCGGTTGGCTTCACGCGTGGCGCGAG
The DNA here is from genome assembly GCA_016930015.1 of Anaerolineae bacterium. GTDB lineage: Bacteria > Chloroflexota > Anaerolineae > Aggregatilineales > Aggregatilineaceae > JAFGHR01. The sequence continues at coordinate 36,608 of JAFGHR010000073.1, read as the reverse complement.
CGTTAGGCCATTCGCTGACATCGCCGCCGCACGTGGGAAACGTCGCCAGCACCGGGATCACGCCGTTGTTGATCGCCGTGTCGAGAATACGCCGCATTCCCTGTTCGTACAGCGCGGGCGTCAGCCAATATACATCATATAACCCCAGCATGACCAGCATCACGCCGGGCCGGGTGCGCTGAATCTCGCATTCCAGCGGCGACGTTCCCGCCGGGCACAGTTGGGGGTTGCTCATCGCCACGTCAATGACCGCCTGGCAGGTCATGCCCGTGCTCATCGCTGCGCCTTTGTGCAAAAACGAATTCGCCACGCCCCCGACCGGCGGCACAGAGAAAAAATCGATCGCCGCCTGCAACTGCCCGTATGCGCCTAAATTATACGCACCCTGGCCAAACGGCGTCAGATACGTTTGCGCGAGCGTGTTACATTCCCCCACCTCGATAAACACGCGGGGATTGTTCCCCAACGTCTGGCCGTACGCGAATATCTGCTGCACGCGCGATCCAATGGCGGGCACAACCGGCATCGACGCCAGCGCACTGGCCGCCAACGCAACACTTGCGTCACCGGATGGGTTGGCCGGGACGGCGGGATCAGGCGCAGCGGCGTTTTCCGGGGCGGGCGCATCTTGCGATTCGGACTGAACTTCGGGGGCAGGGGCAGCCGGAGCGCCGAGCACTTCGTCGCTAACTGGCAAATGGACGGCGCTAAACCCCAGGCGATATTCCATGTAGAGGCTGGATACCCAGCCGCGCGCTGAACCATCTTCGGTGTGGCCGAGCAGCCATGACATGTCGGCGTTGCGTGCCTCAAAAATCACGCCTGTGCTCGGCGGCAGCACATGCACCACGTCGAAATTTACGCCGGGGCCGGTCCGCATATTGATCTGGTAGGATGTATACGCGTCGGGACCATCCTGGGCCGTGACCGGCAGCGCCCTGGCGCTCGTTCCCAGCACCAATGCCAGCGTCACGACGAACAGCAGCGCCCGTTGTCTCATCGTTTCCTCCTGTGCCCCATTCATCCAACCATGCCCCCAAAACCGTATGCTGCCGGTTTGGCCGACAGCATACGATCGGATTTCCGCGTGCCGGTGGTTATGTACCTTCGCGCCACTGGTTCAGGTACGTGACCTGTTGTTCGGTCAGCGTGTCGATCGCCACGCCCATCGATTCGAGCTTGAGCCGGGCGATCTCCTGGTCCAACTCCTGCGGAATAGTGTACACCTTGGGCTGAAGATTTTCGCCTTCGGTCAGCATGTATTCCGCGCCGAGTGACTGGTTGGCAAAACTCATGTCCATCACGCTGGCGGGGTGACCTTCCGCCGCGGACAGGTTTACCAGACGGCCCTCGGCCAGCAGGTTGATTACGCGCCCGTCGGGCAGCCTGTACTGGTCAACAAACGGGCGCACGCGGCGCGGTTCGCCCTCGGCCATCTTCTTCAGGCCGCTGATATTCAGTTCGACGTTAAAGTGACCGCTGTTGGCTATAATCGCGCCGTCCTTCATCACCTCGAAGTGATGCACGTCGAGCACGTTGATATCACCCGTAGACGTGACAAACACGTCACCCAGCGGCGCGGCCTCTACCATCGGCATCACGCGGAACCCGTCCATAACGGCTTCCAGGGCTTTGAGATGCTCCACTTCGGTCACGATCACGTTGGCGCCCATTCCCCGCGCGCGCATGGCGATCCCCCGGCTGCACCAGCCGTAACCGCCCACAACAAACGTCCGACCGGCCAGCAGCATATTGGTCGCCCGGATGATGCCGTCAATCGTGCTCTGACCGGTGCCGTAACGATTGTCAAACAGGTGCTTGGTCATGCTGTCGTTGACCGCGATCACGGGGAACTTCAGCGCACCGTCGTTCGCCATCGCCCGCAGCCGGATCACGCCGGTCGTAGTTTCCTCGGTGCCGCCGATCACATCGTCCAGCAGGTCAGTGCGATTTTTGTGCAGTTCGCTGACCAGGTCCGCGCCATCGTCCATGGTGATGTGCGGCTTGTGATCGAGCGCCTGCCGGAGATGATCGTAATACGTCGCGTCGTCTTCGCCCTTGATCGCGTACACCGGAATCTCAAAGTGGCTGACCAGCGAGGCGGCCACGTCATCCTGTGTGCTCAGCGGGTTCGACGCCGTCAGCACCACGTCCGCGCCGCCAGCCTGGAGCGTGCGCGCCAGGTTCGCGGTTTCGGTTGTGACATGCAAACACGCGGACAACCGCACGCCTTGCAGCGGTTTTTCTTTTTCGAACCGCTCACGAATCTGGCGCAGCACCGGCATATCACGCTCGGCCCATTCGATCCGGTAGCGTCCACCGGTTGCCAGGCTCAGGTCTCGAACATCATGTTCAACTGTCATTCAAAACTCCTCAACCATACTCGTGTTAAACCGCGAACTGTGATCCACAGTGTGGGCAGTATGCGGCCAACCATTGTAACATGAATACCCATCCAACCAGTGTACACCACAGGGCAATCGCTTCAAACAACCGGTTGGATTTTTTGTGCAACGCCTTCCCCCTAATCCCCTTCCAGCCAAGCTGGACGGAGGACTTTACGCGCGATCAAGGATCGCGCAAGATCGGCTGTTTTTCCCCTCCATGGCTTGACCGGGGAGGGGAACCGGGCGTTAGCCCGGAGGGGAGGGGCGTTTTCAATTGTGAAACGATAGCCCTATCCCCGTCAGCGCGAACGCCTCAGCGCCGGGCCTTCCATAAACTCCACGTAACGCCGGAAACCGAGTTTTTCGTACACGCGCAGCGCGGGATCATTCCCGGCCCGCACATTGAGCACGACCGGGTCCATATCTGCCGCCAGCGCTTCGACGGCTACCGCCGCCGTGCACTGGGTCGCATAACCGCGTCCCCGGCACGCTGGAAGTGTGAACACATTACCGATCGCCGTCACCCGCTCGGCTGGCGACCAGACATGAGTCCCCGCCGTCGCGACTAACTCCGAACCATCCCACACGCCGAAAAACATGCCGTGGGCAAGCTGCCACGGGCTGAAAGCGGCGATTTCCTCGCCGGGATCGGCGGCATGGCGGAACAACGCCGCCAGCGTACCGGCGTGTTCGGGTCCCAGCCGTGATACACCGGCTGTGCTGGGCGGATCAAATGCACCGGCATCCAGCACCATACGCCATTCCGGGTGGCGGTGCGACAGATCATACTCCGCCGCCAGCAGCGGCTCAAGCGCCGGTTGCAGCAGGTAATATATCTGCTCCGGCAGCGTGACCGTGTTCAAAATCGCCCGGACGGCATCCGGCTCGCCAAACCCGGTCACGACCGTAGGGTCCAGCCCGCGATACATCAGCAGTATGGCGGCCAGTTCGCCGTTTTGCTCGGCACCAATAAATTCGCTGTCCGGCCAGAACGCGTCATCCAGGTCACCCAGCGCATATGCTGTGAGGTCACGATCGTGATTTAGAAAATCGCGGATCACGTCCCGGTTTGTGAGCGGGCTAATCTGCAAACTCATGACGTCAGCCACACATCCAGCGCGCCGTCATCATCAAACGCGATGCGGAAGCGCTCGACGAATTCCGGCACGGTATAAGAATGGTTCTGAGGACCGTTTCCTTCCAGCACGTAAGCCGCCGCCAGCGACCCGATACGGCCCGCGAGGTCCCAACCGAAGCCGGACGCGATCCCCTTGAGCAGTCCCGCCCGGAACGCATCACCGACGCCGGTCGGGTCTACGATATTGTCCACCGGGAACACGGGAATAAAATAATGTTCGCCTTCGGCATACACGTGCGCGCCCTGGTTGCCGTGAGTGACGATCAACGTTTTGCCCTCATTATGCAACTGCTCACGCTTCAAACCGGTCTTTTTGGCGATCATTTCCCATTCGTACTCGTTGACGATCAGCATCGAACAGCGCTCAATGCCATGACACAAAAAATCGGCGTCTAGCCAGATCACCTGCTGGCTCGGATCAAACAAGAAGGGTATGCCCGATTCGTAACACTCCGTGGCAAGCTGTGACATCGCGGTCGGGTCGTTCGGTGAGACGACAAACAGGTCCGGCCTGGTATCAAACGCTTCGGCTATGGTGTAGTCTTTGGCATACGCCATCGCGCCGGAATAAAACGAGCCGATTTGATTGTTCTCTGAATCGGTATTCACAAAAAACGAGGCCGTGAATACCTCCGGAATAATACGGACAGCCGAGGTATCCACCCCGTGATCGGCCAGCCAGCGCCGGTAGTCTTCGAAGTCGTGCCCCGCCGTCGCCATCAAAACCGGGCGTTCGCCCAACAGGGCCAGGTTAAACACAATATTCGCGCCGGACCCGCCGCGCTGGCGATCCAGTTCTTCGACCAGAAAGCTCAGGCTGATGCGGTCCAGCTTGTCTGCGATCAGGTGATCGCGGAATTTACCCGGAAATCGCATCAAATAATCAAACGCAATGGAGCCAGCAACTACTATTTTCATATCAGGATTCCACCCAAACTTAGTGATAACCAACCGGTGTGCAGGCCGCCGCATGTCCTGCAAGTGTGTTTGCCGCCTGCCAGAGAACAGAGGAAGTATACCATCAAATTGCCAGCGCGAAAGCTGATTTCCTGAACATGTGTACAAATCAACCATAGTATGCCAGCAGTTGCATGTTTTGCCAGGTTAAGCTAGGTTTTGGTCAGCAATTACACATGTTTTTAGGACCAACTATGTCACCGGCCACACCGCCAACCGATCACCCGCCGGGTAACGGCCATCATAACGAGCCGCCGCCCCCTGCCGGGATTTCGCCCATTGTACCGGGGCGGTCGGGCCGTCCGAGCATGTCGCTCGAAGCCCTGCGCGAACGCATCGAACGCCAGTTTCAGGACGAAACCGCCAATCGCGCCGACATCCTGTTAACACTGGACACCGAACACAAACGCCGGGACCTGCTGCGCGAAGTGGCGGATTATGTGATCGGTGTGGAAGCGATCACGCTAACACAGGCCGACAAAACCGCGCTGATCGATAAAACATACCGCAGCCTGTTCACCTTCGGGCCGCTGGATGAGTATCTGCAAGACGACACCGTCACCGAGATCACGATCAACGGGCCATCCGATATCCACGTGCGGCGCGGTATGGGCCGCCTGGAAGCCGTCCGCGCGGTCTTTGATGACCGCTTTCACCTGGGCGGAATCCTGGACCGTGTGTTAGCCAGCGGCGGCGCGGCGCTGTCCGACGACAACCCGTTCGTCGAGGTGGGCGTGGTGCTGTTGGGCCGTACTGCACGCATCAGCGCCATCGGCCCGCCCATCAATCCGGACACCAGCCTGGAAATCCGCCTGCACCCGCGCCAGCCGATCCTGCTGGATGACCTGGTCACGCGTTATCACACCCTGGCGGCGTCCGGCGCGGCGCTGCTGCGCGCGATCCTGGCTGGTGGGCACGGCCTGCTGATCGTGGGCGACGTAAGCCTGGGTAAAACCACGCTGGCGGGCGCGCTGGCGCATACGCTGCCCTCCGTCGAATCGTCGATACACCTGATCGCCGCCGAACGCGCGGTCGAGATGCACCTGCCGCCGGGTGCCGTCCGCAAAACGGCGATCCCACCCACGCCGGACGATCCGGGGCGCGATTTCGGCGCGCAAATTCAAGACGCGCTCGACGACCGGCCCGACTGGTTGATCGTGGATGAGCTGCGCGGTGACGAATCGGCGGCGGTATGGGCCGCGCTGACTCATCCCGACGCCCCGCGTTACATCTGGGTGTTTCGGGGCGCCATCCAGCCGGACCGTTTACGCAGCGCCCTGACCATGCTGGTACGAAAAACGCAGCCGGGGATCGACCAGCGCGCGATTTTTGAGGCACTGACCCGGCATGTACCCTTTATCGCGGCGCTGAAGCGGATCGAAGGCGCGCCGCGCGTGCACCTGATCGCGGAACTGGTCATGAGTCCGGCGGGTGATCTGGCGATCATGCCGCTGCTTACCGAACAGGCCGACGGCTGGCTGATCACGACCAACCGCCCTACCCGCCCGCTCGATCTGCCTGATGATTTTTGGGGCTGACTGCCCTCACGGAGAACGCCGTTCGGAGAACACATTATGCCAGGATCGTCAAACCGCCCCGGTCTTGATTCCCGACACCGCCCACCGCGCCGGTACTGGTGTGTGCTGGTTGCGCTGGCGCTGAGTCTGCTCGCGCCGTTGGTGCCTGCCAGAGAATCATCGCTGGCTCGCGCCCAGAAATTTGCGCCGCACATCGAGGCGCTGGCCGCGATTGTCCTGCCCGGCGAGACTGACCCGGCGGGATTCGGCGTTTACCTGGGGCACGGCCTGATCCTGACGAACTGGCACCCGTGGACGCTGGACGGCAGCACGTATACTAGCAGCAAGCCGTCCCTTTCCCCCAGCCGCCAGGTTCCGCATTACGACAACGACGGCCAGGACGATCCCGGCGAAGCCCTATTGAACATGGCGACCTGTGACGGCACCTGGGTGCCGCTGGCCGACGCTGACCCGGCCTGCACGCCGTTCGCTCACGTGGACGGCGCGGGGTTTGTCTTCCCGATGGTGGATTATGCACAGGACACAACAGGCAGCGAACCGGATATCATTCCCATCCCTGTGCAGCGTTTGATATACGCCAGCCGTGATTATGACATCGCCCTGTTTGAAGTCGATGCGCAGGCGGTCGAGGCGCGCGGCGTCCCGGCGGCCCGGTTGAGCATGGCTGCTCCGGGTGCCGAACACCCGGTCGTGGCCGCGTACTGGTTCCCCGGCCAATCGCCCGCCGGTTATTCGTCCGTGTTAAAAACCGGCGCCCCGGCGCTGCTGCCTGAATCCGACCGGATTCAGCTTAGCGGGCCGTGGCGCGTGCCCAGCCTGGTCATGACGCCAACGCCGGTTCCACTGCCGCACGGCGCGCCCGTCTTTTGTGGAAATACGGGCGATCTGCTGGGGCTGACGTGGCGCGAAGGTCCCAATGCCGCGCTTGAAACCTGGGTCACACCGGCGGCGGAATGGATTCACGCGCTGTTCCGCGCCAATACCAGCATCCGGAGTGATGCCCTGGCCGCCGTGCTCGAAAATGCGACCACCGCCCCCGTCGATGGTGCGCCAACCCTGGGTGATCCGCTCGCGCCGGGCCTGGGCAACAGTGGAATCGACGTGGAGCATTACACGCTGGACCTGGCCTTCGACGTGGAACAGGGCACCCTGGCCGGAGCCGCCACGCTGGATATCCGCGCTGTGGCCGATCACCTGGCAACGTTCAGCCTGGATGCGCACAACCTCACGATCGAGTCGATCACGATCGATGGCCGCGCGGCGCCATTTGTCGCCAAGGATCACAAGCTGTTTATCGAACTACCGGAGCCAGTCGCGTTTGGAACCGCGTTCCAGGTTGTGATCACGTACCAGGCCGCGCCGGAGCCGTTCCGCAGCCCCTACATGCCGTTTTTTGATATCGGCATGTCATTCGACAAGCAGCAGGTATCCGTGCTCAACGAGCCGGACGCCGCGCATACGTGGTTTCCGTGTAACGATCATCCCAGCGACCGCGCCAGCTACGATTTTTTGCTGCGCGTCCATGCGCCGCTCGATGCGGTTGCCAACGGGCACCTGATCGAAACCATTTTGCACGAGGACGGCACACAAACGTTTCACTGGCGCATGAACTACCCGATGGCCACCTACCTTGTGACGGTCGCCGTAGCCGATTACATCGCGCTCGAAGACCAGACGCCGGGCGGCGTGCTGATCCGGCATTACGTGTATCCCGACAGCGTAGACGCCGGGCGCGAGGTCTTCAGTTATACGGGCGAAGCCCTGGTCATGCTGGAAGACCTGTTCGGCCCCTACCCCTACGACACCTACGGGCACGTGGTCGTACCGCAGGTCGGCATGGCGCTCGAAACTCAAACTATGACGACCATGCCCGACGATGTGCTGTCCCTGGGCGAACGCGGCCTGTATGCGCTGTTGGTGCACGAACTGGCGCACCAGTGGTTCGGCAACACCGTCACGCCGGAAACCTGGGCCGATATCTGGCTGAACGAAGGGTTTGCCACCTACGCCGAATGGCTGGGCCAGGAACAGCGCTTCGGATATCAAGCGGCGATCGCCACGCGCAGTTACTCGGAGTTGTCGCTGATATCCGATAACCGCCAAACCCCGCTGATGGCTCCGGCTCCCGCCGACACGTTCGGCATTGCGAGTTACGACAAGGGCGCGTGGCTGCTGCACATGCTGCGCACGACCACCGGGGATGAGACATTTTTCACGCTGCTGCAAACCTACGCGCAGACCTTCCGTGATCGCCCCGCCGATTCGCTGGATTTCTGGCGGCTGGCCGAGGCGATCAGCGGCCAGGACCTCGACTGGTTTTTTGAGCAGTGGCTCATGCAGGGGGATATGCCGCGTTATAAGCTGTTTTGGTCCATTAGCGGCAGCGATGGCGTTGATGTTGATATTCTGCTGTGCCCGACCACCAGCAGCAGTTACCGGCTGGACCTGCCGCTGGTGTTTTCGAACGACGACCATTCAACGGCGGTCACCCTCAGCGTTGACCACACCACCACTCACGCCGCGTTGACGCTGGACTTTGTGCCGATCACGCTGGTCGTTGACCCGGAACAAACGATCCTGGCCCAGGTTCAAATGCAGCCGATCGCTGAACTACCTGCTGAATGCCTGCTCCCAGGATCAAACAAGGGCGGCGTGGACCAAACCGGCACGCCGCCCCCGTAAACGCGACAGTTACGCCTCGACCGGCGGTTGTGCATGCCGGACAGCAGCGGCCAGGCTGTCGGCAAACGGCGGCGGTAAGACTCCGACTTCGGTCACCAGCCCGGAAAAATACACGTGGGGCGTCACATCAAATGCCGGGTTCCGCGCGTGGTAGTGATCGGGCACAATCGCGCAGCCATACGGCGCCCGTACTTCAGCCGGATCACGTTCTTCGATGGGGATTTTGTCGCCGGTCGGTATCGCCAGATCAACGGTAGAGGTTGGAAACACCGAATAACACGGAATCTGGTTTTCCTTGGCGAGCACGGCGATCTGGTACGAGCCGATTTTGTTCACCACGTCACCGTTCGCCGCCACACGATCCGCGCCAAACAAGACCCGTGTCACCTCACCCCGGCGCATGTAATACCCGGCGGCAGTGTCGGGAATGATATCGTAGGGGATTCCAAGCTGCTCGCACTCCCACGCGCTGAGCCGTGAACCCTGCAAGCGGGGACGCGTTTCATCCAGCAGCACATGGATTTTTTTACCCTGTTCGTGCGCCATCCGGATCACGCCCAGCGCCGTGCCGTAGTCCACTGTTGCCAGCATACCGGTGTTGCAGTGGTGCAAAATCGTATCGCCGTCATGGATGAGCGCAGCGCCATACGCGGCCATCTGTTTGTTGATCGCCACGTCAGCATCGGCCATACGTTCGGCTTCGGCCAGCAGCGCCTCCCGGACATCACCGGCCCGGTCTAACCGTTCGTCGCGGGCCACATCCATCATGTGATCAACCGCCCAGGCCAGATTAACGGCGGTGGGCCGTGCTTTTTTCAGAATAACCGCGGCAACCTCAAGGTATTCAAGCAGACTGCCAACATCAAGCGCCGTACACTGTATACCGGCCAGGGCCATGCCAAACGCCGCCGACACACCAATCGCGGGCGCACCGCGTACCACCATGTCCGAAATCGCCAGCGCCACGTCCCGGTAATCATCATACTCAACATGGGCCAGCGTCCAGGGAATCCGGCGCTGATCAACCATACGCACCCGATTCTGGTCGGTCCATTCTACGGTCCGCATTAATGGTTTCCTTCGACTCTTGATCGTGGGCAGTCCCCAAAACCGGCCCAACGACACATTCTCGCAAACCTGAGTCTAACCGGGACCTTGCCGAACGTCAACCGTTTAGGGACCGGCACAGTAAAGAAACGCCACGGCTGCCAACAAGCAGCCGCGTTTATAGATTCTACCGGGCTATCGTTTGTCATTCTTCCGCTTGCGCCGCGCCGATTGAGCCTGGCGCAAAATTTTCCCTGCATCCGGTTCCTGCGGGCGTGACGGTCCACCCGGCGGCGGCGCTGACGCTCCGCCCGGCAGAGAACCCGCCGGTGGGCCGCTCGACTGCTCTGTTGGTGTGCGCATAATCGATTTCCCCATAGCCTGTGCGCGGCGCTGCATTTCTTGTTGAAGCGAGCCGTCCTGTTCCATCTCCCAGTAAACCGCGCTCCAATACAAGATTTTGCCAAAATGCTGGGCTGCCTGCCGTACTTTGGGCGACGGGTCGCTGACAAACAAAACCGCCAAATGTGGGAGCGCAGCGGGGTTGTTGATCTGCTTCAGTTCGATGATCGCCTGTTCGCGCCTGCCAGGTGACGCGTCCTCACGCAGCCGGCGCAGCCAAACCGAAAAATCCGCTTTTGACGGCGCTGTGGCGGGTGTACGACTGGTGCCGATCTGCGGGCGTTTGTCCATGCTGGACGACGCCGAGCTGGGTCCGCCCATCGCACCCAACGCCGCACCCAGCCCCATTGATGCCCCGGCCACCACGCCAACACCCAGCCCTGCCGCTGCCGCCATACCCAGGCGCTTGCGTCCGGCACGCTCTTGCATACGGGTCATATCACTGTCGAATGCGTTTTCCATGCGCTTGAGCATTTCGGCTTCGGCAATATCCGGCGTATTCTCGATTTCCCGGTCGATGCCAAAGTATCTGAAAACCTCGTCAACCGTGCTGTACCCGGCTTGCTGCGCCTGGTACAGGCGTTTGCCAGCCCAGGCGATCGCCCCCCGCACAGCGGAATCAGATTCGTTTTCATACATCTGCCGCAGCGTTTCAAGCGCGCGCACTTCGTCGAGCATCCCTAACACGCGCACCACATCCAGCCGGACTGCTGGCTGTGGGTTTTTTAATCCGCCCAGAAGAACCGCGAGTTTCATAATGCTCCTCCGCGTAGCCTGCTCCGATGACTAGAATGGTTTTTTGCACAAAATGATTAAACTCGATCCATTATTACTATACAACAAATATCACAACCAGCTATGGTCGCATACCCCAAAAAGGCGGGGTATGGCTTACCCTAAACATCAGGAGGAAACACCAAACACAACTCCCACCCACACATAAATATGTTTGACAAGAAAAAAATTTATGATTTTTGGCGCCGTAGTTTGGTGTTTTTGTCACATGAAAAACAGATACTGAGCACGCTAAACTAAGTAAACAGCTAAGGCATAGTTTTTTGTTCCCCAATACACACTTAACATTAAGGAGGCAAAACCCTTTATGGACGCACTTGATCTGGCACGACTACAATTCGCCGTTACGACGACCTACCATTTTTTCTTTGTACCGCTGACACTTGGTCTGTCGATCCTGACGGCCATTATGCAAACGATGTGGGTGCGCACCGATAACCCCGTCTACCGGCAGATGACTCGCTTTTGGGGCAAGTTGTTTGTCATCAACTTTGCGATGGGTGTGGTCACCGGCATCGTGCAGGAATTCCAGTTCGGCATGAACTGGTCGGAATATTCACGTTTTATGGGCGATATTTTCGGCGCGCCGCTGGCTATCGAAGCGCTGATGGCGTTCTTTTTGGAATCAACGTTCATCGGCGTGTGGGTGTTCGGCTGGGACAAGCTGCCCCGCCGCCTGCACCTGGCTTCGATCTGGCTCGTGGCGCTGGGATCGAATATTTCCGCGCTGTGGATTCTGATCGCCAATTCGTTCATGCAGCAGCCGGTCGGTTACGTAATCCGCAATGGCCGCGCCGAAATGGACAGCTTCGGCGACCTGATCACCAACCCCAACGTACAGGTTCAATTTCCGCACGTGTTCACGTCCGGCATAGTCACGGCGGCGTTTTTTGTGCTCGGTATCAGCGCGTGGCACCTGCTGCGTAATAACGGCGAGAAGCGCGACTTTTTCTTGCGCTCATTCCGCATAGCGACCGTGTACGGTTTGATCGGCATTGTGCTGGTGATCATGGTCGGGCATACCCAGGCGCAGCACATGGTCAAAACGCAGCCGATGAAAATGGCCGCCGCCGAAGGTCTCTTCGACAGCGAAGACCCTGCCGCGCTCTCCCTGATCACGATTGGCGATTGGGAACAGCGCGAGGAGGTCTTTTCGATCCGCCTGCCCCGTATGCTCAGCCTGCTGTCGTACAATAAACTTGATGGCGAAGTAAAGGGCATCAACGATCTGCAAGCCGAGTATGAAACAACGTATGGCGCTGGCGAAAACTACATTCCGCCCGTCGCCATCACCTATTGGAGCTTCCGCGCGATGGTTGGCGCCGGTTTTCTGATGCTCGGATTGGCCGGCTTCGGGTTGTTCTTGATGCTGCGGGACCGCATCGAGGGGCCCAAATGGTTTCTGCGGGCGCTGTTCTACGCACTGGCGCTGCCGTACATCGCTAACACCGCCGGGTGGATGATGACCGAGTTAGGCCGCCAGCCGTGGATCGTGTTTGGCTTGCAGCGCACCGAAGACGCGGTATCACCCAACGTAAGCGCGGGTATGGTCGCGGCGTCGCTGGTGCTGTTCGCCGCCATCTACGGCATCCTGATGGTGGCGGATGTCTACTTACTGGTTAAATACGGGCGTCAGGGCCCGGTCGAAGACGAGCACGATACCGCGCCCGCCAGCCCGGATACGGCTGCTGCCGCCATTTAACAAGGGAGAAATGATCGATGGATTTACAAGACCTGTGGTTTGTGCTGATCTCGGTGCTTTTTATCGGCTTTTTCTTCCTGGAAGGCTTCGACTACGGAGCCGGCATTCTGCTGCCGTTCATCGCGCGCAAAGACAGCGAGCGCCGCGTCGTGATCAACACCATCGGCCCGGTGTGGGACGCTAACGAAGTGTGGATGATCACGGCGGGCGGTGCGCTCTTTGCCGCGTTCCCGCACTGGTACGCGACTCTGTTCAGCGGGTTTTACCTGGCGCTGGTGTTAATTTTACTGGCCTTGATTCTGCGCGGCGTCGCGTTTGAGTTCCGCAGCAAAGAGGATGATCCCCGCTGGCGCCGCACGTGGGACTGGGCGATCTTTATCGGCAGCGTGATCCCGGCGCTGCTGTGGGGAGTCGCGTTCGGCAATCTGGTAAAAGGTGTGCCCATCAATGCCGCGATGGATTTCACCGGTGACTTTTTCGACCTGCTCAGCCCCTACACGTTGATCTGTGGGCTGGCGTCGTTTGCCGTGTTTACGCTGCACGGGGCGCTGTTCCTGAGCCTGAAAACTGACGGCGTAATTCGCCGCCGGGCCGAAACCCTGGCACAGCAAATCTGGCTGCCGGTCGTCGGGATCGCCGTCGTGCTCGCCATCGCCAACTACGCTTACATCGACATTTTCGACACGGTGGGTGTGAATCCCGGCGTGATGCCGGTCACATCGGCGGTGACGCTGCTGTCAGTGGGTTATTACCTGCGCAAAAAACAGTTCGGCTGGGCGTTTGTGCTGCTCGGCCTGACGATCCTGTTTTCGGTGGCAACGTTTTTCTGGTTCCTGCACCCTAACGTGATGGTATCCAGCACCAATGAAGCGTTTAACCTGACGGTCGAAAACGCCGCGTCGAGTGAAAAAACGCTGGAAACAATGACGATTGTCACGCTGATCCTGCTGCCGTTTGTGCTGCTGTACTTAGGCTGGAGCTATTGGGTATTCCGCAAGCGGATTACTGCTGATTCGCCGCTGGAATATTGACCCGTCACACCCGTGACTGTCCGGTTCGGGGCGCATCCGGGCGGGTGCGCCCCGAACAGCATATTCATGAGCCTGACAGCCCGATGATCGCGTCCAGTTCGTCGAACGTGGTGATCACATAGTCCGGCTGTACGCCCGGCGAGGGCACAGCATCATACAAACACGCCCGGATACCGGCTCCCTGTGCGGCTAACACGTCCAGGTCGCGGTCACCCACGCCTAACACGCACTCGCGCGGCAGATCGTGTTTCTCGATCAGGGCGATGAATCCCGCCGGGTCCGGTTTGCGCGGGTAACCGGCATCTCCGGTGATGACATCCGCGAACAGGTGCGCCACACGATAGTAATCAAGGAAATCCATCAACGAATCATAACCCCGGTGCGTATAAATGAGATTGGCCCCACCTACCGCTAAAAACCGCTCACACATCCGGATCGCGCCGGGGAACGGGGGCCGCTGAGTTATGGGTATCTGCGCCCAGTAATGGTCGATCCGCGCTTCGAATGCATCAGCGTCCAGGTGATGGCGATCAACCAGCGTTTGCAGCGTGTGAGCCAATGTGATCGTCAGCATCGCCGTGATCTGCTCGGAATCGCCCTGAACGCCCAAATCCGCCAATGCCCGCTCGATGGCGGCTACCAGCGGCGGGTACGTGTCGAACAGGGTGCCGTCGAAATCCCAGATGATGTGTGTAAACTGCATTGTGCCTCCCTTGAATGCCCCCGGTATTGTAGCGCACAATCGCCCGCCGACCATGTTAAACTCTGGCTGGACAAAGGACCGGTCACACATGAACCTGGACAAACGCCTGCTGCACCTGCTGCGCGGTGAGCGCGCCGCGCTGGCGATCACGGTCAGCCTGGGGCTGGCCGCCGGAATTCTGCTTGTTCTGCAAGCCTATTTCCTGAGCCAGACCGTCAGCCGCGTATTTTTGGACGGCGCGAGTTTGCACGCCGTGCGCGGTCTGCTAGTCGGTTTGTTGATCGTGGGCATCGCGCGCGCCGGGATGCTGTGGGGCAGCGAAACCGCCGCCGCGACCAGCGCCGCACACATCAAAACCGCCCTGCGTGAGCGCCTGTTCGCGCACCTGATTGCGCTTGGCCCCGCCCACACGCGCCGCGAGCATACCGGCGAACTGGCGCATACGGTTGTCGGCGGCATCGACGAGTTGGACGCGTACTTCAGCCAGTATATCCCCCAGCTTGCGCTGGCAGCCTTGATCCCGCTGACCATGTTGATCCTGATCGCGCCGATTGACCTGTTATCCGGGATCGTGCTGCTGGTCACGGCCCCGCTGATCCCGTTTTTCATGATCCTGATCGGCAGCATGGCCGACACGCTCACCCGGCGCCAGTTCACCCAGCTAAGCCGTTTAGGCGCGCATTTTCTCGACGTGCTGCAAGGGCTGACCACGCTCAAACTGTTCGGACGCAGCCGCGAGCAGTCTCAGACCATCGCGCGCATCAGTGATCAATTTCGGGACGCAACCATGAACGTGCTGCGCGTGGCGTTTGTGTCGGCGCTGGCGCTCGAAATGTTGTCCACCCTCAGCACCGCGATTATCGCCGTCGAGATCGGGCTGCGCCTGCTGTACGGGCACATGCAGTTTGAGGACGCGTTTTTTGTCCTGATTCTGGCGCCGGAATTTTACCTGCCGCTGCGCCTGCTGGGCACGCGTTTTCACGCCGGGATGTCGGGCGCTGCCGCCGCCGCACGACTCTTTGACATCCTGGCGATCCCGGCCCCGGAAACAGCATCAACGCGGGTAATGCAGCCAATGACAGACGGCGATATCCGCTTCGAAAATGTGTTTTATGTGTACTCAGACGGGAATCACGCCAGCGAACGCCCGGCGCTTAACGGCGTATCCTTCACCATCACACCCGGTCAAAAAGTCGCGCTGGTCGGCCTCAGCGGATCGGGCAAAAGCACCGTCATTCAGTTGATGCAACGTTTCATCGAGCCGTCAGCCGGGCACATTACCGTCAGCGGGCAGCCGCTGCACGATATTCCCGCCGACGCCTGGCGCGACCGGATCGCGTGGGTGCCGCAGCGCCCGTACCTGTTCAACGCCAGCGTGGCCGATAATATCCGCCTGGGCCGCCCGGACGCGCTGCTAGACGCCGTGATCCATGCCGCGCAGCAGGCCCACGCCGACGCGTTTATCCGCGATCTCCCGGCGGGCTACGATACGCGCATCGGGGAGCGCGGCGCGCGCCTCAGCGGGGGACAGGCGCAGCGGCTCGCGCTGGCGCGGGCATTTCTGAGAAACGCCCCGCTGTTGATCATGGACGAAGCTACCGCCAACCTCGATCCGCACACCGAGCAATTGATCCAGGCCAGCATCCGCGCCTTGATGCACAATCGCACCGCGCTGATCGTCGCGCACCGCCTGAACACCGTGCAGGATGCCGATCACATCGTCGTGCTCGACCGGGGGCGAGTCACCGCCGCCGGTACGCACGCCGTTTTGGCTGCGTCCGGCGGCCCGTATACACGCCTGATCACGGCGCACAGCCGCCGGGTGGATAGCGCCCATGACTGAATCACCGCCCACGCCACGCCCCCTGATCCGCCTGCTGGCGCTGGCTGCTCCGTTCCGCTGGTGGATGGTCCTGTCGGCCCTGCTGGGTTTCGCCACCATCGGCAGCAGCATCGGCCTGATGTCCACCGCCGCGTGGATCATCGCCAGCGCCGCGCTGCACCCGCCGCTCAGCGACCTCAACATCGCGATTGTGGGCGTGCGTTTTTTTGGCATCTCGCGCGGCGTGTTTCGTTACCTGGAACGGGTGGTATCACATCAAACCACGTTCCGCCTGCTGGCCCGCCTGCGCGTGTGGTTTTACGATGCGCTCGAACCGCTGGCCCCGGCTCGCCTGATGCAGTATCGCAGCGGGGACTTACTATCTCGCGCCGCCGCCGATATCGACACGCTCGAAAACGTCACCCTGCGCGTGATCGCGCCGCCCGTGATCGCGGTGTTGGTCGGGCTGGTGATGATGCTCGTGATGGGCGTACATGACGTGTGGCTGGCCGTGTCGCTGGTTTTTTTCCTGCTGCTGGCGGGAGTCGGCGTGCCGCTGCTGACACACGCGCTCAGCCGCCAAGTTGGCCCGGCCATCATCCGGACGCGCGGCGATCTGAATGCCGCCGTGGTGGACGGCGTGCAAGGCATGGCCGACCTGGTCGCGTATGGCGCGCAAGATCGGCACCTGGCGCAGGTACGGACCTTGAGCCGCACACTCAGCCGCCAGCAGGCACACATGGCCCGCATCACCGCGCTTAACACGGCGCTGTTCAGCCTGTTGATCAGCCTTGCCACGCTCGCCACGCTGCTGATCGCGATCCCGCTGGTGCACGATGGGCGGCTTGACGGCGTACTGCTGGCTGTGCTGGCGCTGGCGACGATCACCAGCTTCGAAGCTGTGCAGCCGCTCCCGCTGGCCGCCCAACACCTGAGCGCCAACCTGGAAGCCGCGCAGCGCCTGTTTGAAATCGTGGATGCGCCGCCCCCGGTGTGTGATCCGGCTGCCCCTGTGCCGCTGCAACCCACCACACCCGCGCCGCTGCTGCGCGTCGATAGGCTGCGCTTCCGGTACGCGCCCGACGAATCGCCCGCCCTGGACGGGATCACGTTTGCGCTGCCGCCGGGTGATACCCTGGCGATCGTCGGCGCCAGCGGCGCGGGCAAATCCACGCTGGTTAACGTGCTGCTGCGCTTTTGGGACTATGCCGAAGGATTGATCACCGTGAACGGGCACGATCTGCGATCGCTGGCTCAGGAAAATGCGCGCGCGCTGTTCGCCGTCGTGAGCCAGCATACACACCTGTTCAACGGCACCGTGCGCGAAAACCTGTTGATCGCCCGCCCCAACGCCGCAAACACCGATCTGGTCCGGGCGGCACAGGCCGCCCACCTCCACGATGTGATCACCGCCCTGCCCCAGGGTTATGACACCTGGATCGGTGAACAGGGACTCGCTCTCAGCGGTGGTGAGCGCCAGCGGCTCGCTGTGGCCCGCGCGATCTTAAAACACGCGCCGATCCTGGTGTTGGACGAAGCCACCGCCAACCTGGACACGATCACCGAACGCGCCCTGCTGGACACGATCCACACCGCGCTGGCCGACCGCTCCAAACTCATGATCACGCACCGGCTGGTCGGTCTGGATGCTGCACAACACATCCTGGTATTGCACAACGGGCGCATCATCGAACAGGGCCGCCACACCGACCTGCTGCACGCTAACGGGCATTACCGCCGCCTGTGGGAAATTCAGAATCGCACGATCGACAATACACCTTCTAATGATTCACCTATACGGGAATGATGAAGTTTCTATATTCCGCTAACGTTTTTCTAGCAGAACCGATCTACAGTTATAAACATCAGAGAATTGTGCAAGTAAGGCAGTGCTTGGGAGGAAAAAGATCATGACAACCCGAATCACCCGATTTGATCCCCTGCGCGATATGATCACTCTTCGCCAGGCTGTGGATCGTATGTTGGACGACACGTTTGCACGTGGCAGCGAAACACGCGGTACGGGCGCGTGGCTGCTGCCCATGGATGCTTTTATCACTGAAGACGCGATCGTGATCCAGGCCGATGTTCCCGGCATCGCACCGGATGAACTGGATATCACGCTTGAAGGTGACACACTCACCATTCGCGGCGAGATCGTTCGCAGTGAAGAAGACAACCGCAAATATGTCGTGCTCGAACGCCCGACAGGCCGTTTTGAACGCACGCTGAACATCAACACACCGATTGATCATGACCGGGTTGACGCCACCTTTGAGCACGGCGTACTGACGCTGACACTGCCCAAGGCCGAAGCTGTCAAACCGCGCCAGATCAAGATTAAGAGCGGGTAACCCGTTAACTCATCACCCATAACACGCCGCGTGTGACTCACCAATCGCCACGCGGCGTTTTTTGCGCTGATAAACCTCTGTGTGTTCCCTGCGATTCAAAAAATCCCGGCCCTGAACGCGCCTGGTACATGCGAGGGCTACCGCTGGCACGCCAACCCTTGTACAATACCCAAAGATGGTTTGTGTTATCGGACCCGGAGGATCGTATGCGACGCCTGATCGTGCTTTGCCTTATCCCGGTGCTGGCCGTGCTTGGACTGGCTGCGTGTGGCGGTGGTGACGACGGCGGCACACCGGCTGCCGGTCAACCGACGACAACCGCCAGCCCCTCACCCGTGCCGCCCACGCCCACCTTTGGGCCGACCTGGACACCGTTTAACCTGACACAGGCCGCTGCCGAAGATGTTCCGCGCGCTCAACTCAGCGTTGTGCACGCCAACGCGGATTTACCCGGCGTCGATTTTTACGTGGATGACAGTCTCATCGCGCCGGGGTTCTCGGCGGGCCTTTACCTGAGCCAGCCGGTCACACTGCCGCCTGGACAGCACACGCTGCACGTGATGCCCTCGCGCACACTGCCGGGTGATGGCGAAGCCCTGCTTTCGGAACCCTTCGAACTGGCCGACGACCAGAGCGCGATTATGTTTCTGGTGGGTACTGCTGACAGCGCCCAGGCTGTATTTCTGACCCAGGATTTGAGCGCCCTCCCGGCCAACACGGCGCGCGTGAACGTGATCCACGCTGTGCCGCGCGGCCCCGCGATCGAGGTGCAGCAGGATAGCATGGATATCACGCCTGCACTGGAATTCGGCGCTCTCAGCGAGTATGTCGCGGTCGATTCTGGCCCGTCCGTGTTTTCCGTTGTCAGCGGCACCGAAATGCTGGCTTCACTTGATCTCAACGTGCAGGAACGTTTCACCTATACGCTGATTGTGATGCCAAACGCGTCCGGCGACGGCGTCCGTATCGTGGAGCTGCGCACGCCCGTACACAGCGAAACATTGGTACGCCTGATCCACGCCTCGCCCAACACGCCCCCGGTTGACGTTTACCTGGGTAACGAGCTGGCCGCGATTGACCTCGCTTTCCAATCGTGGGAAGACGGCGCAGCGTTCCGGTCACAATCAACGACGCTGCGCGTGGTCCCCGCGGGTGAACCGGACGCAGTCCCGATCCTCCAGAAACAAATCAGCTTGTTGCCCCACGCTGCGGTTGACCTGGTGCTGGTCGATGTGCTGGAACGCCTGACGGTTGTCCCTGTCCAGCGTGATCTATCGCCCACGCCGTTTAACGCCGCGCGTTACACGTTTCTGAATGCCGCCGTGGGCACCCAACAAGTCGCCGTCCTGGCCGCCGGGACAGATACCGGTATCCCGTCGATACCCTTTGGCCAGGCGCTGCTGCCCATGTTGTTCGAAGAACAGACGATTGAGTATGATTTCACGACCGCGGATGGTGAAACCCCGCGCGAAGTCGATCACATCCCCGACCGTGAATGGCCCGCCGGTTTTGCCTACACCATAATCGTCACCGGCTACCCCAACACAAGCGCGATGGTACTTGAAACCGAAGTCGGCACCAGCACCATGATGGCGGTAGCGGACGACAGCGGCAACCTGACAGTGGTCAAGCCGTCGGAAGAAATGCTGGGCGACGATACGTATTTTCGCCGGATCGTTAATGCGCTGGCCAACGGCGGGGCCATTGATATTGAACTGGACGGTGAAGTCGTATTTTCCAACGTGGAACGCAGCGAATCATCGCCGTATATCGTCCGCGCTGAAGAACAAAACGAGCTGGTCATTCGCGACAGCCTGACCGGCGCGGTGCTGCTGCAAGATGTGCTTACTTGGGGTGACGGCCACATGCGAACCCTGTTTGTGCTGGGTGACCGCGCCGGGATCAAGCTCAACTCCACGCCTGACAGCGGGTTCGATATCGGGTACGGGTACGCGCGGATTCGCGTGTTGCACAACGCGTCCAACCAGCCCGGCGATCTGCTGCTGTCCAGCCGCGATCCGTTTGCGGTCGAAGCAGGCGCCGCCGGTCCGGAGGCCGGAGAGGTCACTCCTGAGGGAGGCGAAGGTGAGGAGATTGAGGTGGTTACACCCGCCCCTGAACCGGAGCCGCTGGGCGACGTGGCGAGGTTCGAAACACCCGGCGAAGAATATGATATCATCGTCGGAACATACACGGTTTACATCCTAAACGACATCACGTTTAGCACGCTGCACACCGTGCCGAACGTGACGTTCCAGGAGGGTGTATTTTATGATATTTTGATCCAGCCCGACGCCAACGGGGTCGGACTCGACATGGTGATCGTGCCCCATTTTGATTAACTCGTGCTTCGGTTGTCAGGCAGGCGGCGGCAGATCGGTGATCTGCCGCCGTCGATTCTGGCTTGTCACGCTCCGGGCACACGTTATAATGAACGCCGTTCGGCGGCTGCCACCGAATCAGGCAGCGTGCCTTTTTACACCATCGGAGAACCAACGTGCGAGTATTTATCACTGGTGCAGGCGGTTTTGTCGGCGGACACCTGGTAGAACATCTCCTCAAACAGCCCGACATGGCGCTGCACGCGGCGGTATTTCTCCCACCCGGCCAAAACCCGCGCCTGGATGGTCAGCCGGTCAGCCAATTCGAAGTCGATTTGCGCAGCGCGGACGCCGTGCGAACGATTCTCCAGGCCGTGCAGCCCGACCTGATCTTTCACCTGGCGGCTTTGGCGGACGTTGGCCAATCGTTCAAAAACCCGTGGGAAACGCTCGAAAACAACATCGTCGCCCAGATCAATGTGCTCCAGGCCATCGAAACGCTGCGTCTCGATACGCGGGTGCTGGTCATCAGCTCCGGGGAAATCTACGGCGCCGGTGATCCGAGCGGGATTCCACTGGACGAAAACCACCCCTTCCGGCCAACTAACCCGTACAGCGTCAGCAAAGTGACCCAGGATATGCTGGGGCTGCAATATTTTCTCTCGGACAACATGCCGATCGTGATTGCCCGTCCCTTTAACCACATGGGACCCAGCCAAAGAGGCGGCTTCGTCGCGGCAGATTTTGCCAGCCAGATCGCCGCCATCGAAGCGGGTAAACAGGACCCGGTGATGTATGTCGGCAACCTGAGCGCCGAACGTGATTTTACCGACGTGCGCGACGTAGTGCGCGCCTATCACCTGTTGGCGGTTCACGGCGAAGCGGGCGAAGCCTATAACGTATGCAGCGGTAACGCGTACAGCATCCAATATTTGTTAGACACATTACTCGGCTACAGCGCGGTTTCGATTGAGGTCCGCCAGGACCCCACCCGTATGCGCCCGTCCGACATTCCCCGCCGCATCGGCAACGCGGACAAGCTGCGCCAGCGTACCGGCTGGGAGCCAACCATACCGTTCGAACAAACCTTACTGGATATTCTCAACGACTGGCGCCGGCACATGGGTATCGAGCCGAATGCCGGGCCTGATGCAGGAGCAGAATAAAATGGCTAAGCGTGCGCTTATTACCGGAATCACCGGCCAGGACGGGTCCTATCTGGCCGAATTTTTGCTCAACCAGGGCTACGAAGTTTTTGGACTGGTACGCCGCACGAGCACGGTCAACTTTAACCGGATTGAGCATATACAGGGCAAACTCAACCTGATCCCCGGCGACATGCTCGACCAGACCTCGCTGCAACTGGCGCTCCAGGAGTGCCAGCCGCAAGAAGTCTATAACCTGGCCGCGCAAAGTTTTGTGCAAACGTCATGGACGCAGCCGGTATTCACCGGTGACGTAACCGCGCTGGGCGTCACCCGCCTGTTGGACGCGATCCGCCACGTTGATCCCACCATCCGGTTTTACCAGGCGTCAAGCAGCGAAATGTTCGGTAAGGTGCGCGAAGTGCCCCAGCGCGAAACCACGCCCTTTTACCCGCGCAGTCCCTACGGCGTGGCCAAAGTATACGGGCACTGGATCACGATCAACTACCGTGAGAGTTACGATCTGCACGCCACCAGCGGCATTTTGTTCAACCACGAAAGCCCGCGCCGGGGCATCGAATTTGTCACGCGCAAAGTCACGTACAACGTCGCCAAGATCAAGCTCGGCATGGCCAGCGAACTGCGCCTGGGCAACCTGGACTCCCGCCGCGACTGGGGTTTTGCCGGGGACTACGTGCGCGCCATGTGGCTGATGCTGCAACAGGATAAGCCGGACGATTATGTGATCGCCACCGGCGAGACTCACTCCGTTGAGGAACTGGTTTCAGTAGCGTTCAGTTACCTCGACCTGGACTGGCACGACTTTGTTGTACAGGACGCGCGCTTCATGCGGCCTGCCGAAGTTGATCTGCTGGTCGGGGATGGGTCCAAAGCCGGGGAAAACCTGGGCTGGGAGCCGGAAGTCAGCTTTACCGAACTCATCCGGATGATGATCGATGCCGATCTGGAGCTGTTGAAGTCCGGCGGTCACGCCCAATAAACACGCCGCCCATGCCCCTGATCGATACACACTGCCACCTGAATCTTGATGCGTTCGACGGCATACGCGACACCATTGTTCGCGAAGCCGCCGAACACGGCGTCACGCGGATCATCATCCCCGGCATCGACCTGACCACGTCGCGTGAAGCGCTCGACCTGGCGGACACGTACCCCGGCATCTATGCAGCGGTGGGCATCCAGCCCAACAGCGCCGGGGATTTTGATCCGTCGATGATCGAGGAACTACGCGCCCTGGCAGCACACCCAAAAGCCGTCGCCATCGGCGAGATCGGGCTTGATTACCATTGGGACACCGTGCCCAAAGCCATCCAGACGCACGCGTTTGAAGCCCAGCTAAGACTCGCAGCGGAATTAAATTTGCCCGTGATCATCCACAACCGCGAGGCCGGGGATGACGTGCTGGCCGTGCTCGAAACGTGGGCCGCTGATCTGCCGGAGCCGCTGGTCAATCGTCCCGGCGTGCTGCACTCGTTTTCGGCATCGCAGACCATCGCCGACCGGGCGCTGGCCATCGACTTTTACCTGGGCTTCACCGGGCCGGTGACGTTCAAAAAAGCCGACGATTTGCGCCAGATCGCCGCCGGGGTGCCGGATGACCGTATCCTGGTCGAAACCGACAGCCCGTACCTGACCCCACACCCTTTCCGGGGTCGGCGCCCCAATACACCCGCTCATGTGCGGTTTATCGCGGCACGGCTGGCCGACCTGCGCGGTTTGACCGAAACCGCGTTCGCCGACTTATCCACCGCCAACGCCGAGCGCCTGTTCGCGCTGCCGCCGTTTCCTGACAACACGCCGTGAATCCGCCCCTACACCGCTAATTTTAAGCTTCATCCCGGCTAAAACGCTGTACAATGTGGGTAACAATACGGGTTTTGGCACACTTAACATACAGGGATCGTATCCATATGACACCAACAACCAACCGTATTCGGCACGTGATGATCACGGCGCTGGTGATCGTTGTGCTGGCGCTGGTGATCGCCGTTCCCCTGGTTATGCCTGCCGCCGCGCAGGACGGCGAACGCATCTCGCGCCCCGGCGAATACCGGGGCTATTCCGAACCGATCTATGACGACTGGGTGCGTATATCGCAGTATGTGCCGGTGCGCGACGGTACACGGCTGGCCGTGGATATCTTCCGCCCGGCAGTTGACGGCCAACCGGTAGACGACCCGCTGCCGGTGCTGTGGACTCACCACCGCTATCACCGCGCCACCGAGATGGACAACGGCGAGTTATTCACAATTCTCACGCAGGCACCGGAACTGGAAACCGCGCTGTATCACGGTTATGTGATCGGCGTGGTGGATGTACGCGGCGGCGGCGCGTCGTTCGGCACCCGGCGCGGCGAGTTCACACGGGAAGAAACCCAGGACGCATATGACATCACCGAGTGGTTCGCCGTGCAGCCCTGGTGTGATGGTAATATCGGCATGTTCGGCCTGTCGTACCTGGCGATCACGCAGTATCTGGCCGCCAGCACACAGCCGCCCCACCTCAAAGCGATCATGCCCATGATGGCACTGTTTGACCTGTACTCATTTGTGTATCCGGGCGGCGTATTCGCAGATAACTACGTGGAAAACTGGGGAACGCGCACCATCCTGCTCGACAAAATCAAACCTGCCGCCCCGGTTGACGATGACACAGACGGCGCGCTGCTCCAGGCGGCCCGCGCCGAACACCGCGACAACGCCAATATCTACTTACTGGCCCAGGAACGCCCGTTCCGCGACAGCAACCCGGTATCCGACAGCGAGTACAGCTTTTCAAGCGTGAGTCCGTCCAGTTATATCGACGCGATCAACGCATCGGGCGTAGCCGTGTACACGGTCGGCGGCTGGTATGATATGTTCCCGCGCGACGCGGTGACGTGGTTCAACAACCTGACCGTGCCGCAAAAATTGATCCTGACGCCGTGGTCCCACAACGGATCGGGCGGCTTTGACATGATGGCCGAGCATCTGCGCTGGTTCGATTACTGGCTCAAGGGCATCGATAACGGGATCATGGACGAGCCACCGGTCTATTATTCGGTGATAGGCGCAAGTGATGACGAGTCCGGCGGACCAAACGACGGCTCCGGCGCGGTGTGGTATGCTGCCGATGAATGGCCGCTTCCGGAAGAAACCCCGACGCCCATGTACCTGCACGCGGGGCCATCCGGCAGCGTGGAGTCGGTGAATGACGGCCTGCTGAGTCTTGAGCGACCGTCCACGCCCGGCGAAGACGCGTCCAGCATGGACGTGTACAGCGTGGATTACACTACCACCACCGGCACGACAACACGCTGGGTAGACGGCTACGGCGGCGGATTCGGCTACCCAGACATGCGATCCAACGATGAAAAGGGGCTGACATTTACCACCCCGCCGCTTGAACAGGCCATGCAGCTTACCGGGCACCCGGTCGCGCACCTGTGGATCACGGCCAGCGTAGAGGATATCGACGTGTTTGTCTACGTGGAAGAAGTGGCACCGGACGGCACCTCGACCTACCTGACGGAAGGTGTGCTCAAAGCCTCGCACCGGGCGTTACAAGAACCGCCGTTTGATACCATGGAGCTGCCCTTCCACCGGGGCAACGCGGCAGACGTATCACCACTGCCGGAAGGCGAACCGGTCGAACTGGTGTTTGACCTGCTCCCGATCTCGGTTGTTTTTGACGCGGGAAACCGCCTGCGTTTTACGATCACCGGGGCCGACGCGGACAATTACCTGACTGAACCATGTGATCCGGCGCCAACATTGACGGTATACCGCAGCGCCGAGTACCCGTCACATGTCGTGCTGCCCGTGATTCCTGCGGACTAAACCGCACACACGCCGGGGGTATCCTGCCGAAAACCAGGTATCCCCGGCGCCACGCACCATCACCGCGCCCGCGATTCTTGCGGCAAGATCATCGCGACCGCCACGCCCGCAACAGGTCCGCTTCCCGCCGGGCGCTCAACCGGCCTTCCAGGTCACCGAGTGCGCCGCCGGACTGCGCCCGGTCCCATGCCAGCGTATCCCGCACCGTGTCGGCCAACGAGCGGAAGCGTAACCCAGCATCGATGGCTTTGCCACAGTCCACCCGCAGCAGGCTGCTCGTTTCGTCCGGCAGCCAGATCGGCAGTTCGCTAAACGGCTGGATTTCGTGTTCCAGCAAAAATTCCTCGGACACCCATGTCAGGCTGGCGCTGCCGTTTACCGCCGCCTGAACCCCGGCCAGGAATCCCGCCATATCCAGCAGTTCAGCCGGGCCGGTCGCGTTATAGGCTCCTGCCCGGCGTGCCTCGGCCATGTCCAACATCCACGCGGCCAGATCACGCGCGTCGATAACCTGGACGGGCGCGCCGGGGTTACCGGGCGCCAGCACCTCACCGCCGCGCACCAAGCGCCGCACCCAGTATAAAAACCGACCCGTTGGATCACGCGGGCCGACAATCAGGCCGGGACGAACCGCGAGCACGTGCCCCGGCAAACAGACTTCGGCGGCACGTTCGCACAGCGCTTTGAGCGGGCCGTAGGTTTCTCCCGTCACCGTTTCATCCGATTCATCGTGCAGTGTCATCATGGGCGAGTCTTCCGTGATCGGCGGTTGGCCCACTGCCGGGAGCTCATATACCGACAGCGTCGATACAAACACGTAGAGATCAACCGCACCGGCCAGCAGCGCCGCCGAGTCACGCACGATACGCGGCACGTAACCACACGTATCCACCACCACATCCCAGCGCCGCCCTTTGAGCGCCTCAAGCGCCCCGTCGCGGTCCCCGGTCAGGTGTTCGACACCGGGAAACGCGTCCGGGTTGGTCTGCCCGCGATTGAACAGAGTCACCGTGTGCCCGCGTGAGAGCGCGGCTTCGACGAGGTAGTACCCTACAAACTGCGTACCTCCCAAAACCAATAGGTCCATGCCTGTCTCCTTATGCTGCGGTACGCCACACCTTGATCCTATTATCCTCATTCGGCGCCAAACTGGAAGCCGCAAAAAATGAGGGCGTCTCTTTTTCCGGAGACGCCCTGAGCGCTGCTGGTCCAGCAGGCGGTGAACCGTGCGTTTATGTACCCACGCTGTCACCAGCGGGCGCATTTTGTGCGGGTTCGTTCTGACCGGGGCGCTCCCGGCCAGGCCGGTCCGGGTCTACTTCGGCTGGCAGTTTGGTATTCATACGGCGTTCCAGGCGCACACGCAGATTCGCAAGCACTTTGTCGGCCTGTTCCTGCGTGATCTTGCCATCGGCCACCGCCTGGTTGACGTCTCCGGTTACCTGCGCTTCGGTCGCATCCAACACCGCGATCACGTCGCCGCCGTGCGCCTCAATCACCGCCGCCAGCGAGTCCGACCGGCGCCATTCTTGCAGCACGTCTTTCGCCTGCATACCGAGCTGTTCCGCTGCCTGGTCCACCAGCGTGCGCTCGATGCGATTTTGGACCATCTCTAACAACAGCCCATCCGGGCCGCTGGCGTTCATGGCGGCGTCCAGAGCATCATCCAGATTACCCAACATACGCTCGGCGCGCTCCTCGGTAATCTTGCCGTCAGCCAACGCCTGCTCGATGTCAGCGATCAACTGGGTTTTAGCCGCGTCATACACGGCCTGCGGATCGACACCATTCTCGGTGCACAACTCGGCCAGCGATTTACCTTCGCGCACCTGGACCTTGAGATCGTCCACGCTGAGGCCGGTTTCTTCGGAAACAATCCCGGCCAGCACAAGCACCATGTGCCGCACCGGTTTAACGCCTTCCTCCTGCTGACCGTCAGGTCCCTGGGCGCTGGCATCAGCCACCATCCCAAACACAACAACCGCCGCGATCACAACCGCCCCTACTCGCATTATCCACTTGCCCATGATGTTCTCCTTTATTGATAACTCGTCACGCTGTTTTCAGTGTAGCGTGTTTTCTTTTGCTTGATACTGCCATTATGGGCGGAAAATGTAACGTGATCGTTTACGAACTACAGCCATTTTGTAAATTCCTGGTAAAATAATTTGTCCAGGTCATGTATCAGCGGCAGTCATGATGAACCTGGCACACAGTGATATGCAGCACACCACCGGCCAGCCAACAAGCAGCACACCATCGATCGGCGACCTGGGCGCGATCTTCGGCTTTGCGCCGGATGAACTGGCGTTTAACCGGGCAGGCCGGGTCAGCGCACGCCAGCGGCAGGCCCTGCGCTACCGCGGGATCGGTTTTCTGGTGAAAGGCGCTGCCGCGTGTGTGTTAAACGTGATCCTGGCGGCGGCGCTGGCGCCCGGCATCACGTACCCGTGGCAGCGAACACTATATGGCGTTTTGTGGGCGTTGATCGCCTTGTTTGCGCTGGCCGTGATCGGCGGTACGCTGCTCGTCGTCCACCCGGTGGTGCGTCACGTCACCACAACGATAAAACGCAGTCCCAGCGCGGCGCGGCCCTGCCTGATCGCGGGTAAGCTGGAATTGCGTATCAGCGGGGCGGCGTGGCGCCGGATGCCGCCATCATATTCCGGCCAGTTTCGGGTATACTATGCCCGTTTTGCCGGCTGGCTGCTTAGCCTGGAACCCTGGAGTGACATGGCCTGATGCAATCGCCGCTTATCGATCTGTCGATCATCATCGTGAGTTGGAATGTGTCCGGCCTGCTGGCCGACTGCCTGGACAGCATCGCGGCGGCTCCCGTCCGGCGGACGGCACCGGATGGCACGCTTCACGGTGACTCCGGGCCAAGTGTCGAGGTGATCGTCATCGACAGCGCCAGCCAGGATGACAGCGTGGCCGTTGTGCGAGATCGTTTCCCGTGGGTGCACCTGATCACTGAAACAACCAATATTGGCTTCACCCGCGCCAATAACATCGGGCTGGCACAGGCACGCGGTCGCTGTGTATTTTTGCTCAATCCTGACACGCTGGTCCACAAAAACACGCTGCCCGCCCTGCTCGACTACCTGGACACACACCCGGACGTGGGCATCGTCGGCCCGCAGGTGCTCAACGCGGACGGCACCCACCAATCGACGCGCCGCCGTTTTCCGACGGTGTGGACCGGCATCTTTGAAAGTACGTGGCTTCAGGGTTACGCACCGCGCCGCGTTCTAACACGATTCTATGCAAGCGATTTGCCGGATGACGGTACAGTTGATGTAGACTGGGTGCAGGGCTGCGCGTTGATGGCCCGCCGCGCCGTGTACGATCAGATCGGCGGCCTGGATACGGGTTACGTGATGTACTCTGAGGAACTGGACTGGTGCAAACGCGCCAGGCTGGCCGGATGGCGGGTGGTATATGCAGGGCACACCACGATCACCCACTACGGCGGCAAGAGTTCCGAGCAGGTCGATGCGCCGCGCCATATTTATTTCCAGCAAAGCAAGCTGCGTTACTTTCAAAAATATCACGGGCGCGGAGTGTCGTTTGCGCTGCGATTATTTCTGCTCCTGAGTTACGGGTTCCAGATCATCCAGGAAAGCGGTAAGGCACTGCTCAAGAACAAACCCGCTATGCGCCGCCAGCGAGTCACGACGTATCTACGCGTGCTGTGGGCATTGGCATCAGGAAAGCGAGAACCATGAGGATCGGACAGGTCACAGGCGAATATCCGCCCATGCAAGGCGGCGTTGGTGCCTATACATTGGAGCTATCCAAAGCCCTGGTCGCGCTGGGGCACGAGGTTCACGTCTTTACCGATCACCGCGCCGCCAACAGCACATCACATGACAACATTCACGTGATGGCGGACGCCCACACCTGGGGCTGGGGAACGCTCAGCCGCATCCGGCGCTGGGTGCAGGCGCAAAAACTCGACGTGCTCAACATCCAATACCAGGCCGCCGCCTATAACATGGCCGCATTTGTTCATATTCTGCCGGTGCGGCTGGATGATGTGTATGTCGTCACTACATTTCACGATCTGCTGGTGCCCTACCTGTTTCCCAAAGCCGGACCGCTGCGCTACCAGGCCGTGTTAACCCTGGCCCGCAGCAGCGACGGCGCGATCCTGACCAATCACGGCGACTACGAACGGCTGTTGTCGGTCAAGTCGATTGCCAGCATGCAGCATATCCCCATCGGCTCGAACATCAGCCCCCGCCAGCCGCCCGGCTACAACCGGGTAGTATGGCGTGCGGCCCTGGGTTTTCATCCCAGTGATATTGTGGTGAGCTATTTTGGCTTTTTGAACGCCAGCAAGGGGATCGAAACCCTGCTGCGCGCCGTCCGCACGAACCGGGACAACCACCTGCCCGTAAAACTCCTGATGATCGGCGGGCGAACCGGCACCAGCGACCCGGCCAATATCGTCTATGCCCGCGAAGTAGACGAGATGATCGAAGAACTCGACCTGAACGATCACATCCGGTGGACGGGTTTTGTGGATGAAACCGCCGTCAGCGGGCACCTGATGGCTGCCGATATGATCGCCCTGCCCTACCGGGACGGTGTGTCGTTCCGGCGCGGCAGCCTGATGGCGGCGCTGGCGCACGGCTGCGTGATCATCACCACGTACCCGGAAGTTGACATGCCGGACCTGCGCAGCGATCATCATGTACGCTTGATCCCGCCCGACTCACCGACCGCGCTGGCGCTGGCCATCGAAGACCTGGCCGATAATCCCGGTTTATGCACGGCGATGGGGCAAAACGCCAAAAAACTGGCGCAAGAATTCACCTGGGACAAGATCGCCGAACGCACCGCCGCTTATTATGAAACCCTGCTGCAACCATCCCACCAACGCTGAACCGTGTCCGAACGTATCGTTTTGTTTTGGTCACACAATAGACAAGTTCATGATGAGTTCTGGAGGATACCATGACGTTTATGGGTGCTAACCTGGGCAAACGGTTGTGGCAGCGAACCATGATTTCCCTGGCCTGCCGCGAGGGTTTGCGCACGCGGATCGAAGGCAGTGACCGGCTGACGGCGCTGGCCGAGCGGTTTGTCGCCGGGCCGGATGTCGAGGCAGCGCAGCGTAAAGCGGAAGCCTTCGCAGAAGCGGGTATTCACACCTCGATCTATTACCTGGGCGAGTATGTCGATACCGAAGCGCGGGTCGAAGACAACGTGCAACACATCATCGCCGCCATCGAACACTTCAGCCATACCGGTCTGGACTGGTTTATCTCGGTGGACCCCACCCAGATCGGGTATTCGATCAACGAGGACCTGGGCTGGGCGAACGCGCAGCGCATCGGCGCAGCGCTGGCAGATTTACCCGCCGGGCGCTACATGATGCTCGATATGGAAGACGCGAGTTATGTTCAGCCAACGATCACGCTCTACGAGCGGTTGGTCGAGGCGCAGGTTCCCACCGCGATCACGCTGCAAACCTACTTACTCCGCACCGAGGATGATCTAAAACGGCTGGCGGCACAGGGCGCGACGATCCGGCTGGTGAAAGGGGCCTTTGTAGCGAACCGCCGCATCGCCCATACGCGCAAACGCGATATCGACGACGCGTATTTGCGGCTGTGCCTGCTGGCGCTCAGCCCGCCCATGAAGGAATCCGGCCTGCGGCCCATATTCGCCACGCACGACGACCGGATTCTGAACATCCTGATGCCGGTAGCCTCGGCTACCGGCTGGCAGCCGGGCGACTATGAAATTGAAATGCTACTCGGCGTGCGCGAGCCATTGCAGCGCCAGCTCGCAGCGCAGCATACCATGCGCGTTTATATGCCGTTTGGCGCGGCATGGTGGCCGTACAGCATCCGCCGCGTGGGTGAAAAACCCGCCATGGCAGGTTTTGTGCTGCGGGCAATGCTGAGTAAGCGCTAAACGTCAGGCCAGCCGGTCGAGGTGCGCGTCGATGTCCGCCAGCCACGCTTCGCGCTCGGCATCGGTTTTTTCACTCACCGCACACAGGTTGAGCCAGAACGTTTCGGTCACGCCGCAGAATTCCAGCACGCCTTTGAGCAGCATGCGCTCAACTGACGTGTGGATGACTTCCGGCGCGCCCATGGTCGTGATCGCCGTGGCGGTTTTGATAAACGTGAGCAGCGGGGCGGCATCGGCTTCCGTAAACGCCCATTCCGGCAGGAATACCTTATCGATCCAGCCTTTGAGCAGCGCGGGCATGACTTCCCACCACACCGGGAAGACAAAGATCAGGTGATCGGCCTGATTGACACGCGCCTGGTAACCGCCAATCGCTGGATCGAGGGTTTTGCCCTGTTTGTACACGGCTAACTCGTCAACGTGCATCACGGGATCAAAATCCTCGTCGTGCAGGTCCAGCACGTCAACGGCATGACCACGAGATTCCAACCGGGCGGTGATACGCGCCAGGATCGCGTGATTGAAGCTGTTTTTCCACGGATGATCGATGATGATCATGAACCGCATGGGGATATCGCCCTCTACTCTCGTCATGGTAATCGCTGCGACCGGTCACAACCGCCTGATTGGCGCCCCTCATGGTTGCTGGTTCTCTGACAACAACCGGTTACAATCTCGTAACAATAGTGCGCAGTGTAGGCAAGGATCGCCATATTGTCAACGAGCGTCAGGCGGGCGCAGGCGACTCACCCTGGCAGAGCGATGCCGCTTCCGGTAAACTGGCCGCTCGATTGACTATAATGGCTGGTGGGATCGAACACAAACTATGAGCAAATGGCGACCTCATATTATCCCCTCATCCCGCGAACACGCCGGACTGGCGCTGATCCTGGCCGGGTTTGTCGTGCTGGCCCTCATCTATAGCGCAGTGACCCCGGTCTTTGAAGCATCCGATGAACTGTGGCATTACCCGATGGTGAAATACATGGCCGATCATAACCTGGGGCTGCCCGTTCAGGACCCGGCGCATATCGGCCCCTGGCGACAGGAAGGCGGCCAACCGCCGCTGTACTACATGCTCGGCGCCATCGCTACCGGCTGGATCGATACGTCCGACATGGACACGGTGCGCCGCCTGAACCAGCACGCCGATATCGGCATGGTCGTGCCTGACGGTAACGCCAACATGATCCTGCATGACGCCGACGCCGAGCAGTTCCCCTGGCGCGGGACTACGCTGGCCGTACATATTGTGCGTTTCCTGTCGATCGTGATGGGCGCGGGTACGGTTTACCTCACTTACCGGCTGGGGCGTGAACTGTTCCCGGCAGCGCCCGTCGTGGCGCTGGGCGCAGCCGCGATCACCGCCTTCAACCCGATGTTTTTGTTCATCAGCGGCGTGATCAACAACGACAACCTGTCTACGCTGCTGGCAACCGCGCTGCTGGTGCTGATCGTGCGCCTGCTCAACTATCCGGCCCAGTCCGCCACCCCGCGCTTTTACGTCGTGCTGGGCCTGGCGGCGGGCGCAGGACTGCTGGCGAAGTTCCAGGTGGGCTTTTTGCTGCCGCTGATCGCGCTGGCGCTGCTGATCACGTCGATCCGGCTGCGGGATTGGCGGCCCGTGATCGTCGGCGGGCTGATATCCGGCGGGCTGACGATCCTGATCGCCGGGTGGTGGTACTGGCGCAACTACGATCTGTACGGTGACGCGACCGGGATTAATGTGTTTCTGGATATCGTAGGCCGCCGGGGCATCACGCCGGACTTTGACCAGTTATGGTCGGAGCGGTGGGGCTTCGCGCAGTCTTACTGGGGTTTTTTTGGCGGCCTGAACGTGCCCATGCATGACACCGTGTACAAGGTGTTCAACATTCTGGCCGCTGTGTGTGTGTCAGGGTTGGTCATCGGGCCGGTATTTGCGGCAGCTCGCTCACAACGAAAATATTCACCACGTGAACACGCGCCCGCCGCCGCCAACCCGGCACCGCGCCCGGTGTTGGCGCGCCTGCTGATCGTGATCTGGCCGGTGATCGTGTTTTTCTCGCTGATAAGCTGGACGCGCCAGACATGGGCTTCGCAGGGGCGGCTGATGTTCAGCGCCATCGCGCCGCTTAGCATCTGGATGATCGTCGGGCTGGTGGCCTGGGCACGCGGATCACGCCGCGCCGCCTGGGGCCTGGCGGGTATTGTCACGGCGTGTTTTGTGATCGTGGCGATCCTGGTGCCCTTTGTGACCATCCGGCCCGCGTATTCGATAAACAGCGTGGACTGGTGGGACGGCGACACCGTCGAACAGGACGGCTACCGGGCCGTATGTTTTGCCGAACCGGGCGACTCCGGCGACGATGCGCTGTGCGCCGCTTACCAGCCGCTAAGCGGGAGCGTGCGCCCCGGTCACTATGCGCGGTTCTCACCGACCTTCACCGCGACCGACGCGATCACGCGTAACTGGAACATTTTTGTGCACCTGGTCAACGAATATGGCGTGATCGAAGCGCAGCGGGACGTGTATCCCGGCGGCGGATTGATCGCCACTGCCGAACTTGAGGACGGCAAGGCGTGGAAAAACCCGCTGGCGATCCGCGTGCCGGAAGGCTTATACACACCGCAGACGTTCGACGTGTATATGGGCCTGTACGATTCGGCTACCAACGAACGTATGATCTCCACCGGCAGCGGCGCCGATACCGGGCTTAACCGCGTGCTGCTCGGCCAGATCACGCTCGAAGCGCCGCCCGGTGACGTGCCGAATCCGCTCAACGTCGATTTTGAGGGTAAACTAACCCTGCTGGGCTATGAAGTCAGCGAACGGTCGCTGGCGCCCGGTGACGAACTGGCGATCACGCTTTACTGGGAAGCCCAACACCGGTTGAACACCGATTACGTTGTTTCGATCCAGGTCATCGATCCGGACCCGGCCAAACTGACCAAGGCCGCCCAGGTGGACGCCTCACCCACCCCGCCTACCACCGCGTGGACGCCGGGTGAACAGGTAGCCGTCACGTGGACGCTGCCGGTTCTGCCGGATGTGGCGCCGGGCCGCTATCGGGTGATGGTACGCGTGTATCCCAGCGGGCGAGCCGATCAACTGCTGCGGATCAACGTGGAACACGGCGGAGAAACCGGTGATATCGCCTGGTTGAATTGGATGCAAGTCAAGTAAGCCTATGATCCACCTCCACGAGTTACACACCCGGCGCAGCGGGTTGATCGCTGCTGCCGTGCTTGGACTGGTCGCGCTGCTGACCGCCGCGTTCTGGGACTATACCCAGGACGACGTATTCATCACCTTTGCGTACAGCCGTAACATAGCCCAGGGCGAGGGTTTTGTCTTTAACCCCGGCGAACACGTACAGGGCAGCACCACGCCGCTGTGGGCGCTGCTGCTGGCGGGCGTGTACTGGATCACGCCTGATCTGCTGCACGCCGGGAACCTGCTCAGCGGGCTGTTTTTGCTGGTGACGGCTGGTTTTGCGGTCGATCTGTTGCGCCGTGACACGTCATTTTTTGCGCGGGCGGCGCTGGCGATCACGCTGGCCGTTTCGCCCTTGATCTACGTCAGTTACGGCATGGAAACGTTATTCTACTGCGCGATCCTGACCGGAGGGCTGTGGCTGTGGCACCGCGACCGGCGCCCAGCAGCCATGATCGCCGCCGCCGCCCTGACCTGGACGCGTGCCGATGGCGTGGTGCTGGCGGGTGCATTCGGCCTGATTGCATTGTGGGACAGCGCCCGCGCTATCCGGCAGGATCAGGCTGTCCCGCTGCGCCGCCCGTGGCGCGGCCTGCCCTGGCGGCTCGGCCTGACGTATATAGCCGGAATTGCGCCGTGGTTCCTGTTCGCGTGGGCCTATTTCGGCACGCCGCTGCCGCAAACGTTCAGCGCCAAAGAGGAATTTTTACAGGGCACGCGGTTTGTACGCGTCGGCGCGGACTGGTGGGACTCGTTTTACGGCAACAACCCGCTGACGCTGCTGGCCGTGCCGCTGATCGTGCTCGGTGCGTGGCGCGCATTGATTTCGCCCGGTCTGCGTCCGCTGGTCCTGTGGGCCGGGTTATATACCACCGGGTATACGGCGCTCAACGTGACCGCGTTCTGGTACTATACACCGCTGCTCGTGGCGCTGATCCTGCTGGCCGCGCTCGGCGGTGATTGGCTGGCGCGGCGTTTGGTGCACGCGGCCATCGACCGCCGGATCGTGTTCGGCGACCGCCGGGTTGTAGTCGGTGGCGCGGTAGGGCTGGTGTTGATCTGCGCGGGGCTGGCGTTTGTGCGTGCCTGGGACAATCACAAACCGCCGCCGCGCATGGTCGCCTATGAAACAGCGGGCAGATGGATCGACGCCCACGCCGGGCCGGATGATTCCCTGCTGGTCAAAGACCTGGGCATTGTGGGTTATTACGCCGACCGGTATACGCTGGATTCGTTCGGCCTGATCGTGCCGGACATGCACTACACGCACGACACCTACGCCGCCGCCAAGTACAAAACCGACTGGGTGCTCACCACGCAGTATTGGGCCATGAAACAGTTGGTCGAACAGGACTGGTTCCACTATCATTACGCGCCGCTGGCCCAGTTCAGCGCGCCCGGCGATCACGAGTTCAGCCCGATGACCGCCTACCGCCGCCGCCTGGATACCGCGCCGCCCGGTCAGATCGTCTCCGGCTTCGACCTGCCGCTGACGTGTATCGTTTCGCTGGAAAAAGGCGAGCCGGTACCCGCTAAAACGCGCGCGCGCCTGCTCGACGTAGACGGCGTGATCCGGGTTGAGGCCGCGCACCCGTTTTTGTGGGGCCAGTATCCCGATTCC
>JAFGHR010000072.1 GCA_016930015.1 Anaerolineae bacterium | reverse complement strand
GGCTTTGATTTCTTGTTCGGTGAGGGTAAAGGTTCGTTTTGCCATACCCTCTAATTATGCGAGTTTCTTTTGATTTGTCCATTAGCTTTCGAAGACCTGTTTGTTATATTGATCGCGGTGGTTGTGTGGGCCGGGATAATTCGTGCCTTGTGGCGTTATGATTTGTTAGAGCGGCTGGTCATTCCGACTGAAGCCATGGATAACTAGAAAGCAACAATCATCATGGGCGAGCCAGCATATATTACCATTGGGTCGGACGGCCATGTGACATTGTTCTGGGGCGACGGCACCGAGAGTCAAAAGTACGTGATTTTTCGCGGGCCTCGCGCACCACAAGGGCCAAAACTGCTGGCCATTATAGAGGATCTGAAAGCGTGGGCCGAAGACAATGGTTACGAAGTTCATGTGCCAATGTACGATCTGGAAGTGCCAGACGACCTGGAATTTGAACTAAGCCAGAAAGAAACCGATACCATTGACCTGGACGATGTGGACGACCTATTGGACGACATATACTGGGCCGGTGACTACGATGCAGACATCGATCAGGATATCCCACCCGAATACTGATCCCGTATGTGCATGAGCATCACCCGGCATCGATGCGGCCTGCCAACTGGTAAAACACAAAAGCCCCGTGCGTGACGGGGCTTTTGTAAAATAGAGATGAGAACGTATTACAGGTTGGTGACGATGTTCGAGAAGATATTGCCGATGGCCGGGCCCAACAGGGCCAGAATGATGATAACCACGACAGCAACCAGAACCAGGATGAGGGCGTACTCTACGAGGCCCTGCCCCTCTTCGCGCGGAAGATACAACATAGTTCATGTCTCCTTATTGATAATTTCTCAGGATAATTCGAGAATGTACACAGATCATACAGGTAATTAGAGATAGGATCAAGTGTCACTACAATTTTTTATCAATATTTTAAGGTTATGAACTTTGTAAAACCGCCGCACGGCGCGCTAACCGGCGATTCTTTGGTATGATTAGTAAACGTAAATGAGTTCTAACAAATGGACACCCGCACATGATAACGATGGCATGTGAGTTTCAGGAAAGTGACCATGCAAAATAGCATTGGATTTCGTCGCCTGGTGACAACCCTTTTCTACCGGGATGGACTGAATATATTTAGCGTGATGAGCGTCAGCGATTTTCGCCATCTGTGGGCCGGGCAGATGATCTCATTTGTTGGGGACGCCCTGGCCTACAATACGATGACGCTGGCCATCATCCGTATGGCCGACGACGCAGGCGAAAAATCCGGCATGTACCTGAGTACGCTGTTTGTGCTGTCTGCGCTGCCATCCTTGTTTCTCGGTATCGTGGCCGGGACACTGGTAGACCGGGCCAATCGAAAACACATCATGATCACCGCCGACGTGATACGCGGGTTTCTGGCGCTCGGTTTCCTGCTGGTCCACGATCTTAACCAAATCTGGATTTTTATCGCTGTTTCGGTGTTTTTAAGCACTGTCAGCACGTTCTTTTTTCCGGCGCGCACAGCCATCATGCCGCTGATGCTGGATAAAGAACAACTGCTGGCGGCCAATGCGCTGGCCCAGTTGACAACGACGCTGGCTGTTGTTGTTGGCGCCGCCATAGCCGGGGTTCTGGTTGGCATCGCGGATGCAACCGCGCCCGCATTTATCGCCGACAGCCTGTCGTTTTTCCTATCTGCCTTGTTCATCGCCAGGATCAGTATCTCAGGCAGAGTCACGCCCGCGCCGGATCAGGCAGGAATTGAGATTATCCCATCCGGCACCCTACCGGCCAGACACATCATCAGCGCACTCCGGAAAATGGCCGGTGAGATGCTGGTAGGTCTGCGTTACGTTTTTTCCGATCGTGTGATGCGCGGTGTCTTGATCAGTTTCCTGGCGCTGTTCCTGGGGCTTGGCGCCGCC
The DNA here is from genome assembly GCA_016930015.1 of Anaerolineae bacterium. Lineage (GTDB taxonomy): Bacteria > Chloroflexota > Anaerolineae > Aggregatilineales > Aggregatilineaceae > JAFGHR01. The sequence continues at coordinate 30,295 of JAFGHR010000072.1, read as the reverse complement.
AATATCACGTTTGTACCGTTGTTGATCGATGACCTCGGCATGCCGGAGGAAGGCCTGGGCGTGATCCGCTTCTCACAAACCCTGGGCATCATTCTAAGCAGTGCGATCACGGCGGCAGTGGCGGTACGCTACCGGGCACGTGACCTGATCGGGATGAGCATGCTTGTGTTCGGTTCGATGACGTTCCTTGTGTCGATCATAACTGATTACACGCTCATGGTCGGCGTACTATTCCTGGTCGGCCTGACATTATCCCCACCCCAGATCGTCGCCTCAACATTGGTACAGCAGCACGTACCCAGTGAAAAACTTGGGCGAGCCAGCGGGGCACAAGGCACTATTGTTAATGTAGCTAACATCGCGTCGATGGGAGCGGCTGGATTCTTGATGGACAGAATCGGCGCGCGCGGTGTTTTTACAATCTCAGCCGTACTGATTTCGTCGGCTGGGATCGTGTCCTGGTTTGTGCTGCGCGGTGTCGAAAACGAACCGGCGCAACCGGTCGAAGAAAATGCCGCAGCAATTCTGCATGAGGAGAAACCTGCGCCGCCAGTCGCCAGCGAGTCCGTGACATAACAACAGCAAAGGGACAGTACCCTGGCCGGGCGCTGCCCCTCACCTATCCTAAATGCCTCCGCATGACGCCCCAGATCGACTAGGTCGTTGACTGGTAACGCCCGCGAATCGTCGGAATCAGATAATCATCGAATGCCCGATCAAAACCATAATCCGGCGCCCATCCCCAATCGTGACGGGCCGCGCTGTCATCTACGTCCGCAGGCCAGCTATCCACAATGTTCTGGCGGGCATCCGAGGACTTGAATGATATCGCGGCTTCGGGAAACGCCCGTTTGACCATGTCAGCAAGCTGCCCGGCTGAACGGCTAAAACTGGATACATTATAAACCTGGCGGGTAATCTGTTCGCGTGGGGCCGCAGCGAGCGCCAACAAAGCCTTGATCGCGTCTGGCATCACCATAAACGGGATGGTGGTATCTTCGCGCACAAAAGCAGCATACGCCTTGCGCTGAGCAGTCGCATGTAACATTTCGGGCGCGTAATCACTTGTGCCGCCTGTGGGCAATGTGATCGCACTGATCAGCCCTGGAAATCGGACACAACGAAAATCAACCCCAATCGACCGTGTAGCCGAAAGCTGCTGGTAGTACCGGGCATAATAACGGCCCAGGTGCTCACAGTAAAGTTTGTTGCAGCCATACATCGTGATCGGATGCAGATAGTCGTCTTCACTAACCTTACCCGCACTGGTTTTCGTTTCCAGATTGGGCATGCCATACGCGGCAATTGAACTGGCATAGACAAATTTCACCGGCTTGCCGCGTGTCAGGCCGTGATCAACCGACAGTTTCAACAAGTTAACGGTTCCCTGCACATTTACACGATGAGCCGTTTCGGGGTTAAACTCGGAACTGGTTGACAACAGCGCAGCCAGGTGAAAAATGGTGTCGATCTCGTACTCGGTGGACAACGTTTCGAGCAGCTTGGTATCCAAAACATCACCAACGATGATCCGGTCCACCAACCCGCGCAGCGATCGATCAAGTTTACGAATGTCGAGCACAACCAATGCAGGCCGGTCGGGGAGAGGGGAAAGCTGGCGAATGAGGCCGTGGCCCACTTCACCGTCAGCACCCGTAATGAGAATCGTGTTTTTTCGGATCAAGATTAGCCCTTTCTAAAGCGCAATTTTTGCAAAAAACTGTTTTCTAAATTTTAACAAAGCCGGGAATTAACCAACAAGTGAGGAACATCAACATTACACCCCTGCAAAACGCAACAAGGCGAGCGTTTTTGTTAACCCGCTCGCCTCACATATCTGATCACAACGCGCTGGACAAATCAACAATGGGAGGCGTCGATGACTCTGTGCTGGCAACTACAAATGCCATCGCGAAGTCGTCGGTATGGGTCATGCTAATTTCCCACGTCGTTAAGCCCAGTTCACCGGCAACCTGAGCCGCCATCCCATACAAACGTATGTGCGGGCGGCGGCAGGTATCCGAATGAACTTCAATATCCGTCCACTGTACCGAGCCAATGCCGGTTCCCAGCGCCTTGGCTACGGCTTCTTTGGCGGCAAAACGTGCCGCCAGCCGGGTTGGCAGTTGATTCGCCTGCTCTTGTTCGACCGGTGTATAAAACCGCTGAAAAAAACGCTCACCATGACGTTCCATCGCGCGGCGGATACGGGCAACCTCGATCATATCCACACCAATACGATACATATCGTTGTCCTCGGTGGTGGGTTCGATACCGTTATCTTGTGAGATTTCCGGTATCGAAACAGAGTCTGTCACTCGCCCGGTGATGGTTCCGGTCCGGCAACGGCCAATGCGTAACAATCCGGATCAAGGTAACACTGTGCTGCTGAAAGGATTTCTTCCGCCGAAACAGCCTCAACCAGTTCGGCATAACGATGCAGGTAATCCAAACCCAACTGGTACCGTTCCATCAGCAGCAGAATCCCGGCAATGCCTTCGTTGGTTTCAAGCTGAAGTGGAAGCCGCCCTACAAAGTTCGCCTTGTTGTCTGCCAGCTCGTCCTGGCTGACCAGCTCCGTCGTGATCCGCCGCAGCTCAGCGCGAATTGCTTCTATAGCCTGGTCCACGTTCGCCGGATTCACGCCCGCAATCACGCGCCACGGTCCCGGCCCTAAGCCGCCATCTACCCGGCTGTAGCTGTAGTAGGCCAGCCCGTGTTTTTCGCGCACTTCGGCACCAATCCGGCCATACATACCAAACATTCCCAAAATGCTGTTGGCCAGATTGGCCGCCTGCCAATCATCTGCAAACCGGGATGGCCCCGCAAAACCCAGCACGATGTCAGACTGACTTTTGCCCGGCATCACAACCGTTTGCCTGCGCGCTTCCTCAAAGGGGGCCAGGGCCGGTAGTTCGGGCGGCGCGGGCTGGTTTGGATTTTCCCAGTCGCCAAACCGGTCTTCGACCAAACGCAGGACATGCTGCGCCTGTACAGCCCCAACCACAACCAGCAGCATACCTTTGGGGCCAAAGTGCTGTTGGTGATAATTACGAAGCTGTTCCAGCGATATCTGGCCGATCGTCTCAACACTGCCGCGTGTTTGGCGGCTGTAGGGATGATCAGGCGCATAGGCCAGTTCCCGGAATGTTTTTCCGGCCATAAAACGCGTGTCTTGCTCGCGGATTTTCAGGCCGGTGATGATCTCACCGCGCAGCCGTTCAACCTGGTTAGCAGGCAGTGTGGGATAACGGAGTGCTTCTGCCAGCAGGTCGAGCAGCAAGGACAGGTCTTCGGCCAGACTTTTGCCACCAAAACCGACCGTATGTAATCCACCGCTGACAGCCAGACTGGCCCCGCTGCCTTCTAACATCTCGTGGATCGCACTAAAATCATGGCGGCGTGTGCCGCGCATCACCGATGACGCCACAAAAGACGCCAGTCCTACCGCTTCGGCAGGATCAAATAAACTACCGGCGTCAATCGAGCCTGTCATAACCACAGAGTGAACATGCGGGTTTTCATGTACCAACACCACGATGCCATTAGCCAGTTCGTAGTGGGAGATAGTATTCGGACCAGGAAAAGACGGGGTGTGCTTATCCATTAGTGCATATCTCCCTCAGTAGCGGCATTGACCGGAATAAACCAGCCCACCGTGCGCTGCGATCGACGCAAATACCGTTGTGCGGCATCGCGTACATCGTCAAGAGTCACCGCTTCCAAATGCGCCAGGTATTGTTCATACCACGTGTAGCTTGCGAAGTTTTCTGAAAATACCAGCCAGAACGCCTGGCCTGTTACGCTCTCCGTACCATAAGCAAACAGGGCTTTGGCCTGTTTTTTTGCCTTGTCAAGCTCATCCTGCGTGATATCACCGCCCGCCACACGCTCAAGTTCCTGATCAAGCGCGGCCTGGACTTCTTCGGGAGTCCGCCCGTCCCGGACCGTGGCAACAATACTGAACAGGTAAGGATTGATTGAGGGGTACATACCCCCCCCCACACTGGACGCCAGTTCGGTTTCGACAAGTGTTTTGTACAACCGGGACGTTTTATTACCCAGGCCATCGCCGCCCGGTGCGCTGGCACCTGCGAGAATACTATCAACCAGCGAAAGCTTAAACCAGTCAGGATGGGTTCCTTCGGGAGCGCGGTAACCCACAAAAATGTAGGATGTGTTACCTTCCCGTTCAACGCGAACAGTGCGCTCGCCCATTTGAGGCGGCTCGGTGCGGGTCACCGGAGGGATTTCCGGGCCTGATGGAATATCACCATACAATTCTTTGATGCGCGCCAGCATATCCGCCGTGTCAAAATCGCCCACGGCCACTGCAATGGCATTGTTCGGCACATAATAGGTGCGGTAATGCTGGTAGAGATCGCTGCGTGTCATCGTGTGCAGATCAACCATGTCACCGATAACCTGGTGATGATAGGGATGAACACGAAATGCGGCGGCACGTGTCTCTTCGTGCAGCCAAAACATGGGTGAGTTTTCAGAACCCTGCCGCTCGGAAATAATGACCGTTCGTTCGGCTTCAACCTCGTCGGGATCAAACAGCGCGTTCTGCATCCGATCAGCCTCGGCTTGCAGCGCCAGTTCGATTTTGTTGGCGGGTAAGGTTTCGTAGTACGCCGTGTAATCAGATGATGTCTGGGCATTCCAGATGCCGCCCTCACGGTCAATCGCCTTGTCGAGCACACCCGCCGGGAACTTTTCCGTTCCCTTAAACATCATGTGCTCGACCCAATGTGAAATGCCGGTTTGCCCGGTTGGTTCATTACGGCTGCCGACACGATACATAACCCACCAGCTAATGACAGGGGCTGTGTGTATTTCCTTTAGGAGTACCGTCAGGCCGTTATCAAGAACATGCCGCGATACATGACTTACCTGATCCGCCATACCTTCCCTTTCGTCATGGTAGATTGCGCAGGTTTCCTCATAGTTTAGCAGATAGTTTACCAGGGATGCCGGTCACTGGCATCCCTGGTGTGTGCGCTTGATTGTGCGGGGACAAACAACCACCCGTTACGAATTGTCGCCTGTATTGTATCCGCGCCCAATGCCATGATACACAAATCCAAGCTCACGCATTGCCGCCGGTTCATATAGGTTGCGCCCGTCGATCATCACCGGGGTGCGCATTGCTTCTTTCACGCGCTGCCCGTCAAGCTGCTTGAATTCGTTCCACGGTGTCAAAACAACCACCGCGTCTGCACCTTTTACCAATTCATACGGGTTGTTGACCAGTTCCAAATATGGCATCACGCGTTTGGCTGCGTCGCGTGCCGCCGGATCATAACCGCGCACGGTTGCTCCGTGCTCGCTGAGATAATCCCCAATGGTGGTAGAAGGCGCCTCACGCATATCATCGGTATTTTGCTTAAAGGCCAACCCTAACAACCCGATTATGCGCCCTTTAAAATCGCCCAACACGTCATGCAGCTTCAACAGCACATGCCGCCGCTGATAATCATTGATCTCCATCACGGCATGCAAAAGCTGCGGGTGTTTGCCGTGAATCTGGGCCATATGCGACAGCGCCTTAACATCCTTCGGGAAACACGACCCACCATACCCGATTCCCGCCTCCAGGAAGTGATGGCCAATGCGCTTGTCATAACCCATCCCGCGCGCCACTTCCTTGACATCTGCGCCCAGGGCCTCACAAATATGGGCGATCTCATTGATAAAACTGATGCGTGTAGCCAGGAATGCATTAGACGCGTATTTGATCATCTCGGCTGTACGCAGATCGGTAACCATGATCGGCGCACGCAGCGGCAGGTGGAGCTGAGCCACGCGTTCAGCCGCGTTCGTATCTTCCGACCCCAACACCGTCCGGTCTGGCGTCATAAAATCGGTGATGGCTGATCCTTCGCGTAGGAACTCCGGACAACTCACTACACTAAATTCCAGCGGATGCGGCTGATTTTCGTGTATGATGTCGGATACCCAGTCACCCGTTCCAACCGGCACCGTTGATTTGTTGATAATGATCAGCGGGTGATCCATGGTTTTAGCGATCGTTTCGGCAGCCATGCGCACGTATTGCAGATCAGCCTCACCGTCAACCCCCTCAGGCGTGCCAACGGCGATAAACACAAACTCAGCATCCTTTAAGGCTTCGGCATAAGATGTGGTAAAGAACAGGCGTCCCGCGCGTACATTACGCTCAACCACTTCGGATAAACCCGGTTCAAAAATCGGCATGATACCTTTTTTGAGATTGGTAATGCGCTCCTCATTGATATCCAGGGCTGTAACACAATTACCCAGATCGGAAAATGCAGCGCTGGTCACCAGCCCAACATAACCCACCCCAATTACCGTGATATTCTTCATTTCTGATTTCCCTCAAACTCCTAGATGCGAACAATACAAGTATACGTGTCACAAAGCCGGATCAACCGGTTGTATACGTGATTTTTACGAGTTTTTCTCCAACATATACACGTCACCACTCAGCCGCGCTCAAAACCGGTCATAATCATCCCCGCCACCGTGCGCCCCATTTCAACCGCATAGTTTGTTCCCCGGTCCCAGGGATACACCTGGCTCATATTCGCCAGGTACAACCCGTCCATGGGCGTGCGTAAATCGGGTAATGCTTGTGAATGGTTAACCAGCGGGATCGGCTGGGCATAACGTGTACGGTACACCCACCGCTTGCGAATCCAGTCCGGGGAAAAATCAGGATTAAAGCGCTTCAACACGGCGGTAAACCGTTCGACCAGTTCGTCTTCGCTGATATCGAAGTAGTCGTGGTCCGGCGCGACATAATCGCCGCAGTACACCAGGTGATCGCCGCCATAGTGAGCGCGATCCATGTAGTTGGTATGTTCAACCAATGCCAAAAATGGGAATTCGGCTTGTGACTTGTCAGGTGTATCAGCGGGCAGGCTCAGCCAATAGGTGTTATCGGTCAACAACTGGTGTTTCAGCGCCAGGATAACGACTACTGCCCCCATGCCCTGCAATGCGGACAGCCTGGTCGCGTAGTCTGGTGGTAAATCGGGAACCAGCCGTAACATGATCTGCGGCGATGAAGTGTTAAGTACAGCATCGTAACCTGAGTCTGCCCCGTTCACAGTCACCACAAATTGACCATCTTCTTTTTTGATACATTCTACCGGCTGGCCGAGATGGATCACCCCACCTTGTTCGCGCACCCGGTCCGCCAAAAGCTCTAAAAAAGCCTGAAAACCGCCCTCAAATGTGCCCAGGCGCGGCGTACGTTTATAAACACGTGCCCAGAACCACGCCATATTGACCTTGTCGAAACTGTAGCCGAACTTCCCGATCAGCAGCGAACGCCACAACCGCTCATACGCTTCACGTCCCATCGTTCGCCGCAGCCAGTTTTGCGCCGTGTGGCGTTCCATTGGCAGCCAGTTTTTGAACAGGCGCAGATACAACCCGGTCAGGCCATACCGTATTTTGGCCACCAATGATATCGGCAGGCGTAAATTGGCGACAACAACATTGGGCGAATCCATCTGGTAGATGCGACCGTCCAGCCACAACGATGTAATCGGGCGCGGAAACAGCAGCTTGTCTGATGCACCAAGCTCTTTGATCAAACCCAGGATCGCATCATCATTCGCAAACCAATGGTGATAAAATTTTTCAAGCGTCCAATCCCAGGAATCATCGCGGAACCCGGCAGCCAATCCGCCCACTTCTGCCCCGCCCTCGTAGATGTCCACCGAATGCCCGGCACAGGTCAAATCATAGGCCGCGGCAAGTCCCGTTGCGCCAGCGCCAATGATCGCCACGCGGCGTTTGATCATGTTACCCCCTCACTTTCCAGCGAAATCGTGTTTTCTCCCACAGTCCCCCTGACCGTCGCCTGTTTTGCACGACTGAAATCGCGCCAGCTTAGCCCCTCACGATAGAGGTAGTAGAATCCCAGCAGCGTAATAGGCAGCCATAAGGCGGCATGCAGCACCAATGTGTAGGAAGCGGCTAGAGGCTCCGTCACACCGTAGGCTTTGAGCGTTTTGATACCGGGCGTATCGAATGTGCCGACATATCCAGGCGACGAGGGAAGCGTGGTTGCCAGATTCACGACAGCGGTCATGACCATCAACACAAAAAAGCTGACTTTAAAGTCAAATGCGTGCATGACAAACCAGTATTTGGTGGTTTCGGTCAGCCAGATAAACACGGAAGACACCAGTGTCATGATCAAATCGCGCGGGCGCCGCAAGTTCACCAGCCCATCCATAAAGTGATCGGCGAACTCAAGCAGCCGGGTGTTAATACCACGCGGGAGCAGCCGGGCGAACACCCACACATAAAACCGGCGGGTTCGTTCCGGGTGGAGCGCCATGATCACAAAAACCACGAACGCACCCCAAAACAACAGCGTGGAAAAAAATACCACCTCCTTCAACCAGTCTTCCTTGAAGTCGGCAAACGGCAGCGCCACAAACACAAAAATGAGCATCACCAGCCCGTCAAAAACACGTTCGACCACAATCGTCGCCAGGCTGGCAGATATCGCGACCTCTTCGTTGCGTTTGAGCACATACGCACGGATAACCTCACCCGCACGGAATGGGTAAACGTTGTTGCCCATGTATCCGATCACAACAATGGGGAACAAGCTGCGCAGTGACACGGACTTGATCGGACGAAGCAGGTAATGCCAGCGCCAGGTTCTGCCCCAAACCGCCAGGAAATACACCGCAATACCGGGTACCAGCCAGCCAATGGTGGCCTGCCGCATGTCATCCCAGACATCGGATAGATGTAAGCCTTTTAAGCCAATATATAAAAACAACGCGCTGATAAAAAAGCTAACGGCGAGCGCACCCCAACGCCGCGTCAAAGCTATCACACGTTTACGAGTCAACCCGCTTTTGTCCTTTCAAACCACGTCCCGATGTCATAACGCGCGGCATTCTAACCGATCCTGATCCCAGGTGCACATACTTAGGTACACGCCGTGAGATAAGATTCCCCGGTTGGACACCAACAAAAAAGCGGCATCACAAGACGCCGCTTCGAGCGTTATAATTATCATCGCTGTCAGGCAATGTACTACATGAGTTCAGGATTCAGCATTTACCGACTGAGGAAGCATGCCAGCAAGAATCCGTTCTAGAGCCATGGTATGGCTGCATACTCCGCGTGATTTGAAGAAGCTACAGTCGCAATCCCACTCGTTGTTCTCGTAGGTAACAGTGTGTGGATTGTTTTCGCCATCAAATTTCACAGAAAACGTCACGAACTGGATGCGATCTCGCTGCTCTGCATACCGTTTGGCTTTTTCGATCTTGCTGACCATTCCGTAGTCCATTTGGAATTCTCCCGTGTTAAGTCAATGACGTATAAACAAAAAACACACCGGTTTTCTCACAGTGTGTTGGAAAAGGTAAAACCAGTTGAAAAGTGAAAACAGCTCATGGCAAAATTTCCTTAATTTAAGTCAGTATATGATGAGGTCAAGAGCCATGTCAACCCCTGTTCGATTAAGGTTTTATTAGAACAGGGGACGCGTTCGGGGCAAGCTGTAAAAATAGTCAACGTGTGTCAGGCAAAACCCACCATCAATCGATAATGCAAACGTTCCGTCATCGTCAATGGCTATTTGATTCACAGGCGCATCAGGCGCCGGTATATCGGCCAGGAGCTGAAGCGGCACGGCGCGTTGAAACAAATCATCCGCCCGGTTTTGCCGGATCAGGTTCAGATCAGCGTCATAGATGCGGATGATAGTGTGGTCCCGGTCACCAATCGCCAGCAGTGATCCATCCGGCGAACACGCCACCGCTCCCGGCACGGCGGGCAGCGGGTGGTGACACCGGACTTTCCCGGCACTATCCAGCACCTGAGCTTTAACACCGTCAACTACGACCAGTTCGCCGGATGTCTCAGGCAGCAGCACAACCGGCGTAATCGGTTCGAATTCCACGGCGACATCACATGCACCAATATAAATATGCTGTTGGTAGATATGTAACCGGCCATTTGTGCTAAGCGCCGCCGCTGTTCCCAGTTCACGATCCAGGCTTACGGCTGCTAACGGGCCGTCATCATCCCGTGTTAACAAGGCAACCTGGCCATCTACATCCAGGTATAGATCATGGTTTTTGTCGTGATACAAAAACAAACGTCCATCATTTGACGCAAACACGTGCGTATGCCCAACTGTCACCGACGGGAAAAAGGCTCCGTTGGGGGCGGATAGGGTGTGCGCAAAGGCTCGCCACCCGTCGGTTTGAGGGAATGTATCGCCGTTGTATAAAATATGCCGTTTTTCAAGCAGCGCACCCGTGATCTGATCGTAGATCAACACGTCCTGACTCGATGTCCAGGCCGCGATCTGGCTCATTTGACCATACAGAAGCTGAACCGCAAAAAGTGGGTGATCCGTAATATGGAGATGCCAGCTCACAGCGCTATCCTTTGGTGTTATTCCAGGTCCTGAACGATCAACGATGCGCCATCATCAAGCGAAACGGTCAAACCCACTTGAAACGTATCGGTATTTTTGACCTTAAGCGTACCATTCCGCAGTACATCGTACCGGAAGGTATCATACTCATAACTGGGCTCACCGCTGTTCTGAGCCAGGCTGAGGGTGAGCGCCACATCACGCGGGACAGACAACTTAATGCCACCATCGCCCATTTCCAATACGCCGGTCAAGACTTCGTTATCCGGCAGAACAAGTGCAAGGTTCCCACTGTCAACAGACACCGTAACCTGGTCGATTTGCAGCGGTCGTATATCCACGTCTGCATCCCCGTGTTCGCCAGAAATCGTAAGCTGCTCGATACGGACCTTGGGTGGCAAAATGACCTCAAGCGTCCCACGACCGAAACTTTCCAATTTGGGGACAGCCGTTGAAGTTTTTTCTGTAACAGTCAGCACCGCTTCACTGCCGTTTACCACCCAGGCGATCTCAACGTCACTTTCGCTGGGTCCCTTGTAAACCGTGCTCAAGTCACGCGGATCGGCAGTCGATGGCCTGATGGTTACAGCGGTGCGTTTGACCGATAGGTCCACACGGATTTGGCTGATATCGGCAGAGAGCGTTTCGGCAAATGTTTGCACAGTATCATCACGGACAACATCGGCCTGTTTCCCATAGGCCAGCCATACGAGCACACTCACCAGCGTGATAGTCGCCACCAGCCCGATGATATCAGCGCCGATGTGCACCCGCCCGACCCGAATCTGCCGCCGTCCGAACAGGACATCAAACCCAAAAAACACGAGCAGCGCCGGCCAAACACGTTCCAATATGTCTTTGACCGCATCGGGGAAAACGCCAACAACAGCACATAACCAGAGACTGCCACCGGCAATGATGAGCACCGGCCAGAGCAGGCCGCGATGTGTGGCGGTCATGCTGACCTCCAGAGATGCTTGATCAACAACGTCAACCCAAACCCAATGACAACCACCGGCAGAAAAATATCGCCGTCACCAACATCCAATACGCCTAAACTACGCGCCAGAACGATGATGCCGATCACGATGACGACAGCACCAACGGTGATCACCGTCTCCGCGTTGGGCGGGATATCCGGTGCATCACCAGTTGACAAACGTATATCGGCCAGGGTTTGTGACGGCAGAATCAGCCATAAAGCCAGGTACACTAATATGCCGGTGCCAGCCGTGAGCAAAACAAACACGACAAACAGCCCTCGAATCCACCAGGCGTTAAGGTCTAGAAATGTGCCCAACCCGCCACAAACACCACCCAGTGTCCGATCGGTCAGGCTTCGCGTTAACCGCTGCGATCGCATACTATCCAGTCCTGATAAACAAGCTGAGGCATACCGTCACTATACCCTGTCTGGCCTGACACGCAAGTATCTATCCAACACCGTGCAGATTATGCGGCATGTTTTGGGTCTTGCGCGCGACTGCGCATGGTGCGACAATCAGCAGCGTCTTTGCGTAAAATGAACAGGTTCTTTCATGACCTCGATCAGCCTTCATTCTGTATCAGACGTCAACTTTGACGACTTTACAACAGCATTCAACGCAGCCTATAGCGACTACTTCGTTCCTATTGCCATGACAGTCCAGGCATTTCGCGCCCTGATCGCGCGTGATGCACTAGACCTGACGGCTTCTGTAGCGGCCATGGATGGCGATCAGATTATTGGCACAGGGCTGCTTGGCATCCGTGGCAGCGCCGGTTGGATCGGTGGCCTGGGCGTTATTCCCCAGCGGCGGCGACAGGGTATCGGGCGCCGGATGATGGAATACTTACTCGCCCAGGCACAAACCCGCGGGTTATCATGCGTGCGTTTGGAAGTGATCGAACATAATACCGGTGCGCACAATCTGTACTCACAACTTGGCTTTGAAAAAAAGCGCTACCTGCTGATCCTCGATCGGAAACCGGAACAACCGATTCCTCCGGCTTCGACGTCTCCCAGATATACCCTCAAACAACAGCCCGTAAACAAGGTGCTGATCCACTTTGACCGGTTTCATACGGTCCGGAACTGTTGGCAGCGCGAATTATCGTCGCTGCAAGCGTTAGGCGATGCGGCACATAGCTGGGTGGTATTGAATGGATCGGATATCAGCGGTTACGCGTTGGGATGGGCCACTGAATACGCCGTTCGGCTGGTTGACCTGGCGGCCCAACCGGGAAGTGACCAACTCGACGCGGCGCGCGCGCTGCTGTCGTATCTCCACCACGAAAACCCAAAAGCTCAAGGCAGCATCTACAATGTTGCTGAAGACGATCCGATTCTGCCTGCGTTTACTGCGCTGGGGTATAGCACGGTGTTTCGCCAGATCGAAATGCAGTACGCCATACAAGGCGGATAGTGTGCCAAACACAACAAGGCGCCTGTTAACTGCGCCTTGTGAACATCAGATCAGGGGATAGAGTGGTTACTTATACGGCGAGCGAACAAAACGCAGCACGATACGAACGCGCCCGATTTCAATTTGATCACCATCACGCAAACGATAGCGCCGCCGTGGTTCCAGTGAAAACTCATTGATCCGGGTGCCGTTTGTGCTGTTCAGGTCCTCAAGATATAACGCTTTGTTTTCCTTATCCTGAACGATGGCCGCATGCCGTCGCGATACCCCGCCTTCCTGCCCCCCATATGGCGTTAAATCAAGCTCAGGAGAAAAATTAGCTAATGGATCGGCCCGTCCAAGTATTACACGATCACGTACCTCAAGTCCCACCGTCGTTTGATTTTGCCCGCCTATCTGAAGCAGTAACCGCCAGGGCGAAGCGAGTTGCGCTGTTTGTGGGCGTCTGGCACGTTCATCTAACGGCATGCGTGGGGGGGCGGCATCTCCTAAGAAGGATGTCTCGCGTTTGATTGGTGGTTTGAGAGGGGGGCTGGTTCTATTTTCTGCCATCCGCATGCCTTTCTTATGTTGGGTAGTATCCGACTCAAGAAGTGGTTCTTGAAACCCAAATCATGTATTATCCACATCATACTCATTATATAACAAGCCCGGCCAATTTTACATCAATCAAATGCCACATACGAAGCGTTCATTAATCATTTTTTCTTCCACAATAAAACGTATTATACACTGGTTTGATGATTTGTCACCACTTGTGAAATCTCACCCGGTATGGGTAGGGCTGCTCGTTGTCGGTATGGCGCTTGCAATTGGGACACAAGTCTCTGATACCGCACCCGTGTACCGGTGGCCAAACGTTGAAGCCTTCGAGCATACCGAAGCATTCAGCATACCCGCGTATTTCAGTAACGGGGATTCGACTGCGCTGATCTGGCGGAATCCACAAGCTGATGCACCGCTGGTTTATACTCCTTTGCACAACATGTCCGCTCAAGTTTCCCTGCTGCCGTACCCGGACCTGAAACCCCTTCGCTGGCAGGCCGCACCGGCCAGGGATAATACATTCCATTTGATCTGGTCCGAAACAAATGGTTACCTGTACAACGCCCAGCTTGATCCGAATGGCCAGACTGTGCGCGGCCCAATTGAAATCGCCACTCAGGCAAACCGGGGTTTTGCTGCGGTGCCCCTACCGGGCAACCGCGTGGCCGTGTTTTGGATCGATGATCAGAAGCAGTTGTTAGCGACAACAATCGATCAAAACGGGCGCCCCCGCATCGCATATAGTCTATTACACCAGAACGCCGACAGGGTCGCTGCTGCCGCCACTTATGATGGTACGCTGCACCTGGTATGGATGACGTCAGATGCTTCTAACCGTCGAACCGTGTATTACCAGTTCGGCAGTGTCGATGACGTGTTGTTCGGCTCTGTCAAGACCAGCCTGACTCTGTTCTCCGACGTATTGACCGGTGAGCAGGTTGTAACATCCTTTTCCGTGGGGTTAGACCTGTCCCAGGTGTACGTATTTTGGGCGATCAGTTCTGCATACCAACCTGATATCGAAACGGTATCGGTTCTCACATTCGCATCAGGCCAACCCTACAACAGTTCAGTTTCCACCCTTCGCTTGCCCCTAAAAACAGCCTATACAGACACGCTCAATGCCGCCGGTTTTCCCGTTGGGTGGCTCGCCCAACCGGTCACAGATGGCGACCGGCCCGCATCCGTGCGCTGGGTGAGTCCCGCCCCCGGTCAGCAGTCTATGCTGCCCGTCGCGCTCACGATTCGCACCCCACAAGGATGGCGTCCCGGCGTTGTTTATTTTCAGGACGGCATTATTCAAGGGTATCAAATCATTGCCGATAAACCCGCCGACGCCGCCGTACCTGCCATCTTTGCCGAGCCATCCGGCGACCTGTCCCTTACCTGGGCAGGTCGTGAGGACACGGCGGTCCGGTTATTCACGGCTAACACGGCGGGTCAAGGACTAGTCAAAACACACAAATCAGCCCGCAACTCCATTATCGCGGGCGTGATTGGCGGCCTTTTGGTTAGCCCGCTCGGATTGGCCTGGTGTGTGATACCCGCCGCGATCCTGGTGACTGCGCCTTACAACCGCTGGACGATTCTGCTGGTCATCGCAACGTACTGCGCAGCCAAGCTGTTATGGCCACCGGACCTGTTTAACCAGGTGCCTCAAGCGCTCAGTTCACTTGGTTTTGAGGGATGGTCAGCGCAGGTGATCGTGATCGAAGTCGTTTTTGTTATCGCTGAGCTTGCGCTGGCAGCATACAAGGTGATGGGATATGTTCAGCGCCCGACATGGCAGCGATGGACAGTGTGTGCCCTGGTGGATATCCTGTTGACATGGGCACTTTTTGGCGCCAACCTGCCATTTATCAGCGCGCGCCTGCAATAGACACCAAGTCAAAGGGAAGACGTCAGCTTTGATAGCCCCATTTTGCGCTACAATAGCGAATGGTTTATTGGATTGGTGTACGTCGTGTTATGTAAAATCAAGCGAGGATGGTATGCAGCGTTTGATCCAAAGTGTTCGACTACTCGTGCTGATCGCGTTGATCAGCTTTTCATCATCATCCGTAGTACGCACAGTGACAGCCGCCCCACCCCAGCAGGAATCACAAACCACCCTGCGCGTGGCTATGCCGTTCCGAACCGATCTCGACCCGGTAGCGGTTTCGCGGTTCGACCCGTACACGCGTGATCTGGTCGAGAACCTGTTTGTCGGCCTGACCCGGTACGATCCACTCACACACCAGGTTGAACCCATGCTGGCTGAGTCATGGTCCGTGAGTGAAAACGGCTTGACCTGGACGTTCACGCTGCGAGAAGACGTTAACTGGGTCCGTTATGATCCGGACGGCCAAACGGTTGTCAGCGTGCGGCCTGTGACGGCAGGCGATTTTGTATTCGCCATTCAGCGCGCATGTGACCCCTCACGCCCATCACCGGTCACGTCTAACCTGATGATCATCAACGGTTGCGAAACGGTTGCCAAGGCATTTCCAGAAGTGATCGACGACCTGTTCATTGCACGCGAGATCGGTGTTCGCGCTGTTGGCCTGTACACGCTTGAAATTGATGTCCTGTTTCCGTCGTCATATTTCTTGTCGTTGACCAGTACGCCGGAATTCCGACCGCTGCCACGCGAAGCCGTTGCCGCCGCCGACAACTGGACGCAACCGGATACCATCATTACTAATGGGCCGTTTGTATTACAAACCGCCACCCAGTCGGGTATGGCTTTGGGGCGCAATACTTTGTGGCCTGACCCTGTAACGGGCAATATCGACCAGGTAGACATCACATTCACCACTGAAACCAAAACCGCCAGCATGCTCGCCAGCAGCAGCCAGATCGATCTGGCGCGGCTCGAAGCGGGTGACATCGGCACGGCACAGGCGGCAAATCCTGACCTGATCCAGGTGGCCGAAGGTACGTCACTGATCATGATGGGGTTTTCGTTCGACCGCGCCCTGGTCGATCAGCCGGAAATCCGGCGTGCCTTGTCCCAGGCCATCGACCGCGAAGCGCTCGTCAACCAGTTTTTCCCAAACCAGGCGCTCCCGGTGGCACAGTTTACACCTGCCGGTGTGGTTGCGGCGCCTGAGTTCAACAACCTTGCGTTTGATCCGATCCAGGCGCAGGCCAATTACAGCGCCGCGGGTTTTGCCGGATGTGAGAATGTCCCGGAGAAACTGATCATCCTGGTTCCGGATGACGATCCTATATGGTCTGACGTGGCACAGGCTGTTACGCAGCAGTGGTCGGATAACCTGGGATGTTTCCCAACCCTGTTTGAGGTGCGTACTTTACCGCGCGTGCTGATGATCGAGTTGGGGCATTCTGCTTACGATCCGGAGACAGTTACACGCTCGCACCTGTGGCTTGCCATGTGGAGCGCCGACTATCCGGATGCAAACGCATGGCTTGGCGATGCGCTTCACTGCCGCTACGGGTATATCAAACCTGGGCGGCTGTGTGACAAGGCCGATACGCGCATGGATGATGCGGCCCTTGAAACCGACACAACGAAACGGGCCGAGCTGTATTCTGAGGCGGAAGCATTCTTTTTTGGTTCTGATGGCAGTTTCCCTGTTACCCCGCTGTTTTTCATGTCCTCAACATGGCTCCAGCAGCCCTGGGTGAGCGAAGTTAACCGGGCGGGTCCGGCACGTTATGATCTGTGGAACGTTGATCCAGAGTCCCAAGCCGGGTAATTACACGCCCTGATCCATAATCCGAACGCACAAACAGGCGGCTGTTTCCTTGCGAGACAGCCGCCTGCCATTCGTGAACCATAACCTGTCAGTTGATCTGCTGTTGGAAACTGACACGGTATGAAGTCAAAACCGCTTCACCGCCATCACCTTCTGCTTCATCACAAACCGATGCATCTAACGGCGGCGGAGTTGATATCAAGCCCGGTATGGTCACGGTATAGGAGCGATCAGGTACCATTTCAAAATCGGCGTACCCCACGCCCTGATCAGGCTTGAGTCCGGTGAAAAACGTGTCTTGCTGGTCACCGCTCCACGTCACGGTGATGGGCATGCCGGGCACGCCTTCAGCATTACGATTATATACCTCAACTTCGATCACGCCGCTCTTGTCCGCATTGCAGAATGGGTCAATTCGCCCCAGCACATAACTTCCGGAAGGGGGCGGGGTGTTGGTGGGATTCACGATAACCGTCGGCGCTGTCGTTGGAATCGGGGGTGTAGCCGTCTTAGTCAGCGGCGGGGGCAGCGTTGGTGTTTGCGTGATGGTAGGTGTCACCGGCACGATGTTAACCGGTGCGGGGGTGGGATATTGACCGTCAGCACACCCGGATGCACCCTGAGGACGGTATAACTGCTCAAGTGAACGCATAACCAACACATCACTGTTGGTTGTCACCTGCACCCGCTTATGGCGCTCACATGCCACCTCGGCCACTGTGTCCCACACATCCCGATCGGGACTGATTTCCAGCAGCCGGTTAAACGCCCGTGTCACGTCCTGGTTGTGAGCATAACTGAGGGCAATAGCGATCACATAATCCTCGCGAGCCTGGGCACCAAGCTGCCAGGGTTCCGTATTGAGTTCAACGACCGGGTCGATTTCCCACGAATACAATAACCCCAGGCCCAGCCCAAGCGCCACACCGATCAGCAAGACAAACCAGGAAATACCATGATCTGAGGAAGAACGATTCGTTACATGCATAGCCGGTTATTGACTCACTGCTGGTGTAGGCGACGGTACTGGTGTGACACGATAGATATCCATCACAGGCCCCAGGTCAATCCCCAGTGCTTCGGCCAGGGCCACCATGGGGGGAATCGCGGGTACATTACTCTGGCTAATGAACTGCTGAGTCAGGTCGCGCACGTATTCAAATAGATTATCTTCACCCAGCACTTGCAGACGGTTCAATGCCGTGTTGATATCGTGATCAACCTGATAACCTTCCGCTACCATAATGGTGTACTGCTGCTTATAGTACGGGTCCAGGGCTTCCAGCGAGCTATTGGTGTATTCAACGGGATACTGCTCCCAGCCGATAAACAGGCCAACAGCCAGCCCTACCAGCACACCAACGAGCAATGACCCCAAAAATTGCTTCATTATCGCCCCTAAACTAGATCACATTCTGACGACCTGTTATAATGCTCCTGTGCCGGATCGTACACCAACTTGGCCTGCACCTCAAAAAACAAAAAACCGGGACTATTTCCCGGCTCATAGTTATTACAGGTGCCGAAGGTGGGAGTCGAACCCACATGGGTGTTACCCCGCGCGATTTTGAGTCGCGTGCGTCTGCCAATTCCGCCACTTCGGCTATTATCAGCACGTAGTATATGTTGATTCCCGCGATCCGTCAATGGGGTTTGGGCACACAAAAATAATCGAACTGGAAAATTATTCCCCATGAATGAACGCAGCTTAATTTATGCGGCTAAACACGGCGACGTTGAGTCGTTTAACCAACTTGTGTTGACCTATCAAGATATGGCCTATTCCGTCGCCTTTCGTATTATGGGGGAGAACGAAGCCGCCGCAGATGCCACTCAGGAAGCATTCATTGCCGCTTTTCGAAAACTGCACCAGTTTAAGGGTGAGCGCTTCAAACCCTGGCTGATGCGTATTGTTACCAATGCGTGTTATGACGAACTGCGCCGTCGTAAGCGTCGCCCAGCGTCGTCACTTGAAGACCTGCACGAAATCACGGTCCAGAACAACCCGCGCCTGCACAGCCAGCAAGAAAGCCCGGAACAACATGCTCAGCGCAGCGAACTCAACCAGGCTATTCAAGATTGCATCATGGCCCTGCCTGACAGCCAGCGCACGATCGCTGTCCTGGCAGATGTTGAAGGATACCCGTATCAGGACATTGTCGAGATTACAGGGGTCGCGCTGGGCACTGTCAAATCACGGTTATGCCGGGCACGTAACCGGCTGCGCCAATGCCTGCAAGCGGTTCGGGAACTTCTGCCCGCTGAATACCGTCTTATGAACGAATAGTGGAACTTGACCGTTAAGATAGTCACACAGGGAAACCGATTCAATCATGGCTGCCGCCCACAAGTCACCCTCCAATCGTGATCTGGAACTACTGTCGGCCTACATCGACGGCGAGATCAGCGATCACGAACGCGACGAACTGGAAAGGCGACTGAATCACGACGCCGCACTCCGCGCAGCGCTTGCCGATCTGCGCGAGACTGTCGCGTTGGTGCGCAGTCTTCCCCAACTCAAAGCGCCGCGTGATTTTACATTGGACCCGGCAGTTTATGGCCGCCAGCCGTCATGGTGGCAGTACGTGTTTAACAGCAACACGATCCTTCAGCTATCGGGAGCGTTGGGCGCTGCGGCGTCCATTGTGTTTCTTGTGATGGCTGTGTTGATGAGCGGTGACAGCGACTCACGAGACGCGGCGATTGAATCCGCCCCGCAAGAAGCACCGGTTCAGCACACAGCCGTCGGGTTTGTCGCACAGACAGCGCCCGCCAGCCCGACCATGACATCAACCGCGCCTCCGTCACCAACCACAGTTATCCTCCGCACAGCCACCATAGCGCCTGATGTTGCAGTCGAGGAGGAGGCATCCGAAGTCGAAGCCGGTCAGGTGTTGGGAGCCGCTGCTCCCACCCAAACACTGACGTCACTCCCCCTCGGCACGCCGGAAGGGCATGTGTCTGCCGCGCCTGCTGTGGAAAAACAAACTGCTGAAGCCGGTGATGCAGACCTATCAGGCGAAAGCGCTGTATCATCGTTCGATGATACACAGGCAGCGGAGGAGGCTGTCGCCGCACCGGCTGAAAGCCCAAACATGCCGCCCCCGGCAGATGGCTACGCTGATGGTAATGATGAGCAAATGCGAGAACACGAAGAAGAAGCTGATACCGGGGAAACAGCATACGCCGCCACTCCCCAGGTTGAAACCCTGCCAGAGGAGGCAACGTCAGACGAAGAATCCGCCGAAGCGGGGGCGTTTGCCGAAGTTGGCGAATCCGCACCAGTCGAAGCTGAAGCCAACGCTGCCGCCAACGAACCGGGTGTTATGGTTCCCGGTGCCGGTGAACCACAAACGACGGTGAGTGAATCGACCAGCACAGGTGATGAAGCAGTGCTGGATTCCGCTGTTATGCAGCCAACCAATACCATGACCAGCACTGCGACCAGCACCATGACCGGAGCGACAACCAGCCCTGCCGGTTCACCAACGCCCCAACCACAATCCGTGAGAGACGAGTCATCGGGCCAGATTCGCGAAGATAATACAGAAGACAATGACCGGTGGCTGTTGGTCGTTATCGGGGCAGTGCTGCTGGTGGTGTCGGCTGCGTTGTTTTTTACCGGATACCGGAGAGCACGCCACACATGAGACCCCCGGTAAACTTCTGCCAGGTATGCGGGCATGCGCTGGTCGATCGGATGGCCTATGGTCAAATGCGGCGCGTCTGCCCGGAGTGTAATTATATCCACTTTTCCGATCCGAAAGTGGCCGCAGTCGTATTCATCGAGCGGGAAAATCACGTGCTGCTGGTACGGCGTAGGGTCAATCCCGAACGGGGAAAATGGGCGCTGCCTGCCGGGTATATTGATGATGGGGAAGACCCGCGCAGCGCCGCCCGCCGCGAAGTTGCCGAGGAAACCGGACTCGATGTGAAGATTACCCGGCTGCTTGATGTCCAGGCGGGATCGCCAGACTCAGGTGCATCGATCGTCATCATCTACGCGGCACAGGCGCTCAGCGGCACAGCCCAGGCTCACGATGACGTGGACGGCGTGTTGTGGTACGCGGCTGGCGATCCCCTGCCGGAACTCGCGTTTGACAGCACGCGGACCATGCTTGACGCATGGATAACACGCCCGCGCGATTCCGCTGCGCCGGAGTAAGGACTGATCGGGTTACTGAGGTCCCAGCTTGTTCATAGCTGCCGTCCACTCTGGCGTCACCACAAACCGCCAATATATCCGCATAACGAACGGCACGAACCGCTCAAGCCAGACTCCCAATTTGATCATCGGGCCGCCGATGATCACCTCGTTATCGCCGTGCACCAGCGCCAGCAGCGCACGCTCAGCGACTGCGTCCGGATGTTCAAGCCGGTAGCCGTACTTTTCCAGCGTATCTTCAACATCGCCGGGTAACATGTCCGTGTGTGTCCAGGTTGGCAGCACTAGTGTCAGGTAAATACCGGTGCCATCAAGCTCCCGGCGTAAGGCATTGGAAAAACCCAGCAGGCCATATTTGCTGGCCGTATAGATCGTGAGCAGCGGTGCCGCCGTCCGGCCAAGACCCGATCCGATATTGAGAATATAGCCCGCATTTTCTGCCAGCATATGCGGCACGACAAGCTGGGTCAGGCGGATCGGTGCCCACAGGTTGAGCCGTATCAATTGCTCGATGCGCCCGGCATCCTGGTCTTGCAGACGCCCTCCCAGCAGCGCCCCCGCGTTATTGACCAGGACATCTATCCGGCCAAACGCGTCAAGCGTCTGCGTGACCACAGCCTGAAGCTGGTCTTCCTGCGTGATATCGGCAGGGACAACCAGCACATCGGACGTATACGGTTCGATCTCGCGGCGAACGGCTTCGAGGTGTTCGACATTCCGGGCGACCAGCACCACCCGCGCCGCCCGGCGTGCGAACGCAAACGCCAGCGCCCGCCCGATTCCGGAAGAAGCGCCCGTAATCACCACGACCTTGTCATTGAGCACCAGCGTAGAATGTTTGGGTCGCAAATAGCGTGCCAGCCAGTACAAAGCGCCTCCCAACACCCCCGACCACATCAAACGGCGTCCGAGTCGCATACCGCTATCCCTCCTGGATATCTCGTATTTTACGCGCAACCGCGATCTGGTTCACACCCAATGCCAGCGGCGTAAACGTGGTTTGTGTTATCACCTGTAACAGTGCCGGAAAACCAAACACGCCAAACTGGATCACGTTGGGTACCAGCGGAACATAAGGCACGTCCCACAACCCATCGCCAAAATGGCGCAGGATTCGGAACCCGCTTGCCTCACACCAGGATCGCCACTGCCTGGGCGGCTGAACATTGATATGTGTGGGGTCCTTGCCGATGGCGTCCGTCTGCGGGTCTTTGAGGCGGCGCAGCAGGTAACCCGGATTCGGTGTCGCGAACAGGAATAAACCATCCTGGCGCAGGATACGATTGATCTGCCGGATGGTATCAGCCGGGTCGGTCAGGTGTTCGACAAGGTGCAGCGCAACAACAACGCTGAATTCGCCTGTTCCGAATCGGGACAGGTCTTCGGCGCTCATGACAATACCCTCGGCTCGCGGCGCATTGATTCTTAGCTGCTCGATGCTGTACGCCGCGATATCGATGCCTACCGCCTGGAAATCATCTTGCAGCAGGCCGGTCAGGTGCCCCAAACCGCAGCCCATTTCGAGCAGTTTACCGCCGCCTGAGGGGGCAAAACGGCGTACAAGCGCCGCATAGTAACGACGGGCAAACCAATACATGCTAAAGCGTCCGAGGGGCCGGTCAGCGTAATTGTAATTCTGGAAATAGTGCTCGCCGTACTCGTCCAGCGGCGCTTCGCTGCCTGGGATCGGTTTATTTCGTGGCGTGTGTGATGTGTTGTCCGGCATGAGATTCCGTTTCTGTATTCAATCCATCTCTAGAATTAATACACCGTCCTGGTGACTACTCCCCACA
This sequence comes from Anaerolineae bacterium, assembly GCA_016930015.1. Lineage (GTDB taxonomy): Bacteria > Chloroflexota > Anaerolineae > Aggregatilineales > Aggregatilineaceae > JAFGHR01. The sequence continues at coordinate 7,274 of JAFGHR010000072.1, read as the reverse complement.
CCTAAAGCAGAGCTTTTCGGCGTTTTTTCGGTAATGAATCATAATTGTGTTCAAAGTTCCATTGTATTGTGCGATACAGCGTCCGGCAAAAACAAAAGGCAGCCCGCAGGCTGCCCGTTATATTTCAGCCAGAATCCGTCTACCCGCCAAACGCCAATGTAATCTCACGGGCCATATCGGTCAGCAGGTAGGGCATCACGCCCAAAAACAACGTGCCTACTGCCGCGATGCTGATCGCTGCCGCCAGCGGCCACGGGATAACGGCCTCGCCGTCACCCTCTTCGAAATACATATACCACACGATGCGCAGGTAGTAATAAGCCGAAATGAGACTTGTCACGGCGCCGACAACCACGGCAAAAAACAGGTCGGCGGAGATCGCCGCTTTAAACACGAACCACTTACCGACAAAGCCCGCTGTGAGCGGAATGCCGGTCAGACTCAGCATAAACAGCGCCATCGCTGCCGCCAGCCAGGGCTGTGAGCGTGCCAGCCCTCGCATACTGGTTACGCCGGTATTGCTCGCGTCGTCTTTTTCGACCGCGATCACCACCGAGAACGCACCCACGTTCGTAAACGCGTAGGCCATCATGTAAATTACCACAGCCTGCGCGGATTCGTCGGCTAATCCTGCCGAGCCAGCCGCCGCAACCGCCAGCAGCACATACCCGGCATGGGCAATGCTGGAATAGGCCAACAGCCGTTTCAGATCGTTTTGAACGATCGCCACAAGGTTACCGAGCAGCATCGTCAACACGGCCACCAACCAAACCGTATCCTGCCACGCCGCCGGAGCACCAGCATCCAGGACAAAATGAGGCATACCCGCCGCCAGCACACGCAGCAGCGCCGCAAAACCGCCGACCTTAGCCGCCACACTCATATAAGCCACAACCGACGTGGGCGCGCCCTGGTAGACGTCCGGCGTCCACATGTGGAACGGCACCGCCGCCACCTTAAAGCCCAATCCGACCAGCATCAACCCGGCGCCAATGAGCAGCAGGTATTGGGATGTCGCATCCCCGGCGACGATATCATCAACCGCGATCCATATGTCATGCAGCCCGGTTGTGCCGGTCGCCCCGTAGATCAACGCGATGCCATATACCAGGAAGCCTGACGCGAATGCACCCAGCAAAAAGTATTTCATGGCGCTTTCTTCAGATGCTTCCTGTGGACGGCGAAAACCGCTCAGAATGTACAGCGGGATCGACAGCAGTTCCAGCGCCACAAACACGACCACCAGGTCACCGGCTGCGCCCATGAACATCACGCCCGCCGTTGTAAACAGCAGCAGCACATAATATTCGCCGCGCTGAGTACCGGTGCGTTCGAGGTAGTTGTATGCGACCATCACGCCCAGCAGCGCCGTGACCAGCGCGATCACATTCACCGCATCGGTGAAGGTATCGGCCACAAACATCCCGGCGAACGCCTCGTCACCGTCGCCAAAACGGGTCACGTCGCCTAACGACAGCAGCGACAGTGCCAACGACACGCCAAGACCGGCCACCGCCAACCAGGCTGTAAGCTGCTTGCGCTCCTGGGGGACAAAGAGGTCTGCCAGGAGCAGAATACATGTACCCAGCACCAACGACATAACCGGGAGTGTCGCGGCAATGTTGAGATCGCTCAAGCTAGGGACTTCAAACATCAACCGTCACCGCCTTATTGTCCAGCCGCTGCCATCACAGAGTTATTGACATGATTGACAAGGTCCTGAACCGACACGTCCATATAATCAAAGAAGAACCCGGCTTGCAGCCCGATCACAAACACCATGATCAGAATCGGCACCAACGACCATAACTCCTGCCAGTTCAGGTCCGGCAGGCGCTTGTTTTCTTCTTTATCCAGCGGCCCCATGAAGACCGTATTGAACATGTAGAGCATGTACACCGCCGCCAGGATGATGCCCAGCGCCGCCGCCGCCGTAAACCACCAGCTTAACACGTCCGAGCCAACCGAACCGAGCAAAATGGTGAACTCACCGACAAACCCGTTCAGACCCGGCAGCCCCATACTGGACAGCACAATGATCAGGCTGATTCCGCCGTACAACGGCATGGCTTTCCAGATGCCGCCAAACGCGTTCATGAGTTTGGTATGGCGGCGCTCGTACAAAATACCGACCATCAAAAACAGGCCGCCGGTGCTGATGCCGTGGTTAACGCTTTGCAGCAGCCCACCCTGCACACCCGCCGAGTTCAATGCAAAAATACCCAGCATCACAAAACCCAGGTGACTGATCGACGAATACGCGACCAGCTTTTTGACATCCGTTTGCCCATAACTGACCCACGCCCCGTAGATGATGCCGATCACGGCTAACACGGCCACCAGCGGCGCGAAATAATCACTCGCTTCGGGGAACAGCGGCAGGTTGAACCGCACAAAACCATACGTGCCAAGCTTCAGCAGCACACCTGCCAGGATAACCGATCCGGCGGTTGGCGCCTGCACGTGCGCATCCGGCAGCCACGAATGCAGCGGCCACATGGGCACTTTGATCGCAAACGCGATGCCGAACGCGAGGAACAACCAACGTTCGGTTGTGGTACTGAACGACAGCACACCTTGATCGAGCTGCGCCAAAATATCAGGCACGCTGAATGTACCGGCCTCGTTGCCCAGCCACAGAATCGCCAGCAGCATCAATAAACTACCGGCCATTGTATAGAGGAAAAACTTGACCGCCGCGTAAATCCGATTTTCGGCACCCCAGATGCCGATCAGGAAATACATCGGCACCAGCGTGACTTCCCAGAAGATATAAAACAGGAACAGGTCCTGCGCCATAAACACACCCAGCATGGCCCATTCGATGATCAGCAAAAACGCGTAATAGAGCCGCATCCGGTCTTTGATCGAGTTGAAGGACGACAAAATCGCCAGCGGCATAATAAACGTTGTCAGCAGTATGAGCCAGATACTGATACCATCCACGCCGACGTAATACCGGATCACAAACGATTCGCCGGTAATCCAGTCGACTTTGTGAACCATTTGCAACCCTGCTTCGGCAGTATCAAAGTTCCGAAGCATCAGCAGCGACGCGCCGAACGTCAACAGCGAAAATGTCAGCGCTGACCAGCGAATCGTCTGCTCATTGCGTGCAAAAATCAGCATCACCAGCATGCCCACGAGAGGCAGCATCAATACCACAGTGACCAGAGAGATATCTTCCATAGGGTTCGGTCCTTGTGTGTGTTATATCCCCAGCAGATCCCGGAGCACGGGATACAGTATAATAATCGTCACCAGCAGCGCCCCAAACAGCACGCTTAACGCATACGTTCGCACATAACCGGTTTGTATCCGCCGGATGCGAGACGCCGCCACACGGACCGCCTCCGCGCTGCGCAGAAACGCCCGGTCGATGATTTTCAGGTCCAGCACATCAGTCAGCAGGCGTGTTACCCGGTTGAACGTGCCGTAGATCACGCGTTCATGGACAAAGTCGTGCCACCAGTACCAGTCCACACGTTCAGCCAGCGTATAGGCCGCACGGCGGTAGGGATGTACAACAAATGCGAAATACACTTCATCCCAGTACAGCTTGGCATTGGACAGCGCGAACGCCTGCGCCAAACGCGGACTCAAACGCTCAAGTGGATCACGTTCCAGGTCGGTTATGGCACGGTCATTGTAGATCGTCCGCGCTACATAAATAGCGGCCAGCGCCAGCGCTACCGCGATGGTCGCCAGCAGCCAGTTGAACTCACCGCCATGCGCATACGTCACACTTTCTTCAAGCCAATTGGCGAATTGATGCTCACCATACAGCCAGCCCAACACCGGGAAACCTGACGGCACATTGATCAGGCCGATCACCGCACTCAGGAATGCAAGCCCCATCAACGGCCAGACCATGACCGGCGCTGATTCCCCGGCATGTTCGGCGGCGGCATGACGCGGTTCGCCGTAAAACACCATGCTGACCTGGCGCCACATATAAAACGCTGTAAATGCCGCTGCTGCCAGCAGCATACCGAAGCCCAGATACCCGTCCAGGCGGCCATCATCCAGCCCCAGCTTGAGCGAGTCCACCAGGATTTCATCCTTGGACCAGAATCCGGCAAACGGAATAATGCCTGCCAGCGCCAGCGTGCCGACCAGGTACGTCCAGTAGGTCAACGGCATCTTGTGCCGCAGCCCGCCCATGAACCGCATATCTTGCGGATCGAATCCGTCGTCATGATCGTGCTCGCCGTGCGCGACATGATGGTGTCCGTGTTCCAGCCCGTGAATCACCGAGCCGGAACCCAGGAACAGCAGCGCTTTAAAACACGCGTGCGTTACCAGATGGAACATAGCCGCCGTGTAAGCCCCCACGCCGACCGCCGTCACCATAAACCCAAGCTGGCTGACGGTGCTGTAGGCCAATACACGCTTGATATCCCACTGTCCCAGCGCGATGAATCCGGCCACCAGCGCGGTTGTCGCGCCGATCATGGTGACCACAAACGACGTGGTTTCGGATGCATGGTAAAACACGTTGGCGCGTACCATCATGTACACACCCGCCGTTACCATCGTGGCAGCGTGGATCAAGGCGCTGACCGGTGTCGGACCGGCCATTGCGTCCGGCAGCCAGATAAACAGCGGAATTTGCGCACTTTTACCGGTCGCTCCCAGCAAAAACAACAGCGTGATGACCGTGAGCATATGCTCAAACTTGATCGACACCGTGCCAAACTCGACACGGTGGTCACCTTCTGTCAGCCAGGTTTCAGCCTGGTTAAACACGCCCATCGGGCCGCTCACCGCGTGGGATTCGGCTCCGTCCACGCCGGTGATGTCGGGGGTAAATAACGGTTCAGCTTCATGTTCCGCGTGATGGTAGGGGATCGGTTCTTCATCCGGCACATAATAGTCCAGCGTGCCAAACGTCCAGAACGTGAGCAGCACACCTAATATGAGGCCAAAATCGCCGATACGGTTCACGATGAACGCTTTGCGAGCCGCATCGCTGTTTTTCCAGCCTTCGTCACCGGGTTTGTCGAACCAGAAACCGATCAACAGGTACGAACACAGCCCCACACCTTCCCAGCCGACAAACATCATCAAGAAGTTGTTGCCGGATACCAGGACCAGCATAAACACCAGGAACAGGTTCATGTACACAAAAAAGCGTGGGAAACCCTCGTCGCCGTGCATATACCCCACCGCGTACAGGTGGATCAGCGTACCGACCCCGGTCACAACCAGCATCATGGTGACGCTTAGCGTGTCCACGCGAAACTGCCAGCCGATTTCCACGCCCGCCGATGGGATGTCGATCCAGGTGCCCAACAGCGGCGCATCGACGACAACCGCGCCAAAGCCGGTATCGACCTGCGCAAGCCACAACACGATCGACACCAGCAGCGCCATCGCACTTGCGCCAACGGCCACGATGCTAACGCCGCGTTCACCAAGCTGTTTTCCCGCGAATAGGTTGATCAGCAGTCCGATCAGCGGAAACAGAACAACAAGCGGTACAAGGTCAAAGAAGTTTTCCATGGTTATCCCTTACCGGCGGGGCCATGTGTACGGCCAGCCGGGTTGTCTTCCCGGCGCGCTCAATCCTTGAACATATGCAAATCGTCAATGTTGGTGCTCTTTTTGGTCTTAAAAATAGCCACGATCAATGCCAACCCGACCGCTACTTCGGCAGCGGCAACGGTCATCACAAAAAAGACCATCAAATGCCCGTCGGCATTGCCCCATTGACGGGCAAACGCGGCCAGCGCCAGATTCGCTGAATTTAACATCAGCTCAACCGACATGAAGATCAGAATTGCGTTGCGGCGGATCAGAAACCCCAGCGCGCCCATCGCAAATAATACGGCGCTCAGCAGCACGTACAGTTCAATCGAAACTTCGGATGCTTCCATGTTTCACCTTCAGGCTGTCAGCCTACTTGCCAGGCTCGCCGGTAACCGGTTGATCCAATCCGGCAGGCGGATTTGCCAGGCGGCGCACCATGCGGCGGCGCGGTGTTTTTGTTTCGTGCGTCAAAACGATAGCACCGATCATCGCGACCAATAACACGAGAGCCACCATTTCAAACGGCAGCACGTACCGGCTGAACAACAGGCGGCCAATGTGTGTTGGACTGCCAAATGAGGCTTGCGCGTCTGTCTTGAACTCCAGCACGCGATCATCAAATGAATTGTCCGGCATCCGCTCAGCCGCGAAAATCCAGAGCACGCTGGTATCGGCATCAAGTTCTGTGTCGTCGATCCCTTGCAAACGGTTCTTGGCGTCACCGGGCGGGAATACGCCGATAGAATAGGTACCCTCGTTGATCTCGATCGCGTCAGATGCAGCGCCATAGGGCAGGTTTTCGATCAAAATATTCTGTTGTGCGCCCCTGGTCACATCGCGAATAACAACGGGTGCCCGGTCGTGTAAGGCGTTGATCGCCACCACCCGCAGCGTACCGCTGTCATCCGGCGCCGTCATATCCTCATAGGCCGCCACCAGCGCCGGGGTCTGCTGCGGACCAACAGCCACCAGCGACACCGCATCGTTTTTAGCCAGCGTGATCTCGGTCTCGGAAAGGAGCGTATCGGTTCCGGCAGCCAATAACCGTACTGCGTACTCACCGGGATCATAGGCGCCAAAATCGGTATGGTCTTCATATGCCAGGTCGCGGGCTGCAGGTTTCTCGCCCACATACACATCCACCGCCGCCACGCCGTCCAAAGCATGGATCACGCGCACTTGAGGTGTTTCTTTCTGAGGGGCGGTGAGGTCGATTTCCCCACCAATGAGCGCCACGCTCACGGTTACCAAAAATACCAGCGCCAGGATCATGGCCACCGGCGTTAACCAGGGAAAGCGCGGTTTCTTTTCGGGAAGTAAGCGTTCAGCCCCCAGCAGCATGATCACGAACAGGAACAAAACCATGATCGCGCCCGCGTAAACCGTGATCTGAACCATGGCCAAAAACGGGGCCTGAAGCATGAGGAAAAAGAACGCAATACAGGCAAAGTTCAAGATCAGGAACAATGCGCTGTGCACGGCGTTTTCACTGACAAGCATCATCGCAGCCGCCATCACGGCGACAGCTCCGACAATGATAAATAACGTCAATTCCATTAGACTGTTGTCCTGAAATGCTGACCGGTTTATCGCGAACAGACACACACGGAATTATGATGCAGTGTAGCTTAAGTCGATCGGGAATCCAAGCATACCTAGTAGTCAACCAAAGCTAAATGGTCGGATAAAGGCGTTTCAGTTTGATACGGGCATCAGCGGTGGTGAAACGCCAATTGACGGTT
>JAFGHR010000071.1 GCA_016930015.1 Anaerolineae bacterium | reverse complement strand
CGGAATGCGCGAATCAAATGGTGTGGTGGCAGGTTGATTTCGATACCCTGGTCGGCTGGACGGCTGAAGGCCAGTACGGCGTGTACTGGCTGGAACCGGTCAGCCCGGCGGTCCAACCCGGCAGCGCGACCCCGGCAGCGATCACCGGCCAACCCGGCGCGCCCCAGGTTTACACGCTGCCCGAAAACAGCCCGGCCATTACACTGGATAACGCAGCCAACCTCGTGCCGTTCATTGATCTGCCCCTCGGTGAGGCGATCACCGGGTTGGCGTGGTCAGCCAACGGGGATACGCTGGCCGTAACCAGCGCCTCCGGCATATGGTTGTATGATACCGCCGCCTTTACCCGGCTCCCGCGCCTGCTCAGCGTTCCAAACGGCCCGGTATACGACGTAACCTTCAGCCCGGATCAGGTCATGATGGCCACTGCGCACAACGATGGGACGGTGCGCCTGTGGGACATCACGACCGGCGGCCAGCGTTCGGTGCTGCGCGGCCATACACAACCGGTGTACAGCGTCGCATTTAATGCTGATGGCACGCGGCTCGCCTCAGGCGGCGGCACGGACACCGCCTTGGACGCGATTCGCCTGTGGGACATCAGCAGTGGAGCACAAACGATCGCGTTTCAGGGTCACACCGCGGCAGTGACCGCGCTCGCGTTCAGCCCGGATGGTACGCTGCTGGCATCGGCCAGTGAGGATCGCAGTGTTCGCCTGTGGGACATCGTCAGCGGCACCCCGGCCACGGTTCTATCCGGTCATGCCCAGCCCGTGACCGACCTGGCATTTAAGCCGGATGGCACGTGGCTGGCCTCGGCGAGTAATGACGGCACGGTGCGTCTGTGGGACATCGCGTCCGGCGCGTCGCTTGTGCTGGAAGGCCACGCGGATCAGGTCCACGCCCTGGCCTACAGCCCCGGCGGCAGTATCCTGGCATCGGGCGGCGGCGCGCTGGCCGGTGCAGGCGATAACGCGGTGCGGCTGTGGGACCCCGGCGCCTCAGAGCCGGTTGGTATCCTTGACGCTTATGGTACCGCTCCGGAGGCCGGTATTACGGCGCTGGCGTTCAGTCCGGACGGCACCAAACTCGCGTTTGCCAGCACGCAAGGCAATCAAAGCACCGTACACATCTGGGGTATCGTGCCCTGATAAGGCCTGAAGACCTGAACGCGTGCATCCTGTCACCGGAAAGAAAAACGGGGCGCCGTGCGAGCGCCCCGTTTTGAGTCATATTGTCCGGCGCTTCTCGCCGCGCGATCTCTCACAACACCAGCGACAGCACCACGCTTAGTGTCACAATGCTGATCAATGTACTGGTCAGGATCGAGGCCATCGCAAACTGGGTATCAGCGCCAAACTCGGCGGCCAACACACTGCTGATCACGGCGGTCGGCATCGCAGCCTGTACAATCGCCACGTTGCGAGTCAGGCCGGACAGCCCGAACACGACGGTCAGCCCAACCATGACCAGCGGCGCCACGACCAGCCGCAGGCCGGACACCATCAGGATCGGTCGAATCTGGTCTTTGTACAATCGGGCGCGCGAAAGCTGCATCCCCAACACGGTCAGCATGGCCGGGTTAGCGGCCTGCCCCAACAGCCCGGTGGAGCGTTCAATGGGCACCGGCACCGTAATATGAGACAGGTTGACCAACAGCCCCAGCAGCACCGCGTAGGCCAGCGGCACCGTCAGCACATTCAACAGCGCCCGCCGCGTAGACACTTCCCCGCGTGATGCCAGAAAAATACCCAGCGTATTAGACATCACCACGGAACCGACAAAACACAGCACGGCACGTGCTTCGCCATCCGGACCAAACGCAAACTCGTTCAGCGGCAGTCCGTAATTTCCGGCGTTGATCAACACCGAACTCAGCATAAACGAACTTTCCAGCCGGGTATCAAACCCCGCCAGCCGCGCCACGCCCCAGGCCAACAAGGCCATGATCACCGCCAGCACCATCATGATCATGATCAAGCTGCCCGCTTCACCCGCACTCAGATCGGTAGTAGACATGCGATGAAACACCAGGCACGGGGTGAACAGGTAAATGATCAGCCGGGCCAGCGACCGGGTATCGATCTCGATCCGTCGTTCCAGCAAGGCGGCCAGGGCAATGATGATAAAGATCGGCAGGATGATCTCAAATGTGATATTGAACAAACCGGTTAGCGACATGAACGATTACTGTTCTTTGATGGATTCGCCAACCCGCGCCACCTTCAAAAAATTCGTCTGGCCGCCGATGCCAAACGGCACGCCGCCAATAATGATAATCATATCGTCACCGCAGACCATTTCGGCGTCAATGGCGGTTTTCACCACGACCTCGATCATCTCGTCAATGGTCTGGTACTCGTTGACCAACACCGGCGTTACGCCCCACACCAGCGCCAGCCGGTTAAAGGTTTTGCGGTTGGGTGTCGCCGCCATAATCGGCGTGTCGGGCCGCACACGCGCCACGCGCCGCGCCGTATACCCCGACCACGTGCCCGCAATGATCAGCTTGGCGTCCAACATCTGCGCGATCTGCGCCGTGACATGGCTGATCGCCGCCGGGATAGTACGATTCGTCTCGACTTCTTTGAGCACGCGCAGCACACGCCGTTCAGGGTGCAGTTCGTCATGCTCTTTCATATACTGCTCGGCGATACGCGCAATACGCACCATCATTTCGACCGATTGCAGCGGGTATTTGCCGATCGCTGTTTCGCCGGAGAGCATCACCGCGTCGGTGCCGTCAAAAATCGCGTTGGCGACATCGGTCGACTCGGCGCGTGTCGGGCGCGGGTTTTCGATCATGCTGTTCAACATCTGCGTGGCCGTGATCACGGGCTTGCCAGCAGCATTACAGCGTCGAATGATGTTTTTCTGGTGAACGGGAACACGTTCTGCCGGGGTTTCGACGCCCAGGTCACCGCGCGCCACCATGATACCGTCCGCCTGCTCCAGGATCGCATCAAAATTGGCGATAGCTTCCGCTTTTTCGATTTTGGCGATCAGCGCGGCGTCACCGTCCAGGTGTTTCACCAGCCAGCGCAGTTCGCGGATATCGTCCGCCGAACGCACAAACGACAGCGCGATATAGTCTACGCCCTGCTCCAGCGCAAAACGCACGTGCTCGCGGTCGGCCTCGGTAATCGACGACAGCGACAGCGACGAATCGGGCACGCTTACCCCTTTGCGGGAATGCAGCAGGCCGCCGGTCACGACTTCGCAGATCACTGCCGTGCCTTCACATTCCTTGACGGTCATTTCAAGCTGGCCGTCATCGATCAACAGCCGTTCATCGGGCCGCAGATCGCGGAGTACGTCCGGGTGCGGCATTGGCACCTGGAACGGCTGTTTTGGATCAACATCTTCCGGCAGCATCAACGTGGCCGTATCGCCTTCTGTGATTTCGAGCGGGTCTTGTGACAGCATCCCCAGGCGTAATTTAGGCCCAGGCAGATCGGCCATAATCGCCAACACCGCGTTTTCTTCTTCGGCAACCTGGCGCAGGCTGGTAATGTTGCGTGCGTGCGTTTCGTGATCGCCGTGACTGAAGTTAATGCGGGCCACATCCATCCCGGCGCGGATCATGAGTCGCAGCATACCGATATCGTCTGACGCTGGCCCAATCGTAGCCACGATTTTTGTACGCTTATGAGTCCCGTTTTGTGGTGACATCGCGCTCCCCTTACTTGCCTCCGGTACTAACTCAACAGCCTGGGACAGCGGTTGCACCATCCCAGGCTGTATGTTTATGTTGCAGTCACAAACCTGCACTCACGCGTTAGAGTGAACGCCTGATATTCGGGAAAGCGGCCTTACCGGCGTAACGCGCGGTTGAACCCAGGTGCTCCTCAATGCGCATGAGCTGGTTGTACTTGGCGACCCGGTCCGAACGCGCAGGCGCGCCGGTTTTGATCTGCCCGGCGTTGAGCGCAACCACCAGGTCGGCCACGGTAGTGTCTTCGGTTTCACCGCTGCGGTGGCTGACCACGACGGTCCAGTTATGCTCCTGGCTCAGGCGGCTGGCCGCGAACGACTCGGTCAGCGTGCCGATCTGGTTGACTTTGCACAGCAGCGAGTTGCAGGCGCCCAGTTCGATCGCCTTCTGGACGCGCTCCGGGTTGGTGACCAGCAGGTCATCACCCACGAGCTGCACTTTGTCGCCAATGGCCTGTTGCAGCATCACCCAGTGATCCCAGTCGTTTTCGTCCAGGCCGTCTTCCAGCGAGATAATCGGGTACTTGTCTACCCAGTTGGCCCAGAATTCGACCATTTCTTCACCGCTCAGGCTGCGGCCTTCTTTAGCCAACACGTACTTGCCATCTTCGTAGATTTCGCTGACCGCCGGGTCCAGCGCCAGGAAAACCTGTTCGCCAACGGCATAACCGGCCTTGTCGATCGCTTCGAGAATGACCTCAATCGCGCCCTCGTTGCTGGGCAGGCTGGGCGCAAAACCACCCTCGTCACCAACGGTAGTGCGGTAGTCTTTGCTGGCCAGCACTTTCTTGAGGGACTGGTAGATTTCAGCACACCAGCGCACCGCCTCGTGGAAGCTCTCGGCGCCAACGGGCATCACCATAAATTCCTGGAAATCGGTGCTGTTGGCCGCGTGCTTGCCGCCGTTGAGAATATTCATCATCGGGATCGGCAGCGTATGCGCAAACGTCCCGCCCAGGTAGCGGTAGAGCGGCAGCCCGACGCTGTTAGCCGCCGCCTTGGCCGTCGCCAACGACGCACCCAGGATCGCGTTAGCGCCCAGTTTGCCCTTGTTGGGCGTGCCGTCGAGTTTGATCAGCATCTCGTCAACGCCCTTCTGATCGGTCGCATCCCAGCCCATCAGGGCTTCCGCAATCGGGCCGTTGACGTTGTCAACCGCTTTGAGTACACCCTTGCCACTGTAACGTTTTTTATCGCCGTCGCGCAGTTCGACCGCTTCATGTTCGCCCGTACTGGCTCCACTGGGCACAATTGCGCGGCCCCAGGCGCCGTCCGCCAAACCGATTTCAACCTCAACTGTGGGGTTTCCCCGCGAGTCGAGGACCTCGCGCCCGACGATAGTATCAATGATCGTCATAGCCTAACTCTCCTTGACATGACTCGAAATAACCAGGTATTCATATTATCCGGGCCAAAACACACTCACCCGGTAGTTCAGAAGAACCGATTTACACACGATGCACGTGACAGCACGGACAGGAGCGAACCTGCATTTACGCCCCTATCCGGTTATGTCCAGCAGGTATCGCAGGCGCCGCCATACGAACCCGCAAGCAACCAGTCTTTACAGACCCAGGTCTTTCACGATCTGGTCGTAGTTTAAGTGCTCGGCCAGCATGGCCTGAAAGCGGCTGAGCTTCTCCGGTTGGCTGAGGCTGGTCTTGCCGAACATACCTTCGACCCGCTCAACCGATTCGAGCGTGTTATACGGCACCAGCAGCACCGCCACATCCAGCTCTTCCGCCCGCGTGAGAATCGTTGACGTGGGCTGGAGGTTGCCGGTCAATACCAGGCAGGTCGTGGACGTTTCCAGCGCCGCCGCCTGAATATCGGTGCGATCGCCGCCGGTGAACACGACCTTGTTAAGCTGGCGGCGGAATCGCGGCAGCGCCGACTCGACCGACATCGCGCCCACGCTCAGGTTCTCGATCACACGTTCTTTCAGGTGCGAACCGGTCAGGACTTCGGCGTCAAGCGCTTCGATCACCTCACCCACGCTCAGCGCCATCAGGTAGGGATCATGCGGCAGCACGCCGTAGACCTGGACACCCTGCTGCTCGACATAGGGCGCTACCTTGTCGTTGATGTATGCCAGGTCCTCGCGCGGCACGCCGTTGATAACCACGCCCAACAACCGATCACACAGGCGCGTTTTCGCTGATAGAATGTCGTCAACCACGCACATACCTGCCAGGCATTCTTCACCGTGGAAGCTGACCACGCTCACCACTGGCACGTCGAGTTCCTCAACCAGACTCAGCGTATTCAGACCGACGGCATACCCTTCGCGCATGCTGGCGCCGCCTTCCATGATGAGGATGTCTTTGTTTTCACTGGCCCGCTGGCAGGCTTCTTTGACCTCGGACAACAGGTCGCGCCCAAGCGTGCCCGCCATGACCTCGTCGAGCATCTCGGTGGTAATAATCACCGATGACAGCTCCCACAGCGGTGTATCCAACCCAAGCGACCGGCGCACGAAGTCTGCATCTTCATCCAATACACGCCCGCCGACGATATACGGCTGCGTGCTCACCGGTTTGAGATAACCAACCGAAAAACCTGCGGCTTGCATGCGTAGCCCTAACCCCAGGCTCAAGGCTGTTTTGCCGGAAAATGAGCTTACCGAAGTGATATACAAACTCTTCATTCTGTCTGCCCTTTTATGGTGTCACTAGCCAATCAATGTACAGGTTACCGGTCAGTCTTTGAGCACCAGGCGCATATCCAGCGTGATCGCGCCGCGCCCACTCTCGTAGACCATCAATGGGTTAATATCCATCTCAACAACTTCGGGGAAGTCGGTCACAAGCTGCCCAATGCGCAGCAGGATTTCGACCATCGCCTCACGGTCCGCGGGCGGACGCCCACGCACCCCGCGCAGCAGCGCGGTTGCCCGGATTTCATCCAGCATCGCTTCCGCGTCCTGGCGGCCAAACGGCGCGATACGGAAGGTTACGTCTTTTAACACTTCAACCAGGATACCACCTAAGCCGAAAGTCACCAACGGCCCGAACTGCGGGTCACGGTTCATACCCACCAGCACCTCGATACCGTCCATCGATACCATTTCCTGCACCAGACAGCCCCAGATACGGGCATCCGGTACATATCGCGTGGCGCGGTACACGATCAGGTCAAACGCATCACGCACGTCGGCGGCACTGTTCAGGTTCACCTTGACACCGCCCACGTCGGTTTTGTGGAGGATATCCGGGCTGGCGATCTTGAGCACAATCGGGTAGCCGATTTCGTTCGCAAACGCCACCGCTTCATCAGCCGTAGCCGCCAGTTTGCTCTGCGGCAGTTGCAGCCCGTAGGCTTCGGCCACGCGGCGAGCTTCGGCTTCACCCACGCTCACACGCCCCTCAGAGCGAACCTTTTCGAACACCTCGCGCACCGCCGCACGATCAACGTCAAACTCGACCGCTTCCGCGTCGGGACGATCGCGCAGCAGGCGGTAATCACGCATGGCCGCAAATGCCTTTGCCGCTTGTTCAGGGAACCGGTAGTTAGGCACATCGTAGGAAGATAGTATTTTTTCGCCGTCCTTAGCGCGGGCCTCACCCATAAACGCACCAAACACCGGCTTACTGGTATGCTGGCTCACCTTACCGATCGCGTGGGCGGTTTCTTCGATTTCGGTCATCGCCTGGGGGGTGACAATGCAGAGCAGTCCATCCACGTTCGGGTCCTGGGCAACCATTTCCAGGGCTTCCGCATACCGTTCGCCGAGTGCATCACCCAGCACGTCCACGGGGTTGTTCGCGCTGGCCGCGTCTGGTAGATACGCCTTTAATTTCTGCAAGGTATCAGCTTCAAAGCGCGCCAGGTGCAAACCGTTACGCTCCAGGGTATCAGTCGCCAGGATGCCAGGACCACCCGCGTTGGTTATGATCGCAATCCGTTTACCTGACAGCAGGGGTTGGTCGGCAAACGCGCGGGCGCTGTCAAACAGGTCCTGCAAATTATCCATACGCAGCACACCGGCCTGGTAGAACCCGGCATCATAGGCCTGCTCCGACCCGGCCAGCGACCCGGTATGGCTGGATACCGCACGTGAGCCGGATTCGGTAACACCGCTCTTGAGCACCAAAATCGGCTTTTTACGGCTGACTTCGCGGCCTACATGAATAAATTCTTGCCCGTTTGGCACGCCCTCGATATACGCCAATATCACGCTGCTTTCCGGATCGTCGGCCCAGGCTTGCATTAAGTCGATCTCGCTCACGTCGGCCTTGTTACCCAGGCTCACGAACTTGCTGAAACCCAGGTCATCGGACGCCAGCGACCAATCCAGGATCGCGGTCTGGAGCGCGCCCGACTGTGACATAAACGCGATCTTGCCCCGCGGCGGTGTACCGGCGGCAAACGTCACGTTGAGCGGGGTAGCGGTGTCGATGATGCCGAGTACGTTCGGGCCGATCACACGGATATTGTACTGCTTGGCGATCTTAACCACCTCGCGTTCGCGTTCAACACCTTCTTTGCCAGCCTCGCGGAACCCGGCGCTGATGATCACAACAGCGAGAATCCCTTTTTCGCCACATTCACGCAGCGCGGCGGGCACATGATTGTACGGGATCACGATCACGGCCAGATCGGGAGTTTCCGGCAAGTCCAGCACGGAAGGATAGGCTTTGTATCCGCAAATAACATCCGCTTTGGGATTGATCGGATACAAATTACCTTTGTAGCCAGCATCAATACAGTTGGCAAGCACAGAATGCCCAAGCTTGCCCTCTGTGGCACTGGCCCCAATAATGGCTACTGCTTTCGGTTGAAAAAATGCTTCTAGCATAACTACTCCCCAGGAGGATGCACTAAGCAACACTACGCATGCAGCGCATAACAAGCAAAGTCAGCGGAGTTTTAAGCCCGGAGCGGGTGAGGTCGTCAAACGGCGGCTGCCCTGTCCCCAGCACACGGCGGATCAGCGGCGTGCAAAACGGGCGGCAGCGTTTGGTAACCCCCGCCCAGGCCAGGGTCATTATACCCTTACCGCCTGAACACGCCACAGAAGGAAGTCACTCCAGCCGCTGTCAAATTGCATCCTATGCTGGTATATGATGCGTTTTGCATCAAACTGGCTGGCATTTCACATCATATAGGATAGAATCTAGCAGGAATTCTAATATTAGCGTAAAAGAAATTGACCCGCCGCATGAATACACAACTCGTTTATCTTGATCACAGCGCCAGCACGCCCCTTGACCCGCGTGTGCTGGACGCCATGCTGCCGTATTTCAGCGAGCACTACGGTAACTCGTTGGCCGTACACAGTTTTGGACGCCAGGCCGAGCGCGCGGTTGAAGACGCCCGCGACACGGTCGCCAGGGTGATGAACTGCCACCGCCACGAGATCGTTTTTACCAGCGGCGGCACCGAGAGTGATAACCTCGCCCTGCGCGGCCCGGTCCAATACGCGCTTACCCAGGGTCAGCCCATCACGTTGATCACGACCCCCGTTGAGCACAAAGCCGTCGCGGTCACCGCGCGCCAGCTCCGCGACACGGCGGGCGCGGCCCTGCGCGTGGTGCCGGTTGACGAACACGGGCGCGTATCCGCTGACGACCTGCGGGCCGCCCTGCAAAACCTGCCATCCGGCGGGCTGGCCCTGGTCAGCCTGATCCACTCGAACAACGAGATCGGCACGCGTAACCCGATCCCTGAACTGGCTGCGATCGCCCACGAATACGGCGCCATCGTCCACACCGACGCCGTACAGGCGCCCGGTCATGGTCCGCTGGACGTGTCCGCGCTGGACGTGGACCTGTTATCGCTGTCGTCGCACAAGTTTTACGGGCCGAAAGGGGCGGGCGTGCTGGTCGTGCGGAACGGCATCGACTTCCTGACCTCACACAGTGGGGCCAAACACGAAGACTACCGCCGGGGCGGAACGCACAACGTGCCCGGCATCGTCGGCACGGCGGCAGCGCTCGAACTTGCGATGAACACATGGCCGGAGACAGCGCCCCGGCTGGCCGCGCTGCGTGATCGCCTGGTCGAAGGCATCATGGACCGCGTGCCGGATACGCGGCTCACCGGCCATCCTGCCGACCGCCTGCCCGGACACGCCAGTTTTGCGTTTGCGCACCTGGACGGTAACACACTGTTGATGCTGCTGGACCAAAGCGGAATCGCGGCATCGTCCGGTAGCGCGTGCAAAGTGGGTGATCCCAGGCCGTCGCCGGTGCTGGAAGCGATCGGGTTAGGCCCGGAATGGACGCGCGGCGGGTTACGCCTGACGCTGGGACACAGCACCACCGGCGCCGATATCAGCGCCGTGCTGGATGTGCTGCCGAAAAAAATCAGAGCCGCCCGCCAGATGCCCCCATCTATCAGCGTGTGATGTGTAACCACCCATGACCGCAAAACCACGTGTTGTCGTCGCCATGAGCGGCGGTGTAGACAGCTCGGTCGCGGCGGCACTGCTGGTCGAGCGCGGTTATGATGTGATCGGCATGATGATGCGCCTGTGGTCCGAGGACTGCGGCACGGGCGGATCAAACCGCTGCTGCACGCCGGATCAACTGCTCGACGCGCGGCGTATTGCCGATCAGCTTGGCATCCCGTTTTACGTGATCGACACGCAGGACGTATTCCGCCGCACGATTGTGCAGTTTTTCATCGACCGGTACGCTGCCGGTGACACGCCGAATCCGTGCCTGGAATGTAACCGTCATATTCGTTTTGAGTGGCTGCTGAATCACGCGCTGGCGATGGACGCTGACTTCCTGGCGACGGGGCATTATGCCCGTACCCAATACGGGGCCGGTGGCCGCGTGCGCTTGCTCAAGGGGCTGGACGATGCCAAAGACCAAAGTTACGTATTGAGTGTGTTATCGCAGGACAAACTGCGGCATGCGCTTTTTCCCGTGGGTGACTATACGAAGCCGGACGTGCGCCGCATGGCGGAGAAACTCGCGCTGCCCGTCGCCCAAAAACACGACAGCCAGGATTTATGTTTCCTGGCCGACGGTGACTACCGGCGTTTTCTGGCCGAACATGCCCCGGAGGCGATCCGCCCCGGCCCGATCCTGACGCGTGACGGGCGGCAACTGGGCGAGCATACCGGCCTGCCCCACTACACCATCGGCCAGCGCAAAGGGTTAGGCATCAGCTATCACGAAGCGCTGTACGTGCTCACCACCGATCCCGCAAAAAACGCGCTGATCGTCGGCACGCAGGATGAATTAGGCCACCGGGGATTGATCGCCGGGCGCGTGAACTGGATCGCGGGTGACACGCCGCTCGAACCGTTCCGCGCCGACGTAAAAATTCGCTACAAGGCCCGTCCCGCCGCCGCGCGGGTGTCGCCGCTGCCCGATGGCCGCGTGCGCGTTACATTTGACGAGCGGCTGAACGCTATCACACCTGGCCAGGGCGCCGTATTTTACGATGGGGATGAATGCCTGGGCGGGGGCATCATCACGCGCGTGGATGACGACGCGCGCTGACGTTTACAGCAGCCCGTCGCGCAGCAGGTCTTGCACTTCTTCGCGGAACAGCAGCATAACCAGCGTACCGATCACGATATACGGGCCATACGGCAGCGGCGTAAACCAGCGGTAGCGGCGGCGGATCAGCATGCGCCCTGCCAAATACAGCACCGCGCCCACCGCCCCGGCGAACACCGTGATCAGCGAGGCGAAGATAAACGCTTCCCAGCCGATCATCATGCCGGATAACGTCGCCAGCATCACGTCACCAAAACCAAACGCGACTTCGTTGTGCCGGGCCATAATCGAAAACGCGCCGCCGCCCAAAAACATCGCAAAAAACAGCGCAAACCCGATCAGGCCGCCGTACACGTAATTCATAAATGTGCGGTCGCCTTCGGGCATCACAGCGCCCACGATCAGTGTAAACGCGCAGGCGGGCAAAATCACGGCAAACAAAATCAGGCGGTGTTCGACATCGATCACCGTTACCAGGTACAGGATCGCCACGTACACCAGCCACACCACCAGGTGCGCTTCGTCACGGAATGCCAGCACCATCGCGCCGAATGTCAGCCCGGTGATGATCTCAATCAGGGGATGGCGCCAGCTCAAAAAACGCGATGGCGGCGGTTCCTGGGGGAGATCGTCCAGGTCAGAAACAGGTTCAGGAACGGGATTTTCCGGCTCAATGTCGACTGCATCACCGCTGCCGGGTTCGAGTGACGATTCGCGCTGGCCGGTCACAAACGCCAGCAGTCCCAGCCATGCCAGCCGCGAACGAGGTGTACCGTCCGGGTAATGTGGCATCTGCGGCCCCCGGCGATGCGGTAAATCATCGGCCAGCACGTTGATCACGCCGCCCACCACTACACCCACCAGCCCAGCGATAATGGCGATCACGATATCCATAAACGGTTATTGCCTCCGGTGTCTGGCGTGACAGACAGTGAATTACTCAAGAATCCGGGGCCGGCCTTCGGGCCGGTCCAGCGTCGTGGGAGCGGTCGGCGTCGGGAAAAGCGGCGGCGGGGGCAGCAGCTTAAAGGCGCTGACCAACACCATCACGCTCACCAGCAGCACCACAACCGCCAGCAGCAGCATAGGCCCCACATGGTTACGACTGCGCACCGATTTACCCCTCCTGCGCCGGAATGACACACGTCACAATGGTTTGCATTATACCAGAATTTTACGTTCAAACCCGTGTCAGCCTTACGGAGTGCAACGTCAGCCGAGTGTCAGCCAGGATAATTGCTTGCCAGCCGCCAGCATCCTATAATGGAATTGATAACGCTATTCAAACTAATGGCAAATCGTCAGCCAGGAGGTCGCAATGGATACTCTGACGGCCAATATCATGACTGACCTGTTCGGTGACAGTGTACTCAACGCCGTATACGCGCTCGCACTGTTAGTTGGGCTCATGTATTCCGTATTCCTGATATTCTTCCACGGCATCGGTGACGCGCTGGGTGACCTTGATTTTGACATGGACCTGGACGTTGATACCGACCTGGGTGATATCGACCTGATCGACACCGACGGTGCAAGCGAAGCCACCGGCGTCAGTATGCTGGCAATTGCCAGTTTTATCTCGGCCTTTGGCGCGTTCGGACTGGTGTCCGTCACACTGTTTGGGGCCGGGTCGGTGATCAGCCTGATCATGGCCCTGTTCGGCAGCATCGTGATCGGGCTGCTGGCGCAGGTGTTCTTTGTGTATATCCTGTCCACCACCATCAGCAGCGAAGTGCGCCAGGCCAGCCTGGTCGGCCTGACCGGTGAGATCACCACTCCTATTCCAGTCAACGGCGTAGGACAGATCGCGTTTGTCGCCAAGGGCAGCCGCATGACGTACACCGCGCGCACCACCGACGATGACACCTCAGTAGGACGTGGTACGCCGGTGCGAATCGAACGCATTGTCGGTAACGTGGTGTATGTCAGTAAAATCGACGGGTAGAGCGTTACTCTCCCGCCGCAAGAGTGAACAATACGCACAAAACAGTGTTCTGTGTTTGTTATCTAGCACGTGTTGTCATGGGTCATCACATCCGGTTTGATATCAGGAGATAATGCCAACACGGCCTGATCCTTCGATAGAAAGGGAAAAAACATGTACGCCGCAGGTGCCCTAATAATCCTGGTTTTTATGTTCATTATGTTCACGCTGGTGGCCGTCTATGCCAGCCGCGTGCGCAAGGTCGGCCCCAACGAAGTGCTCGTTATTTCCGGTCGTAAGCAGCGCAACCGCGAAACCGGTGAAGTTGAGCCATATCGCATCGTAAAAGGTGGGCGTGCGTTCATCTGGCCCATATTGGAGCGCGTGGACCTGCTGCTGCTGGAGATCATGACGATTGAGGTCACGACCGAAGACGTGTACACCAAGCAGGGTGTTGCCGTCACATTGGAAGGCGTGGCACAGGTCAAGGTCGCCAGCGACGACGTATCGATCCGCACGGCGGCAGAACGTTTCCTGTCCAAGTCACGCGCCGAGATCATCAACGTGGCGCACGAAACCCTGGCCGGTCACCTGCGGGCCATCATCGGCACTCTGACGGTCGAGCAAATTTACCGCGAGCGTGATATCTTCGCGCAAAGTGTGCAGGATGTATCGGCCGGTGACCTTGCGAACATGGGTCTGGGCATCGACACCTTTGTGATCAAGGACGTCCGCGACAAAGAAGGTTACCTCGACGCGCTGGGCCGCCCGCGTATTGCCGAGGTCAAGCGGGATGCGACCATCGCCGAGCAGGAAGCCGCCACCAAAGAAGCCGAAGCCAAACGCAACTACAAGCTCCAGCAGGCCGCCTACGACAACGAAGTGTCACGCAGGGAAACCGAAGCCCAAATGGCCGGTACACTTCAGGAAAACATCACCAACCAGACGATCCGCGCCGAGCAAGTAAAGGTTGAGATCGTCGAAAAGCAGAAACAAATCGAAGTTCAGCAGCAAGAAGCCCTGCGCCGCGAGCAGGAACTTGAAGCCACCGTCCGCAAGCCCGCCGCCGCCAAGCAGTACGAAATCGAAACGCTGGCTAACGCACACCGCTACGAGGTCGAAGCCGATGCCGAAGCTCAGGCAACCGCAATCCGCAAGCGCGGTGATGCTGAAGCCGAAGCCACCAAAGCGCGCGGTCTGGCAACTGCCGAGGTAATCCGCGAACAGGGTTTGGCCGAAGCTCAAGCGATGGAAAAGAAGGCCGCCGCCTGGCAGCAGTACAACCAGGCCGCGATCATCCAGCAGTTGATCAACGTGCTGCCGCAGGTGGCCGAAGCCATCGCCAAGCCGCTGGCCCAGACGGATCGTATCGTGATCATCAGCAACGGCGACGGTCCCAATGCCGGTGCATCCAAGATCAGCGCCGACATCGCCAGCATCATCGCCCAGGTTCCAGCCACCATCGAAGCCCTCACCGGCCTGGACCTGATCGAAGCGCTCAGCCAACTGCCGGGTGTTCCGATCAGCGACCAGGGAAAAAGCAAGTCATAGCGTTCCATTGTGAACACACAATGTTATCGGCCAGCGAGTCGATCGACTCGCTGGCCGTTTTTCCCTGATGTGGCAGCCCCGCTGCTGTCGTTTCGCACCGCGCTAATCCTGTGCCTGTTAGCCGGTGTTTTGTTGTTGAGCACTGCCGGGTTGTTTCTGATCGTGTATCTGCGCAGCGACGGCAGCGGGTCGCGCGTTGAAGTTATTGCCCCACCCGTCACACAGCCAGTTAGCACGCCGGACACGATCCCCCCTGCCCCGCCGCCGGTCGATGACCTGGCTATCGGCATGGTGACGACCGATCCGTCAGGGCGGTATGCGTTCCCCATTGCCGCCGATCCAGCGCTGTACACCTGGACACATTTTCATTGGAACGGCACCCACTCGGTCGATATCGAAGCCCGGTTCGGCCTGAGTTATGCCGAGTTTATGCAGGTGACCAGCGCCCCGGTTGTTGCGTTCACCAGCGGCACCGCGCGCATCTACAGCGGCAGCATTGGCGGCCAGGGGTACATGCTCCAGGGTGACGACGGCTTTGATTATTATTACGCGCACCTGTCCGACCTGTGGGTAGCCGACGGGACCCATGTCACTGCCGGGCAGACGCTCGGCAGGATGGGCAACACCGGCAGTGCCGCCCAATTTATCGAGCCGCACCTGCATTTTGCGATCGGCCCGCGTGACACGATCTGGGACGCGCCGCCCAGCATCAACGGGGCCGAACACCTGCACGCCCTGTTTGGCCTGGACTGGGTCGAGCGCCCGATACCCTATGTGGCCGCCGATACGCCGGGCGGCTGGCCCGCCTACGTGCCCGGCCTGACGATCCTGACCGCCTTTGCCAACGCGGAAGCGCACGGACTGGCCCAACCGGCTGTCGAATTCGGCTTTCCGGGCGACCCGCCGGATAGCTCGATCAATGTACACGCCACCCTTGACGGCGTGGTCAACGTGATCCGCTGGACCGGCCATTACGGCACGCGCATCCAGATCAACAACGACGCAGCCCGCTTCGCCGTCGTGATCTCCGGCCTGGACGCGTGGCTGGTGCAGGACGGCGATGTCGTCAGCCAGGGTGATATCATCGGGCGGTGGAATCTTGCCAGCCGCCCGCGCTTAAACTACATGATTTTTGACAACGGCGTTATCATTGACCCGGCTTATACACTGGACCGGTAGCCGGAGAAGCATCACAAACGGCTGTTAGATGACAAGCCGCCCGGCGCGCTACGTATAATTCATCGGGGCGTGCCGCCCTGCAACATGGAAAACACTGGAGGCAAATAACCATCATGCCCGTTTTGCATCGGATAATTTTATGCGGCCTGTGTCTGGCCGCTGTTGTGACGGCTGTCGTTCTGCCTGCACGTCCACTGGTGCGATCATTGGCGCAGGCAAACGATACGATCACCATTGGCGTGACCGACCTGCCCAACTCGCTAGACGCGGGCGAAGCCTATGATTTTGTAGCGTGGGAAGTGCTCGGCCACCTGTACACCGGGCTGACCCGCCAGGTTCCCGGCACATTTGACTATGAACTGGCGCTGGCAACCGGAGTAGACATCAGTGAGGATAAGCTCACCTACATCTTTACACTGGACGGCAGCGCGGTTTTTTCAGACGGCACACCGATCACGGCCCAGACGTTTGTAGATTCGATCACACGTGTGCAAACCCTGGAACGTGACGCCGACGACGCCATTACACCCTACGTGGCGAGTGTGGAAGCGACCGCAGACGGTAAACTTGTGTTTCAATTAACACGCCCGGTGCCCTTTTTCCTGGGGCTGGTTTCGCTGCCGCCCTACGCGCCTCAGCACCCCACCCTGGCCGCCGCACAGCAGCCGGTGCCTTTCCCGGACGCGATCATCGGCAACGGGCCGTATCTACTCGACAGTTTTGATGTCGGGGATACGCTCGTGCTCAAGGCCAACCCGGCCTATGATCTGGGGCCACAGCCTGCCACTTCGACTATTGTTTTGCAGCGCTTTGAACGCTCACAAGATTTACGTGACGCGGTGCGCGATCACATCGTGGACATGGCGTGGCGTGCGCTGTTCCTGGGCGATGTGGACCAGTTGGTAACCATTGACGGCTTAAATCTGGTCGAGATACCCAGCACACGCGTGTTTTACCTGCATATGAATCACGACACCGAGCCGTGTGACGATCCACTGGTACGCGAAGCGGTCACCCTGCTGCTGGATCGTGACAGCATTGTCGAACTGGGATTCGGCGGCCACGCAACCGCACTCACCAGCATGATCCCGGCTGATTTTCCTGAGGCTTATGCGCCGATCTGGCCTGCCGAACGCGACCAGGAACGCGCCGAAGAGGTATTACGTGCCGCCGCTTACAGCCCGCGCGGGTCGTCGCGCCTGATATTTGCCGTGTACACCTCGCGCTTCACATACGGCGACCTGTATGCCGGTGTAGCAGCCGAACTGGTACGCAGCAGCTTTTCGCCAACAGACTTTATCGACAGCGGCGTGTATGCTGAAGTAGACACCAGTACGTTTATACGAGCGCTCGAACGCGGTGAAGGCCGCCTGACCCTGTTTGGGTGGACGCCGATTGTGCCACACCCGGACGCTTACCTGCGTCCGCTGGCTCACAGCGATGCACCGATCGCGGCCAACGCCAAATATGCCCGGCCACTGATCGATTCACTGCTTGACGACGCTGCCGCGCTCGATGATCCCGCTGCGCAGGGTGAGCTGTACCGCGCCGCCGCCAATGAGCTGCTGACCGGTTACGATATCGCGCCGCTGTGGCAGGATCACATCCAGTTATTCGCCTGGGACGACATCAGCGGCATTCAGATCGAACCGAACTTTTTCCTGCATTATGATCTGTTAAAGCGCCGGTAAACGCGCCTACCCCTCAGGAGATAACATGCACATCCCAGAAAGTCACCAGGACTTGATCGAAGGCCGCTACTGCGCTGCGCTCACCACCCTGCTGCCTAACGGCTTCCCGCAGACAACGGTCGTCTGGTGCGAAACCGGCGGCGAGCACGTGTTAATCAACACGATGAAACAATATCGCAAGGCAAAAAACATGCGCGCCGATCCACGTGTCACGCTGCTGATCTACGATCCGCAAAACCCGCTTCGTAATCTGGAAATTCGCGGCGACGTGATCGAGATGACGGAGGAAGGCGCGGTCGAGCACAATGATCACCTGACAGCCTTTTATATGGACAAACCGGGCGCGAAATTCTTTGGGGACGCCGTTCCCGCAGAACTGGCCGAAACCTATACGCCGGTCAAGATCACGATCAAGCCAACCCGTATCCGAACGGAAGGTTAAGCAACGATGACGATCCCACAATCACATATGGACCTGCTGACTAACCCCATCCATGCCGTTTTTTCGACGCTCATGCCGGATGGACGACCCCAGTCGAGTATCGTCTGGGCCGATACCGATCGTGAACTCGTGTTGATCAATACCACGTTGGAGCGCCAGAAAGGGAAAAACATCCAGGCCAACCCGAAAGTTAACGTCCTGGTCATCGACCCGACGAATATCTCCCGCTGGCTGGAGATTCGCGGGGAAGTCGTCGAAATCACGACAGAGGGTGCGATACCCCACGCCGACAAACTCGCCCGGCAGTATTCCGGTGGCAAGAAGCAGTTTTTTTATGGTGATGTCTACCCGCCGGAACAACGTGACCGGGAAACCCGCGTGATCGTCAAGATCAGGCCGGTGAAAGTGACACGGGACGGCATCTTTGCGTGATCGGGTTTGGGCATACGCTTCAATATCATACAGCAGGGTAATCGCTTCAAATGAGTGATTAGGCTTTTGAGCAACGCCTTCCCCCTATTTCCCCCTTCCAGCCAAGCTGGACGGGGGACTTTTTTACACGCAACCCGTGTTTTGGCCCCGCCTTGGCTTGGCCGGGGAGGGGCAGCCGGGCGCAGTCCGGCGGGGAGGGGCGTTTTTGGTTTTTGAAGCAATTGCCCTGTATCATGCAGTTTTAACAAACAAAAAAGCGCCGCACCGCGGTACAATCAACGTGCGTTGAATCCGAGACATTCACACACCATGACAGCACTAAACCAACTGATCGACAACCTGACAGGCAGTGTTTTAATCGGCAGCCGGGGGCTGGAGCAGGCTCTAGGGCTGCTTGAACGCTGGATAAACGATCACGCCGCCGAATTAACCGGGGAAGACCGGCAGGCATTCAGCGCATCGCTGGCCCAGAACGGCGCATACACTCCCGTCGCAAATGGCGATAACGTGTCCTTGATCGACAGTGTGCTCAAGCTGCATACCGCGCGTCTGCTGCACCGCATGGATGCCGTATCGTTCGAGGTTTTACGCCACACGGCGGCGGATGACTACACGCGTGAAGAATTCGCGCAGGTGATCAACGTCACCGAACAGGAACTCAACGATGCGCGGATCGACATCGCGATTGCCAACGCGCATCACCTGCTGGGTGATGTTGCCGCCAACCGGCGCTGGCTGCAATCCGCCCTGGATCACTTGCCTGACCTGGCGACCATTGATCTCGTCGCCATCGCCGAACACACTCCGCCCCCACCCCCGCCCCGGCTCGCCCCGCTCAAGCGGTTGGGCCTCAACCTGATCGGCTTCAGCTTTAACCGGCTGGCTCAATATGATCGCGCCAACCTTGTTTCGATGGCTCAGCACCAGGTCGGGCAGATCGTGATCCTGGCGCACCTGGTGGGCGAGTCATTTAACGCCATCCACGACACCAGACGCGCCCAGCGCGCCTTCCGGATTACCGCCCACCTCGTGCTGCGGCACAACGGGCTGACGGTCAACGATCCCCAGACCATGCTCGACATCGCCACATCCCTCCAGCCGATCGAAACGCAGGCCGCCTATACCCTGGCCGAACAGGCGTGTGATCTGTTCAAACGGGCGGGCGACAGTGACGGATACAACCAGGCGCGCGCGCTGGTGAATGCCCTGTTATCATGACAGCCTCACCCCAGAAAAAAAAGAGAACCATCGTAACGATAGTTCTCTCATGTCAGAACAACCAACTGGGGGCAATTTACGGTGCCGAGTCGTAACCTGGCCCCGCAGCAAAGAAATCATAGTTTGGTTGAATGTCCGGCGTCAGGTCAACAACCTCACCACCTTCAGCGGCATACCGCTCACCACCGAAGGGGATACGTTCCTGACCGGGTTTCATTTTGTAGGCATCCGGCACTTCTTCTTCAACAAAAATAGCTTCGAACGGGCACTCCGGCACGCATGCGCCGCAGTCAATGCACGTGTCGGGGTCGATGAAAAACCAGGGCCATTCATCTTCCGGATAGCCGGGCACGATGCATTCAACGGGACATACTTCGACACAGGCACCATCACGCAAACAAATGCTTGTGATAATGTGAGTCATTTAATCACTCCTCTTAGCGTATTTTTTAAGAAATTACACACTGGTAAGGTTTTTACAAAACCACTTTACGAAAAATTCCGGCGCCTGGTTAGTGCCAAAACGAGCCAGAAGACACGAGTTTAGACACATATCAGCGCCGCGCGTATGGTCTAGTTGGCCTCACTATACACCGCTTCTCTAAAAACAACAACGGGCACGCTGTTCGCCGTGCCCGCTTGTGTCACTGTGCTGCAATTAAATCGATCAGCCGCGCGCGGCCTTAAAACGTTCGGCCACATCGGCCCAGTTCACCACGTTCCACCACGCTTCGACGTATTTGGCGCGCGCATTCTGGTACTTCAGGTAATACGCGTGCTCCCACACATCCAGCACCAACAGCGGCACAACACCCCACTGTGTGAGGTTGTGGTGCTTTTCGGACTGGAGCACTTCTAGCTGGCCGCCTACCGGTTCCCACACCAGCAAACCCCAACCGCTGCCCTCAACCGCGTTCGACGCCGCCGAAAACTGCGCTTTCATGTTCGCAAAGCTGCCAAAATCCTTGTTGATCTGTTCGGCCAGTTCGCCGGTTGGCTCACCGCCGCCGCCGTTTCCTTCGGGCGCCATATTCGGCCAGAACACGCTGTGCAGCAAGTGACCGGACCCGTGAAAAGCCGCTTCACGCGACAGGTGCTTGACCAGCGCAAAATCACCGGATTCACGCGCAGCTTCCAGTTTTTCAAGCGCGCTGTTCAGACCATTCACATACCCCAAATGATGCTTATCATGGTGCAGGCGCATCGTCTGTTCATCGATATATGGCTCCAACGCGTCATAAGCATACGGAAGTGGGGGCAGTTCGTATTTCTTGGCCATGATATCAATCTCCTTAGCTCAAATCGTGCTGATTAACGATTAACGATCAGAAATGGCGCGGAATCCTTCATACAAAAGACGCGGCAGTGATAAGGCTGAACCAAGAAAATAAATCGCCCGTTTGTTTGCCTTTGCCGGGGATAGGGACATTATTTTTACGGCGCAGCCTGACAAGTGCGGATCAACGCGTATTTCCTCTATATTGGTGATTATAAAAAATCGTGCTGCGCACCAGCAACCGATTTTACGAATTTCTATTGCAGCCGCGCGCACCACACGACTTTGCTTTAGCGATATGTTATAATTTTGATTGAAACACCCGATCGGCTGAATTAACGAACTGGTATACTATGCCACCGATCACGATCCTGTATACGGGCGATATCCACGCCCATGTGAATCAGTTTCTGCGTGCTGCCTACATGGCTCAGCAATTACGCTATGAACTCAACGCCGTAGGGCATCACGTGTGTTTGGTTGATTCTGGTGACATCGAAGATCAAAGCGTCATTGAAAGTGACCTGAGCAAAGGCACGGCCATGTTCCGCCTGCTCAAAGCCGCCGAGTATGACGCGTGTGTGGTTGGGAACGGCGCACCGATCGCGTATGGCCCGCAGATCGTCGAAACGATTGCCAACGCCAGCCAACTCCCGATTTTGTGTGCCAACGTGCTGACTCTGGACGGCAATCCCCTGCCCGGCACCCAGCCCAACCTGATCTTGCACCAGGAACCGGTCAAATTGGGCTTGATCGGCCTGACCACCGAAATCGCCATCTACCGGAAAGCGTTTGCGCTCACACTGCCGGATACGATCGATGTCACGCACGAACATGTCGAAAACCTGCACCGCCAGGGCTGTAACGCTGTCGGTGTGGTGTCGCACCTCGGTTACGAGCGCGACATCGAACTGGCTAAAGCCATACCAGAACTGAACTTTATCATCGGGGGACACTCACATACGGCCCTGCTCTACCCCACCAACGTTAACGGGGTGCTGGTGTGCCACTCAGGTGACTATGGGCATTTTCTGGGCCGCCTGGACCTGACAATCGAGGATGAGCAGGTAACCGGCTGGCATGGCCAACTGCTGCGTGTACCCGCCGACGAACCAGAACACCCTGCCGCGGCCCATGCCTGGCAAGTTATCCAGCACGAAACTGAAAAAAAACTGTCCGAACCGATCGGATATCTCGACACGGCGGTTGATGTGACTCCCAACAGCGCGTGCGGGATGGGGCAGCTTTTGGCCGACGCCCTGCGATTCCGTATGCACGCCGACATTGGACTTTGCATCACGGGGCATGTTCATGCCGGTCTGCCCAAAGGGCCGATCACGCTTGCCAACGTGCTGAACGCCTGCCAGTCACCGGCCAACGCGGCTGTCGTGAACCTGAACGGTGCGCAAATCATACATGCCCTCGAACACGCCGCTAACCCGTTGATCTGGCAGCATCACCCACACCTGCTGCGCGGCCAAACTGCCGGAATCATGCAGGTATCCGGGCTGACATATCACCTGTCACCCGGTGCGGCTGTCGGTCGGTGTGTATCAGATGTCCGGGTGACGGGCCAACCGATTGATTTTTATGCCCACTACCGGGTCGCCAGCACCGATTATGAACTGGCACCGAACCGGGGTTACTTCCCCGATCTCAAAATCAACACTGTGGTTTTTGATGTTCCCTGGGTGCTGCGCGAGGTGTTGCAGGATCATCTGAGGAAATTTAGCCCACTGTCGCCAGGACTGCGTCCACGAATCACCGTAAAAGGCGCAGACATTCGCCCCATACACCAGCGTAAAAGACGCTACCAGTCCTGACGCGTTCATGCCGCCGCGTATCTATATACCTGCGATCGTCCGGCGTAGAATCGCCAGGTCTTCGAGCGCCCGCCCCGCGCCTATCGCGGTCGTGACCATTGGCGCTTCGGCGCGGTAGGCCGGTACACCCACCGCCCGTGTAATGTAGTCGTCAATGCCGCGCAGCAGCGCACCGCCGCCCGTCAGCACAATCCCCCGGTCGATGATATCCGAGGCCAGTTCCGGCGGCGTTTTTTCGAGCACCGCTTTAGCCGCGCCCACAATCGCCGCCAGCACTTCTTCGATAGCTTCGACAACCTCGCTGGTCGTCACCGTGATCGTGCGTGGCAGGCCGCCAACCTGATCGCGCCCCTGGATTTCCATGCTCAGTTCTTCACCGATATCCACCGCCGCGCCGATCTGGATTTTGATCGATTCCGCCGTTGGATCACCGATCACCAGGCTGTATTTGCGGCGGATGTAGTTGATGATCGCTTCATCCAGGCGCATACCGCCCATACGCACACTGTCAGCCACCACAATGCCGTTCATCGCCAGCACCGCGGCCTCACTGGCGCCACCACCCAGGTTAAAGATCATGTTCCCGGCGGGTGTGCTGATCGGCAGTCCAGCGCCTAACGCGGCCAGCAGCGGCTCCGGCAGCAGGTAGGCTACGCGCGCCCCGGCCCGAACAGCCGCTTCGTGAACGGCGCGTTTTTCGACACTCGTCACGCCGTAGGGCACGCTCAACATCACCTCAGCGCCCCGAAACTGCATCCGACCGCTGATTTTGCGGAAGAAGTAGCGCAACATCGCTTCGGTTACTTCATAATCCGCGATCACGCCGTCCCGCAGCGGGCGCAGCACTTCAATATGTTCCGGGTGGCGCCCGTACATGTCGCGCGCTTCCTGCCCAACCGCGACAACGCGTTCATCTTCGATGGTAAGCGCCACCATCGACGGCTCTTGTAACACAATCTGGCCGCCAGCGTAAATCATGACGTTTACGGTGCCCAGATCAACACCCAGTTTTTTCGAAAACAACCCCATGCTATTGTCCTCAAGCAACAGGTTAGCTGTACAACATTCATACCCCAAGCTAACGCACCAGGCAAAAATATCGCGCCAGGGCAACACATCCTAGCGCGATTCAGTTCATATGACAACACGTTATACCGGCGATTGCGCTACGCCAACAGGCGCGCCAGCAGGTGTCAGGCCTCGTCATCCAGGCTGCGAATCCGCGCGCCGCTCGGTATGCGGCGGCGCTGAATCCGCGCCGCGATCTCGGCCCGGCGCAGCTCTTGCGCGATCTGCCAGCGCTGGTCTTCGGTCGGGCTTTCGGCCATCAACTGCTGGGCACGCTGCCGCGCCGCCTCGACTTCATCCAGGTCGATTTCAGCCACGGACTCGGCATCATCGGCCAAAACGACGACTTTGCTGGGGCGCACATCCACGACACCACCGTATACGACAAACCCGATGATATCTTCACCCTCGATGATGCGCAGTTCACCGAATGCCAGCGTAGTCAACACGGGGGTATGGCCGGGCAGCACCCCCATTTCGCCCTCGCTGCCAGGAATGATCACCATGTCGGCGTTTTCGGTCGAGTACAATTCACGCGCACGCGATACGACTTGAACCTCTATCGGCATACAGAAACTCCTCAGAGCGCGGCTATCACCTATTTGGCGTCTTCTTTGGCGGCTGCCTCAGACTCGGCGTAACGCGCCTGCACGTCCTCAATCGGCCCGGCCATGTAAAACATCTGCTCCGGGATGTGATCCATCTCACCATCCAGGATCATGCGGAAACCGCGTATCGTATCTTTGATCGGGACATAACGCCCTTCGCGGTCCGTAAACTGCTCGGCTACAAACATGGGTTGGCTCAGGAAATACTGAATCCGGCGAGCGCGTCCGACAACTTGTTTGTCTTCTTCGGACAGCTCATCGATGCCCAGAATGGCGATGATGTCTTGCAAATCTTTGTAACGCTGGAGCACCTGCTGGACTTCGCGCGCTGTTTCGTAATGTTCATCACCGATAACCAGCGGGTCGAGCACGCGGCTGGTACTGGCCAGCGGGTCCACCGCCGGGTAAATCGACTGCTCGGCAATCGAGCGGTCAAGCGCCAGCGTGCCGTCCAGGTGGCTGAACACGGCCACCGGGGCCGGGTCAGAATAATCGTCGGCGGGCACGTACACCGCCTGAAGTGACGTAATCGAGCCGGTGTGCGTACTGGTGATACGCTCTTGCAGATCGCCCATTTCCTGGGCCAGCGTCGGCTGGTATCCGACCGCCGAAGGCATACGGCCCAGCAGCGCCGACACCTCGGACCCACTCAGTGAAAACCGGAAAATGTTGTCAATAAACAGCAGCACATCGCGGCCCTGGTCGCGGAAATATTCGGCCATCGCCAGCGCTGTCAGCGCCACGCGCAGACGCACACCCGGCGGCTCGTTCATCTGGCCAAACACCATCGCCGTTTGTTTGAGCACGCCGCTTTCTTCCATTTCGTGATACAACTGGGTGCCCTCACGCGTACGTTCCCCCACCCCGGCGAACACCGAAAAGCCCTCGTACTCCTTGGCGATGGAACGGATGAGTTCCATGATCACAACCGTTTTGCCGACCCCTGCGCCCCCGAAGATACCGGCTTTTCCGCCCTTGCGGAAGGGTGCGATCAGGTCGATGACTTTGATCCCGGTTTCGAACATCTCCATAGATGTCGACTGGTCTTCAAAGCGCGGCGCCATCCGGTGAATCGGGTACATCACCTTGGCCTCAACCGGTCCCAGGCCGTCAATCGGATGGCCCAGTACGTTAAAAATACGCCCCAGCGACGACTCACCGACCGGCACCATAATCGGCGATCCGGTCGAAATCGCGGGCAAGCCGCGCTGAAGCCCATCGGTTGTATCCATCGACACACAGCGTACAAAGTTACCGCCAAGATGCTGCTGAACTTCCAGAATCAGATCAGGCTGGTCACCATCACGGGGCACACGAATCGCGTCATAGATATCAGGCAGCGGCGCATCAAGCGGAAAAGCGACATCGACCACACCGCCCAAAATCTGCGATATCCGGCCTTCGATTTCTTGTTTAACCTTTACTACCATGCGTTACCTGCTCCTCGAGAAATAACGGCGCGGCTGCGATCGATACCGCTAGGTTTTGTTTTTCTGACTCAACGCTTCCACACCACCGATAATGTCAAGAATTTCGCTTGTGATCGCCAACTGGCGCGCCTTGTTAAATTCCACTTGCAGCGCTTCACTCAGGGCGTCCGCGCTTTCGGACGCATTACGCATGGCAACCATACGCGCGCTGTGTTCGCTGGACAGGCTTTCACGAATCGCCTGCAAAATCTGGAGTTCGATAAAAGCCGGGATCACTTCGTTCAGGATCGCCAGGGCGTCAGGCTCATACTGGTATGTCCTGCCGCGCATTTCGACCTCCGGGTCTGGTTCAACCAGCTCGGCGATCGTGCGGCTTTTGGCTTCAAACGGGCGCAGCGGCAGCAGCGGCAGTACGCGCGGCTGCTGGGTCATGGTGTTGATGAAGTGCGTATACGCGATAAACACCTCATCCACCGGCACCGTCATAAATTCATCGAACAGCACCCGTACAATTGGTTTTACGTCGGGGCTGTCCAGATCGGCGGGCAGGTGCGAGAACTCCGCGACAATTTCCTGCTGCTTTAAAAATGGTTCCGCCGTCTCGCTGTCCTGCATCTGGGCGATCCAGCGCCGGATCAAATCCCCCCCACGCCGTCCGACCGTGATCCAGCGCACCGGGCGCCCGTAGTGTTCCACGAACCGCAGCGCACGCCGGATAATGTTCGTATTATACGCACCGGCCAGCCCGCGATCCCCGGCGATCACCATCATCCCGATCGTTTCTACCGGGTCGCGCACTTCAAGCAGTGGGTGCTGCGGTACGCCGCGTTCCTGTGCAGCGAGGTTCACCAGCACCTCGTACGCGTGCTGCGCATACGGACGGCTGGCCAGCGCCGCGTTTTGAGACTTACGCACATTCGAAGCCGCGACCGCTTCGAGCGCTCGCGTTACCTGGGTGATGTTTTTTACCGTGACAATGCGGCGCTTGATCTCGCGTGTCGTTGGCATCAGGACTCTCTCTTTGATAGCCGCAATCGTGTAGCGTGAATCGCAGGTGTTCGCCGGGTCTGCCGCTGCAACGGCCCGGACCCCAGTACCCGACCCTTCGGTGTCGGCCTACCCTTCGGTGTCGGCCTACCCTTCCGTGTCGGCCAACTCAACCCATGTTTCATTAAAGTTATCAATGGCTTCCACCAGAACCGCTTCGATCCCACCCGTCAGCTCATACTCAGCATCTACCAACTGCTGCTCGAAGTCCGGGTAATTATTGTGGAAATACGCCAGAAACCGGGTTTCCCATTCTTTCACGTTAGAAACCGGCACATGGTCCAGCTTGCCACGCGTCCCAGCCAGCAGCAGCGCGGCCTGATCGGCCAATGGAGTCGGCCTGTACTGCGGCTGTTTCAAAATTTCC
Organism: Anaerolineae bacterium; assembly: GCA_016930015.1. Lineage (GTDB taxonomy): Bacteria > Chloroflexota > Anaerolineae > Aggregatilineales > Aggregatilineaceae > JAFGHR01. Next base: position 20,588 of record JAFGHR010000071.1, on the reverse strand, counting down.
TGCAACCGCATACCGCGATCAAGCTGCCGTTGGGTCGATTTGTCCAGGTCGGACCCAAATTGAGCAAACGCAGCCAGGCTGCGAAACTGGGCCATGTCAAGGCGCAGGCTGCCGGCCACCTTGCGCACGATATGCCGCTGAGCGCTGCCCCCCACACGACTGACGCTGATACCGGTGTTCACAGCCGGGCGCACACCGGAGTAAAACAGGTCACTTTCCAGGTAAATTTGCCCGTCGGTGATCGAGATCACATTGGTGGGGATGTAAGCCGAAACGTCGCCCAGCAGCGTTTCAATAATAGGCAGGGCTGTCAGGCTGCCGCCGCCGTGTTCGTCCGACAACTGCGCGGCACGCTCCAACAGGCGGCTGTGCAGGTAAAACACGTCGCCGGGATACGCTTCGCGTCCGGGTGGACGGCGCAGCAGCAGCGACACCTGGCGATAGGCCCAGGCGTGTTTGGACAGGTCATCGTAGACCACCAGCGCATCACGTCCGGACTCCATGAAATATTCACCGATCGCGCAGCCTGCATACGGGGCAATGTATTGCAGGGCCGCCGGGTCCGACGCCGACGCGACCACCACAATCGTATGTTCCATCGCGCCGTATTCTGCCAGCGTGGCCACTACGCGCGCCACCTGCGCCCGCTTCTGCCCGATGGCAACGTAGATGCAGATCAGGTCTTTGCCGCGCTGGTTAATGATCGTGTCGAGCGCGATGGCTGTTTTTCCCGTCTGGCGGTCACCAATAATCAACTCACGCTGGCCGCGTCCAATCGGGATCATGGCGTCAATCGCGCGGATACCGGTCTGAACAGGTCGCCCGACGTTTTTACGATCGATGATACCGGGGGCCATACGTTCTACCGCGTAACGTTCATCAGACGCGATCACTCCCCGGCCATCAATTGCCTGTCCTAGGGCATTCACAACACGACCGACAAGGGCATCGCTGACCGGCACCGACACAATACGCCCGGTCCCGCGCACTTCGTCGCCTTCTTTGATGTTGGTGTAATCCCCCATGATGATCACACCCACGCTGCTAATTTCCAGGTTAAACGCAATACCCAACACGCCGGTTTCAAACTCAACCAGCTCTTGGGCGCGTACGCTATCCAGCCCTTCGACACGCGCGATGCCGTCACCCACTTCGTCAACGTAACCGACATCGACGGCCTTCAACTCACGTTTAAACCCCGTTATTTGCTCAAGTAAGCCTTTAGTGAAATCGGTCGTCAAATCCGCCATCTATAATTCGTCTCCTCACGACCACTGAAGTCGCCACCTGTTGCCACGCGTTAATCACACACTATCTCAAATTTAATGGCAGGTAGCAAAAGCGCCAAATCGCCGCCCCAACACAGCAAAATTCGGCGGCACTAACGCGCACGTCGAAACAGTGCAAAATATAGAACAATCACATGAAATTTTCAAAAATTGATTTGATTTACTCGCTTTTTCGCCAGCAGGTTAATCAACTTCGTGAGTTTCATCATTGTCTTCAGGATGCCGGCCTCCCAACCGGGACACCTTGCGGCCACCACCCAGGCCCACGCTGCGTTGATACGCCGCCCAGATCGCGCGAGCAACAACAGTGCGCAAACCACCTTTTTCCAACTGGTATATCGCTTCGGCGGACGTTCCGCCAGGGCTGGTCACCTGGTTGCGGAGCATCGCCGGGTGATCGCCGGACGCTGCCGCGTATTCTACTGAGCCGCGCATCGTCTGGAGTACGAGTTTTTCGGCGATATGCCGCGAAAAACCCAGGTGTACCCCGGCATCGATCATGGCTTCCATGAACATAAACACATAAGCGGGGCCGGTCCCGCTGAGCGCGGTTGCCATGTCGAGATAGTCTTCGTCCGCCACGTAGATTTCCTCACCGAACGCTTGAAGCAGCATGCGTGCCTGCTCCCGCTGGCGGTCGGGTACTTCCGCGGTTGCCGTCCACACGCTGATCCCCTGACCGATGCGGGCGGGCGTATTCGGCATCACGCGCACAACGTTAGCATTGGCCAGCCCATCCGCGATCATACGAATCGGCGCACCGGCTACGATACTCAACACCAACGAACAGGTCCGCGCCCCACCGCGCACTTCGGGCAGCACCGCGTCGAGCACCTGCGGCTTTACCGACAGCACCAAAATGTCAGCCTGTGTAGCAGCGGACAGGTTATCATCCACGTAACGAACGCCATACTGCTCGACAAGTTCCTGGCCGCGTTCGGCGCGTGGATCGGCGGCGATGATCTGGTCACCCGTCATCATACCGCGTTTAAGCAGTCCATGAATCATGGCCTCAGCCATGTTGCCGCTGCCGATAAATGCCAGTGTCAAATCAGAAAACATGATGATCGTCCCTCCATTGGTGCATCAGGTAAACGTTGTGCAAACGCCTATTGTAACACGCGCCACAGCATGTTAGCCTGATTTTAGCTGTTTTGCACTATTGGCAGGAAACGTTATGTCAAACACGATCTTGAACCAATTCCGGCGCATAACACTGATATGGGGGCCGGTCCTCGTGATTATGGCGTTCATTTTTGTGGCGTCGGCACAACCCAAATATCCGCCGCCGGGCGGGCCGGAGGCGATCTATTTTTCCGGGTTGATGCCGGTTTTTCCTGGTGGGTGGGAATTTGTGATTAAAAAAGGCGCGCACATGATCATCTACGGTTTGTTGGCCGTGGTCAACATGCGCGCGCTGCTGCTGCATGGTTTATCATTACGTGAGGCGTTCCCGTTTGCGATTCTGCTCGCTGCCGCTTACGCCATCGCCGATGAACTGCACCAGTCGTTTATCCAGGGCCGGTTTTCATCGGTGCGTGATGTGGCGTTTGACGTGCTGGGCGCGGTGTTATTTTCGGTTTTCGCAAGACGGTTTGCCAGATTCCTGACGGTGTGCGAGGTCTACGTTTCCAGGTAATACGTCATGTGCTGCAAATGGGCAACCGGGTCGATGTACTGAACACGTACCCCAACCGGCACCGCCAATGTGATCGGCGCGTAGTTAAGAATAGCCTTCACACCGGCCTGAGCCAGTTGGTTGGCGACAAACTGGGCCTGATCAGCGGGAACAGCCACCATCGCCACCCGCACACCCTGCTGTTGGATAACGTCGTGCATCACGTCGATCGGCAGTATTTCCATGCCCGCCACAGAATCACCGATTATTTTCACATCGTTGTCGAACAGGCACGATACCCGGAACCCACGTGTTTCAAACCCGCGATAGTTCGCCAGCGCGTGGCCAAGGTCACCCATGCCCACAATCGCGACCGGCCACTGCTGGTCCACATGCAGGATGTGGCGAATCTGCTCGTACAGGTATGCCAGGTTATAACCTGTTCCCTGCTTGCCGAATTCACCAAAATGGGACAGGTCTTTTCGTATTTGCGCCGAGCTAATACCCAACCGCTCACCCAATTCATGCGATGACGTATACTCCTTCCCCCCCTGGATCATGTGCGCGAGGGCACGTAAATAGATAGGCAACCGCCCGATCACGATATCGGGGATGTTCGGCAGCTTACCCATTCGGCGGTCTGTCTCCTTTCGCGGTATGATGTGGCATCGTTCACGCTGGCACCACATCGATTTGCCAGTTTTTTTCGTAAATATGATTAGTATGAAAAGACTAACATAATCATAGCATAAACACAACACGGTTGTGCGAAAATCAGTTCCACCGGGCACGTTATTTAAACCAGGGTGACCTTTTTACCACAAAGTACACGGAGCGCACAAAAGGAAATACGTTGTGTTTTCCGTTCTTGCGCGAAGTATTGCTGCCACTTCGCCCCAATGTTATGATCGAACCGGCGCGCGGTGTGGAAGTGACAGGGTACAAACAAAACAGCATGCAAAAACCAGGTGCAAACAAACGGATGAACCGGCGCGATTTCCTCGGCGTGGCTGGATTAGCAGTCACGGGAGGCAGCATAACATGCCTGGGTAGTGTGCTGGGCTACCTGTCGCTGCGGTATATCACAGACCAGACAAACGCCTCGGATACGACCCCGTCCGGCAGCGAATCGCAAGTTACTCTCGTCAAACGTATCAACCGCCCGCCGATCACGACGCGCGCCCAGTGGGGCGCCCGCGCTCCCAACCATGCCGCGCTGAACGAAGCCGGGTTTTACAACACAGACAACGTCGAAGGCTGGCGCATCTATGATGCTGACCTGCGCGAGGTATACCGGACGGTAGTCGTGCATCACGCCGCCCTGTACGAGGGTGACGATCCGGGCACCATGCGCGCCATTCAAAATAAACACATGGACGATCGAAAATGGGCCGACATCGGCTACCATTATGGTGTTGGCCGCACCGGGCAGGTGTTTGCAGGCCGCGATCTGAACGTGCGCGGCACACATGTCGAAACCTACAACACGGGCAGCGTGGGCGTGGTCCTGTTTGGGGATTTTGAGAAAGAAACACCCACAGCCGAACAAATCGCGGCCACCCGCCAGCTTATCGATTGGCTGGCCCTGCGCCTGGACCTGACGCACCTGGCCGGGCACCGTGATTTTAATGACTTCACCGTGTGCCCCGGCGCTAATCTGTACCCCTACCTACCATCGTTTGCCGAGTCTGCCGGGCTGGAACTGGGCACGGGGGGATACGTGCCTCCACCCGAACAGTTAACCCCTAACCCGTCACCGGAATCCTGACCGGCACATACCCAACCTCACTTGCCACGCGTGCGGCAGCCTGCTACCATGTTGGCAAGTTTGATACTCTTAAAACAACACTATTTTTGCAGCAACAAACCACCCCAGACAGAAAGCAGCAGGCCAGTTTATGAACGACGCGTCCACCAGCCTATCATCAAACAAACATCTCCAGGCGGCGAATCTCAGTGTGTTACAGGGATTAGGCCAGCTTGCCAGCTATTTTGGGTTTAGCAAAGTGATGGGCCAGCTCTTTGGTGTACTGCTGCTCAACCCGACTCCGCTAAGTCTGGATGATTTGATGAACCAATTGGGTATTTCCAAAGCCAGTGTCAGCATGAATATGCGCACGCTGGAACGTATGGGCATCGCGCGCGAAGTATGGGTCAAAGACGACCGGCGCAAATACTACGAAGCCGAGAGCGATTTCTGGCGCATTTTGACCAATGTGCTCAGCAGCCGCGAACTGCGTGACGTCAACCAGGCGCTGCGTGTTCTCGAAGAAAACGTTCAAAACCTGCACAACGCGCTGCCCACCATGAGCGACGACGAACAAAACCTGGCCGATTTTTATATCACGCAGCTTGACCAGTTACAGGATTTTTTCCGGCTGGCGCAGTTATTGCTGATGTCCATCATCCAACAAGCCCAGAACCAGACGGATATCAGCGATATTCGACGGATCGAGTTCGAATGATTCGAGTTCGAATAATTCGAGTTCGACCTGCCGGACGACGAGCACGCTCGTTTCCACAGCCAAAACACTCATTGACGTTAGCTACCTGGCTTTGTTATAATTCGTTTAGAAAGTTCTAAAAGACACAAACATGCCTGTTTTATTCGCACCATAAGCCGGTTAGAAGCGCTAAATGGGATGTATCATGGACACACAAACTCCTCTTCAGGCTGTAGAAAACTTGTTGAGATCAGTGACTCACAGCACCGTCCCACTGCTGCATGAAACCAGCCAGCACATTTTGTTAGCAGGTGGCAAACGGCTGCGTCCCCGGCTGACTCTGCTGTCATTTGAAGCAGCAGGCGGCACGGACTACGAATTGGTTGTGCCGCTGGCCGCTGCCATTGAAATCATCCACACGGCCACGCTCATCCATGACGACATTAACGATCACGGCACGCTGCGCCGGGGTCGCGAAACGATCAATTCCCGGTGGGGACGAACTTTCGCCCTGCTAACGGGTGATTACCTGTTCACAAAAACGTACCAACTGATGGCCTCGTATCCCGTCGTGATCAACCAGATTTTGGCCGACGCCGCGACCGAGTTGGTCGAAGGCGAAACGCTCCAGGTCAAAGCCGCCAAAGAAGGCACGTTGGACCGCGAAACCTATCTTGAGATCATCTCCAAAAAGACAGCCGCCCTGTTTGTTGCCGCCTCAAAACTGGGCGCGATTGCGGCAGATGCTCCCCCCGCCTGGATTGACGCGCTCAGTACGTTTAGTTTTAACCTGGGGCTTGCGTTTCAGATCATTGACGATGTGCTCGACTTGATCGCCGACAGCCACCAGCTTGGAAAAAATACCGGCGTAGACTTGAAGCAGGCACGCGGCATCGCGATCGCCCTGCAAAACGGTGGTTCCGCAGCCGCCGCACCGGCAGCGGTGGCCGTTGGTGTGGGCAATATCGATCCGGAACGGATGGTTACCGAAACACTGCTGTCCGCTCACAGCCTGGATGATGCGGTGCGCAAAGGGCGCGAAAAAGCGCAGGAACTGGTCGATCTGGCCAGCGCCAGTCTTAACATACTCCCGGCGTCTGCTGCCGTTGACGCCCTGCGCGACCTGATGCACCTGGTCATCACGCGCGACCACTGATTACATGTAAGCAGCACCCTCGGCCACCTGTTTCCGGTGCCATTGGTTAAGCACCGGTTAAGCGTGGTTTGACGTGTTCCCCAGCCCACGCTAAACTCGACCAACTATGAGCTATGATGAAGCACGAATCTACGTTAAGAGCGGTGACGGTGGCAATGGAATTGTTCACTTTCGCCGTGAAAAATATGTGCCACGCGGCGGCCCTAGCGGCGGCGACGGCGGCAAAGGTGGCGACGTGGTGCTGGTGGTCAAGCCGACACTCAACACGTTGATCGCATTCAACCAGAACCACCACTTCAAAGCCCTGAACGGTGAAGCTGGTGGGTCAAGCAACTGCACCGGGCGCAGCGCGGACGATTTGATCGTGGACGTCCCGCCCGGCACCATCGTGCGCGATGCCGATACCGGCGCTTTGATCGCGGACCTTGTGGAGCCCGGCCAGCGGATCGTGATCGCCAAGGGCGGGCGCGGCGGGCGCGGTAATGCGCGTTTTGCGTCCAGCACCAACCAGGCGCCACGTATCGCTGAAAAAGGCGCGCCGGGCCAGGAACGCTGGATTCAGCTTGAGCTAAAACTCCTGGCGGATGTGGGCATCGTCGGCGTGCCGAACGCGGGCAAGTCCACCTTTTTATCGGTCGTCAGCAACGCCAGGCCCAAAATTGCCGACTACCCCTTTACAACCCTTCAACCCAACCTGGGCGTAGCTGTGTTTGATGAGCGTGACCTGGTGCTGGCCGATATCCCCGGCCTGATCGAGGGCGCCCACACCGGTGTCGGGCTGGGCCATGACTTTCTGCGCCATATCCAGCGCACGCGCGTGCTGATCCACCTGTTAGACGGCGCGGGCGAAGACCCGATCGCCGATTTCCACCAGATCAACACCGAGTTAGCCCTGTTTGACGAAAAACTGGGCCAAAAACCGCAGATCGTCGTGTTGAATAAAATGGACCTGCCCCAGGCCCAGGAACGCTGGCCCGCCATCCGGGACGAGCTGAAACGGTTGGGCTACGCCCCCATGTCGATCTCGGCGGTTACCCATCAGAACGTGCGTGATGTTGTCTTCCGCACACTGGCAATCATCGACTCGCTGCCCGACGAACCGGACGAAATCGGGGAACTCCCCGTCTACCAGTTGGACGACGATCCGCTGGCATTTACCATCAGCCGCACCGATGACGGCGGTTTCCGTGTATCCGGTAAACGCATCGAACGCGCCGTTACCATGACCTACTGGAATTACGACCAGGCGGTAACCCGGTTCCAGCGTATTCTGGAATCGATGGGGGTTACGGCAGCGCTCAAAGAAGCCGGAGTCAAACCCGGTGACACGGTCATCATCGGCGAGATGGAACTTGAGTGGGACGATTAAGCCAAGACCTGCGCGGCGACAGGTTGCAGGGGTGGGCCAACTATGACGGATCCGGAATCCAACCACCACAGCGTAACACGTCTTGGCATCTACGGCGGGACGTTTGATCCGCCGCACCTGGGGCACCTGATCCTGGCCGAAACGGCTGCCGACTGTCTGAACCTGTCACGCGTATTATTCGTCCCGGCAGCGGACCCACCGCACAAAGCCGCCGCTTCGATCCGCACACCGGCCCATCACCGTCACGCCATGGTAGAACGTGCCATCGCAGGTAATATACGTTTTGCCGTGTCTCGTGTAGACATGGATCGCCCTGGCCCGCACTACAGCGTGGATATGCTGCGCCTGCTGCACAAGTTGTACCCGTCCGCGGCGCTGTTTTTTTTGATCGGGGCCGACTCGCTGCACGACCTGCCCACCTGGCACCGTCCCGCCGACCTGATCCAACTGGCCGACCTGGGCGTGATGAAACGGGTCAGCGTTGAACCCGACCTGAACGAACTGGAACGCCATATACCCGGCATCAGCCGCCGCGTCCAGTGGATCGATGCCCCATTGATCGAAATTTCGGCTACCGACCTGGCCCGACAGATCGCCGCCGGGTACAGCACCCGTTACCGCCTGCCCGACGCGGTCCGCGCGTATATCAACGAGCATGGTTTGTACAGGAACACGACAGCATGAACCAACTACGCACACGTAAACCCGGCTGGACTCTATCCGCTGGCTGGCGGCTGGCATTGGCTGCATTGATCCTGGTCACCGCCGGATTGGCGATAAACAACACCCCCGGCGAAGCCTCACAGGCGGCCAGCCCGACCGCGCCGCCCGCTTCTCCCACCGACCCACCCACCCCATCGCCGACGGATATCCCATCACCGACACCCACGGAAGCCGCGCCGACGCTGGTCCCACCAACGCCGCTGCCGTCATCGGCACAAACCGAAACCGCCGCACCGATCACCGAGTCGGCGCTGGCCCGCATCAAAGCCGATAACGTGCTGCGTGTCGGCGCGTACTTCAACGCGCAGCCGTTCACGTGGCTGAACGATCAAGGCATTGTCGCCGGGTATGAAGCCGACATCATCCGCGCCATCGGGATCGAACTGGGCGTTGAGGTCGAATTTGTGCAGGTGACGCGCCACAACGCCCGCGATATGCTCCTGAACGGCTACGTTGACCTGTTGATCAGCCAGCACGTCCTGGCCCGCGATCAACTCAACACCGTAGATTTTGCACACCCCTACTACCTGAATTATGAAATGATGGTCGTTCAAGAGGAAAGCGCGTACACCGAACTTAACCAGTTGGCCGGACTGCCGGTCAGCGTGGAGATCGGCAGCCGCAGCGAACACGCATTACGTCACTGGATGGCGCAAACCGGCGTAACGATGGATGTGCGCACCTACTTTACCGAACGCGAAGCCCTGGACGCGCTGGCTCTCGGCGAAGTGCAGGGCATGGTCGGCGAACTGGACAGCCTGCGCCGCGCCGGTCGTCAAAAAATGCGCCTGATCGCGCAGCCGGTCCTCGAAGAGCCGTATGCCATCACGATCCGCCGCTGGGATGTCAACCTGCGTAATGTGCTGAACCGGTCCTTACAGCGGCTCAAAGCCAGCGCGCGCATGGAAGAAATCTTCGGGGAGTGGTTCCCCGACGAAAGCATCAATTTTGACGACCTGATACCGGTGTACGATTCGCTGTACGGGGACGCGCGCGGCCTGGCGGAATTTAACACCGATATGCCCTTGCCCACCAACCCGGTTCAGGCCCGCATAAACAGCGGCCAGGCGCTGCGCGTGGCCGGATTCATCGTTGATCCCAACGAAACGACCTCGGCGCGAGTCCGTATAACGAACGCGTTCAACCAGGCGTTGATCGAAGAAATGGCCCGCCGCTGGAACGTACAGATCGAATACCTCCCCAACTCGGCGCAAAACCCGGTCGATTTTGTCGCCAACGGGCAGGCTGATATCGCCATCGGGGCCAGCCCGGTGTGGGATAGCGCCGACCGTGTCGAATACGCGCTGCCCTACGTGTTACACGGCAACCGCCTGATGGTGCCGGAAAACTCCGACCTGACGGGGTTTGCGGACATGCTGGGTACCGGCTGGTGGATCGGCTACTTTGCCGACGACGCGGCAGACGAGGAATTGATCCGCACCGTGGCCGAGATATTCGGCATCAGCCAGAATATTGAAACGTTCGCCATTCAGCGCGAAGAAGACGCGATCCGCACGATGATCGTGGATAACAACATCAAGGCCATTTTTGGCGACAGCTTGCGCCTGTTGGCCCTGGTGCGCGAAGGCGATAATCCCCCGGTGAAAATTCTGGATACGTGGTACGGTGACGTGCTGCCGCTGACGTTTGCCATGCCGCGCAATGACGCCGATTTCCGCGCCCTGGTCACGTTTACGCTGCAAGACATGGCGCGTGACGGCACGTATCAACGGCTGTGGGCGGAGCAGTTCGGCCTGGGCGATCCGCTGCACATCCTCGCCTGGCCGGACATCAGCCCGGATACCCAACCCTGAGATATAACAGGGCTGATCGTAAGCAAAAAAACGCGCCGGGTGAGCCTATCAAGCTCAGCCGGTGGTTTCTTAAACCCACTCGTCGCTCGCGTGCTCGATGTAATCGATGTGCAAGAATCGCTCAAACCAGTTCGCCCGCCACGCGTAACGCAGCAGCAGCATCCAGATCACCACGACTCCCGCAATGAGCGCGTAATCCGTCCATTCGAGCGCCAGCAGTTCCCAAAACTGTCGCAGCGAGGGCACCGCCATGATGATCGCAAACACCCCTAACAGGCTCCCGGCCAGCAGTGTAGGCCGGATATCACCGCTGTATTTGTCACCACCGGCAAACCAGTATGTCGGCGGCTCGACAAACAAGATCAGCATCAGCCCGCATACCATGGTAAACACGGTCAGCACCGTCTGGGAATAGAGGGTTGCCACCTCGTACAAAAATTCGTCTTCGGTGTATATCTCGTAGTTGATGCCCGCGTAGGTTTGGAAGGACTCGATATCGTTTTCCAGGATATCCACGCGCCGCCCCTCGTTGATAAACGAGTTAAACGTAAACACGTACAGCAAAAAACCGGCCACAAACACCAGAATACCCGCCGGAAGCGCAAAATGAATGACCGACAGCAGCAGGCCGTGTTCCGCTTTTTCACTGCGCGCCCACATCGCGATCCCCATTGTGGGAATTCCGACCGTTATCAGCGCCGCCAGCGTGACATGTTTGGGCGTGTACGGAAAGCCGATCCCGGCAACAGACACGGCCATGATCAACATCACCAAGCCGACCGCGCGCGTGAGATACAGCCGCAGAATATCACGCATCCCGCTGTTGATACGCTGACCTTCCATAAAGGCTGGTGGCAGCGCCGCGAACGAATCGCCCAACAGCACCATGTCCGCGACCCCGCGCGTAGCCCCGCTGCCGCTTTGCATCGCGATCCCCAGGTTGGCTTTTTTGAGCGACAGCACATCATTCACGCCGTCCCCGATCATGGCGACATAATAACCGCGTGACCGCAGCGCGTCTACGAGTTGTTCTTTCTGTTCGGGTCGAATACGGCCAAACACGGTGACTTCTTCCGCGATGGTTTCAAACTGCGCCCCGTCGATGTCCACCAGCTCAGGGCCGGATATCACCCGGAGAGCACCGGGCAGCCCGGCCTGTTTCGCCAGCGCGGCGACGGTATGCGGGCTGTCGCCGGAGATCACCTTGAGCTGGATACCAGCCGCGACAAACCCGGCTAACGTTTCTTTTGCTTCGCCCCGCAGTTCGTCGCTGAAGCTGATCAAGCCCAGCGGCAGCAGCGCCGGTAAAACCGGCCTGTTCTGGTCATCATGCAGGCGGGTCACGTTGGGATTATAAGCAAACAGCAGCACGCGCAGCCCTTGTTCGGATAATACACCCGCCTGCCGCACCAGATCGGCCACTTCCGGGGCACTATCGGTGTCCGGTGAACCGGTGTCCGGCAGATAGGAACGCAGCATCTCCAAGGCACCCAACACGTACACGCCGCGCAGCTTGGGATCGTTAAACGCGATCGCGCTCCACTTTCGCGACGACGAAAATGGCACTTCGTCCACCTTGCGCCGGTGCTCGCCGGGCAGCGCCTCAATGATCGCGCCGCTGGTGCGGTTCGTCACGGCGGTATTATGGGCGACCACGCCCAGCAGTTCTTTAAACTCGTCCTGGTCGATGCCCACCGGGTACACGTCGTGATAGTTGATCAGGTTGGCGGTCAATGTCCCGGTTTTGTCCATGCACAGCACATCAACGTTGCTCAGCGACTCCACCGAATTCGCCTGCTGGATCAACGCGCCCCGATCCGCAATGCGGACTGTGCCCAGGGCATAGGCCACGATCACCATAAAAAACAACCCGTTCGGCACCAACCCGGCCACAACCGTTGCCATTTGCACGCCGCGCATAAACGGCACATCCGACAACCACGCCGATACACCCAACAGCAGGGCAAAAATGATAGCGACCAGCATCAGCACGCGGATCACAAAATCGACATCGCGCTGAAGCGGCGTCTGCACCACGCGAAATGTGCGTGCTTCGGCAGCCAATTTGTTGGCAAAACTCTGGTCGCCAACGCGCCGCGCAACAAACAGCGCTGAGCCGGTCACGACAAAACTGCCCGACAGCAGGCTGTCGCCTTGTTTCTTGGGGATATGGTCCGACTCGCCCGTGAGCAGCGACTCGTCTACTTCCAGTTCACCATCACCGACCATAATACCATCGACCACGATCTGATCACCGGGCCGCACGACCAACACGTCACCGCGCACGATCTCGGCGGGATCAACCGTTTTTTCCTGCCCTTCGCGCATCACGGTCACTTTGGGCCGGGTGAGCAAGGCGATCTTGTCAAGCTGGCGTTTGGCGCGGATTTCTTGAAACACACCCACCACCACGTTCATAAAAATGATACTGACGCTCGTCAGCCCTTCGCTGACCCGCCCGATAGACACCATCACCGCGCCCAGGCTGAACAGCACAACGTTGATCAACGTAAATATGTTTTGCCGGAGAATATCACCAACCGAGCGGCTGGTTCGTAATGAAGAAGCGTTACCCTCGCCGCGTTCGCGTCGAGTCCGTACTTCGTCTTCATCCAGGCCGGAAATAAAATCCATTTCATTCAGACGCCGCACGGTCGAAATCATGGACCCGTGAGAATGTGGTGATGTCACTACCCCTGCCCCCAAAAAATAGCACACACACCCGACAATAATGGCATGCTTATCCCATAAACACAATCATTTTTCAGTACGCGCGCCGCCATATATGCCGCAGCAGTTCGGTGGTATAGTGTCGTTCGGGCATATACGTGACCAGGGTATCTTCGAAACGCACCGGGCGCACCCCGCAGTAATCGAACAGGTTGCCGAGTTTGGCAGTGCGGTTGCTGGCGAGGATATCAAACCATTGAGACGTAACCGGCCAGCCGGGCAGCGTGCGCGAGATCACATCGGTTAAAACACGCAGTGTATACGGCGACACACTCACGATCAGGCGTTTTGCGCGTGATACACGCATCACCGTGCGCACCATCTCGTTAAACGTAAAATATTCCGCTCCGCCGATCTCAATCGTGGTGTCCACAAGATCGATGTTTTCCAGGCTGGACTCCAGCGCCTTCACCAGGTCGCCAATATACAGGGGATGCAGCAGACTTTCACCTTTCCCCGGCTGTAAAAAGACAACCCGGTTGGCCCGCAGCAGCATCGCTATGCCGTTCACAAACCGGTCTTCGGGACCAAACAGCACCCCGCTGCGCATGATGGTATAGGCCACGCCGCTGTTACGGATCAACCCTTCCACCTGCCCCTTGACGCGCAGCAGCATATACGCCGACGACGGCTCCGCGCCAAGCTGGGAAAGGTAAAAAATCCGTCCCACACGGGTTGAGCGGGCCGCTCCGATCAGGGCTTGCGTGCCCTCAATATCCACCCGTTCCAGGTCACGCGGTTTGCCCCACCATTGAGCGCTCGCCAGATGATACACCGTGTGCACACCCTGCATGGCCCGGTGAAGCGCCGGGCTGTCGGTCAGTTCCCCGGCTGCGATCTCAACACCCTGCAACCACGGATACCGCGCTGCCCAGGCGCGGCGCCGAGGCCGCATATAAACGCGCACCGGCCAGCCTGCCTGTACCAGGCGCGGCACCAGATAACACCCTACCAGACCTGTCGCCCCTGTGATCAGAATCATGTTTTTCCGCCTCCGGCGCAACATTATACCACGCGAATACCACTGCCTCGTGTTTTTGATCACAAGTGCAACCTTTCGCCCGGTGCCGGGTTATAGTCAAAGACACTATTTTTATCGATTTTTCCAGAGCGGTGTGCTTACAGTACTCGTGTCAACAAAGAGCATGGTATAATCCATCCTCGACAATAAGGCTTGTAGGCTGCGCGTTCAGCAGCACTGTATCGAACCGGAGGACAAAGTGGACTTAAAACGTGTAGTTGTCACAGGACTCGGCGTTCTTTGCCCGGTCGGCAACTCACCCCAAGAGGCATGGCAAAATGCTGCCAACGGCGTTTCAGGGGCCGAGCATATTCCTGAGTTTGAAGAGGCTGGCCTCAAAGTTACATTTGGCGCAACCATCAAGAACTACGATCCCGCCGACCACCTCAGCCGGCGTGACCTGCGGCGTACCGACCCGATCACCCAGCTCGCCCTGTATGTCGGCCAACAGGCATTCGAGGATTCCGGGCTGGAAGTGACCGACGGCAACAGTCACCGGTTTGGCGTCTTGATAGGTACCGGCATCGGTGGTTTCCAAACGCTGCTGGACGGCGTGGTCGGCTACCTCGAAAACGGCCACACCAGTGTAAGCCCGCTGCTGCTGCCGATGATGCTGCCCGACAGTGCATCCGGTAAAGTAGCGATTGAGTTGGGCCTGCGCGGCCCGAACATGTCGATCTCGACGGCGTGCGCCACCGGCAACAACAGCATTGGCGAAGCCTTCGAAATGATCCGGCGCGGCGCCGCTGACGTCATGCTGGCGGGCAGCAGTGAAGCGGCGTTACTCCCGCTCACGATCGCCAGTTTGTCGAACATGGGCGCGATCTCGCGGCGCAACGACGATCCGCCGAGCGCTTCACGCCCGTTTTCTGCTGACCGTGATGGATTCGTGGTTGGCGAAGGCGCGGCTGCGCTGATCATCGAAGAGCTCGAACACGCCAAAGCACGCGGCGCGACCATTTACTGCGAACTGACCGGCTACGCTTCGACGTGTGACGCGTTCCACGTTACCGCCCCGCTGGAAAACGGCGAAGGTGCCCAGGAAGCGATGCGCCTGGCGCTGCAAAATGCCGGACTCCAGCCGCAGGATATCAGCTACATCAATGCTCACGGCACCAGCACGCCACTCAACGACGTGAGCGAAACCCGTGCCATTAAAGCTGTGTTTGGCGATTACGCTTACGATCTGGCGATCAGTTCCACCAAGTCCGTCATGGGCCACCTGATGGGCGCGGCGGGCAGCGTGGAAGCCGTACTCAGCGTGATGGCGATCAAAGAGCAGTTCATCCCACCCACCATCAACCTGGACACGCCTGATCCTGAATGTGACCTGGACTACACGCCAAACAAGGGCGTTGCTGCCGAACTTAACCACGTGATGAGCAATTCATTCGGGTTTGGTGGGCACAACGCCGTGTTGATCTTTAGCAAATACGAGGGGTAAAGGAGAAAGTCTCGGCTTCCCCACCCGGTAAAAACCGAGTGTCCCCGCTGAGTAATTTTATGGCTCAACACGCGTATTCACGCCGGTTGCCGTCTGGCCGGGTCATCCATACCACACGCCCGCGCGATATGCGTTACGCGCACATCGTCGGCTGGGGTATGGAAGCGCCGTCGCAGGTGCTCACAAACGCCGATCTCGAAGCCATCGTGGACACCAACGACGAATGGATCATGGCCCGCACCGGTATCAAAGAACGTCGCATCGCCGAGCAGCGTGAAACAACGACCAGCCTGGCGACACGTGCCGCCCAAAACGCGCTGGATATCGCCGATATCCTCCCCAGCGATCTTGACCTGATCATCGTGGCGACGGCTACACCGGAATACATTTTTCCGAGTACGGCCAGCATGGTGCAGGACTACCTGGGCGCTAAAAAAGCCGGTGCGTTTGATCTCAGCGCGGCCTGTTCGGGGTTTGTATACGGGCTGCAAATGGCTGCCGGGCAGATTCAAACCGGCGTGATCAATACCGCGCTGGTGATCGGAGCCGAAACGCTCAGCCGTGTGCTGGACTGGAGCGACCGGGGCACGTGTATCCTGTTTGGTGATGGCGCAGGCGCGGCTGTGCTCCAGGGCAGCGACAAGCCCGGCGGCGTCCTGAGCAGTGTCCTGCGCTCGGACGGGTCCGGGTGGGATATGCTCACGCTGCCAACGGTCAGCAGCCGCGATACGTACCTGCAAGACGGCGAGCACGAGATGCACCGCATCTACATGGACGGCAAGGGCGTGTATCGTTTTGCCACGCGCATTATCGGCGACAGCATCAAACAAGCGCTGCAACAAATCGGCCTGGAACCGGCAGACCTCAGTCTTGTGATTCCGCACCAGGCCAACCAGCGTATCATGGATTATGTCTCTAAAACGCTCAAGATCGCGCCGGAGAAGGTCTACAGCAACGTCGCCAACTACGGCAACACGTCCGCGGCTTCGATTCCGCTGGCGCTGGCCGAGGCCGTCGAGGCCGGGCGCGTGCGCCCCGGTGACCTGATCGCGATGGTCGGGTTTGGCGGGGGTCTGACATGGGCCGCCACGATCATTGAGTGGTCGGCGCTGCCCACCCGCTCGACACTTTCCGTCAACTGGGGACGCCGCCAGGGTGAATACGCGTTAGCCGGGGTACGCCGCCCGTTAAAACGCTGGTGGCGCCGCCTGATGCTGCTGTCACCGACCACGTGGATCGTGACCGCCCGGCGAATTCTGACACGCCGCCGCTTGCGTAAGGCGCAAAATGAACCGGGCCAGGATCAGTAAGCCCATCCCAAAACACACCAGGGCGATCCATTACACACGGATCGCCCTGGTAGTTAGTCCCTCTGTTAGCTGCGGTCTATTCCGCCACGACACGCACAAATTTACGTTTGCCGACTTGCAGCACAACCGGCAGCGCGCCGGGTGATATTTCGGCGTCGATGTCGGTCACTTTATCGCCGTCCAATCGCACGCCGCCACCTTTGATCTGGCGCTTGGCATCACCCTTGCTGCTGGTTAATCCGGCTTCCGCCAGGATATCGGTAACCCGTGTTGCTCCGGTCAGCGTGTACGACAGCATATCGTCCGGCAGCCCGGCCCCCTGGAACACGGTGGCGAAATGATTAGCACCCTGTTCGGCGCCGTCTTCGCCGTAGAACTCGCCCACCACGCGGAACGCGAGCGCCTTTTTGATGCCCATCGGGTCAGACGCCATGTGTTCAGCCAACTCGTCCAACTGCTTCGCCGTGTAACCGAACAGCAGCTTATGGTAGATCGGCATGGCCTTGTCGGGGATGCTCATGATCTTGCCGTACATATCCTCGGCGGTGGTCATCAGCGGCACATCGTTCCCCAGGCTCTTGCTCATCTTGATTTCGCCATCCGTACCCGGCAGGCTTTCGCCCATGATGATCGCGATCAGTGGAAGCTGGCCCAGCCCCTGCTGGAGTTTGCGCCCGGCAACCAGGATATTGAACAACTGGTCCTGCCCGCCGACTTGTGCGTCAATTTCCATAGCGACGGCATCGTAGGCTTGCATCAGCGAGTAAAACATCTCGTGCAGGTAAATTGCCTCGCCCGCGTCCAGCCGCTTGGCGAAATTCTCACGCGCCAAAAACTGCTGAACCGTGAAGTTTTGCGCCAGCTTGATAATGTCGCGGAAATCCAACCCGGCCAGCCATTCATCATTACGCCGCACACGGGTTTTTGCCGGGTCCAGAATCTTAAATGCCTGGTCCTGGTAGGTGCGCGCGTTGATCTCCACCTGTTCCAGCGTGAGCTGTTCGCGTGTTTTGTCCACATCGGACGGATCACCGAGCATGCTGGTGAACGTGCCGATCAAAAACGTCACGTCGTGCCCAAATTCCTGAAACTGGCGCAGCTTGCGCATGGTGATCGTATGGCCCAGGTGCAAATCCGGTTTGCGCGGGTCATAGCCGCAGTACACCCGCAGTGGTCGCCCCTCTTTTTCAGCCAGGATCAGGCGTTCGCGCAGTTCTTTAGCCATGTTTTCTTTGGTCTGCGGATCACCGTATTCCGTTCCCGACATGAGTACTTCGACCTGTTGATCAATCGACGCCATTGGTTGTTGTCCTTTCACGACCATTGAGCCTATATGGTGGGTATAGCAGGTGCGGCCATGACACATTGCGGACTATAATAACACAGGGATCGTTTCCGATCACCGGCAAAAATTGGGCAAATCAGGCAAAAGGAAAGCACATGGCCGTTTCAGACCAGATCAAGAGTATTGCCGCGTACCTCTTTTTGGAACGTGCTGCCCAACGACTGACGCTTGAGCAACACGCCGACCGTCTCGCCGCTTCCGGCAGCGCGATCGCCGCGCGTTTGCAGCGCGCTAAAGACACGCCGCCAAATCACGAGCAGCTCGCCCACTTGATCGGGATTGAACGCTGGGGCCAGCGCCGCTTGCAGGTCGCGCTAGGTGAGCCGCTGATCATCGACGAATACGACCAGTACCGGCCCGACGCATGTGCAGACTGGGACGCGCTGCGACGCGAGTTTGACGATACCCGTCAAATGACGATCACGTTAGTCCACGACCTGATCGACGCCCATACCGACATCAAGCAAACCGTTCGACATAACCAGTACGGGCCGCTGACGGTGCGCGGCTGGCTGCGTTACCTCGACGTACACGCCAGCTTTGAGAGCAGGCGCATACGCCCCCTCGCCAAACCGCCTGCCCGCATTGATTGATGCCGGCATTGTCAAGCGCCGCGTCGTTCACTATAATCGCAGCGTTGCAGATCCGTTACCACGAGAGAGATACTCCCCCATGAAAAAGATGACCGGCGCCGAAGTGCGCGAGGCTTTTCTAAGTTTTTTTGAAGAGATGAAACACAAACACGTGCCGTCGTCGTCGCTGGTCCCCGGCAACGATCCGACCCTGTTGTTTACCAACGCGGGCATGGTCCAGTTTAAGGACGTGTTCCTGGGCCTGGACAAGCGCAACTATTCCCGCGCGACCACCGCCCAAAAGTGTATGCGCGTCAGCGGCAAACACAACGACCTGGAAAACGTCGGGCCATCGCCGCGCCATCACACCTTTTTTGAAATGCTGGGTAACTTCAGCTTTGGCGATTATTTCAAACGTGACGCGATCCGGTATGCCTATGACATGTTGACACGCGTATATGAAATGCCCGCTGACCGGCTGGTCTACACCGTATACGCAAACGACGACGAAGCCTACGACATCTGGATCAACGAAATCGGCGTTGATCCGAGGCGCGTAGCACGCCTGGGACCGTCCACCAATTTCTGGCAGATGGCCGATACCGGCCCGTGTGGTCCCACCAGTGAAATCCATTGGGACCTGCGGCCTGAAGATGGCGAAGACACGATTATCGACGAGCTGGAAGTCGAAAGCGAACGTTTCCTTGAGCTGTGGAACCTCGTATTTATGCAGTTCAACCGCACCCAGCCCGATACCGATCACACCGGCCAGTGGGACGAACCACTGCCCGCGCCGGGCGTAGATACCGGGGCCGGTATGGAGCGTATCGTAGCCGTGCTGCAAGGCGTATCGGCCAACTATGAAACCGACCTGTTCATGCCGGTCATCGAGCGTGTACAGGAACTGACCGGCGACAGCGACAGCGAGCGTGATGCTAACATTGTGCCCTATCGCGTGATCGCCGATCACATGCGCGCGGCGACGTTTTTGATCGCGGACGGCGTGCGTCCCGGCGCCACCGGGCGTGACTACGTGTGCCGTATGGTTATCCGGCGCGCGGTGCGGTTCGGGACCAAGCTGGGGTTCGAGGAACCGTTTTTGGCCGACGTAACCGACGCCGTGATCGACACCATGAAAGGGCACTACACCGAGCTGGAAGACAGCCGTGACACCATCCGGCGTGCGATCACCAATGAAGAGGTACGCTTCCGCCGCGCGATGGACCGCGCCCTGGCCGAACTGGACGATCTGCTGGCCGGTCTGCCGGACGGCGGCGAACTGCCCGGTGACAAGGCGTTCCGCCTGCACGCCGAAAAAGGGCTGCCGCTGGAGATCACGCGCGATATCGCTCGCGAGCAGGGATACACGGTCGATGAGGCCGGTTTTGCCGAAGCGCGCAGGCATCACGAAGCCGTCAGCCGGGGATTGGACGGCGGCGCGTTCGGCACAATTGATATGGGCGAAACCTACCACGCGGTTCTGACCGCCCTCCGTGACGCGAGCATGATCGATACCGGCGTGAAACAGGACCAGTACGGGCCGCTCAGCCGCGAGGCGCGCGTATTAGCCATGCTGCGCGACGGCGCCAGCGTCGAAACGGCCAGCGTGGGCGACAAAATCGAAGTCGTGCTCGATATCACACCGTTTTACGTCGAATCGGGCGGCCAGGTCAGCGACACGGGTGTAATCGAGGGTGACGGCTGGACGGTTGACGTGGAAGACGCTCGCCAGCCCATCGGCGGCCTGATCGTG
>JAFGHR010000070.1 GCA_016930015.1 Anaerolineae bacterium | reverse complement strand
GCGCCTGTCGTGGAAAAACTCGCGGCGGAATACGCCGGGCGGCTCACGGTTGCCAAGCTCAACGTGGACAAAAACCCGCACACCGCGGCCCGGTTGCAGGTGCAGGGTATCCCGACCCTGTTATTGTTCCGAAACGGCCAGGTGATCGACCGGCTGGTTGGGGCCGCACCCGAACCGATGCTGCGCCAGCGCGTTAACGCCGCCCTGGGACTCTGAATCACCAAAACGGGGGCACGCGCAAACACGCATGCCCCCGTCCGGGCAACACACCAGTCTCGCAGGAAAAATCAGGATGACTGCTGCTGCTGTTGTTCGGCCAGGTGCCGCTGGTACGCCTTCCAGCCAGGGCACCACGTGGTATGCCAGCGCCACAGCCGCGCCATAAATCCCTTGGGATTCTTTTCGGCGCGTAAACGCATACCGCACGTTTCACACGGGAATTTTTTCTCTTCTTCTGCCATTAAGGTTACTCCTCGCTGTCAAATGGTTACGCTTATGATAGTATACGCCAGATACGATCACGGCGTTGCGGAAAGCATCAAAAACCGGCGCTGATCGTTTTCAGCCGTTCCACCACCGGGTAGGACCCGCGCACAACCCCATCCGCGTCCAGGATCAACCAGTTGGTGTGTGCCCATTCGGCGGGCAGTCCGTCGAAGGCAAAAAACGCCACGCCCACCACGCGCGGATCGTCTAACCAGGGCGTCCAGCCGTCTTGCGGCAGGTCGGGATAACGGCGCACATTGCGCTCGCCGTTGCCGCGCAGCGCGAGATCAACATAATCGGCCACGGTCGCCGCGTCCGGCCAGGGCGCGCCATCCGGTGCGTCACCGTCCGGCGCACGGTCCAGCGCCGCCGGATCAACGGTTTCAGCGTGACGCCAGCCGGTTTCGGTGATGATCACCGGCAGCGCGGGCGCACCCAGCGCCGCGAGTTGGACGAGCTCCCATGCATAGGCGTTGATGCCCCGGTTCATGATGCCGGGCGGCGGCGTGACCGGCAGGGAATCGACTCCCGGCGCACCGTCCAGGCGATCCACGGCGAACGCCTGCTGCCACGGGCCTTCGGCAAACGGCCCCAACGGGTAACTGTGACTGGCCCATGCATCCAGCCGCGCCAGCACGTCCGGATAAGCGGCGACCATCGCGTCTAAAAACGACACAGAATCGATCAGGGGGGGACCACCCAGGAACGCCTGGCCGCCAGTGTGCGGCGCGAACGGGTCCAGCCCGGCATTCAGCACCCGCGCCCCCGGATCGGCGGCATGCAGCGCGTCGGCCACGTCGATCAGCAGCCGGGCATACGCTGCCGGGTCCGGATCACCGCCCCACTCACTGCCGTGATTCGGCTCGTTGCCCACGATCACCAGGTGCTCCGGCACCGGCCAATCGAGTCCCGTCACAAACGCGGTGTAACGCGCGGCCAGCGCACGGTAGCTGCCATCCTCGTCGGCAGGCGGCGCGGTCCACCAGTTGGCATCACGATCAAACACGGTCGCCAAACGTAACATGGGCACCAGGTGCAGATCGGCGCACAGGTCCATGAACACCTGCCAGCGCACCGGGTCGAGATCGTCCGAGCGGATCACCTGCACCACGATCCCCCACTCCCCCACCGTATCACGCGCCCACCGCATATGATCCGGCCAGCGGTCGAGCGGCCAGTGGTGGCGGCCATCGTCCAGCAGCAGGTGCACGCCGAGTTTGTTCGACAGCACGGTAACCGGGGCCGGGGTACGCGTGATCGCCGGGGCTGTTGGCGGCGCAGGCGTGGAATCAGGCTCGCCGCACGCGCCCAGGCTCACCACCAGCACAATACCGAACACCACCGGCCACCCGATCTGGCGAAACACAGCCGCATTTCTCATAGGGTGCGTTATAGGGTGCGTTTCCCCGGTGCATATGTGACGCTTCAGCAGCACCCGTTAATCCCAGGCATGTATATTTTCCTGAACAAACTGCTTAAACGTGATCACCGGGCGGCCCAGCACCACCGAAATATCAAGCTGCGCATCGGAATACGCGCCCTGCCGCATAAGCTGGAATGTCAGCCCCCACCACTTTGCCACCTCGCGCGAGATCCCCCGCGCCCGCATAACACGCATGGCTTCCTGGTCCGTAATCTGTTCATAACGAATCGGGCGACCCAGCACCTTGGAAAGCATCTCGGCGATCTGGACGATGTCCATCACCTGGGCGCTGACGTTGTACATTTTATTGGCGTGGCCGTCCTCGGTGAGCGCAATAACGCCGACTGCTGCCGCATCACGCAGATCGATAAAGGATACCTTCGCCTCCCCGGTAGAAAACCGCAGGAAGCCCTGGCGTACATCCTGACCGATGAATTCGTCATCTACAAAATGTTGGAAGAACCAGCCCGACCGCAGGATCGTGTAAATCATCCGGCTGTTTTGCAGAAACTGCTCCACGCGGCGCAGCGGCGAGATTCTGATCCGCTCTACGCCGACCGCCGACAAAAGTACAACATGCCGCACACCCACCTGCCGAGCATATTCCAGCAGTGGAATCACCGATTCATACGCGTCCGGATCATCCAGCGGCAGCGCGAGAAATAGTCGGTCCACGTCAACCAGCGCGTTATTGAACGTGGCCGGGTGGTCATAGTCCAGCAGCGTAAGTTCCACGCCGCGCCAGCCCATCGACCTGGCCGCGTCCAGGTCGCGCACGCCAGCCACAACATACGCGCCTTTGGCAGCTAGCTGCTTCACGACTTCGGAATTCACTCGTCCGGTTGCGTCCGGCACCAGGATTTTTTGATTCACTAACACTATCCTCCACTCGAAGCGCGGTCCAGCAGCCGCACCGTCCCCCATATGATAACGCACCTGTGTTTGAGAAGGGATACCCCAGGGCAAACACACCAAATCAACAGTTGGCTTTTTAAGTAACGCCTTCCCCCTAAATCCCCCTTCCAGCCAAGCTGGACGGGGGACTTCACAACACGCATGATCGGCTGCTTTTTCCCCTCCATAGTTTAGTTATGGAGACCTCCATCGCGTGGCGGGGGAGGGGATACCGGGCTTCAGCCCGGAGGGGAGGGGCATTTTTGTTTTTAAACAAAAGCCCCGCCCCAGACAGTAGCTTGTCTGACAAAAAAGGCGATCCCCAGCAGAGATCGCCCTAAAACAGAACCGCCGGATCGGCTGCTCGTTTATAACAGCACGTAGAGCGATTGCGCGGCGTCGGTGGCCCAGTTGATGAGCGGCGACACCAGCAGCGTACCCAACAGCAGCACACCTGCCGCCGAAATCCCCAGCGCCCAACCATACGGCGTGCTGACCGTGATCGGCTGGTCGTCCGGGCTGTCGTTCATGTACATCACCTTGACGATAACCAGGTAGTAGTACAGGCCGATGATCACGTTGATCACGCCCACCAGCGCCAGCCATGTCAGGTTGGCGTCCACCGCGGCCCGGAACACCAAAAACTTGCCGATAAACCCGGCGGCGGGTGGAATCCCGGCCAGGCTGAGCAGCGCCAGCGTCATCGCCAGGCCCAACCAGCGGTTGCGGCGGCTGAGGCCGCCCAGGTCGCTGATCTGGTCGCTGCCGGTGGCGTTGGAGAAAATGATCACCACGCCGAACGCGAGCGTATTGGTGAGCACGTACATAAACATATAAAACGCGACAGCCGCCGCCCCGTCTGCGCTGCGATCGGTGGCGATGGCGGCCACGCCAATCAGCATATACCCGGCCTGGGCAATCGACGAATAGGCCAGCAAACGCTTGATATTCGTCTGAACCAGCGCCAGCAGGTTGCCCAGCGACATCGTCACCACCGACATCACGACGACCAACTGCACCCAGTATTCGCTGTAATCGGTCACGCTCTCGACCGCGTCCAGCAGGTCCGGCGGCGGGAATACCGCCAGCAAAAAGCGCAGCAGCAGCCCAAAACTGGCCGCTTTACTGGCCGTGCTCAACAGTGACGTGATCGGCGTGGGGGCACCCTCGTACACGTCCGGCGTCCAGAAGTGGAACGGCACCGCGCTGATCTTAAAGCCAAAACCGACCACGATCAGCATCATGGCGATCAATACCGGCGCGTCATTCAGATCACCGGCAGCCAGCGCCCGCCCCAATTTGTACAGGTTCGTTTCACCGGTAAAACCGTACAGCAGCGACAGGCCGTAGAGCATGATGGCCGACGCAAACGCGCCGAACAAAAAGTATTTTAAACCGGCTTCGGCGCTGCGATCGTCGTCGCGCAGATACCCGGCCAGCAGGTACAGCGTGATCGAGGCAGTTTCCAGCGCGATAAACACCATGATCAGGTCGGCAGCCGCGCTCATCAGGCTGGCCCCGATCACGGAGACGATCACCAGGGCATAATAATCACCCCGGTCACGCAGGCGCGGCACGCCCATGCTGATCAGGCAGCTCAGCCCGCCCGCGACGATCACCATGGCGCGGAAAATCTCGGCCAGCTCGTCATGGCGCACCATACCGCCAAACACAAGCTGCCCGGATAGTTCCTTTTGCGGCGCCAGGCCGGGCAGCCAGATCATGCCCGCAATCGCCAGCAGGCCGAACCCGGCCAGATAACCGAGATCGCGCCGCCGTTCGCCCGGCCAGAGCACATCCAGCCCCAGCACAACAACGGCCAGCACCGTCATCAGTATTTCCGGCAGGACCGCTACCACGCTTGCCTGGACATCAGTTGAGAAGTTCAAGTTACCCTCCCAGCATCGACACAATCGGCCTGACTCCGGATTCAATCATGGGAGCCATCAGCCGGGGATAGACACCGAGTAGAACCAGCCAGAACATCAGCAGGCCCAATGCGATCTTGTCATACAGTGTAATCGTCGTGATGTGCGGGAAACGCTTGCTGTCGAACTCGCCAAAAAAGACCTGTCCAACCACGCGCAGGACATACGCCGCCGTGATGATAATACCCAGCGCCGTTATCAGGGCGATTGCGCCGTAATAGTTAAACGAGTCCAGCACCCAATCGGGGTCAGGCATAAAGCCCGGACCTTTCCACAAGCCGATGAAGATCGGGAACTCGGCCACAAACCCGCTCAGGCCCGGCATGCCCATGCTGACAAAACCGCCCACGATAAAGGCGACAGCCACCATCGGCAGTTTTTGTACAAACCCGCCCAGGCTGGGGATATCACGCGTGTGCGCCCGGTCGTACACCATCCCGACGCAGGCGAAAAAGAGCGCCGTCATCACCCCGTGACTGAACATTTGCATGCCCGCGCCGGTCATGCCGGTGAGGTTCATGGTCGCGAAACCCATGGTCACCAGCCCCATATGACTGACCGAACTGAAGCCGATAACATATTTAAAATCACGCTGGCGCATGGCGATCAGCGCGCCGTATACCACGTTGACCGCCGCCAGCACAATGATCCACGGCAGGTGAGCTTTCGCACCCTCCGGCAGAAGCTGCACACCCACGCGCAGCGCCGAAAACGCGCCGAGTTTCATCAACACGCCCGCGTGAATCATCGACACGGCGGTCGGGGCGGCGACGTGACCATCCGGGCTCCAGTTGTGGAACGGCCACAAACCGGCCAGCACGCCAAACCCGATAAAGATCGCCGGGAACCATAAGCGCGCCGTGGTCACCGCCGACCAGCCACCGAGAAACGGCGTATCGAATACACCCTGCTGCGCGGCGATGTTGAGATCGACAAAATCAAAGCTGTATACACCCGTAGCGGCCCCGGCCTTAAAGTACAGCGCCAGCAGCCCAACCAACGCGACCACCGAGCCGATCAGGATGTAGAGCGTCAGTTTCATGGCGGCGTATTCCCGCGTGACGGGCCAGCCCCAGATCACGATCAGGAAATACATGGGGAAGATGGACAGTTCGTAGAAAAAGAACAACACGAACAGGTCCACCGCCATAAACACGCCGTACACGCCTGCGACCAGCAGCAGGAAAAACGCCATAAACTCGCGGACGCGGTCTTGAATGCCCCACGAGATCAGCACGCCCGCGAACCCGGCCAGCGCCGTCAGCAGCACCATTGGGGCGCTGATACCGTCCACGCCCAGGTGCCAGCTAATGCCCAGCGATTCGACCCACTGCACGTGGTCTTCGAAGGCGAAATAGGGTTCGACAACCTCACCTTCAGCAGCGGCGGCCTCGTCGGTGACAGCCTCGGCTGCGGCAGTGGCCGCGGCGTTAGCATCATCCACGCTGTAGCCGAGGAACACGCCCAGCGCCAGCAGCAGCGTGATCCCGGTCGCCAGCGCGGCGATGATGCGCGCCTGCTCTTTGGACTCGTCATCCAACAACAGGATCACAATCGCGCCGATCACCGGCGTCAGGAGGATGCCTGTTAAGACACCACTAAACGTAATTACCATAAAATCGGCCTCCTAATTCGCGCAGGGGACGCCCTGCCCGGTGATTGCTGGTCAGTCATGTATCCGGCTGTCAGCCGCCCAGGAACCGCATAACGCCATCGTTGATCACTTGCAGCACCCAGTTAGGATACAAGCCCGTGATGAGTATCAACACCACCAGCGGCGCAATGGCGATCACTTCGCGCCGTGAAATTTCCAAACGGTGTTGGGTGCGATCATACTCGACCCACTCTTGATTAACCGGGCCGTGCAGCAGCTTTTGAATACCTTTCAGGATGTAAATGCCCGTCACGATCAGGCCGAGCATACTCAGCAGCACGTAGGGCGCGTAAAATTTAACCGATCCGGCCACGATCAGGTATTCGCCCACGAACCCGTTCAGGCCGGGCAGGCCCAACGACGCCATACTGACAAAGATCAGCAGCGCGCCGAACACGGGCGCGATGTCCCACAGCCCGCCAAACCGCCGCAGGTCGCGCGTGTGCGCCTTGTGATACAGGGCACCGGCCAGCAAAAACATACCGGCGCTGCTCAGGCCGTGATTGAACATTTGCAGCACGGCGCCGTTCAGCGCGATGTTGGCCTTGTCGCGGTCTTGCTCCAGCCGCTCGACAGGATAGGCCGCCTGGACCACCTCGCTGATTTTCTCGCCTTCGGGAACGTCAATGCCTGCCGCCCCGGCTACCAGGGCATACTCACCGTTAGTGTTCGCCCACAGCGTGCCGTACATCAAGGCGGCGACAGCCAGCCCCAGCACCACAAAACCCATGTGATTCACGGATGAATACGCGACCAGCCGCTTAAAATCGGTCTGGCCCCAGGCCGCCAGCGCGCCGAACACGATCCCGGCTACGGCCAGCAGGCCGAGCACGTCCACCAGGTTATAACTCAGGCTGAACAACTGGCGCTCGATGATCCATTCCTGCGGGAACAGCGGGATCGCCAGCCGCAAAAAGCCGTAGGCGCCCAGCTTGAGCAGCACGCCCGCCAGGATCATCGACCCGGCGGTGGGCGCTTCGGTATGCGCGTCGGGCAGCCACGTGTGGAACGGCCACGCGGGGATTTTGATCAAAAAGGCGATCACAAAACCGAGCAGCGCGTAATATTTCACGACATTGATATCCAGGCCCAGCACCTTGCCGCCAGATGCCAGATAAGCGGGCCATTCGGCAAACATCACGCTGAAGTCAAAACTGCCGACCGTGTAGCCGATAAACTGCGAGGCCAGCAGCAGCCCCAGCGAACCGGCCATCGTGTACAGGAAAAACTTATTGGCCGCATAACGCCGGTTTTCGCCGCCCCACAAAAAGATCAGGAAGTACATGGGCACCAGCCCAAGTTCCCAGAACACAAAGAAGATCATCATGTCCAGGGCGACAAATACGCCCAACATCCCGGCTTGCAGGAACAAAAACAACGCCATGTGCGCCTGGACCTGCTCTTTGACTTCGAACGAGATCAGGATCGCCAGCGGCATCAGGATGCCGGTCAGCAGGATCATGGTCGCCGACAGGCCATCCACGCCGACATGCCATGTCGCGTTGATCTGCGGGAACCATTCAACCTGTTCCTCAAAAGCCCATTCGCCGGGCGCGGGCGGGTCGGCCTGCACGTCATAAAACACGGCGATCGCCAGCACCAACACGACCAGGCTGATCCCCAGGGCTGCCCAGCGCGCCGCGTCGTCTCGATCACGCGGGAGCACAAATACCACCGCCGCACCCAGCAGCGGCAGCAGGATCAACGTGGTTAAAACGTCTACGGGTATAAAGTCAAACATAGAGATACGCCTCTCCCGTCAGGGTGCTATCTCACCTGGATCAAGAACAACGCGCCCAGCGCCAGCAGCGCCAGCGTCACAAAAAGTAGATACTGCTGGATACGCCCGGTTTGCTGCTGGCGGAACCAGCCTGCAAATTCACCGATCGACTGCGGGATTCCGTCGCCCACGCCATCGATCACCACGCGGTTGAAACGCTTGCACATCTCGCCCAACCCATTGAATGTCTCGGCGACAGTTTCCAGCACGCCGTCAATCGTTTCCTTGTCGATGGTCTGGATCACGATGTTCACCGCGAACCATTCAACCGGGCGCACAAGGTAGTCGCGGTACAGGATGTCGATGTAAAACCGGTTTTGCAGCACGCGCCAGATACCCGGCCCCAACGCTTTTTCGGTCGGATCGACCTGGCCCTGTTTCAGCGGCCTGAGTCCGTACACCCAGTAGCCCAGCCCCAGCCCGCCCAGCGCCAGCACGATGCTGGCCAGCATGGGCAGAAGAGAAAAACCGAGGACGTCGGCATGGTCGAACGTCGTTTCGACCAGGAAGTCATGCAGCGGATTCACGCCTAAAATATCCTTGTGAATGCCGATGAATCCGGCCACGACCGCCAGCACCGCCAGCACCACCAGCGGCATTTCCATGTGCAGCATAATGCCACGGTCAGCCGCCGGGAGCGGTTCGTCTTCCAGCGCGGCCTGTTGTCCCCAGCGCGACCGGTTCCAGAACCGGACCCAGCGCCGCCGGAACGATCCCTGGCCCGCATAGTGGGCGGCAGGCGTGCGCGGCTGGCCCCAGAACGTGAGAAACCACATCCGCGCCGTGTAAAACGCCGTCAGGCCCGCCGCGATCAGCAGCGCCAGCACCACGAACAGCGGCAGCATATACCCTTCGCCCGCGCCGTGCCATGCCTCGGCGATGATCTCGTCTTTGGACCAGAACCCGGCAGTCAGCAGCGGGAACCCGGCCAGCGACAGCCCGCCCAGCGCCATCGTGATCGCCGTAACGGGGATGCGGTGCGCCAGCCCGCCCATACGCTGAACGTCGTTCGGCGGCGCGCAGTAATCCATCACCAGCCCGTCCGGTTCGTCGTGGGGTTCGTGCGGGTACCCGTGTTCCTCGGCCTGGTGCTCGCCGTGCTCCATGGAATGAATGACCACGCCGGAACACATGAACAACAGCGCCTTAAAGAACGCATGATTCACCAGGTGGAACACCGCCGCGATCCAGGCACCAACGCCCAGCGCCGCGACCATGTACCCCAACTGGCTGATGGTCGAATAGGCCAGAATGCGTTTAATATCATTCTGTCCCACGGCCAGGATCGCCGCGCCCAGCGCGGTGATCGCGCCGATCACACCCATCACGATCATGGGTGTGCTGAAATCGCCGTGATGGTAATCCGCGCCCGCCGACAGCAGCGGGAACATACGCACGACCATGTATACACCGGCTGACACCATCGTCGCGGCGTGGATCATGGCGCTGACGGGGGTCGGGCCTTCCATCGCGTCGGGCAGCCACACATGCAGCGGGAACTGTGAGCTTTTGCCAATGGTGCCCGCCACCAGCAGCACACCGATCAGGCCCGCCGCGCTGCCGCCAAAGATCACGGCGTCGGTTTGGACCAGGTGTTCCAGCATGGCATCGTTGTACAGAATGTCACGAAAGCTCAGCGTGGGAGCGCCAAAAAACGCGCTCGCCTCTAACAGCAGGTACCCGATGCCGACCAGCATCAGCACGTCGCCGACACGCGTCGTCATGAACGCTTTGACACCGGCCTGGTACGCGCTCTTTTTGTGGGACCAGAACCCGATCAGGGCATACGAACAGAAGCCCATCACTTCCCAGCCGATGAACAGCAGCAGCAGGTTATCGGCCAGCACCAGCGTGAGCATCGCACCCGCGAACAGCGAAATATACGCAAAAAAGCGCGAGTTGTGCGCGTCGCCGTGCATGTAGCCCCGCGAGTAAATAAAAATCATCAAACAGGCCAGCGGAACCATGAGCAGCATGTACGCCGTCAGCGGGTCAACCATCACCCCCATCTCGAAGGTGTTTTTCCCCAGGTCCAGCCAGCCGGTTGTGCTGCCGTACACCTCTTTACCAAGCTCCAGGTCACCGATCCACGCCACGTGAGCAAATTCGATCAGGCTCAGCACCCAGGCGATCCCGATCCCGGCCAGCGCCACCGCTTGAGAAAGCACGTGGTTACGAGCCGTGAACAACACGATGATGCCGAAGCTCAACAGCGGGAAAAACAGGATCAGCCAGGGCAGATAATCGGCATCCAACCAGTTGATATCCATAGGCGAAGTCCTCTATCTTCTGCGGTGGGCGCGGCCACTTACCATTTCATCAGGTTCATGTCTTCGGCGATCACCGACTGGCGGCGGCGGTAAATGGCAATAATCAGCGCCAGACCGACCGCGGCCTCTGCCGCTGCCACCACAAATACAAAGGCTGCAAACACCTGCCCGCTCACGTCACCCGGTTTTTGGTAACGCCAGAAAGCGACCAGGTTGATATTGACCGCATTTAACATCAGTTCAATGCTCATCAAAATGGCGATCGCGTTGCGGCGGGCCAGCACCCCGTATAGGCCGGTGCTGAACAGCGCCGCCGCCACCACCAGGTACATCCACAATGGAACCATCGTTACGCCTTCCTTAATCGCCGCTCGCGCCGGTGTCTGCCGACACACTTGTGTCGGACGGCGGCGGCTGTGACTCGTCACGCCGCAGGATCGCGTCCGGGCTGACCACCAGCACCGCCCCGATCAACGCCGCCATCAGCATGATCGACGCGATCTCAAACGGCAGCACAAACCGGTCACGGCTGACCAGCGATTCCCCGAAATCGGTCAGGGTGGAGTCCGGCACGCGGTCGGCGTCTTCCTGCGTAAAATCCGCGTTCCAGTCGTCCACGCCGAGCTCATCCATCAGCGGCGACACCACCGAGAGAATCATCACAAAAAACAAGACCGCGACCACGATCGCGACCGGCCACTGTGCGTTAGTGGTTTTGATCACGCGCGTGACCTGCGGCGTGAGCATGATCGCAAAAATGATCAGGATCGCGATCGCGCCGATATAGATCACCACCTGGAACCCGGCCAGCAGCGGCGCGGTCAGCAGCGCGAACAACCCCGCCACGCCAAACAGGCACAGCATCAGGTAAAGCGCCGCGTGAAACAGGTTGCGCACCGTCACCACCAGCAGCGCACTGCCCAGCGTGACCAGGGTAAAAATGACAAATACACCATGTTGAATTGTAATGTCCAACGTGTCCCTCCCTCAGTCACCTGTGCCCGCGGGCTGAGCGTCGGCCTGGGGCACCGAGCCCTGCCGGGCGTCGATGCGTGCCCGTTCATGCTGCCAACGATCGTGTAACACCAGCCCCAAAACGGCCAGCATCAACACGTTCGCCACCAGCAGCACCAACGTCGGCAGCAGCGCATCGGCGGCGCTGTTGATTATGTCGGTATCGGGCATCAGCTTCCACAGGAACGCCACAACCAGCAGATTCACCAGACTGAACGGCACCAGGAATTTCCAGTTAAAGTTAAGCAACTGGTCGATGCGCACGCGCGGCAGCGTCGTGCGCACCCACATAATCACAAAGTAGGCCAGCAGGCTTTTGCCCATCAGGGCGATAAAGCCCAGCACCGGCGGTGTACGGTCGGCGGGCACAAACGGGATGCGCCACCCGGCCAGAAACAGCACCGCGATCAGCACGGCGGTCGTAAACGCGTGCAAAAACTCGCCCACGTAAAACATGCCGAACTTCATGCCGGAATACTCGACATGGAACCCGGCCACGATCTCCGACTCGGCTTCGAGCAGGTCAAACGG
>JAFGHR010000069.1 GCA_016930015.1 Anaerolineae bacterium | reverse complement strand
GTCGTGCTCAGCAGTTCGATCACGCCGAAGACGATCACAAACCCCGCCGTGAGCTGGCCGGTGCCCTCGGTGCCGAGCACGGCAGTCGTGATCAGCTTGTCAGTATGCGTGTACGCCAGCGCCAGAAACGAGGTGAGCGCCAGCGGCGCCCCGTTGATCAACAGGCTCCGCGCCACAACTCGATCCAGCGGAAATTCAGGCCGCGTGCCGGTACACAGCAGCACGACCCAATACACTGCCGTGCGCAGCAGTCCCGCGATCAACGTGGCCGCGTACAGGCCCCACAGCCCGGCATCCAGCGCCAGCGCGATCCCGGCCAGCATGGTCAAGACCAGGATGTGCCCGGTGGCGATGATAGCGGGGATCACCATGCGCTCAATCGCCAAAAGCTGGTTATGGCACATGTTACCCAGCGCATCGACCAGCAGGTTCACCGCCGCGAACGCTAACAACGTGCGTATTTTGGCATCATAACCCAGCAGCAGCGCGGCCAGCATCAGCACGCCGTAACCCGCGACTGCAAATAACGGCTGCATGGTCAGTGTCGCGGCCAAATAGCGCCCGGCGTCCTGGCGGCGAGGGGCCACGTCACGGATCACCATCAACCCCATGCCGAATTCGGGAATCGCTGCGCCAACGGCCAGCAGCGCCCCGACCGTGCCGTAGACGCCGTAGTCGCCGGAACCCAGCCAGCGCGCCAGGATCAACTGCCAGACGAACATCAGCCCCTTAGAGGCAATGTTCGACAGCGCCAGCGCGGTCGCGTTACGTGCGGCGCGTTTGGCCGCCCCGGAGCTAAAGCCTTCGGCAGTATCGGCGGGCGTTGTTATGTTACCCGCAGAAGATACCCCTGCGTTGATATCCATGCCTTACCCGTTATGCTGCCGGTGTTCGCACACCGACCGGTAAACGTCGTCCAACTGCGCCACGACCTGCGGCCACGTAAACCGGGCCTGCACCAGGTCACGCGCACGACGCCCCATACTAGCGCGGCGCTCGTCACCGGTCAATACGTCGCGCAGCGCGTGCGCCAGCGCGTCGATTTCACGCGGGACCACCAGCCCGGCCCCGGCATCCACGACTTCGGGGAAATTGCAGCCCGGTGTCAGCAGCACCGGCAGGCCGCACGCCATCGCTTCGAGCACGGCCATCGAGAAACCTTCGCCCACGGCGGGCAGCGCGAACAGGTCCGCCGCCGCCAGCGCCGCCAGCTTATCATCGCCGGTCAGCATCCCGGTGAAGATCACGTGATCGGCCAGCCCGTGCGCGTCCACCAGGGCACGCAGCACGGCTAACATACCCTCGTCCGGTCCCACGATCAACAGCCGGGCCTGCGGTGCCGCCTGTACAGCTTCCGCAAAGGCCGGGATCAGGAATTGCAGCCCTTTACGCTCGTGCAGCCGTCCCAAAAACAGGACCACCGGCCCGCTGCCCAGATTCCACTGCTCGCGGAACGGCTCACCCGGCGGCAGGTCGGCGAAATCCTCGATGCGGACGCCATTGGGCACAATGCTGATACGATCCGCGTTGAGCGGCAGCCCGCACGCTTTCCACACGGCGCGCGCTTCGTCGGCCTCGTTTCCGGTGAGCGCGATCACACGCTCGAAGCGCGGCAGCAGGCGCGCGCCCAACAGGCGATCCCACCCGCGTTTGACGCCCTGGCGACCGGTGCCATAGGGCAGCGTGCCATGCGGCGACACCACGACCGGCACCTGTAACGCGTTGGCGACCGGTGCCACGCGCCAATTTTCGACGGTGCGCACCTCGTGGCAGTGGATCACGTCGATCGCCTGATCCGTAATCAGGCGGCGGGCGGTGCGCCGGATCGCGGTGGGCGTGGACAGGTTCATTTTGCCGCGCAGCCAGTTAGATCGATTGCGCACCCGGATCACGCGCACGCCGTCGATCACCTCGTCGAGCGTCGTGATCCGCGCTGCCGGGCTGCGCGTGTCGGTCGTCAGCACGATCACGTTGTGACCTGCCGCCGCCAGCGCGCGAGTCAGATCGGTCGCGGCTCGCACCGCGCCGCCGTAGGCCCAGGCCGGGGCATAATAGGGGATCACGTGCAGTACGTTCACGTTACGATACTCCTGACAGGGCGTCCCAACAGCCGCACCACGGCATAGGCCGCCAGGATGAACACAAACGGGTCAGCCGGTGACCGGTAGCGGGTGGACGGGTGAAACAGCAGGTAAGTCACCGTTACGGCCACGATCACGGCTGCCAGCGGGCCGACCGGCAGCCCGCGCCGCCACGCCATCACCAGTCCGAGCGCGCCCAGGATCAGCAGCGGCCCAAAATAGAGCACGTGCACCACGCGCGCCGCCCGGAACGCCGCCGTATTATATTGCAGCACGGCGTCATCCTGGCGGTTGGCGTCCGGGGGCAGGCCGTGCGGCATGATCTGCGGACTCCACAGCACGCGCAGCTTGGTTCCGAACAGGTCCGGCCAGCCGCTTACGTGGTCGCGCAGGTAATCGATCGCCTGCTCGCGGTGCCAGCGGTCGGCGGCGGTTTCGCTCAGATCGCCCGGCGTTGGTTCCAGGCAGTCCACCCACTGCGCATCCCAGCCGCGCGACAGGTAATCGGCCACGCACGCATTGTTACCCTGGTGTAAGTTACTGCCGCCGTTGGTGCTGATCAATACCAGCGAGTCGTGCAGGCGGCTGTTGCGGATCACCCAGGGCGCGATCACGACCGCCGCCGCGAGTCCAGCCGCCAGCGCCAGCCGCACAGCGTCCCGCAGGCCGATCTGGCGCCACCACCACAGCGCCAGCAGCGGAAACAGCAGCAGCACAAACGACTTGGTGAGCGCGGCCAGTCCCAGCACGCCGCCCAGCGCCAGCGTCCACCGCCAGTTACGCGTATCGTGGACGCGGTACGCCAGCGCGATCGCGCCTACCAGCAGCATGATGAACAGCCCGGTATCGTTGGCCGAGAGATTCTGATACAACAGGTATGGGTACAGGCCGTAAAACGCCGCCGCCAGCAGTCCCACGCGCTGCCCGGCCACGCGCCGCCCGATCCACGCCAGCAGCACGATCGTCAGCATCTCGAACCCGATCTGCACCACGGCCACCGCGATCGGATCGCGGCCCAGCACGCTGTACACGCCCACCAGGAACAGCGGGTACAGCGGCGGCACATCGGAATCGCCGTCCCGGTCGTCAAAGCGCGTATAGCCGTGCCCGTCTATCACGTTTACGGCATAATCATCATAGCCGGACGCGTCGAGCGACAGCGTATCGCCAAAAAACACCAAAAACGCCGCGCGTCCCAGGACTGCGGCAGCCAGGATCAGGATCAACCAGCGTCGGGCAGGCATGTAATTCACCAGCGATTTTTCGATCAATGGGCAGCATTGTACCGCGCCCGCGCCAAAAATCGCTACAATAACAACGGGACACACGCTTATCTGTAGGGGTATCGTATGGCAAACGCCGCCGCACGGTTTCGAGGTGCCGGTACAATCCCGGCGCTGGTGTTCGTGATGGTACTGACCGGCTGCACGCTCGTCAGCAGCCAGGAGGGCGCACGCTCTGCCGGTGAGGTGCAAGCCGATCTGTCAGCGCGGCTGACCGATACACGCAGCGCACAAGCCGCCGCGCTGGCCCTGTGGGATCGTGTTATTGTGGGCGAGGATGTATCGTGCCAGGAAACGCTGCCCGTGCCTGGCCCGGTGAACCTGCCAGCCCGTGATCTGCGCGCGTATCCCCAGGCGGAAACGATCCAGGGCCAACTGAACGCCGCGATCCAGGCGGTGCATAACTCGGCGGACCTGTGGACTATCGAATGCAACGATCCGCGCGAGCTGGTGCCGCTGGAAATGGCGCGCGAAGGCCGCGCTACGGCGCTGACCGCCGCCGCGCCGATAAGCGAGGCCGAATCCCTGCTGGCGGCATGGCAGCCCGCGGCGGGATCAAATTAACGCATGCCACAACACACAGGATACATGTCATGGCAGCCTATACACGACTACACCGGTTTTTGTACGTGCTCCTGGCCGGACTGGTGATCGCGCTGGCGGCGTGCGGTTCCGGTGATGATGCGTCCAGCGAGCGCCCGCCGACCGTCACGCCAGCCGGTGATGCAGACGCAACTGACGTTGCGGACGCTATCGACGGGCAGGCTACCGCCGTTGAACCGTCACCCGAAAATGGTGAGCAAGGCGAACCGCTGGCGGGGCACGCACTCGGCCCGGATGACGCCACCGTCACGATCATCATGTACGGTGATTTTCAGTGCCCGGCCTGCGCCCAGACCGCCCACAACCTCGAAGTGCTGCGCGAC
Organism: Anaerolineae bacterium; assembly: GCA_016930015.1. Classification (GTDB taxonomy): domain Bacteria; phylum Chloroflexota; class Anaerolineae; order Aggregatilineales; family Aggregatilineaceae; genus JAFGHR01. The sequence continues at coordinate 29,397 of JAFGHR010000069.1, read as the reverse complement.
CGCTACCCGGATGATATCCGGCTGGTGTGGCGGCACCTGCCCGATCCGCGTTCGTATGATAAATCGACGCTGGCGCTCCAGGCCAGCGAAGCCGCCGCCGCTCAAGATGCTTTCTGGCAGATGCACGATCAACTGTTCACGCACCAGGCCGACTGGATCGACCTGTCTGAAAACGTCTTCCGCGACAGGCTGACTGAATACGCCGCTATCATCGGGCTGGACGTGGATCAGTTTGATACCGCGCTGGACGATGGCACGTACCAGCCTGTCATCGAACAGGCCGCCGGTGATGCCGCCGCGCTCGACATTGTCGGCGTGCCGACCGTGTTAATCAACGGGGTACCGTTCAGCGGGCGCGATGACCTGTTCGGGCTGGATGAAGCCGTGCGACTGGCCCTGCTGAAAAAACGGCAGTTCGACGCGCCGCCGGACATGACCATCGACCCGGCGATCAGCTACCGGGCGACCATCACCACGGCCAGGGGCGATATCGTGATCGAACTGTTCCCACGGGACGCGCCGCAAGCGGTCAATAACTTTGTGTTTCTGGCGCGGCAGGGCTGGTATAACGACATCACGTTTCACTACGTGGTGCCCGATTTCCTGGCCCAGACCGGCGATCCGAGCGATACCGGGCGCGGCGGACCGGGGTATACTATTGCTGACGAGTTTGATAACGGGCTGACATTTGATCGTGAAGGGCTGGTCGCAATGGCGCATCCGGGCGGAGCCAAAAACAGCGCCGGAAGCGCGTTTTTTATCACGCTGGCGCCGCTACGTCCCGCCGACGAATGGGACGGGCAGTATACGATCTTCGGGATCGTGGTGGATGGCATGGACATGGTGCGCAGCCTGACGCCGCGCAACGCCAACGACCAGGTATTGTTCCCCAATCCACCACCCGGCGACCGCGTGAGTACGATCACCATCAAGGAGCTTGAACCATGATGATTGTGTGGTTTGCCTGGATCGCGGGCGTGACGCTGCTGGTGCTGTTGAGCCTGGGTTACGCGATGACTATCCCCATGATGCGCCGCCGCGTGCCCGATACGCCCGATAACCCGCTGCTGCACGGCATGCCCGGCCAGGATGTCACTTTTCCCAGCCGGGACGGGCTGACGCTGGGCGGCTGGTGGATTCCCGCCGGGGGCACGCCCAAAGGCACCGTGATCATGTGCCCCGGCCAGAACGGGAGCATGGATAAAGACGTGCCGCAGGCAAAGCCGCTGTACGACGCCGGATTCAACGTGCTGATGTTTGACTTCCGGGGACATGGCCGCTCAGAGGGCGACCGCGTGACCATGGGCGCGCTCGAACAGGCCGATCTACGCGGCGCGATTGACTACCTGGGCGAGGAGCACCAGATCACGCGGGTGGGGGTGCTCGGATTCAGCATGGGCGCGGGCGTCGCGCTGATGACGGCATCATACGATGACCGCATCAGCGCGCTGGTCGTCGATGGCGCGTATACCCGGTTATCCCGTATTCTGAGGGCCTGGATCACACAGCGCGGCTTACCAAACATTGTGGCGGGATGCGCGGCGCGGCTGGTGCTGTGGCTGGCGGCGCTGCGCGTGCGCCACCAGGTTCACCGCGCCAACCCGGTTGACATGGTGCCGGATGTGACCGCGCCGGTTCTGTTCATTCACGCGGAGCTTGACCCGTTCGTGTCGTCAGACGAAATCAGCACGCTGGCCGGACGCACCAGCGGTCCGACCGAGGTGTGGCGGGTGCTCAACGCCGATCACCGCGAAGCCTTCCGCCGCCACCCGGACGACTATAACCGCCGTGTGATCGCGTGGTTCGAACAACACTTGAGCACCAGTGATCACACGTAAACAAGGCGCGATATGCGCTTCAATAATCAGTGGGGCATGTGGCGATTCCAGGCAAACACCTGTTTGAGCGTGTAGGGAACATCGTAGTGCACGAGCAGCGACTGCCACATTTTGGGATGCGGTCGCGCTGCCGGGTGTGCTTCGCACAGGCGCACAAACGCGGTGCGCAGGTCCCAACCGCGTGACAGCAGCGCCGCGAGCACAAAGGTCGATGAGCGGCTGACGCCCATCGTACACACCACGAGCACACGGCTTCCGGCGTTGAGGTGATCCAGCACAAAATCTACGCCGCGCCAGACCACATCTGCGGGCACAAACTGTTTATCCGGCAGCGCGTTTTCCAGCACAACCAGATCACCGGGGAAAAACGGCGATCCGGCGTATAACTTGAGCACGTGTGTGATCCCCGCCCGGCGCAGCCTATTGGCGGCATCGGCAGCGCGTGCGCTCCCGATGTACAGGCCCTCCGCCACGTGATCAAACGGCGATCCGGCGTGGCGGTTTGCTGGCGGGTGACTCACGTTAGCATACTCCGCAGCGGTGCGGGATCAAATGTTGAACCGCACCACGATCATATCACCGTCGCGCACCACATAGTCCCGGCCTTCGAGCCGCATTTTGCCGCGTGCTTTCACTTCGGCAGCACTGCCCGCTTCAATAAAATCATCGTAGGCGATGACTTCGGCCCGGATAAACCCGCGTGCCAGATCGGTGTGAATGGTCCCGGCAGCGTCAACCGCCGATCCGCCTTTGCGCAGGCTCCAGGCGCGCACCTCGTCGTCGCCATACGTCAAAAACGAGTGAATGCCCAGCAGTTCGTAGGACAGCCGGATCACGCGCTCGCGGCTGGGTTCGTCGATGTTGTATTCGGCCAGGAATGCCGCGATATCGTCCGGATCGTCAAGCTGGGCGATCTCGGCTTCAAGCTGGCCTTGCAGGGACACGATCAACGTGTGTTGGTGATCGTAGTCCACCGCGACGGCAGAGTCATCGCCGGTATTAAAGATCACGAGCACCGGTTTGAGCGTCAGGAAACCATAACCGCGCAGCAGTTTGTGTTCGTCCGGCGCCAGGTCGAGATCGCGTAACGGCTGTTCGGCGTCCAGTTGGGCGCGCAGCCGTTCGATCAAGGCCGTTTCGGTGGCATGGCGCTGCTTGTTATCGACCTTGCCTTTCTGGCGTTCTTCTTCAAGCCGGGCCAGCCGGTTCTCAACGGCGATCAGGTCCACGAGCAAAAACTCGCCGTCGATGATCGCCAGGTCGCGGAGCGGATCAACCGTTTCGTATGGATGCGGGACATTCGTGTCTTCGAACGCGCGGATCACGTGTAAAAAGCCGTCCACCTGCTGCAACTCGCTGCGCATCTGGCCGGACAGTCCCTCACCGATCCCCTTGTCCAGCCCACCGATATCGGTATACGTCACGGCGGCGTAGGTTGTTTTTTTCGGTTTGAACACCTCAGCCAACCGGTCAACACGTATGTCAGGCACACTCACCACCGCCGTATGAACTTCAAGCTGGCCGGATGAAAACGGCTCAACCGGAAAATCACTGCCGGTTAGCGCATTAAAAATCGTCGTTTTGCCACAGTTGGGCAGCCCGATCACACCCAATCGCATAGGTCTACCTTACACAATCAGGGACCGGCAAAAAACCGGCCCTGTCACGAACAGAAATACACCCGTTTTTACGGTGCGAGCACAGTATAGCGCGCTGACCATGATAACGCGAGAGAACTTGACAGCCGTCAGGTCAGCGTTAGCCAATGGTCATTGTCGGTGGGGTCGGCGCAAGTTATAATCGCTCCCGTAACATTGGTTCACTCATATTATCAAGTTGACTGGACGGAAACTATGCCAGATTTCAAACAACAACTGCTGGATCGCCTGCATAACCGCACCGCGACCATTGGCGTGATTGGTATGGGCTATGTCGGGCTGCCCCTGGCGGTTGAATTCGCGCGGGTAGGTTACCATGTGATTGGGTTGGACGTTCTGCCGGAGAAAGTAGACCGGCTGAACGCCGGTGACAGTTATATCCCCGATGTGCCTTCCGAAACGCTGGCCCCGCTGGTCGAAAGCGGCCATTTGCGCGGCACCACAAGTTACGATGATCTAACCGACGTGGACGTGATCAGCATCTGCGTGCCGACGCCGCTGCGCAAAACCAAAGACCCCGACATGAGTTTTATCATCACCGCGGCGGACGCGGTCGCCAGTGTGTGTCATCCGGGGCTGCTGGTCGTGCTGGAAAGCACCACTTACCCCGGAACCACCGACGAGGTCATTCTGCCGCGCCTGGTTAAAAACGACCTGACCGTCGGGGAAGACGTGTTTGTCGCGTTTTCACCGGAGCGTGTCGATCCCGGTAATCCCGTTTACGGCGTGCACAACACGCCCAAAGTGGTCGGCGGCGTGACGCCCGCCTGTGTCGAGGTGGTGACGGCGCTGTACGAACCCGCAGTCGAACAGGTCGTGCCGGTATCGTCTACCGCTGCCGCCGAAATGGTCAAGCTGCTTGAAAACACGTTCCGGGCCGTTAACATCGGGCTGGTGAACGAAATGGCGATCATGTGTAAGCGGCTGGGTGTGGACGTGTGGGAAGTGATCAACGCGGCCAGCACCAAGCCGTTTGGGTTCATGCCGTTTTATCCGGGGCCAGGGCTGGGCGGTCACTGCATCCCGATCGATCCGCTGTACCTGAGTTGGAAGCTGCGCGCGCTCAACTACACCGCGCGGTTTATCGACCTGGCCAGCGAGATCAACACGTCGATGCCCTATTACGTAATCGACCTGATCACCGAAGCGCTCAACGGTGATAGCAAAGCGCTCAACGGGTCCAACGTGGGCATTCTGGGCATGGCCTACAAGCGTGATATCGACGATGTACGCGAATCGCCTGCGCTGGATATTCACGAACTGCTGGAAGACAAAGGGGCCAGCGTGTCATTCAGCGATCCGTATGTGCCGAGTGTGCGTTTGTCCGGTGGGCGCACCGGTCGCAGTGTGGCGCTGACCGCTGACTGGCTGGCCGAACAGGATTGTGTCGTCATCATCACCGATCACAGCGAGTTTGACTACGATTTTATTCTGGAACACGCCCCGGTTGTCGTGGACACACGTAACGCGACCGCCGGGCGTGATGGTCGGGCGCGCGTCGTGGGTTTATAAACCCACGCGCATTCGCTGCGCCGTGATTTTTGGGTAGGTCGCAGGGGTACGCCGCCGATGGCATGTCCCTGTATAATTTTGTGAATAATGCCTTTAACCGATTGAGAAATGTGTGCCATGCGTATTTTTATTGCTTCTGGAATTTTCCACCCCGAATCCGGCGGTCCCGCTACCTATCTCTACCACCTGCTGCCGGAAGTCCAGGCACGCGGGCATGATGTGCGCGTGCTGACTTTTGGTGATGCACCGGCCAATGAGTACCCCTATCCTGTCAAACGTATCCCGCGCCGGGCGCTGCCGGTCCGGATGGCGCACTACGCGCAGGCCGCCTGGCCCGACATCCGGCGGGCCGACCTGGTGTTTATCAACAGCCTGGGCCTGCCCCTGATCGGAGCGCAGCGCAAACCGCGCGTGCTCAAGGTGGTCGGTGACCTGGCGTGGGAGCGCGCTGTTAACAAGGGCTGGATAATGCCCACCGAAGATATCGACGTATTCCAAACCCGGCGTTATGACCGGCGCGTGGAACTGCTCAAAGCGCAGCGTGCGCGCGAAGTCCAGCGCATGGATCGCGTCATCGCGCCCAGCCAGTATTTGCGCGATATGGTGATCGGCTGGGGCGCTGCGCCGGACCGGGTCCAGGTGATCTACAACGCGCTGATGCCGCATACTGCGGCCAGCACTATCAACTCAATCGACGCCCGCCGCCGGTTGAATCTGCCCGACGGCCCGCTGCTGTTGACAGCGGCGCGGCTGGTGCCCTGGAAGGGGATCGATCACCTGCTTCAGGCCGTAGCCTATGTGCCGGAGGTGCGCCTGCTGGTTGCAGGCAATGGGCCGGATAACGACCGGCTGCAACAGATCGCGGCGGCCAAAGGTGTGACCAGCCGCGTAATGTTCCTGGGAGACGTGCCGCGTGACAGACTGGCGCTGTATTTCCGCGCCGTCGATTACACGGTGTTGTATTCCGGCTACGAAGGGCTGTCACATACGCTGTTAGAATCATTACGAGCCGGGACACCGGTCATTGCCAGCGATAAAGGCGGCAATCCCGAAGTGGTGCGCCACGATCATAACGGGCTGCTGGTGCCATACGCCGATCCCGACGCGCTGGTCGAAACGCTGCGGCACGCGATTACCGGGGATACACGTACACGGCTGGCGGCGCTTGCGCCCCAAATCCCGTCCCATTTCCGCTGGAATACGCTGGTCAAAACCACGGTCGCGGCACTGGAAGCAGCCGCGGAAGGCCGCACGCAGTGAATCTGCTGATGTTAAGCGGCGACTCGTCCGCCGCGCAGGGCCAGGACAGCACATTTTCGCAGATGCTCAGGCGGTTTTCGACACACTGGGACCGCGTGGACGTGATTTGTCCACATGCGCCGGGAACCGCGCCGCGAGTCCTGCACGATAATGTGGTGGTCCATCCTTCACCCTGGCACAAGCTGTTTCAATCACGTTTTATCGTGCAGCGCGGGCGGTCGCTGTTTGCCGAGCGTGACTACGCGCTGGTGGTGAGTCATGACTTCGGCCTGTTTTATAATGGGCGCGGCGCGCGGCGGCTGGTACGCGGCACGGGTGTGCCGTTCGTCAGCGAGATTCACCACGTCGAAGGTTATCCCCGCGCCGTGACTCTGCGTGAGCGAGTGTATCGCGCGCTGGCTTTCCGGTATATTCGGGACGTGTGGCGCCGGGCGGCTGCGATCCGCGTGGTGAACGCCGTAGAAATGCCCGCGCTGCTGCGGCGGCTGGGCGTGCCGGAAGACAACATCCTGGTGCTGCCCTCGCTCTACCTGGATTTTGAGGTGTTCCGTCCCATGCCGGGCGAGCTGCGCCGCTGCGCCGTGTTGTTTGTGGGGCGGCTGGCCCCGAACAAGGGCCTGTTCACCATTCTGGATGCTGTCGCGCAGGTTCGCGCCACGCACCCCGGCGTCACCCTGGGCATTCTGGGACGCGGCCCGCTGCGCTCCCGGCTGGAAAAACGCATCCACGCGCTGAACCTGAACCAGCATGTGACCTTTTTCCCACGCCAGGACAGCGCTGCCGACGTCGCCAGGTTGTATAATCAGGCTGGGATGCTGGTGTGCGCCTCCACGGCGGAAGGCGGCCCGCGCGTGACGATCGAGGCGATGGCATGCGGCGTGCCGGTGATCACAACGCCGGTCGGTGTGATGGCCGAATTGATGCATCACGGCGCGAACATGCTGGTATTTCACTGGCGGGCTGACGAACTGGCGGGTAACATCCGGCAACTGCTGGATGATGAAGCGCTGCGCCAGCGTGTGGCTAACCAGGGACGCGAGGCCGTGCAAGGGTTTGAAGCCGGGCGTATCATCGACCGGTACGCCCAGGGCTATCACGACTTGATCCGGCGTTTGAAGGAGTGACGGATAACATGCGGGTGTTGATGATCGTGCAACTGGTCGACGAGCGCGAATGGCTGCGCGGCTTCACCGTGGACTGGATTCGCGCGCTGGCCGCACGGGTCGAACGGGTGGAAGTGCTCACGCTGGAACAGGGCCAGGCTGATCTGCCGGATAACGTCACCGTGCAGTCGATGGGCAAAGAACGCAGCCGCAGCCGCCTGCGCGAAGCGCTCGCGTTTTACCGCGCCATCGGGCGCGTGATTCGTGACGTAGACGTGATCTTCAGCCACATGACACCGCGTTACACCTGGATGGCCGCACCATATGCTAAGTTATACGGCAAACCTCAGATGTTATGGTTCACGCACCGCCAGAACAGCGCCGAAATCCGGATGGCGCTGGCGGCGGCGCGTTGGGTCACGACGGCTACGCGCAGCAGTTTTGCGATCGACAGCCCCAAGGTGCACGCGATGGGGCACGGCATCGATACACACCGCTTTTCGCCCGGCGATTCACCGCCCGACGATCCGCCACTGGTGTTGTCCGTGGCCCGCCTGTCACCGATCAAAAACCACCACGTCTTGCTCGACGCCGCCGCGCTGCTGCGTGATAAATACGGCGATCCGCCGGTGCGCTTTGGCGTGGCCGGGACCATGATCCGGCCCGGCGACGGTGACTATTACCAGTCGCTGCTGCGCCAGCGCGACGACCTGGGGTTGGATGACGAACGCTTTGCGTTTATGGGTGCGCTGCCCCCCACCGAACTCGCGCTGCTGTACCGCCGGGCGTCACTCACCGTGAACCTGACACCTGCCGGATCATTTGACAAGGCCGTGTTGGAGGCCATGCTCACCGAGACACCGCCCATCATCGCCATTCCCGCGTTTGACGATCTGCTGGGCGACCACCGGGACGCGCTGCGCGTGCCTGATCCCGAAGATGCCGACGCCATCGCCGCCCAGATCGCGGCCCTGCTGCACCGTACCCCGGCGGAACGCGCCGCAATGGGCGCTGACCTGCGCGTTCGGGCCGCTGCCCATCACAGCCTGGATGACCTGATGGGGCGCATCGTGGCCTTGATGGAGAACCATACCCACGCATGAGCCAGCCGCGCCTGATCTACGTGGCGAACAACCGCCTGCCAACCGAAAAAGCGCACGGCCTGCAAATTGTGCAGATGTGCGAAGCGTTTGTCACAGCGGGTTATGACGTGACGCTGGTCACATCCCGGCGCACCAACACCCCGGCCATGCGCGCGATCCCCAACCTATGGACATACTACGGCGTAGGGCGTGTATTCGGCTTTTTTAGCCTGCCCTGCCTGGACCTGATCAGCCTGTCGTCGCCGCGCATGCAGCCGGTCACGTTTTTGATCCAGACGTTCACCTACCTGCTGGTCTTGTGGGCGTGGCTGCTGCCGCGCCGTGCGAACGTATTTTACACGCGTGACCTGTTCATCGGGCTGCTGCTGCGACTGGCCCGGCCCCGGACGCCGCTCGTTTACGAAGTCCACCAGGTGCACCATTCGCGCCTGGGACGGCGCTTGCAGCGGTTTTTAGTGCGGCGGGCGCTGGTCATCCCCGTGACCGGCCACCTGGCGGATCGTCTGCGCGGCCTGGGCGCGTCCCGCGTGCAGGTGGAACATGACGGCGTGCGGCTGGCTCGTTTTGAGAATCTGCCATCCAAACGTGAGACACGCGCCGCGCTGAATATTCCGGCAGAAGCGTTTGTGATCGGTTACGTGGGGCGGCTGCACACGATGCACATGTCAAAAGGGCTGGATACGCTCGTTGGTGCTGTTGCCGCCGCAAAAGTGCCATCTGTGCACCTGCTGCTGGTCGGCGGGCCGGACGAGGATATTACACAGGTGCGGCAGCAGTGGGCCGCGTGTGGACTGCCCGCCGATCACCTGCACGCGGTCGGGCAGGTGCCGCCGGATGATGTACCGCGTTTTATGGCGGCGATGGATGCGGGCGCGATGCCGCTGCCCTGGACCGAACATTTTGCGTATTACGCGTCGGCAATCAAGTTATTTGAATACATGGCCGCCGGATGCGCGGTCGTGGCCTCCGATCTGCCCGGTACGGCGGAAGTGGTGCGCGATGGTGAATCGGCGCTGCTGGCCCCGCCGGGCGATATCACCGCGTTTGCGGCTGCGATCCGGCAGTTGGCACGTGATCCCGCGCTGGTGGACCGTCTCGGCGCACGGGCGCGGGCCGACGTCCAGCATTACGCCTGGGCCGCGCGCGCCCGGCGGATTCGTGATTTCATCGAGGCAAACGGCTGATGCGTGTCGCGTTATTGACCCCTGACTTCGACCCGTCCTACGGCTGGGCACGTTACGCGTTTGATCTGGCGCACGCGCTGATAGACCAGGATATCAGCGTTACCGTGCTCACCCAGCGTGGCGCAGACTCCACGCCCACCGATATCACTTCACAGCCCGTGCTGCCGCGACTGGTCCCGCCGCCGCGCGGATTTTTGCTGCGCTCTCTGGCTTCGCTTGGAGACGTGCGCCGCGCCCTGACCGGCTGTGATATCGTGCACGTCGTCGCGGAGCCGTATACCCCGCTGGCAGCGCTGGCGGCTGGATCACGCCCGCTGATCGTGACCGCGCACGGTACGTATGTGCCGCAAACCGCGCAGCGCCGGATCGTTGGGCGCCTGTACCGCCGCGCTTACCGGTGGGCGCACCTGATCGCCGTCAGTGATTACACCGCCGCCCAGGTACGCGCCGCGCTGCCGGATGCCAACCTCACCGTGATCCGCAACGGTGTACATGTCGCCCGGTTTCAGCAAGACGTCCCCGCCCCGGCCAAACGCGGCCCTATCGTGCTGGCGTCGGGCGGCATAAAGGCGCGTAAGGGCACCCATGTTTTGATCGCGGCGCTGGCGCAGGTGCGCGAGCATGTGCCGGACGTGCAGCTTGTTATCACCGGGCGGCAGGACGACGCCGCCTACCTGGCCCAGGTGCGCCAGCAGATCACCGATCTGGGCCTGTCCGGCAGCGTGCACCTGCCCGGCCAGATTCCGGAAACCGATCTGCTCGGCTGGTACCGGCACGCGGACGTATTCGCGCTGCCGTCGCTAAACGTAGGCGGCAAATTTGAAGGGTTCGGGCTGGTTTTCCTCGAAGCGAGCGCGTCCGGCCTGCCCGTGATCGGCACGACCGGCAGCGGCATCGAAGAAGCCGTTGTCGCGGATAAAACCGGTTTGCTGGTGCCTCAGCATGACGTTGATGCGCTCGCCGACGCGATCACACGCGTGCTGACCGATGATCCCTTACGTGAACGGTTAGGCCGCGCCGGGCAAAAACACGCGCGCCAGCAGGACTGGTCAGTGGTGGCCGCACAGGTACGCCGCGTCTACGAACAGATTTTAGCCTGACATAAGCCCTGGCTTGTGTTATCCTTGAACGCTGTGTACAACAACCAGTGTAGAGAACGAGCCCCATGCATGTTACGATTTTGAGCGACTCCCTCCCTCCCGACAGCCCCGGCGGTGCCGGTAAAATCGCGTGGCAGTTGGGCCTTGGGTTGAGCGCGGCAGGGCATCGTGTAACATTTATCACCACAACGTGCGGCCCGTCACAGGTCGAAATCCGCCACGGTATATCCGTGCACATGCTGCATTCAAAGTACGCCGAACGCTGGACCGCGTGGTTTGGCCTGTTTAATCCACAAATCATCAGGCCGTTGGGGCGGCTTTTGAAGGAACTACAGCCCGACGTGGTGAACATGCACAATGTCCACGTTCACCTGAGCTACCACAGCATTGTTTTAGCGCGTGATGCCGGTGCCGCGACGGTGTTTACATCACATGATGTCATGCCGTTTGCGTATGCCAAGCTCACCCACTTCATCGATCCGGCCCGGCCCGGCCAGTGTGACGGCTGGAATTACCGCCTGCCGTTCGGCTACAATCAGCGCCAAATGCGCCTTCGCTGGAATCCGGCCCGCAACCTGTCGATCCAGCATACGATGCATTATTACACGCATGCGCGGGTAGCCGTCAGTGACGCGCTGAAACAGGCGCTTGCTGCTAACCGGCTGCACGCGTTCGAGGTGGTTCACAACGGCATCGACCCGGCGATTTTTGATGTGCCGCCCACACTCATCGACATGCTGCGCCGGCGTTATAAGCTCAACGAGCGGCGCGTGATTCTGTTTGGCGGGCGGCTGACCGAACACAAAGGCGACCGGCAGTTATTGGCCGCGCTGCGACAGGTCAAACAGCAGGTGCCTAACGTTACGCTGCTGGTGCTGGCGCGTCCAGGCGGTTACACCGATCACATGTTGGACGCTCACCGCGACCTGGCGGAACACGTAGTGCTTGGCGGCTGGCTGGCCGATGCCGAACTTGCCGCCGCGTACCGGCTGGCCGATACGGTGGTGTCGCCGTCGATCTGTTTTGACTCGCTGCCCACGGTGAATCTGGAAGGCATGGCGGCGGGTGCGCCGCCGGTCACGACCTGTTTTGGCGGCGGGCGCGAGATCGTCACTGATGGCGAAACCGGGTTTGTCGTCAACCCGTATGATATCAACGCCCTGGCCGACCGCCTGACCCGCCTGCTGACCGATGATGATCTGCGGTCACGCATGGCGTTGGCCGGTCAGGCACGCATCCGGCAGCAGTTCACGCTTCAGCGCCAGGTGGACAATATGCTGGCCGTGTATGAGCGGGCGATTGCCCGGCGGAAAGTCAAAAAATGAACCAATCCGCTGAACAAACCGTTTCACGCCCAATAAGCTGTCTGGGACGCCTGATCGCGCTGGGCTTCGGATTGGTGTTTGCCCTGATCCTGGTCGAGATCGCCGGGCGGGTGGCGCTGGGCTTCGAGCCGCTGCCGCGCTGGGCACAGGACGTTAATGACCGGATCGGCTATGAACTGTGGCCCGATACCGAATACGTTTATGTGAGTAAAAGCGGCGAGTTCGAAAATACGGTCAAAACCAACAGCCGGGGCCTACATGACGTTGAGCACACCCTGAGCAAGCCGGACGGCGTGTTCCGCATTTTGATCCTGTCGGATTCGTATGCCCAGGCGCGTGAAGTGCCTGTCGAACAAAATTTTGCACGCCAGCTTGAACAGCAGCTTAACGACAATGCACCCGGTGATACCGTGTATGAAGTGATCAATGCCGGGCAGTTTGGGCTGGGCACCACGCAGGAGTACCTGTATTACACCAATGAAGGCGACCGTTACGATCCCGACCTGGTGCTGGTGGGTTTTTACGTTGGAAACGACGTTGTGGATAATCACGCCCCGCTGATCAAAGCCTGGAACGCAGTAGACAGCGTGGATTTTCCCTATTTTGAGCCGGACGGCACACTCCACCAGCCCGGTATGGCGACCCGGCGGCGCGTTTTAAGCTGGCTGCGCCACAACAGTTATCTCGCCAGCACGGTATCGGATGCGTTCGGCGGCACCGGCCAGCCCGACCGCGTCGAAGTTGGTGATCCCGGCGCGATCACCGAGCGGGCGCTGCGTGTGCCAATGGGTGTATACCTGCCACCGGATGCCGTCTGGCAGGCGGGCTGGGACGTCACCGCCCACGCGCTGAGCGAGTTAAACGCCGCCGTCACGCAGGATGGCGCAGCCCTGGCCGTATTTGTGATTCCCGACCGCCGCCAGGTGTATGACACAGATTGGGACGCGACCCTGGCCCGGCTGCCCGATCTTGATGTGGATACGCTGGACCGCGAGCGCCCGACACACACCGTGCTGGCGCTGCTCGAACACCAGGCGATCCCGGCGCTGAACCTGCTGGACCTGTTCCGGGCCGCTGACAAGCGCGCGGACGAGCGCCTGTATTACGCGACCGACGGTCATTTTACTCCGGCGGGGCATACGCTCACCGCGCGCGCGCTGGCCGAGTGGCTCACCAGCGCCGGGCTGCTGCCGTAGGTGATCGCCCCATGAAATTACTCGTCATTGTATCGTCACTCGACCTGACCCAGCCTTTCAGCGCTACGCCCGCGTGGTGGCAGTTGTTGAAGGGACTGTATGAAATCGGCGTTGACGTTGTCGCCACGCCCTACCAGGGACCGGCCATCGAAACGCCCTGGTGGCAGGCCGCGCCTAATCCCGCCAAGCGCGAAGGTGACCTGTTCAAAACCATGCGCGACGGCTGGCAGCGAGTGGCCGGTTTCCGGCAAACGCAGGCATCCGGCCAGCAGGTCGAAACGGAGAATCTATCCGACCGGGCCGTGCGGCGCGCGGCGCAAACCATCATCGCGCCGCGCTGGCGGCGCCACGTGGATCGCCTGCTGGACAAACACCCCGACATCGACGCCGTGATCATGATCACAGTACCGCTCAATCACCTTACCGGGCTGGCGCAGCACATCACCGAACGCCACCACAGGCCGGTCTTTTTTTACGACGGTGATGTTCCGGCCAGCCTGCCGAACTTCCGGGGATTTGCAACCGGTTTCCGCATTTACCAGGGCGCGGACCCCGCCGAATACACGGCGTTTCTCTCGAACAGCCTGGGCGGGTCCGAGGGGCTGCGCGAGCTTGGCGCACGCGCGGTACATACGTTATATTACGGTGCCGATCCGGACCTGTTCGCGCCGCTGGATACCGCGCAGGACATCGACCTGTTTTTTTACGGGCACGGGCGCGAATACCGCGCCGGGTGGATCGATGCCCTGCTGCGTGATGCCAGCCTTGCCCGGCCCGATCTGCGCTTTGCGGTGCGCGGCACGAATCTGGGTGACCTGGGGCACGTCGAAGAGCTGCCGTACCTGTCGTTTAGCAAACTGCGCGAGTACGCCTGCCGCAGCAAGATCAACCTGGTGATCACGCGCAAAGCGCACGCCTCGGTCGCCGCGTCATCCAGTTCACGGCCATTTGAACTGGCCGCGCTGGGTGCGTGTATGGTATGCAGCCCCTACGCGGGCATCGATACCTGGTTCGAGCCGGAAAAAGAGTTGATCATTGTCAACAGCGGCGAAGAAGCGCTCGAACGTTACGATTGGCTCTTGCGCCACGACGCGGCCCGGCGTACTATTGGCCGGTCTGCGCGCGAACGCGTGCTGAAGGAACATACCTTCCGGCACCGCGCCCAACAGCTTGTAGACATCATCAGCGGTTATCTGTAAACCGTTTACCGCTGCCAGCATCAAAGACCAAAACAGCCGTTAGCGCGCGTGTACGCCGCGTTCCAACGCGCGCTAACTCGAAGGAGGACTCATTGTACATCCTGGGAATCAATGCCTACCACGGCGGCGCGTCCGCGTGCCTGATCGAAGACGGCAAACTCATTGCCGCAGCCGAAGAAGAACGCTTCACGCGTGTCAAGTATTGGGCCGGGTTCCCGGTCAAGGCCATTCAATACGTGTTGAGCGAAGCCAACATTGCCCTGCCAGACCTGGACCATATTGGTATTTCGACCGATCCCAAAGCCAACCTGATGCAGAAGGCATTGTTTGCTTTTCGCAACCGCCCCACGCTTGGTGCCGTGCGCGACCGGCTTAGCTACAATCTGAAATCAAAGACCCTCCAGAGTGCGTTTTGTGATGCGCTCAACCTTGATCGAAAATTGCTGACTGCCGAGTTTCATAACGTCGAACACCACCGCGCCCACATGGCCAGCACGTTTTTTGTGTCGCCATACGACGAAGCGGCGGTTTTGTCGGTGGACGGTTCCGGCGATTTTATCACCACCATGTGGGGCACCGGCAAGGGCAACAAAATCAGCGTGATGGACGAGATCGCGTTTCCGCACTCGCTCGGCATTTTTTATGCGGCCATGACTCAATGGCTGGGTTTCCCCAAGTATGGCGATGACGGCAAAACGATGGGCCTGGCGCCCTACGGCGAACCGGCGTTTATGGACGAGATGCGCCAAATTGTGCGCGTTCAGTCCGATGGCACCTTTGAGCTGGACCTGGATTATTTTGTGCACCACGCCGAAGGCGCCAACATGACATGGGACGACGGCGCGCCCACCATGGGCACCCTGTATTCGCCCAAAATGGTCGAGGTATTTGGCGAACCGCGCGCGCCGCGCACGGAGATCACGCAGCGTTATATGGACGTGGCGGCCTCCATGCAGGCCATGCTGGAAGAAGCCGAAATGGCGCTTGTCCGCAAAGTGCAGGCCGAAACCGGCCAAAACGTGTTGTGTATGGCGGGCGGCGTGGCGCTCAACAGCGCGTTCAACGGCAAGATTCTGCCCGGCAGCGACTTCGAGGATATCTACATCCAGCCTGCCGCGGGAGATGCGGGGACGTCGCTGGGCGTGTGTTATTACATCTACCATCATGAATTAAACCAGCCGCGTTCGTATGTGATGCATGATGCGTACACCGGGCCGCAGTTCGACAATGACACGATCAAAACCGTGTTGGAACGCCAGGGCCTGAGCTATCGTACCCTGGACGAAAGCGACCTGGTCAGCGAAGCCGCCGAAATCGTCGCGCGCGGTGACGTGTTGGGCTGGTACCAGGGCCGCATGGAGTGGGGACCGCGTGCGCTGGGCAACCGCAGCATCATCGCCAACCCGCGCCGCGACGATATGAAGGACATTCTGAATGCGCGGATCAAACACCGCGAAAAGTTCCGCCCCTTTGCGCCGTCGGTGCTGTTGGACGCCGTCGGCGATTATTTCGACCAGACCTACCCCGATCCGTTCATGCTCAAGGTGTACAATGTACTGCCGGAAAAACAGGCCGAAGTCCCGGCCATCACACACGTGGACGGCACCGGACGCCTGCAAACGGTTGATAAACAACATGCGCCGCTGTACTGGGAACTGATCAACGCGTTTGGCAACCTGACCGGCACGCCGATCGTGCTGAACACCTCGTTCAACGAGAACGAGCCGATCGTTTGCACGCCCGAAGAAGCGGTCGACTGTTTTCTGCGCACCAAAATGGATGCGCTGGCGGCGGGGAACTTCCTGGTCGTAAAATAGAGGCACCTGACCTGGCCAAGTCATCAGGGTGTATAAATGAGTGTTGCAGCGTATTTTCTCCTGGTTGCATTTCTGCTCGGCGCAGGCACACTGGTCGCGTCCAGCCTGCCCACGCGCGGCGCGCGGATCGGGCTGGGCGCGGTCGTGTTCCTGGCCCTGGTCGTCGATAGCACCTGGCTCCTGGCGCCGCTGGCGGGGTGGTCGGTGGCGCTGGCGGATGGTGTATGGCTGCTGGTGTTTGCCGTCGTGGCCCTGGTAGCCAGCCTGACCGCCGTGCATTACGACGCTGTGCCCCATGCGCCCGCGTGGTCATGGCCGGGCCTGCGTGACCTGGTTATGCTGCTGGTCGTCGTGGCCCTGTTTGGCGTGATCGTGTGGCTGCTGCCGGTGCCGCTGGATACCGACGCGCAAGGCTTCGGGCACCTGGCGCTGGCGCTGCGTGACAGCGAGCAATTCACATCCCTGGCCCCCTGGCACACCGAGATCGAGTACCTCTACTCGCCGGGTTACACGGGTTTGATCGCGCATTTGAGCGCTCGTTTTGACATTGGCATTCACGCGTTGGAACTGCTGTTTAGCGCGGCGGTGGCGGTGCTGTTCGTCTGGCTGGCCTATGATTTTGGCAGCGAGTTGGGTGGTGTGCGCACCGGGCGCGCTTTTTTGTTAACCGCGCTGGGCGGGACCGGGCTGATCACCGCGTTCATGGACTCGCATTATTCCGCGCTGCTGGCGCTGACATTTTCGCTGGCGTTTATCACGTTTGTGATCCGGTTTGTTTATACGCAGCAGTGGTCAAACGCGCTGCTGGCCGCGATCTGTCTGGCCGGGGTACCGTTCAGCCAGCCGGATACCACGATCGCGCTGATCATCGGGTACGTGCCGTGGCTGGCCGTGATCTGGCTCGCCAAACCGCGCCCCAAGATCACGATGTGGCTGGTGATCGCGGCGGTGATCCCGCTGGCGGCGCTGGTGTTAGTCGCCCCCTGGCTGGCGAACATTCGTGACCTGCTGGAAACCGATATCGAATCGCCGTTTACGGTCGAAACATCACACTGGCGCACGCTGGTGCTGACGCACGGCGGAATCGTCGTGCTGCTGGCGGCGGCGGGCCTTGTGCTTGGCGTGCAGCGGCGCAGCCCGACCCAGCTTCTGATGATTGTCTGGCTGGTCGGGATTGTCGAGTTTTCGACGCTGGGTTTGCTCGAAAAAGTAGTGCCGGACCTCATGGAACCGCTGCTGAAGTATGACTATCCTTTTAGCCTGGCGTGGCACGGCCCGATCATTCCCTACCTCACGTTGGGTGGTGTGACGCTGGTCTGGTTGGTCGATCAATTGGGCCGCGAGCGTGTTGATCGGCTGGTTCGACGGCTGGCGCTGCCGCTGATGGGACTGGCGCTGATCGTGCTGGTGAGTTTGGTTGTGTTGTTTGATCCGGTCCTGAGCGCCAGCAAAGACGTGGTTAGTTTTTACGGCGCGTTTTCATCACAAGCCGACGTGGATGCTATGACCTGGCTGCGCGATCATGCCCCGGCAGATACCCGCATCTTGAACCATCCCGGCCCGCATGAAGCCGATTGGGCGCCCGTGATCACCGAACGGGACACGGTGTATTTCCGCTCGCAGCCGTTTTTCCGGGGAGTGGCAGCCAGCCAGGCCGAACAGGATACGCTGCGAGTATTCTGGGAGAACCCCGCCGATCCGGATCATGCGGCGCTGCTGGCCGAGCATAATATACGGTATGTGCTGGTGCCGCAGGTGTTCGGTGATCCGGACAGCTTTGAGGACATGCTGCGCTGGCGGCGTCCGCTGGATGAGGCTGGTGCGTATTTACAGACGCCGGTCAGTGAGGCATCCTATTTGCGGCTGGTCTATGAGAAAGACGGGGCGCAGGTGTACGAGTTGATCGCGCCGGGTGCAGGGGACTGAGTAACCGGCGCCCCTGACAAACGGACAACCCCGCTTAAAAAAAATCTTTTAATACGCGGGGTTGTTGGATGATGCGCGTCGCAAGCGGTCAAATGACCGTTGACAAACCTATTGTAACCTGATCTACCCCGGTATTGTCAAATTTTCGATGAACAATCAGGGTGATTGCATCGCCCCTCCCGCCGAACACAGCCCGGCAGGGAGGGGCGTTTTTGATTTTGAAGCGATAACCGCGCTTTGACATGTTACCGTCCGGATTTATGGCCCGCCTGAGCGGGCGCTCCAGGTGCCGGGCGCGCCTGCCACCAGGATATACGTCTGGCCGGACTGCGCGACATACACCATCTCGCCGCGTTCAAAGGCCAGCACACGCGCCGAACCGCCAGCCTCGCCCGCGTTGGCCCAGCCCAACGTATCACGCACACCGGGATTCTCGCGCCAGACCTTGCCGAATCCGCGCACCGGTTCAAGCCGTCCTTCGGGCGCTGTCGCCCCGCTGCTTTCCGGATCAACGCCGTCCTGAAAGGTGTCATTAAACCGCTGGTAGGTACCGTCATTTTTCAAGGCATAGATCACGGGCTGCGGCTGCGTGCCCAACGACGACAGCCAGAACATCGCGCCGTTTTCGAACGGCTGGTAGGCGCTGGAGACTTCCATCGACGTGGTGCCCAGCGGGCAGCCGATAGCCGCAGCCAGCGCCGGATCACCCAGGAATATGTCGCCAAAACCGCCCGCCGGAATCTCGGCACAGGCCGCGCCCGCCGCGCCCAAACTGCTGCCAACCGGCGCATACATCACGGGCACACCCGGCGTTACGGGAGTATCGGTAACCGTCGGGGTGAACGTGGGCGTCATGGTGCCGGGACCGGGCGGCGGTGGGGTTGGGGTACGGGTGGACTGCACCGGCAGGGCGTCGCCTACGTCGGTGGGCAGCGGCACGGTAACAGCCGGTGTCGGCGTTTCGGTCGCCACGATCGGGATAGCGAGCATTTCCGATGTCGCCGTCACCAGGATCGGCATAGGCGTTGGCGCATCGTTTCGAACCAGTCCACACGCCGACGCACTCAGCGCCAGCACACTGATCATGATCCCGATTGCAGCCCGTTTTGCCATCCGTACCTCGTCCGTGTGATAACGCCGCGCATCACTCTTTGATGCGGGCCAGAATTGACCCGTTTTCGTCCGCCCAGGCGACCGCCATATGCGGCGTGTTGTATGCAAACGCCGTCTGCCCGTCACAATCCACCAGGATGATACCGCCATAACCGCCCACACGTTCAAACATGTGGTTGACAGCATAGTCGGCGGCTTCCTGCACGCTCAACCCGCGTCCCAGCGCGTCGGTAGCCGTTTTGGCCAGCACCACTTTCATGATGCTCTCGCCGTGTCCGGTCGCGGACGCCGCCCCGGTGTGATTGTCGGCATACGCGCCGGAACCCACCAGCGGGGAATCACCCACACGCCCCGGCAGCTTGTAATGCGCGCCGCCGGTCGAAGTCGCTGCCGCCACGTTACCAGCCACGTCCACGGCTACCGCGCCCACCGTATCCATCGGATCGGGCGTGAATCCATCGGACAAATGGTAATCTTTCTCTTGCTGGAGCAGGCGGAACCGTTCGATCTCACGCGGGACGGTCAGCTCAGCTTCAGCACACAAACGCATGCCTTTACTCTCGGCAAAACGGCGCGCGCCCTCCCCTACCAGCAAACTGTGATCGGTGTCCTGCAGGATCAGGCGTGCCAGCTTGACCGGGTTCATGATGCCGCGCACCGCGCCCACAGCGCCCAGCGCCAGCATTTGCCCGTCCATGATCATCGCGTCCATCTCGATCCCGCCAGTGCGGTTGAGCACACTACCGATCCCCGCGTCAAACGTGGAATCGTCTTCCATGATGCTCACCGCCGTTTCGACGGCATCCATCGCCGAACCGCCGCCCGCCAGGATCGCCCAGCCAGCTTTGGCGGCAACGTACGTACCGCCGATGTGATCGGCGTGTGTTTCATCGGGAATTTTCCAGGCCCCGCCATGTACCATAATCGACGGCTTCAACTGATCTCTACCTCACATACACAACATCAATCCGACAAAACGCGGTCAAAAAACGCGATCACGCGCCTTTCATATTCTTCGGGAGCCACTTTTAAATATTGCCCGTGTCCCGCGCCCGGCACGATCCACAGCTCCGCGTTATCGCCCGCGGCTGCCAACTGGTCACGGCCACCTTTCAGGCTGCTTTCCGCCGTGCCGTAGATCAACAAAATCGGGCGCGGCGCGATCTGGTCGATCACGTCCAGCGGGCTGAGCTTGTCGATATCCAGGCCAACCAGCAGCCGGTAACTGATTCCGATTGACTGCTTGTAGATAAACTCCAATGGCCGGAGCAGATCACCGGTATTCATACCGACCGCACCTTCGGCAAAATCCCCGTAGCCGCCTTCCGCCACGACTGCCCGAATCTGCGGCAGGCGCGCGGCGGCCATCACCGAGGTTGCCCCGGCAGACGAAAATCCTAACACACCGATACGGTCCGGGTCCACATCATCACGGGACAGCACATAGTCCAGCGCGTCGGCGACTTCATCCACTTCCTTGTAACCCAGGGTGAACGCGCCCATCCCCGCGCAGGGACGCGATTCAAAGGTTAACACAGCATAACCGTGCCGCGCCAACACATCCACTTCATCCAACCGGCTGCCCCGCCCGGAACTTCCGGCGGGCGGCCTGATGATGGTCGCATAGGGGCCGCCTTCCGCCACGCCCGCGCCGTACACAAAATACCCGCGCACCGTGCCGCCAGCCCGCGCCTCAAACGTGATCGCCTCGTAGCGGTGACCGTAATCCGCCGGGGTGAGCGACGACTCGCCGCACGAGTCATTGATCAGCAGCACGGTTGTGAAAAATCCCAGGCCAGCGGGAACAACGACCGCCGTCACCACGACGGCTAACACGGCCAGCCGGAGTAAACGCCGTATCCGGCGCGGCGCGGGCTGCTTGTCCTTCGCCATGATCAATCCGCCTTACGCTGTCCAGAGAACAAAAAAGGCAGCCGGTGTTTTGGGCTGCCTGTGGTAACCGGTGCTGTTATTTTACGCCAAACCTGGCTTCAAGCAGATCGTAGATCGTCGGTTTGCCGATCTCCTGGAGTTCGTACCGGATGCGCTGGTAGGGCTTGTCGATCCGGATCACGCGCGCCAGATCGATCGGTGTGGCTACCAACACCAGGTCGCACGGTGTATTTTTGATCGTTTCCTCAAGCTCGGAGCGCTGTTTGTCCCCGTAGCCCATCGCCGGGAGCAAGGTGCCCGTTGTCGGGTATTTCTCAAACGTATCAACGATGCTGCCGACCGCATACGGGCGCGGATCAACCAGTTCCGCGGCACCAAAACGCTGCGCCGCGACGACACCCGCCCCATACGCCATCCCGCCGTGAGTCAGCGTCGGCCCGTCTTCGATGACCAACACCCGTTTGCCACGAATAGCAGCGGGATCGTCTACGAAAATCGGGGAGGCGGCGTCGATCACGGCGGCGTTTGGATTCAACAACCTGATGCTTTCGCGCACGGCCTGTACACCGGCTGGCGGCGCGGTATCGATCTTGTTGATCACCACGACGTCCGCCATGCGCAGGTTGGTTTCGCCGGGGTGATAATTTTGCTCGTGACCGGCCCGGTGCGGGTCCACGATCACAAAGTACAGGTCAGGCACAAAAAACGGCAGGTCATTGTTACCGCCGTCCCACAACACGATATCCGCCTCTTTTTCGGCTTCGCGCAAAATACGCTCGTAGTCCACGCCTGCAAACACCACCACGCCGCGATCCAGGTGCGGCTCGTATTCTTCGCGCTCCTCAATCGTCACGTCGTGCCTGTCCAGGTCGTCATAACTGGCAAACCGCTGCACGGCTTGTTTGGTGAGGTCACCATAAGGCATCGGGTGGCGCACGACGGCGACCTTGTAACCCAGCTCGCGCAGCGCATCACTCACCGCGCGTGTCGTCTGGCTCTTGCCGGAGCCGGTGCGCACGGCGCCTACGCCCACAACCGGTTTAGTGCTTTTGATCATGCTGTGCCGCGTCCCGATCAGGCGGTAGTCGGCGCCAGCCGCCAGGACGACGCTGGCTTTGTGCATCACGTAGGTGTGCGACACGTCCGAATAGGCAAACACAACCTCGTTTATATGCTCGTTTTTGATGAGATCGGTCAATTCGCTTTCATCGTAAATCGGAATGCCAGCAGGATACAGCGGGCCGGATAATCCCGGCGGGTAGGTTCGTCCTTCGATATCGGGGATTTGTGTTGCCGTAAACGCGACAACCTCGTATGCTTCATTTTCGCGAAAAAATATATTAAAGTTATGGAAGTCGCGCCCGGCGGCTCCCATAATCACAACACGGGTTTTGACCATTCCGTTTGTTCTCTCCTGAACAATCTGACAAGGGTGCGCCCGGCAGTTTATCACCTCAGGGCGCGTGGATAGGCAATCACAGCCAGGCCAATGCTCACAATGTACAACACGAGCAGCGGCGCTATGACCAATAACATGTTAAAGGGGTCTACCGTGGGAGTGATCAGCGCCGCCGCAATCGTGATCAGCACAACGGCTAACCGCCAGTTCCTGATCAACACACGCGGCCCCAACACGCCCAGCCGGGCCAACACATACACGACCACGGGCATTTCAAATGAGACACCGATCCAGAACAGCAGCGAAGTCAAAAACGCAATGTACCGCTCCGCCGTCCACTCGGCACGAAAAATATCACTCTCGAATTCCTGCAAAAAACCCAGCGCCGCCGGTACCATGATGAACCACGCAAACGCCACGCCCAGAAAAAACAGGCCCGTTGTCGCCGGTAATGACAGGTAGATATACCGTTTTTCTTTACGCGTGAGGCCCGGTGCCACAAACAGGAACAGTTGCAGCGTGATATACGGCATCACCAAAATGGCACCCGACAGCAGCGCCACCCGGAAGTACATCACGACGCTCTCTGTAGGTCCCAATACCTGAAGCTCGTGACCGTAGGGGTGAATTAAGTATTTTAGAAACGCGCTGGTAAAAAAGACGGAAAAAAGAATGCCGAGCACCAAAGCCATGATCGAACGCATCAGGCGAACGCGCAGTTCTTCCAGGTGATCCAACAACGACATCGACGTTTCGTCCGCATCACCAGCAAGCGCCGTCCACGCGTTGTAGTGAACGGGATCGGTTGGTTCAGGTTCTTTTTTGATAAGTGGATGTTCTGACATAGTGATTGATCAAGACTCTAATTCGCTGCTGTCGTCGGCCAACAGCAGCGATTCTTCGAATAGAGTGTGCAAATCACCTTCACGCGCGGCCAGGGTACCTAACACACCGTTGATGAAGCGTGGTGTGCTTTCGGCACCATACAACTTGGCCAGTTTGACGGCCTCGTTGATCGCAACCTTGACCGGCGTTGGCTCTATCACCAACTCATAAATCGCCATGCGCAAAATGTTGCGGTCGATGATGGCGATCTGATCCAGGGGCCATTCTGGGGCATAACGATGGATCAACACATCCAAACGGCTCTTGTGTTCCAAAATACCGCGCACCAACCGTATCGTCAGTATCCGTGTGGCTTCGCCCCAGGCATCAGCCGCCAGGCGCTGGGCCAGCACCTCCGACACGTTGTGGTCAGTCGAATCAATTTCGTAAAGTGCTTGCAAAGCCAGGCTGCGGGCCTGATGCCGATGATCGGTGTTAGACAAAGTTAACTCTATCCAGATGGGCTACTATGATTGGTCAGGTTTCGGCGGCTGGACAAAACACACGTCTTCAATGTGGACGTTGATCGACTCGACTCCCATATCCAGAATTTCGCGGATAGACCGTGCTACCGACTTCTGGATGCTGACACTCATCTCACGCAGATTGGCCGATGCGTCAGCCACCACGTACAGGTGCGCGGTGACTTTGCCGTCCTCAATGGCGATTAACGCGCCATTAGCTGCCGGAACCCGCCGCCACAGCCGGTCAACGCCGCCGGGCGTACTGCCCATGCGCATCACACCCGGTACATCCAGAGTCGCCATGCGTGCAATGGTCAGCAGCACACCCGGTGCAATTGTGACCGTATCATTCGGAAGTCGAGTCGTGACCATGTGCTTATCTAACTGCCTCACCCAATACCAAAAAACAAGCTGTAATCGTGTTGGCACGTATGCAAACAACTAACGTCTCTGGATCACCCGTGCCAACGCGGATCAACTATACTTTACCCCATCACAAGCCCACCGTCTACTGACAGCACGTGCCCGGTGATATAACTGGCTTCGTCCGCCACCAGGAACGCCACGGCGTAGGCGATATCCTCGACCGTGCCCCAGCGCCCGACCGGGATCGCAGCAATCAGTTGGTCCAAAATGTCCTGCGGCATTTTTTCAGTCAGGGCTGTGTGGACAAACCCAGGCGCAACCGCGTTAACCGTGATCCCGCGCGAAGCTACTTCACGCGCCAGCGCTTTGGTCATGCCGATCATACCGGCTTTAGTCGCGCTGTAATTGGTCTGACCCATCTGCCCGGCGATGCCGCTGACGCTGGACATGTTCACGATCCGCCCGTATTTTTTGCGCATCATGGGGCGGGCAACGGCTTTCGAGCACAACCAGGCGCTTTTGAGATTCACGCGCAGCAGCAAGTCAAAATCGGATTCATCCATACGCACGATCAGGTTATCCCGCGTGGTCCCGGCATTGTTGACCAGAATATCAACTTTGCCGAACATGTCGGTCACCTGTTTTACCATGTCGTTGACCTGCTCAGCGTTGGTCACGTCGGCGGTCACGGCCAGCCCGTCGCTGCCAGCTTCCCGAACCAGTTCCAGCGTGTCGTTAGCAGCGCCGGCGGCAATATCGTTCGTCACGATCGCTGCGCCGCGCCGCGCCAGTTCCAGCGCCACCGCGCGCCCGATGCCCTGCCCGCTGCCGGTTACGATTGCAACACGATCCTTTAAATTCGACATGTATCATTCTCCCTTAAATCTTTCCGGATGACATAAGCAATAACACCGATATCGCCCTAACGTTAGCCACACAGCCCAAGAACCACAGCGCTCAGGGCGCCAAAACCATCGCTTCGCCTTCGAGCACCGTTTCACCGTCCTGGTTGACGCACGTCGTCGCCAGCGTGACGATCCCGCTTGTTTCGCGGAACTTGATCACTTCGACAGTAGCCGTGATCGTGTCACCGATGAACACCGGCGCGTTAAACTTCAGGCGCTGCGTCATATAAACGGCGCCTTCGCCGGGCAGATCGTTGGCCAGCACGGCGGATATCAGGCTGGCGGTGAACATACCATGAACGAGCCGCCGCCCAAACGGTGTCCCGGCGGCGTAGGTGTCGTCCAGGTGCACGGGGTTGTGATCGCCCGTGATCGCGGCAAACGTGCGGACGTCGTCATCGGTGAATGTCTTGGTGCGGCTGGCGGTCGCGCCAACGGAAATAACCATACTCCTGCCCCTTTTTATGCTCGAACCGTTATTTTTGCGCCAGGATATAACCGCGCGGGTTGGCGTGTTCAATGGTGGTGTAGGGTTCGCGCACGTGGTTTTCGATGATCGTAAATCCCACCGTTTCGACAAAATCAGTCATCTCGGCCTGCTCGTAAAAGATAAAATCGACCGATACGCGCTTATCCCACCAGTCGTCCAGGTGAATGACTTCACTACCGGCGTGATAGGACACCAGCAGCAGCCCGCCCGGAACCAGCACACGGTACAGTTCACCTAACGCCTGCGGCAGACGCTCACGCGGGATGTGAATCAGCGAGTAAAACGCGGCCACACCCGCCCATGACGCGTCCGCATTATCCAGCGCGAGCATATCCCCCTGGCGGAAGTTAATGTGCGGGAACAGCTTTTTAGCCTGTTCTACCATACCCGCCGACAGGTCAAGGCCAAACGCCGAAACGCCGCGCTCGTAGAGGTAGTTTGCCATGTGTCCCGGTCCACAGCCGAGATCACACACCGATCCCGCGCCTTGCAGCCGCGCCGCGAACCGGTCAAGCAGGTCACGGTCAAACGGCTTATGATCCAGTTCGTTGGCCCAATGTTCGGCGTAGTCAGCCGCCACCCGGTCATAACTGGCCCTCAGATCAACCATTTCGTCGCTCATAACAGCTCCTTCCGGCCTTCAATGTCCCTAATCACGCATACTCAACCCGATGCGCCCCCGGTCGATATCGACGTTGAGCACCCTCACGTCGATCACGTCCCCCACGCTGACGATCTCGTAGGGATCGTTCACCCGAAAATCGGCCATTTCGGAGATGTGTACCAGCCCATCCTGCTTGACGCCGATGTCCACGAACGCCCCAAAATCAACCACGTTGCGCACCGTGCCCTTAAGCTGCATACCCGGCTGCAAGTCTTCCATTTTGAGCACATCCGAACGCAGCACCGGCGGGTCAAGCTCGCTGCGCGGATCGCGTCCGGGGCGTGTCAGGTCGTCAAAAATATCTTGCAGCGTGGGCACCCCGACGCTTAGTTCAGCGGCCAGGGCCGGGATATCCAGCGTCCCGCGCATCTGCCGGATGTGTGCCGCCAGGTCCGGATCGGACAGGTCCAGCGACAGGCGCTTGAGCAGCACCTTTACGACACGGTAGGACTCTGGGTGAACGCCGGTATTGTCCAGCAAGTTATCACCGTCCGGCACGCGCAAAAAACCGGCGGCCTGCTCGAACGTTTTGTCGCCCATGCCCTTCACCTGTTTGACCGCCAGCCGCGAGATAAACGCGCCGTCAGCGTCACGCAGCGCGACAATTCGCTCGGCCAGCTTCGGCCCCAGCCCGGCGACATGTTGGAGCAGCGCGGGCGACGCCGTGTTGACATTCACGCCCACGCGGTTTACGACCGTTTCGATCACGTCGGACAGCTTGGTGCCCAGCGCCTTCTGATCGACGTCGTGCTGGTACAGGCCGACACCGATGCTGCGCGGATCGATCTTGACCAGTTCGGCTAACGGGTCCAGCACACGCCGCGCAATCGACACCGCGCCGCGCATCGATACATCCATGTCCGGCAGTTCGGCGCGGGCCAGCGGTGACGCCGAATACACCGACGCCCCGGCCTCGTTCACGATAAGATACTGCGTCGAAACACGCTCGCGGATCAACGCCGCGACGAGGTCTTCCGTTTCACGCGAGGCGGTGCCGTTGCCAATCGCGATCACGCCCACGTCGTAACGTTCGACCAGCGCGGCCAAAATATCAAGCGCCTCCGCCCGTCGATTCTGCGGGGGATGGGGATAGATTGTTACCGTGTCGAGCACTTTGCCGGTCTGGTCCACGACCGCCACCTTGGACCCGGTGCGGAAGCCGGGATCAAGGCCCAGTACAATCACGTCCTTCAGCGGCGGCAGGAGGAGCAGCCCGCGTAAATTGGTAGCAAACACCGTGATCGCGTGTTGATCGGCCTCGTCGCTTTTTTCATGCCGTATCTCGCGCTCGATAGCGGGTCCGATCAGCCGTTTATAGGCATCGGCCAGCGCCAGCGACAGATGTTTGGCAAACGGGGATTGGCGCCGGGGCGGATACAGGCGGGCCAGTTGGTCGAGAATCTCGTCTTCGGGGGCCGAAACGCGCACCTTGAGCACGTCTTCACGCTCGCCGCGATTGATAGCCAACACCTGGTAGGGCCGGACGAAACGCAGCGCCGCTTCAAACTCGTAATACGTCGCGTAAACCCGGCGCTCATCCTTCGCCGCGTCGGCCAGTTCCGCCGTGATCCGGCCCCGCTGCCGGGTCTGGCGGCGGGCGATGTCACGCACCCGCGCATCGTCAGATATCACCTCCGCGATGATGTCACGCGCACCCTGGTACGCATCCTCGACGGTCGGCACGTCGGCACTGAGAAACGGCGCCGCGATCCGGTCCAATGACTCGCGCACGGCTTCCTGGGCCAGAATACGGTCGGCCAGCGGTTCCAGGCCACGTTCACGCGCGATCATGGCCCGCGTGCGGCGCTTGGGTTTGTAGGGCAAATACAGGTCTTCGACAGCCTGCAACGTGTCCGCTTCCAGAATCGCCGCTTCGAGTTCCGGCGTCAGTTTTTCCTGTTCGGTAATGCTGGCGATCACGGCGTCCTGGCGTTCGGCCAGCTTACGCAGGTATGTCAGGCGGTCCAGCAGCGACCGGAGCTGTTCTTCGTCCAGGCTGCCGGTCATTTCCTTACGATATCGAGCCACAAACGGCACCGTGTTACCATCATCGAACAAATCAATCGTCCGCTGAACCTGCTCACGGCGCAGACTCATTTCAGTCGATAATTTACCAACAATGTCACGCTTCAAGACGGTTTTCCTTACACCACACGGTCGGCGGGGCGATGTGCGGGCGAATTGTACCACACCTGCCCGTCGGGATACAGCCGTGCCGTGTACCGCAAACCGGGGCGATTCGGTAAATTGAATCGCCCCGCAAAATCGAACAAACGGTGTATCCGCTTAAAACTCGGCCAGCCGGCGAAACGCGGGTTTGAGCATGGGGTACAGGTCGTGGTACATCTGGTAGATCGGCTCGTAGGCGTCCGTATTCGGGCCGGGATCAACGCGCTCGCCGAGTGTGACGGTCGCCTCGGTCGCGGTTTTCACATCCGGCCACACGCCGCCGCCAACCCCGGCTAACAGCGCGGCCCCATAGGCCGCGCCTTCGACGGCTTCGGTCACAATCAACGGGACGTGCAGCACGTCGGCCATGATCTGGCGCCACGTGGGGCTTTTGGAGCCGCCGCCGCTCACACGCACTTCGTTGATCAGACCGGCCTCGCTGTTTTTGATCAGCTCGAAGCCGTCGCGCAGACCAAACGCGACGCCTTCCATCACGGCGCGAGTCATGTGGGGGCGCGTGTGGCGCACCGTCAGGCCGATAAACGCACCGCGTGCGAGCGGGTCCGGGTGCGGGGTGCGCTCGCCGGACAGGTACGGCAAAAAGATCAGCCCTTCGGCGCCGGGCAGGATATCTTTCGCCTCTTCGGTCAGCGCGCCAAAGTCAACATTGGGAGCCACCGTGTCACGGTACCATTGCAAGCTGCCCGCCGCGCTGAGCATCACACCCATAAAGTGCCACTGCCCCGGCGCGGCATGGCAAAACGCGTGCAGGCGTCCTTCCGGTTCGTAAGCGTAACTCGCCAGCGGCGCGAACACCACGCCCGATGT